>DASWOB010000022.1:0-181762 GCA_036398925.1 Thermoanaerobaculia bacterium
GTATGTCAGCGGTCGGCGGCCTTCGACGATGATCTTGCTCGCAAATCGTCGTCGACTCACGGATGACGACGGCCGCTCCCCAACCTATCGCCTCTCGCTGCCAATTGTTCTGCCGCGCAGGCTCCTAGGCCAACCAACGGGTCCGGGCCCGCGGCCCGGCCGCCGGAGGCCTCCCGTCGTTCCCCTCATCCGTGGGCGCAGTGCGTGCGTTCTGCTTAGGCCGTACGGACCGGAACCATGCGGGACGCGGGAGGTGGCGAAACCACCCCGCGTCCCCTTGCCCGCGGCGCTCACTCGACCGACGTCGAAAGTGCCGCATCGGCCGGCCCATGACTCGGAGCGGACGCGTATTGCCGCGAGAGCAGCTGGTACGCCTTCGAGTACCTGGCCAGCGTCGTCACGGTCAACCCCACCATCCCGGCAGCGATGAAGACCAGCGCGATGCCGCGGCCGGTGCCCGTGCCGAACCAGCCGCCGATCAGCTCCACGCCGCGGCCGGTGGTCATGAAGGGGATGAACACGAACTGCGCGAGGGGCCCGATGAGGAAGGCGGTGATCGGCGACGCCGACTGTTCGACGCTGTGCGCGAAGCCGAACACCCGGCCGAGGCGCTCCGGTGGGACGACCTTCTGAAAGATGGTCTGCTCGATCGCCTCGATGAACGGAAAGAGGAACATCCAGAAGAAGACCCCCACCATCAGCAGCACGATCGACGGCTGAATGGTGAAGAAGATGCAGATCGTCCAGACGATGGTATTGACGCGGAAGAGCGCCCGCAGCGGGTTCGCTCCCAGTCCCCGCCGGTGGATGAACAGTCCGCCGAGGATCATGCCGAAACTGAGAATGCCCCAGAGAAATCCCCACACCTGCACCGACACCATGGAGAGGCCGTACGCATCCATCAGGGCGAAGAAAACGCCGCCGAGAAAGTTGTTGAACGTGGTGAAGAAGATCAGCGCGAAGAGGCCGGGGATGTCGCGCACCGCCTTGATGGTCCCGCGCAGGTCGATCTCTTTCCGCCCCGTCTCCGCCGACTGCGCCGGCGTCTCCTCGGCCACCGGAATCAGCGACAGCAGGACGATGGCGATGACCGTCGCCGCGATGGCGATCAGCAGCACCAGCTTCATGCCGCCGAACGCCAGGGTCACGCCGCTGGCCACGGAGGTGATGGCGAAGGCGATCCCGATGACCGTGCCGAAGAGACCGTTCGCGCGGTCGCGGCGGTCGGCCGGCACGAGGAAGGCCACCAGCGTCGGGACGGCGATGTTGTAGATGCTGCCGGCGATCGTGCCGCCGAGCAGGACGACCGCGAACAGCCAGAGCCGGGCACTGCCGACCGACGTGAACGCGCTGGCCGGAGTCACCTGCAGCAGCGCGAGTCCGAGGGAGAACAGGAACAGGGTGGCGATCGACGACCCGAGCATCGCGTGTTTCTTCTTGTGGTGGTCCACCAGGGAGCCGAACCACACCCCCGAGACGATGGTCATGACCAGATAAACGCCCGCCAGCGTGGAGGTGGAGACGACGGAACGGGTGGAGAGATACGCCCAGAACGTGAGTGCGAACCAGACGAAGTTGTTGGCGGTCACGACCAGCAGCGCGACCCCGAGCAGCCTGTGGAAAGTACTCATGCGCGCGGATGATGTCTCAGCTGCGCGTCGCTCTCAACGCCCCCGCCGGCGACGGATCGGTCACGGTTTGCGCGCGATCCACTCCATCATCAGCCCGCCACATGCGGCTCGGCCGCCGGAGCGGCGAGGCTCCCCCTATACTGCGATGAGTGCGACCCCGACTGTCGGTATCGTTGTTTGCTTTGCTCGTGCTGTTGGCCTTCCAGGCCGGCGGAGCTGCGCGGGAAGGAAACCTGCTGGAGGGTTCCGTCGACGCTTGTGCATTGCTTCAGGAGGATCACGTCAGGCGAGTCCTGCGAAGCGACGCGGTGACGGTATCGAAGGGTGTGCTGACACAGACGTGGGGCTCGGCGTGCCGCTGGAGTGCCGGATCGGGAGATTCGTTCATTTCCGTCGTCGTGCACACGAAGCACGCGGTGCAGACGTTCCACGGTCTCAAGCGGCGGCTGTCGGCGGTGCGGAGTCGCCCTGACCTGGCTCCGCAGGCTTATCAAAGTGATTCGAAGATCTATCTGCTGAAACGTGGTGCGCTGGTAACGGTCGAGTGGAAGGGCGCGGCCGATGAAAAGAGCGTCGGCGCCCTAGTGCGATCGCTTCTGGAGCAACTCGACGAGCTCGCGGCAGCACAGGCAACGCACCGGTAGCGCGGCGGGACGCCCACACCACACGAGTCAGTGCCAAGCGAGACCTGAAGGTCTGTCCCTAACGTGACATGGCGGCGCGCTCAGCGTCGGCGCAGGTCCTTCACCGCGTCCTCCCACACCTGCCAGGCCGGGTCTTCGAGGAATTCGATGTCGAGCGGATAGCGGGGGTGCCCCGAGAGCAGCTCATTGAGCTCTTTCATGAACTGCTCCCGGGTCCGCGCGTAGAAGATCCACTCCTTCATGCCCATGCCGGTGCTGACGTGCACGAGTTCGGAGTGGGTGGACGAAGCCAGCGGATCGGCGGCTTGCTCGAATCTCTGCTGTGCCGCGTTGACCTCCGCGGGCGGCATCTGATCGCCGTCGTAGGGCCACTCGATGACGATGGCCCAGACCAGCGAAGGGAGATCCGGCCGGGCGGGTTTGGCGAACCGGACCCGGAAGACGGCGACTTGCCCCGTCTCCGGTTTCCGTGCCGTCACCATGCTCCACTCGGCCGGATCTGCCTGGTCGATCACGGACCTACTTCCCACCGCAGAAGATCTTCCGGTACTTCTTGAAGTCGGTTTCATTCATCGCACTGGTCTTGTTGAGCATCTCGAGCTTGACGTCGCTGCCTTCTCCCCCGACCGCGTTGATGGCCAATTGTTCGATCAGCTGGATCAGCTTGCGCTTTTTGTCCGGCGCCCACCCTTTCGGGATCCTGACGTTGAACTCGGAGATCGGCTCCAGCCCTCCAGCGAAACGCGAGCTGCGGCGGTGCTCCCGGAAGCGAACCTCCGACCAGTCGTCCACGTCGGGCGGGCTGCTCACCCTCTGGCCGGTCCTGCCGACGTACGGATCGGCGCCGCCGACCTGGCCAATGGCATAGATGACGAGGAACTCGGTGGCCGCTTCGGTGAGCAGGCTCACACCGATGTTGCTGAGACACCGCATCGCCGTGGCCTGCGCGGCGGCCATCCGGCTGGTGGTCATGGAGTACTCGATGGCCGTGGTGCCCCACGGATCGATCAGGTTCACCGGGTCGGCGTGCGCGAAGAGGTAGCGGTGCAGCGTCAGCGGCTCGCGGGAGCGCCCCGCCACCGGGTCCATGGTCATGAACCGGCCGCGGACCTGGCTGTAGTAGCGGGCCCGCTTGAAGTAGACGGCGAGATTCCAGTCGTACTCCTGCCCGTTGAACAGGTAATTGTTGGGCGTAGTGCCGGTGGACGAGGTCAGGATGCCGAAGGCGTCGTAGGCGTAGGTGTCGGTGACGGCGCCGGCGGCGTCGGTCAGGAATCGCACGCTGCCGTACGCGTCAGCCCCGAAGAAGCTGACCTGCCAGTTGCCGTTCCGCTGCAGGCGCTGGCTGATCGGGCGCGCGCCGTAGGTGTAGACACGCTGCACGCTGCCGCCGGCCAGCTCCTCGACCACCTGTGAGTAGCCGGTCGGACTGAGGTCGTCGACGAGGTAGCGGGTCGTGACCCCGCCGGCCGTCTTCGCGACGCGGTTGCCGTCGCCGTCGTAGACGATCCGGATCGCGCCGCCGTTCACGCTCGTGATGCGGTCTTCGAAGTCGTATGTGTATGTGCTGCCGTTGGCCGCGCGGGTATTGCCGTTCGCGTCGTAAGCCTCGGTCGTCAGACGGTCGTTCGCGTCATACGCGGAGATGGAACTGGGCACCGCCGCCAGCGTCGAAGTACGGGAGAGCCGGTTGGCCACCGCGTCATACGTGTACGCGACCGACCCATTCGCCGCGGCCGTCGGATCGCCGGCCACCGTCTCACCGGTCAGACGGTAAAGCGCATCGTAGCTGTAGCCGACGTTCCGTCCATTGCCCTCGGTCACCGTGAGCCGGCGGCCGGTGGGGCCGAGCGTCTGTGTGTAGCTCGCCAGAGTCGCCCCGCGACTGTGGGTGACCTGCGTCGGACGATCGACGCTGTCGTACGTCCAGGCCGTCTGCACGCCGTTGGGCAACGTCACGCCGAGAGTGTTGCCCATGGCGTCGTGGCTGTAGGTGGTCGTGCCGCCGGCGTGGTCCACCACCGACTCCAGGCGCTCGGCCGCATCGTAGCCGTACGTCACAGCGAAGCCGTTCGTGTTCGAAGAGCGCGCCGTGGCGACATGGCCGGCCGCGTCGTACGTGTACGTGAGCGTGCCCTGCGGCGTCTGTTTCGTCAGCGGCCGGTGGCGGGCGTCGTACGTATAGGAGGTTGTGCCGCTCGCGTCGGTCATGCTGGCCCGCAGGCCCGCGCGATCGTAGGTGACGACGACGGAGGGCTCGCCGAGGGTCGCGTCCGGCGTCTTTCGGAGGAGCCGGTTCATCGAGTCGTATTCGTACGTGGTCTGCTTACCGCGGAAGTCGGTCCGCGAGACGCGGTTGCCGACCTGGTCATAGGTGTACAGCTCGGCCATCCCGAGCGGCAGGACGCGCCGGATCACACGATTCAGCGCGTCGTACTCCCAGCCCGTGGTACGACCGAGAGCGTCCGTGGTGGAGAGCCGGTTGCCGAGCGCGTCGTAGGTGTGGACCGTGGTCTGGTTCAGCGCGTCCGTCACCGACACGACATTGCCGACCTCGTCGTAGGCGAAGCGCGTGACCTTGCCGGCCTGGTCGACCTCCGTCAGCTTCCGGCCCGCCCCGTCGTACGTCTGCTTCGTCGTCGTCCCATCCGCGTAGGTGGTCTGGGTGAGCAGGTCGCGCGCGTCGTAGGCGAAGCGCGTCTCCCGCTGGTTGGCGTCCGTCTGCGAAATGACGTGGCCGAGGGCGTCGAAGCCGTGGGTCGTGACCCCACCCATCGCGTCGATCGCTTTGGTCATCCGCTCGCTGCAGCCGCAGTTCGGGTCGTATTCGTACCGGGTCGTTTGATTCAGCTCGTTGGTCTGCGAGATCACGCGGCCGAGCGCGTCGTATTCGTAGGTGGTCTCGGTGCCGTCGGGATTGACGACCTTCACCCGCCGTCCGGCCTCGTCGTAGGCGTACGAAGTGGTGTGTCCATCCTGATCGGTCTCCGTGAGCCGCTGCCCGCGGAAGTCGTAGGTGAAGGTGAGCGTGGTGGAGTCGGGATTCGTCACCTTCGTCAGCCGGTCCGCGGCGTCGTAGTCGTAGGTGGTGCGCCTTCCGGCCGCGTCGACCTGGGCGGTCTTGTTGCCGTTGCCGTCGTACTCGTACTTCGTCACGCCGCCGAGGGGATCGGTCACCGTGAGCACGTTGCCGAGCGCGTCGTAGGTGGACCGCGTGACGCCGCCGCGCGGGTCGGTCATCGTGAGGACGCGGCCCATATCGTCGTAGGTGAAGGTGGTGGTGCGGCCGAGGGCGTCGGTCCGGGTCAGCAGATGACCGTAGACGTCATAGGTGAACCGCTTCGTCTTGCCGTTGCCGTCGGTCTCGGTCAGCAGGTTCCCGCGGCCATCCATGGTGTAGGTGACGCGGGTGCCGAGGCTGTCCTCGAGACCGACCGGGTTGAAGGAGGCATCGAACTTCGTGGTCTGGACCCTGTTCAACGGGTCGGTGAAGGTGACGACCGCGCCGTACTGGTTGTACGTCCAGCGCTGCACCCTGCCGGCCGGGTCGGTGGTCGAGGTCCGGTTCCCCCGGCTGTCGTACGTGTGGGTGGTGGTCTGCCCGAGCGCGTTGGTCTCGGTCAGCTTGTTGCGGTTGGCGTCGTAGGTGTAGGTGGTCGTGTGGCCGAGCGGATTGGTCTCGCTCAGCAGCAGACCGTTCGCCGAATACGTGGAGGTGGCGACGCCGCCGTCCGGATAGGTGACGATGTTCCTGTTTGCCGCCAGGTCGTACGTGTGCGTGGTGGTGTTGCCCACGGCGTCGGTGAACGAGGCGAGGCGCCCATCGGGATGGTAGGTGGACGACGCCTGCGTGTTGCCGCGCGGGTCGGTGGAGCTGCTGAAGTAGTGCCCCGGCTCGTAGGTGTAGCTGAAGGGCGTGGACACGCCCGGCAGCTCGACGGTGGAGAGATCGCCCGCCGCGTCGTAGCTGTAGACGAACGACTTGCCCGCCGGGTCGGTGATCCGCGTGATCCGGCCCTGCGCGTCGCGCATGAACGGGACGTTGAGGTTTCCGGCGCTGCTGGTGATGCCGTTCGCGCTGAAGGTCAGGACGTTGCCGTTGAGATCCTGGATCGACTGCATCTTGCCGGTGGCGGTCATCGTGTAGACGCGGCCGTAGGGGTCGGTGTAGCTGTACACGTTCGGGCGATAGGTCGGATCGGATGAGAGGTAGCAGGCCACCCCGCTGCTCGTCCGGATGAGCGTGCCGCAGCCGTCGGAAGCGAGCTTCCCGTAGACGCCCTGCTCCGCCGTGTAACCCGGCTGGTAGAGGAAGCTGAAAGGGAAGCCGAACGCCTTGGGCGTGAACTGGAACGTGACGCGCCGGCCGGTTCCCGGCTCGGTGATGGTCACGGCATGGGTGGGGCTGACCTCGAGGCGCGGCCCCGCCATCTCCAGCGACCAGCCGTGACCGAAGTCGCCGACCTGGTTGCGCTCCAGGCTGTCGTAGCGCCTCTTGATGGTGATCGGAATGCCTGCCGCCGGCACCGTCAGGTCGGTGTAGGAGAGGGTGACCCGTCCGGGCTTGTTCTCCCCGGCCACCGTGAGGACCACCTGGCTGACGAGCGACTGACCGTTCGCGTCGGTGGCGGTCAGGCGGATGACGTAGCTGCCGTTGGCGAGGAGCGTCGTGTCGAGCGTGGCCAGGGTCGCGCCTGGGCCGCCCTGCGCGTTCGTCGCGAGAACGGTGACGGCAGACGGGTTTGTGGCCGGCCAGTATTCGATCGAGCCCTGGTTGAGCGTCACAGCCGCGGTGATGGGGACGATCCCCGTGGCGGTGCTGCCATTGACCGGCGCACCGATCCAACCCTGCACGGCTGGAACCGCCGCCTGCGCCCACGTCATCGCCACGGCGGGCGAGTTGATGTTCGCGGTGGAGGTGTGCCGCACCAACGCAGTGACGGTGTCCGTGCCGAGGTTCGTGCCGGAGTGGATAAATGTAGCGACGCCGGAGGCATTGGTCACGGCACTGCCGCCCGTGGGGTTCGCTCCTGCGACCGTGAACTCGACGCCATAGTTGGCGAGCGGGGTCCCGGTCGAGCTCTTGAGCGTGGCGTGGAGCGGCTGCGCCGTGCCGGTGACGTAAGGCCCGGCGTTGCCCGCGACGAGAGCGAGGGTTGCGCCGGTCAGGGCGGGCGACGGGTTGACGGTGATGACCACGTCGTCGGTCGCGCTGCGATGTGAGTCGTAGCCGGCGAGACGCAACGTGTAGGTTCCGGTCACTGGGAAGATCGCGGTCGTAACCGGCGATCCGGGGTAGTTGAACGTCACCGTGCCGGGGCCGCTCACCTGGCTCCAGAAGGTCGAAACGGTGGCGCCGGTGGGCAGCCCATCGTCGCTCACCGTCCCGTTGAGGGTGCCGGAGTTCGGCAGCGTAACGGTCTGATTCGGCCCGGCGTTGACGACGGGCGCCGCATTGGCCGGGAGCGCTGTGACGCTCACCTCGTCGCTGGCGGAGTACTCGCCATCGCTGACCGTGAGGCGCAGGACGTAGTCGCCGGGAAGCGTGAAGGTGACGTTGGGCGTCGTCGAGCCCGGATTGGTGAAGATGGCCGTGCCGGGCCCGCTCACCTTGGTCCACGAGACGGCGAGGGTATTGCCGCGCGGGAACCCGTCGTCGCAGGCCGACCCTCCGAGCTTGAACGCGTCGGGCAGGGTCATGCTCAGATCGGCGCCGGCCAAGGCGGTCGGCGCACTGTTGATGGCGGCGGGCAGCGCGTAGCCGTTCGTCCCGACGCTGAGGTCGTAGAGGACCGGGCTCTCACCGCTGGAAGCGCGCTTGAAGTTGACCGTGACCTTGAGATAGCGGCCATTGGCGACGGTCAGGCTGGACCCGTTTGTCGCGGGGACAGCGGCCCCGAAGGTCGTGCCGTTCTCGCTGCTGGCCACCGATACGGTCAGTTGTGCGTCACCGCAGACCTGCGCCGTCCAGCCGATGCTCCCCCACGCCGCTCCCGAGAGCTTCGTGTCGAAGACGGTCGACCAGGTGCCGGCATCCGGCGCGCCGAGGAGCGTGCTGCCGGTCATGTCGCTGTAGTTGTAGAGGGTGCCGCCCAGATTCTGCGTAGTGAAGTCGACCGCGCCGACGCGCGTCACTCCGTCGGGGCCGAGTGGGCCGGCGTTCGGGTCGATGCGGGCGACGGTGCCGAGGTCATAGTTCGTCGCCCAGATCTTCCCCTTGGCGTCCACCGCGACGCCGGTCGGCTTACCGACGACGACTCTCCCGACGAATGAGCCATCGTTCTTCAGGTGGGCGACCGTGCTGTTCAGGTAGGACTGCGCGATCCAGACGTGGTCGTTCTTGTCGACGACGCAACCCTGGGCCGCGTTGGTGCCGTGCGTGAAGCTGCCGAGCAGCGTACCGTCGGGCGCGAACTTGTAGACCCGATTGGTCCCGTTCGCGACGTTCCAGACGTTGCCCTGGCTGTCGATACAGAGGCCATAGCTGTTGTGGCTATAGCCGGTCCAGTTGCCGCCGCTCGGCCCCGTGAGAGGCTTGGCGGTGTCCCACCTGAGCAGCGGGTTGGCCGACCAGATGACGCCGTTCTTGTCGGTCAGTCCGCCGTAGCCGCCGTAGCCAACCGACGGCTCCGCGCGCTTGATCGCCCCGGTCTTGCCGTCGATCAGGTCGAAGCGCCGCCCGGTCGTGCCGCTGACCCAGACGTCGTTGTCCTTGGTGACCGAGACGTGGCGGATGACGGACGAGTTGACCTTCGTGTAGTGGAGGATGCACTCGTCCTGCGCCAGCGTGACGCCGCCGTTGGTGTTGGCGTTGTTGGTGTTCGGCCACGGCTTGATGTCTCCGTAGCCGGTCGAAGTCTCGATCAGACCGTTGTTGTTGCGGTCGACGCACTGGCCGTTCTCGACGAGGCCAATGTGGATGACGCTGTTGCCGGCGCGGTTGCCGGCCCAGACGTTGCCGTTGTTATCGACGGTCGTGCGCGACGGGTCTCTGGGCTGGCCAGCGGGGGAGGTGAAGTACTCGCCGAGGACGGCGCCCGTCTCGGTGTTGATCTTGACGACCGTCCCCTTGCTCGAGGCGGCCACCCAGATGAAGTTCAGGGTCTGCGACGTGCCGTCGAGCTGCAACTGGTGCGGGATGTTGCGCGCGATGTTGACGAGGCTGCCCTCGTTGAAGTCGGCGTCGAGCGTGTAGGTGCGCGACGTGAAGGGCTGCGGACTGACGACGATCGTGACTTCGTCGGTGGCGCTCAGTTGCGAGTCCGAGGCCGTCAGCCGGAGCACGTACGTGCCGGGCAGGGCGAAGGTGACGGAAGTCGTCACCGCAAATGCATCGTGGAAGATGACCGGCACGGGACCGCTGATCTGGGTCCAGAAGACTTCCAGCGTGCTGCCGCTCGGCATGCCGTCATCGCTGGCGGTGCCGGTCAGCTTGACTGTGTTCGGCAGCACGACCTGCTTGTCCGGACCGGCGTTGACGACCGGCGGATCATTCTTCAGAACCGTGATGACCACTTCGTCGGAGACGGTGAGCTCCGTGTCGTTGGCGCTCAGACGCAGCGTGTAGACGCCGGGAGCGGTGAACGAAGCGGTCGTCACCGGCGCGTTCGGGTTGGCGAACGTCACCGGGCCGGGGCCGGACGCGATCCAGGTCACGGTCAGGGTGCTGCCGCGCGGCAGACCATCGTCGGTCACGGTGGCGCGCAGTTCGGCCACCGACGGCAACTCGATGGTCTGCGCCTGGCCGGCCTCGACGACGGGCGGCTCGTTGCGCGGGATGACGGTGATGGTGACGGTGTCGCTGGCGCTCAACGCGCCATCCGACGCCGTGAGCTGCAGGACGTATTCGCCATCGACCGTGAAGGTGACGGAGGTGGCCGCGCTCGAGGCCTCGCCGAAGGCGACGGCGCCGGGGCCGCTGACCTTCGTCCATGAGACGGCGAGGGTGCTGCCGGACGGCAGGCCGTCGTCGGTCGCGGTGCCCTCGAGCGCCAGCGTGTCGACCGGAAGCGTGATCGTGCCATCGAGGCCCGCATCGACGGTGGGCGCGACGTTCTTCAACACCGTGACGGTCACGTCGTCCGAGACAGTGAACTCCGTATCGTTGGCGCTGAGCCGCAGGGTGTAGACGCCCGGCACGCTGAAGGAGGCGGTCGTCGCCGCCGCATGCGCGTCGGCGAAGGTGACGTCGCCGGGGCCGGTCGCGCTCCACGTCACCGTCAACACGGCACCGCGCGGGAGGGCATCGTCGGTCACCGTGCCGCGCAGCTCCGCGGAGGCGGGCAGTTCAATGATCTGCTGCTCGCCGGCGTCGACCACCGGCGGCTGGTTGCGGGGGACGACCGTGACGCTGACCGTGTCGCTGCTGATCAACTGCCCGTCCGAGGCGGTCAGCTTCAGGACGTAGTCTCCGGCGACCGGGAAGGTGGCGGAGGTCGCGGCCTGGCTCGCCTCGGCGAACGTCACCGGGCCGGGACCGCTGACGACGGTCCACGTGATGGCGAGGGTGCTGCCGGTGGGCAGGCCATCGTCGCTGGCGGTGCCGTCGAGTGCCACGGTGTCGATCGGAAGGGTGATGGTGTGATCGGGGCCGGCATTCGCCGTGGGGGGACGATTGACGGGCGGCGGCGGAATGTCGTTTTCCGTGATCTGCAGGACGCCATTGCCGTCCACATGGAGGACGTCGCAGGCCACGGTGCCACGCAGACGGCCGCTCCCGTAGATGGTGATCGTTCCGCGCGGCGCGCGCACGATTCCGTAGAGCACGCCGGTGCCGCCGACCTTCACCGCGTCGGCCGGACGGCCGTGAGCGACCTCCAGGCGAAGGCGCTTCGGGTCGTCGGCCGCGCCGACCGTCGAACCGACGAGCGTGACCGCTTTCCTGACCCGCAGCGTGACGGGGCCCGCGAGGTGCAACGAACTGCCGCCGGTGAGCGCCAGCTCTTCGAGGTTGTAGACAGCCGGCTCGATCGATCCGGCAACGCCGAGCACCAGCGTGTTGCGGCCGCTGACGGTGAATCTTCCGTACGTTCCGGGCGGTACGGGTACCGAACCGGCGTTGCCGCCGACGTCGAGGTGGCGCAGCGTCGCAGCGTCGCCGACCGATTCGCCGGCCTTGCGCAACTGCACGTCGCGCGTCCCCTGCGGTGCCGGAGGAAACGCAACCTCCTGCAACACGATGGGGGCGGTGCGCGTCACCACGTGGCGCAGGCTGGCGCTGCCGGCGATCGTCACCCTGTAGCCGGTGGGCTCGGCGCTCTCGGTTCCTTCGATCGTGCCGCCGTAGGAGGCCGAGGCGGCGGCCGTCACCTGCGGTATCCCCGGAACGAGGAGGTCGGAGGTGATGGTGTCGGTGCCGTCGAAGCTGGTGGTTTCGCCCGTGAGCTGCCACAGGGTGCCTTCGATGCGCCCGCTGTCGAGTAGCGGCGCATGGCGGACGACGGCGATCTTCCCGTAGACCTGCTTGACCGCCGGAATGACGCCGGCTCCCGCGGGGGAGAACGCCACCTGCTTCAGCCCCGGCGCCTCAGCCAGCCCGGTGACGACGAACCCCGTGCCGTCCCAGCGCACACGCGAGACCAGTCCCGGCGACTCCTGCGTGACGATGATGTCGCCGATGATGCCGGTCAGCGCCCCCTCGGCCGCGCCCAGCAACTTCCGGCTCGTGTGATCGATGGCGTAGAAGTTCTCGTGCGCCGGGACGATGTCGATGTCCTGCGGGTTGAGCCCGACCGCGAACGAGACAGACTGCCCCTGTGCATCGATTGCGTAGACGCTGCCCAGTTCCTTCGCGCCGGCCAGCACCTTGCCGGCCCACGGACCGTATGCCAGGACATCATCCGGAACCACGGCCACGCCCGCGAGGCGCGTGTCGAACGCCGCGAGGCGCGTCGGCGTCGCGGAAGCGCTCACGCGCCACACGCCGCCCGCGGCCGTGACGACGACGAGGTCCCCACCGAAGACGCCCGTGCGGTCGAGGTGCAATCCGGTGATCTCGCCCTCGTCCGGCAGAACCACCCACGGGTTCTGGACCGACGCCCCGTCGGCGCTGATGCGGGCGACCACGCCGGAGGCGCCCGTCGTGGCGAAGAGTGTCCCCGGCTGGAAGCCGCCGCGGCTCACCCCCTGACCGTCGTCGCGCGCCGTGGCCACCAGCACGTTGCCCTGCAGCCCGGCAACGTTCGAGAAGGCCGAGTGGCCGCCGTCTCCCGCGAGCAGCTCGAAGCTGTGCGGCTCACCCGCCGTGGTGTGGGCGGAGAGAATCAGCTTCCTGCTCGGCTGGTGGTGGTCGAGCCCCGTGTGTCCTCGGAACTCGGTGACGACAGGCGTCAGGACGACGTTCCAGTTCTCCTGTGGGGTGAGGGCGGCGCTGACGTCGGCCACCCCCGTCGTGAGGACACAGAGCAGCAGCAGAGCGGGAAACACAGTCTCGCGCAAGGTCATGGATTCTCCGGGCTTTGGACGATAATTATGGAAAGCGCGAAACCCTACCGTATAACCCGCGTCCTGTCTACCGCGATTTGAGCCCGCTCGAACGACGCGGGCGTCACCCCCGCCGCGCTGCCTCGATCCTGCCGATGTCGATTTTCTGCATCGTCATCATCGCTTCGAAGGCGCGTTTTGCCTCGTCGCCGCCGGCGGTCATGGGCTCGGTAAGGGCGCGCGGGGTGATCTGCCGGGAGAGGCCCCAGCGGTCGGTGACCCATTCAGCCAGGATGCGCTCGATGTGGTTCTGCCGCAGCGCGAGCCCGTAGGGGTGCCGGGTCGGAAAGCCGCTGATGTCCAGAGAAATCCAGGCATGCGGTGCCGATGTATCGCGGACGTGTTGCAGCCTCTTCGGCAGCGCCATTGCAGAAAAGGGGGCATGATTCCACCAGACCGCCGGCGGCGTATCGTGCTGATCGCCCTCTTCGTCTCCGGCGTCCTCCTGGCCGCTGGAATCATCTGGCTGGGCTGGTTGAACTGGCGCATGTCGGAGGCGATCGTCTCCGCGCCGTGGCGGCATCCGATCGAGATCGTCAGCGCGAGCCGAGGAGTGGATTCCGAGCCGATCGCGCGGCTGTATGGAGACGACTGGCGCGTCACCGAGCCGGTGCGGATCGAGGAGCTGCCGCCGCATGTGCCGCGCGCGTTCCTCGCGGCCGAGGACGTGCGCTTCTACCGCCACCCGGGCATCGACCCGTTCGGGCTCGCGCGCGCGACAGCGGCCAACGTGAAGAACCGCGGCGTGACGCAGGGCGGCAGCACGATCACCCAGCAGCTGATCAAGCAGAAGCTCTTCTCGAATCAGCGCACGCTCCGGCGCAAGATCCCGGAGATGGCGCTCGCGCTGATCCTCAGCGTGCGCATGTCGAAAAACGACGTCCTGGAGGGCTATGTCAACGAGGTCTACCTCGGCGAGTACGGCGGCGCACCGATCTACGGCATCGACGAGGCGTCGCGGGTCTTCTTCGACAAGCCGCCCGCGAAGCTGACACCCGACGAAGCGGCGCTCATCGCCGGCATCATCCGCGCGCCGAACCGCGACAACCCGATCAAGCGTCCCGACGAGGCGCAGGCGCGCCGCGACGCGATCCTCGGCGTGATGCACGAGAAGAAGTGGCTGACCGGCGATGAGTACGAGCGTGCGTGTGCGAGGCCGGTGCGGCTGGACGAAGGGACGCTGCCGGATGCGCCGTACGGCCACTATCTCTCAGCGATGCGCACGGAGCTGGCGACGCTGAAACGACGCATGCCGCGCAGCGGGATCCGCATCGTCGCCAACCTCGATCCCGACATGCAGGAAGCGGCCGAGAAGGTCGCCCGCGGCGGAACGGCAGCGCTCCGGCGGCGGCGGCAGCATCTCGCCGATCGCGACGACCTGCAGGTGGCGATCCTCAGCGCCGACCCCAGGACCGGCGCGGTGCGCGCGCTCGTCGGGAGCCGCGATTTCGAGAGCGACGTCTACGACCGCACGCGCCGGATGAAGCGGCAGCCGGGCTCCGCGCTCAAACCCTTCGTTTATGCGGCGGCGCTGGAGACGCGCGACTACACGCCGGTGACGTCGCTGAGCGACGCGCCGATGCGCGTGAAGCTGGCGCGCAACGAGTACTGGAGACCGCGCAACTACGACGAGCGGTTCCGGGGACCGGTGGCGCTGCGCGTCGCATTCGAACAGTCGCTCAACGTCCCGACCGTGCGCCTCGCGGAAGACGTCGGCCTTCGCAGGATCACGGGAAAGCTGGAGGACTTCGGATTCGAGGAGGAGTTCGAGCGCGTGCCTTCGCTCCCGCTCGGCGTCACCGAGGTGACACTGCGCGAGCTCGTCGCGGCGTACAGCGCCTTTCCATCGCTCGGATATCTGCCGGAGCTGCATCTGATCAGCGAGGTGCGCAACCGCCGCGGACGGACGATCTACCGCCACAAGGCGCGCAAGGAGCGTGCGCTCGAGGCGCCGGTGGCCTGGCTGACGCACGATCTGCTGCGCGGCGTGGTCACGCGCGGCACGGCCTCCAGTCTCATGGAGGACGATCTCGCGCACATCGCCGGCAAGACCGGCACCACCACCGACTATCGCGACGCGTGGTTCGTCGGGTATGCGGCCGACCTGGTCACCGGGTTGTGGATCGGATGCGACGGCGGCGCGCCGCTGCGCCTTTCGGCGGCGGAAGCGGCCGTGCCGCTGTGGTCCGCGTACATGGACCGCGTCAAGACCTCGCGCGCCGAGATCCCGCCGCCGGAAGGGATCGTCTTCCGCAAAATCGATCCGTCCAACGGCAGCCTCTGGCGTCCCGGTTGTGCAGGGCCGGTGCGCGAGGCGTTCCTCGAAGGAACCGAGCCCGAAACCGATTGCCGCGCGGGAGGACGCACGCTGCTGGCGCGCACGCGCGGCAACCCCGAGCCGGCGGAGATCAGTCCCGAGACCTGGCGGCGATGGAACGCCGATCCAATCGTGCGGCGACGCGCCGCACCGGTCCGCGTCGAGGAGGACGGCGATGACGCTCCGCGCCTGGCCGGCCGCGGCGGCGTGCCCGACTTTGACGAGGAGCGGAAGCGGCGGCGCGCCGCGCCCGAGGTGTATCAGCCGCAGCACGAAGCGCGGAACAACCGGGTGACGGAGCGCGAGCGCGAGCGGGCGGCGAAGCGGGCCGAGGAGTGGCGGAAGGAAGAAGAGAAACGCTTCGAGCGGCTGCGCAAAGAGCGGGAGAAATGGTTCGAGCGCGCCCGCAAGGAAGAGGAAAAGCAGCGCGAGCGCGGCGACAAGGATCGAGAGAAGCGGGACAAGGACGAGAAGAAGGATGAGAAGCGGGAGAAGGAGAAGAAGGGCCGCGACTGACGGCGGGTGGTGACCGACGACAACGGAGATTGCCCGGATGAAGCAGCGAAAGTGGTCGCTGGCGAAGGATCTGCGCGAACCGGCGCGCGAGCGCGAGAAGGATGCACGCGAACGGGCGAAGAATGCACGCGAGCGGATCGCGATCGCGACGACGACTGAGCCAGGCAGGCAGAAGCTGAAGGAAACGTAAAGTCCCGTTACACTGCCGTCGCCTGCGATGCGCGACTCGTTCGACTACGCCACGTACTGGAGCCTGATCGCGCGAATCTCCGCCACCCACGGCCTGGTCCGTTTCGCCGACCTGCGCGACGGCGACCCGGCCGGGCCGTTCTGCATCCTCCGTCATGACGTCGATTACGCGCCTGCCGCGGCGTTGCGGCTGGCGCGGCAGGAGGCAGCGCGCGGCATTCGCGCCACGTATTTTCTGCTGGCCGGCACCAGCTACTACAACCTCCTCGCGCCGGAGCACGCGCACGTGGCGCGAGAGCTGGTGACGCTGGGACACGAGGTCGGGCTGCACTACGACGTCCGCTCGTTCCTTCCGTTTCCACGCGAGGAGTGGCCGCGCCTGCTGCGCGCGCAGGCCGTACTCCTCGGCGAGCTATCCGGGGAGCCGGTCAGGTCGATGGCCATGCACCAGCCGGCGCTGCACGGCGACGATCCGTTTCGTGGCGAGGATCACGGCCTGCTCAACGCGTACGACGAGCGCTTCACCCGCGGGATGACGTACGTCTCCGACTCCTGCCGCGCGTGGCGCGACCGCGAGTGGGCGATGCTGCGCAGCGGCGCGTTCCCGCCACGCCTCCACCTCTGCCTGCACCCGATCAACTGGGGCGACGCCGATCGCGATCGAGAGACGATCTTCCGCGAGCTGCACGAAGAACTGCTGACCTCCACTGCAACAGCCCGCGACGAGCTGCTCGCCAAGATCGCCTGCCATACCGGCGTGCTCGAACACGAGGCGCGCTCGCGATGAGCGAGCTGGAACTGGCGCTGAGCCTGCTCTGGCCCTCGGCCACCGATGCGGCACTGCGCGAGCTGCTGCCGCACGATCTCGACTCCCTGCGCGATTTCTACCCACGTCTCCAGCAGTTCGCCACCGCCGTGCCACGAAGGCTGGAAGGGACGATCGACACTGCCGCCATCGTGCGCGGCGACGTGATCGCGATGGGCCCCGGAAGCGTGATCGAAGCGGGAGCGATCGTCCACGAGAGCTGCCGCCTGATCCTCGGGCCGAACAGCCGCGTGCGGGCCGGAAGCCTGCTGCGCGAAGAAGTGATCGCCGGCGCCGATTGCCTGATCGGCTCGCACTGCGACGTGGCGCGCAGCCTGCTGCTCGACGGCGCCGCACTCGGGCATTCGATCGTCTTCAACGACAGCATCGCCGGCGCGCGCTCGCTGCTCTCGGCCTTCATCGGCGCGGCCAACACGCACCTGATGCCCGGAAAAGAGATCGGCATCCGCACGGCCACCGGCAACGTCCCCACCGGCCGCCAGTATTTGGGCGCGCTAATCGGCGACCGCGTCCGCATCGGCAGCACGGCCGTCCTCTCCCCCGGCACGATCGTGCTGCCGGGCCTGACCATTCCATCAGGCGCCGTGCTGATCGGCATCATCGATGCCGAGCGACGCGAGCGGTTGATGCACGACTTCTTCGAACGCTGGGATCCCGAACGATGAGGCGCGTCAGGCGGCAGGCGCCACTTTCCCCCGCAGATGCCAGGCTCCCGCGTAGAGTGGCTGCACGCATGGGTCGTATGCGCGGTGGCGGGTCTCGTACGTCGTCTCGGAGCGCTTGAGCTGCTCGATGTACTCGGCCCTCGCGGCTCACCCGGCTGCTTTCGAGGATTACCACAGTGTGGCCCGAGCCGATCAGTTCACGTCCCAGCGTGATCCCTGCAGCGCCGGAGCCGACGATGCAGAAATCACAGTCGATTCCATCCGCTACGTTGCACTCATCGGCGTACTTGAGCACGCGGCAGCATTACATGCTTCCTGCCGGAACAAAAGGAACTTCCGTGCGGGCCGTGTCGCGCATGCGTATGCTGTGCAACTGATGGCCGGCTTCTTCTTCGAACGATGGAGCTCCTCGGGTTCCGAGGAACCGCGATGAAACGCACCATCATCGCCGTCGCCCTGCTCCTGGCGGCCATCGTCTTCCTGCTCGACCGCGCCGCGCGCGCGGCGCCGGCCGCGCCGTCGACCGGATTCGAAGTGGTGGTCTGGCTTGCGGTCAGCCTGCTCGTGTTTCTCGACCTGCTCGACATCATCGTGCGGCTGCATGCGGCGAAGCTCACCGCGTCGGTCGACGGCACGTCGATCCCGCTCGACATCGGCACGTTCACGCCTCAGCAGATGAAGCTGCATCTGAAGCCGTGGGCGCTGATCGTCTCGGTGCACAACCTGGAGGACGAGCTCGACCCGTTTCTCGAATCGATGGAACCGTCCCGCGAGCACCTCTGGGTGATCGACGATGCCTCGACGGACCGCACGTTCCTCCGCCTGCGGCAGGCGGGAGTGCGCTGCATCCGCGGCAACGTCAATCGCAAGAAGCCGGGCGCGCTGAAGGAGCTGCTGCAGCATCTGCCGCCGGAGATCACGACCATCGGCATTCTCGATCCCGACGTACACATCCGTAACGAATCGGCGGGCGAGCTCACCGACCTCGAACGATCGCTGTTCGTCTTCCAGCGCAGCGGCTGCGCGGCGATGTGCCCGCGCATCGAGGTGCGGCAGGACGGCTGGCTGGCGCGGCTGCAGGGGCTCGAGTACGCGATCACCTTCGCCGTCGGGAGGAAGAGCCTCGCCGACCGAAGCATCACCTCCGGCGTCGCGTTCTACCGCCGCGACGCGCTGGAGCACGTCTTCGAGCGGCACAAGCTCTCGGTGTACGCCGAGGATCTGCGGAACGCGCTGCTGCTCCTCGGGCATGGAGAGCAGATCTATTACGACGAGCGGCTGGTGGTCGACACGATCGGCAAGCGGACGCTGCGCGCGTGGTTCTCGCAGCGCGTCGGCTGGTTCTTCGGCCTCATCCGCGTGTATCAGGACAGCTTCGGCGACGTGCGGCGCATCGCCGGGCGGCATCCGTTCTTCGTCTATCACTACGTCTTCTACATGGGCATCTGCGCGCTGGCGCTGCATCCGCTCAAGCTCGTCGCGCTGGCGCTGTCGATCGCGGGGGTGGCGAACGGCCTCGACGACCTGCTCGTGCTCGACCTCATCCCCAACCATGCCTGGACCGATCCGGGCTACTTCGTCCTCGCGTACGTCAAGTACACGCTGCTGACGGCGGGGCTGCTCGCGCTGGTGGTGAAGGGGAATCGCAGGCAGCTGATCGCCTCGGTGCCGCTCTTCTATCTTTACCAGCTCCTGCACATCGTGCCGGTCACGATTGGTTACGCAAACTGGCTGAGCCTGCGATACTTCGGGCGGCGCGTATACCGCGACCATTTCCAGGACGAGCAGTCGCTCGTGCGGGAGTTCCGGGAGCAGTTCAGCCCGAGTCCGCCTGCCACGTAGTTTGCAAAGAGAGCGCGGCTCGAGAAAACCCGGGAGACCTGAATGCGGCGAGACGCCGAGAGAGAGATGACCGCCGACGGCGCCGTATTGCTGGTCGGCCCCTACGACCCCCATTGCGGCGAGTACACGTTCCTCGCGCCGCCGCTCGGCGTCTGGCGGCTGGCCGGCGTGCTGAAGAGCCACGGCATCGACGCCGAGGTCTTCGACCCGAACTGCGTGTCCGATGAGACACCCGAGGAGGCATTCGCGCGCCGCCTTGCCGGACGGGAGTGGTCGGTGATCGGCTTCTCGACCACGGGGATGACGCTGCGCTTCGACCTGGCCCTCGCCCATCAGGCGCGCGGTGCCGCGCCGCGTGCGCTGCTGGTCGCGGGTGGCATGGAGGCGACGTTCGCTCCCGAGACGATGTTCGCCCTGGCGCCGTTCGATCTGGTGGTCCTCGGCGAGGGCGAGCGGCCGCTGCTCGAGCTCGCCCGCCGGCTGCGCGCCGGAGAGTCGCACCACGGCATCGCCGGCACCGCTTCACTCGCGCCGGACGGCACGCTCGCGCGCATCCCGCAGAAGGCGCTCGACGCCGAGGAACTGCGCGCGGCCATCTTCAGCACGCCGTACGAGGAGATGCCGTACGAGGCTTACTGGCAGCGGCTCGAGGAGGCATACGCGGTCGGCAGCCTGCCAATGAAGGCCGACCGCGAGGCGCGTCTGGCCGAGATCCGCTCGGTGCGGCTGATCACGCTCAACTACTGTCCGATGCGCTGCACGTTCTGCTCGTCGACGAACTTCCTCAACGCCGCGCAGGACAGCACCGCGCGCATCGCGCGCCTGGAAGCGGACGACTGCCTGACGATGATCCGCCGCATCGTGGCCGCCCATCCGGCCGTGCGCACGATCATCTTTCAGGACGACATCTTCGTCTTCCCCACCGACAAACGCATCCTTCCGCTCACGCGCGCCATCGTCGAGGCGAAGCGCAACGGCGCACTGCCGGAGTCGCTGCAGTTCATCAGCACCAACCGCATCGACGCCATGACGCCCGAGCGCATCGCCGCGATGCGCGAAGCCGGCTTCCGCGTGCTCGGCTTCGGCATCGAGAACTTCGCTCCCGCGGTGCTGAAGGAATTCAACAAGAGCCGCATCGTGCCGGCCATCGAACCGGCGCTCACCGCGGCCCTCGCGAATGGTGTGACGCCGTTCCTCGACATCATCCTCACCTCGCCGCGCGCGACGACGGCCGATCTCGCCCTCACCATCAGTGAAGCCTATCGGTGGATCGAGGCCGGCTGCGAGGTGGGGATGTATCCGTACGTGATTCCGTTCACCGGCGCGGCTATGAGCTCCGATCCGGAGCTCGTGCCGCAGACGCGCTACACGCTGCAGTCGATCGCCGGCACGGCCATCCGCTGGCAGCAGCCATCGACGATCCTGCCGTTCGACGCGGAGCTGCGCGCGGTCATGGCCACGATCGAAGAGCTGTTCGCGGCGCGGCTGGCGCGGCTCGAAGCCGAGCACGCGCACCTGCCGTCGCGCGTCCGCTCGCTGCTCTGGATCTCGACCGCATCGCCCGTACTGCAGGCGGTCGGCTACGACGCGCCGGCGCAGGACGACGTCGACCGCCGTCTGCGAACGCTGCTCCCGCGCGCCACCCGGGTTCCTCGGAGTTCCTCGGAGTTCCTCGAGGTTCCTCGGAGCGAACGCAACGCTGAGTCTCTCCACTCCGAGGAACTCCGAGGAACCCACCTCGTCGAGCTCGCATCATGACGTCACTGACCAACTACTGGGATCAGCGGGGACGCGACTTTGGCGGTCGCGGGGCAGGGCTGCGCGCGGTCTGCTCGTACGGAATGCCGGCGTTCTACAACGGGTACATCCATCTGACGCAGCAGCTCGCGCTCGCGCCGCACCTGCGCGTGGCGCCCGGAACCGAGGTGCTCGACCTCGGCTGCGGAATCGGGCGGTGGTCGCGACGGCTCGCACGGCACGGCGCGCGTGTGGTCGGAGTGGACCTGGCGCAGTCGATGATCGACGAGGCGCGCCGCCGTACCGCGCGCGAGTCGCTGGATGTCGACTACCGCCTCGGCGACCTGCGGACCCTCGAGCTGGGACGGACGTTCGAGCTCGTGCTCGCCGTGACCGTGCTGCAGCACATTTTTGACAGCGGTTCCTCGGGTTCCTCGGAGCTCCCCGGAGTGGACCGCCCCCCCCCGAGGAACCCCGAGGAACTCCGAGGAACCGAGGAACCCGACAAAGCCCTCTCCCTCGCCATCCGCAACATCGCCCGCCATCTCGCCCCCGGCGGGCGGGTGGTGCTGCTCGAGGCCGCGCCGTCGCGCCCGAACGCCACGTGCGACACGCACGTCTTCCGGGCTCGTACGGCGCGGCAGTATCTCGACGCCTTCCGCGCGGCCGGATTGCGGGCCGTGCGCGTCACCGGCGTCGATCCGGCGCCCTTCAAGCAGAGAGTCCTGCCGCGGTATCGGTCGATGCCGCGGCTGGCGGCGCGGTCGGCGATGTTCGCCGCCACCGCGTTGTCGTTGCCCCTCGACGCGCTCCTCGGCCGCCGTCTCGCCGACGCCTCATGGCACAAGGTCTTTCTGCTGGAGCACGATGGGTAACAGGCGGTACTGGGCGCTGGCGGCGTTCATCGCGGCGCCGCTGCTGATCGCGCTCACCGCGAGCCGCTCGGAGTCACTCAGGCCGGACCCGCCGGAGCTGCGCGCCGACGCGGCGCTGGAGGTCATCAGCGGCCGCGACAGCGGCGGCGGCACGCTCCGCGAGGCGATCACCACGGCGGCGCGCCATCAGGGGCGCGTGCGGATCGTCGTCCGTGCGAGCCGGATCACGCTGCTCTCTCCCCTGCCGCCGCTGGTGAACGCCGACGGCGTCGTCCTCGACGCCACGATCTCGCGGTGCGAGCTCGACGCGTCGGCGATCGGCGACATTCCGGCGCTCCAGATCACCTCGCCGAACACCACCGTCTCGGGCATCCGCATCCGCAACGCGCGCGGCGCGGCCATCCTCGTCCGGGCTCCGCGCGCGACGATCCGGGACGTCGTCATCCGCGATTCGGCCGACGGCATCGTGCTCTCCGGCGCCCGCGGCAGCTTCGTCGAGCGGTCGACGTTCGAGCGCAACACCAACGGCGTGCGGGTCGACGGCAGCTCGCCCGGCACGATCATCCGCGGCTGCACGTTCCGCAATCACGACGGCGCCGGCATCTGGGCGGTCAGCGGCGTGCGGAACGACGCGCCCGCGTTGCGCGTCGAGAACAACACCTTCCGCGACGACCGGATCTCCATCGTGGTGGTGAACCTCGGCGCGACGGTGCAGAAGAACGACATCCGCGGCGCGGTGGAGAATGGCGTCTATCTGATGCAGAGCCGCTCCGCCGTCCGTTCCAATCGCATCGTCGGCGGCACTGCCGGCGGCATCCTTGCCGACCGCGCCGACAACGTGCGCATCGAACAGAACGAGATCGATCACAACGCCTCGGTCGGCATCATGGTCCGCTCGTCCAGTAATGCCGGCGTGCAACGGAACGTCGTCTACGCCAACGGGTACGGCATCGCCAGCATCTTCGGCGATCGCACCGCGCCCAACGTCGTGGCCGACAACCTGGTGATGAACCACCGCGTCGACGGCGTCTTCATCGTCGGCAGCTCTCCCCTGCTGCGCGCCAACAGGCTGCTGCAGAACGGCGGCGCGGCGGCGCGCGTCCTCGACTTCGTGCCGTGGGACGCGCCGCGCATCGCATCCGATCCGCGCTTCGACACGAACACCTTCACCGGCAACGCGCTCAACTCCGCCGTCCGCGGCGAGTACCGGCCGAAGCGCGAGCAGGGGGCGCGGTGACGCTCATCGGTATCGAGACGCTGCGCGTGCAGGTGCGCTGGCTCGCCCAGGTCCTGGCCGGCACGATGGTGCTGATGTTTCTCGCGGTCGCGTTGCCATGGCTGCTGCGCATGATCGAGGTCGATCTGGGTCCGCTGGCCTGGACGCTGACCGCCTTTGCGACCACACACGCGCTACTGCTCATCGCCGCCGAGCGGCTCCGCGAACGGGCCACGCTGCTGCGGCTGCTCTACGCGGTGCCGCTCTTCGGCGTCGCGTTCATGGCCGTGCTCTGGCACTACGGCGGCGGCATCGGACATGCCGCGCTGGCGATTCCGATGGTGCTGCCGGTGCTCGCTGCCGGCGCACTCCCACGCCGCCGTTTCGCGTACGACGTGGCGCTGTACTCGGTGTTCGTCGTGGTGGCGACCGTCACCATCTCCTCGCCCGACTTTGCCTGGTACGTGACGCAGCTCGGCGTCCCCGGAGCGGCGCTCGGCCGCGTGGCCGGCGAAGAGCTGGCGGTGCGCGACCCGTTCCCAGGCGCGACCACCACCCCCGCGGCGGCCTTCCTCCTCGTGGCCACGTTCGCGGTCATGCAGCTCGCGGCGGCTGCCGTGGCGACGCACATGGTCGCGTTCGTCCGCCGCCGCGACGAGCTGACCGAGCGCGTCGAGTCACTTCATCCCGACACCTTGCCGGCCCTGGCGGCGGAGAGCATGCCGGTCGTCGCGGTGCTGGTGATCGCGGCGACCGGCCAGATCGTGCAGGCCTCCCGGCGTTTCATCCAGCAGATGCTGCTGCACAACGAGCCGGTCATCGGCCGCGAGCTGTTCGACGTGATCCGATTCTCCGATGCCGGCGCCATGCGGACGCTGCTCGCGCAAGGGGGCACCCTGCCGTCCTGCCGCTACGCCATCGGCGCGGAGGAGCGCATCGCCGATGTCGTTGCGGAGACGTTCGAGCACGGCGGCATCACGTACGCGAACGTCGCGATCACGGATGCGGAGGAGCCGGCGTGACGCAACCGGTCGTCCTCGCCGTGCTGCTTCTCGTGTCGATCGCCGCCCACGCGCAGGACGCCATCGTCATCGGCGCGAATGCCGACCGGCTCCGCAACGGCGGCGGCAATGGCAGCGGCGCATCCGTACTATGGATCCATCCGCGCGGCGACGACACGCTCACCGCCGGCGCCGCCTTCTTTTCACTCGTCGACACCCGCTGGGCGTATGCAACGCTGGGCGGTCTGCGCCGCGTGGCACGCACGACCTTCAACGCCGAGGCCAACCTCGGCCGCGGCGAGGACGATGCCGGCGCGTTCCGGTACCTGCTCGTGCGCGGCGGCGTGACGCGCGAGGTGTTCCCGAAGCTGCTGTACGCCGAAGCGGAGTGGCTGCAGACCAATGTCGCGCGGCGGCAGAACGGCATCGCACGCATCGGTGCGACCTGGCTGCCGCGCGAGGCGTTCACGTTGCGCGGATCGGTCTACCAATCGATCGCCGGCGATGATGACACTACGCTCGTCACCATGCGCGGCGACTACGATCTGCGCCGCATGACGGTCATCGGCGGCTTCTCCGCCGGCCGGGCCGCGCCGGTGCTGCTGCAGCAGAGCGGCGGCGAGGAGAGCCGCGTGCGCGAAGCGTTCGCCGGCGTCAGCATGCGCGGCTGGACGATCATCGCGACGTTGGGAGAGGATCGGCAGCGGTTGTCGGCCAGCTGGCGGATTCCGGTGGGTGCGCGGCGATGAATGAACCGGCCGTTCGCACACCGCGCCGCGTGCTGGTGACGGCGCTGGTGGCGTTCGCGCTCGCCGTCGGGGTCGGCAGTGCATTCGTGCGCCTGACCGATCGTCGCAGCATCGAGAACCGGCGCCAGGCCGCCGCGGATGCCGCCGCGTCGACGTTGCTGCGCATCGAGCGGCAGATCGACGCCGCGTTCGCGGCCGCGTCGACCGTCGCCGCGCTCGTGCGCGCGGGCGGCGCGGCGGACGTCCGCGACATCGCCGCCGAGGCCGCGCAGCGCGGAGGCGTGACGCGGGTCGAGCTGCTCCCCAATTTGCCCGCACCGCCCGGCACGAGCGAGCTGCTGGCCATCCCCGCCGCGCACCAGTTGCGCGCCAGCGTGCGCGTCGCCCCGTCCGATCCGCGCTTTGCCGCCGCCATCGTCGACGTACAGGAGCTGCTCGGCCGCGGCGGCGTGGCGGAGCTCGAGAACGACTACGACTATCGCCTCGTGGCCGACGACGCCGCATCGGGCCGGTCGGTCGTCATTGCCCGATCGTCGCCGCTGGAGCTCGCCGATCCGGTGCGCGCCTCGTTCGCCGTGCCGCAGGGGCGCTGGACGCTCGAAGTGGTCCGCCGCGCCGGCTGGCGCATGCGCGGCGAGCGGACGCGCGAGATCGCCCTCGTGCTGATCGGCAGTCTGCTCATCGCGCTGTTCGTCTACGACCTGCTGCGCCGTCCGTACGTCCTCGAGCGTGAGGTCGAGCTGCGGACGCGCAAGCTCGTCGAGACGAACCGCCGCCTCACCGCCGAGATCGAACAGCGCGAGCGCGCCGAAGAGCAGGTCGAGCACGAGGCCACGCACGACCGCGTCACCACCCTCCCCAACCGCGCCTACCTCCGCGACCGCATCACCCGGGCGCTCTCCCGCACCCGCTCTGGCGACGTGGTCGGCTTCGGCGTGCTGGTCATCGACATCGATCGCTTCACGGACGTCAACGACGGCCTCGGGCACGAGGTCGGAGACGAGCTGCTGTCGCTCGCGGGACGCCGCCTGCAGAGCTGCATCCGCTTCGGCGACGTGCTCGCGCGCGTCGGCGGCGACGAGTTCGCAATCCTGGCGCTGGCCATCGACTCCGGCGAGATCACCGGCCTGGCCCGCCGCGCGCACGAGGTCCTGGAGGTGCCGTTCGAGGTGAGCGGCCATCGCGTGCAGCTGTCGGGGAGCATCGGCATCGCCCTCAGCGCCAGCGGCTACACCGCGGCCGACGAGCTGCTGCGCGACGCCTACCTCGCCGTCCATCGCGCGCGCCAGCAGGGCGGCGCGTCACACGTGCTCTTTGATCCGAAGATGCACGAGCAGGCCGCCGCCGCGCAGCAGATCGAGACCGAATTGCGCGCCGCGCTGGCCGCCAACGAGCTGCGCACGTACTTTCAACCGATCGTCTCGCTCACGACCGGCCGCATCACCGGCTTCGAAGCGCTGGTGCGCTGGATCAGCCCCAAGCGCGGCTTCGTCTCCCCCGCCGCCTTCATCCCGGTCGCCGTCTCGTCAGGCCTGATCATCCCGCTCGACCAGTGGATGATGCGCGAAGCCGCGCGGCAGGTGCACGAGTGGAACACGCGCTTGCAGCTCGAGCCGCCGCTCACGATCAGCGTCAACGTCTCCGGCCGCCGCCTCGGCCAGAAGGAACTGATCGACGACGTCGCGAACACGCTCCGCGACACCGGCATCGACACCCGCTCGCTCCGCCTCGAGATCACCGAGGGCGAGATGATGGAGCGCCCTGACGAAGTTCTCGCCATCCTCACGGAGCTGAAGCGGATGAACATCACGCTGCTCGTCGACGACTTCGGCACCGGCTACTCGTCGCTCAGCTACCTGCACAGCTTCCCGATCGACATCGTAAAAATCGACCAGTCCTTCGTCCGGCGCATGCTGGAGAGCGCGAAAGACGAAGAGATCGTCCGGGCCGTGATCAACCTCAGCGCGACATTAGGCCTGCGCGTCGTCGCCGAAGGAATCGAGACCGCCGGCCACCTCGCCCGCCTGCGCGAGCTCGGCTGCGACTACGGCCAGGGCTACCTCTTCTCGAAGCCGGTGGACGCCGAGGCGATCGAGACGCTCCTCGCATCGCAGCCGGTGTGGTGAAGCGGCGTGCCGTTCATAGCACTGGCGCTCGTCCTCGTCTTCCTGCTGATCTTCGTCGTGATCATGCTGCCGCTGTCGATCGCCATCCGTTTTCGCGCGAGCTCGACGCGCCGACGCGCGTGGGGATGGATGGTCACGCTCAACCTCGGCGCCGCCTGCATCTCCGCGGCCGTGCTGCTCGTGACCGCGGCCGTGAGCAACGCGTGGATCCCAAACACATTTCTGTATTCACTGATCGGCCTCACCTGCGGATTCGTGCTCGGCCTCCTCGGCCTCGCCTCGAGCCGTTGGGAAACGACACCTGCCGGCCTGCATTACACCCCCAACCGCTGGCTCATCCTGCTGCTCACACTCGTCGTCACTGCCCGCATCCTCTACGGCTTCTGGCGCGCATGGCACGCCCTGCAGACCACACCCGCGGGCGAATCATGGATCGCCCACTCCGGCGCCGCCGGCTCCATGGCCGCCGGCGCCACAGTGCTCGGCTACTACGCGGTTTATTGGGCGGGAGTGCGGCGCAAGGTCAGAAGACACCGCGCCATCCACATACCCGTTCGAGCAAAGAGGTAAGACAAACGCCAAAACCCGCGGCCGGAGCGTGCTACGGTCGGTAACGCCGCCCTCCCTAACACCTCCGCCGGTAGTGCTCGCGGCTCGGACGCGCTGTGGCGGCGGGAACGATCTGGACCGCGGTGGCAACGCCGCCGCTCTACCCACACCGCGGAGCGGCGCGCTACTCCATCGTGGTCCCGAAGAGCGGCAGCGTTGCTGCCCGCAGTCCAGATGATGTGGGCTCGCGAACCTGGGACAGGTGTTGGAGATGTGGCTTGGCGGCGCCGCCATCGGCTCGAAGCTGAAGCCGAGCTTCTTCCCGAAGGACTATTCGTATCTCTCGTATGTCGACGTCTGGCTGCCCGAAGACGCACCGCTCGCCGCCACCGATCGCGCCGCGCGGAAGAGTGAAGAAGTCATCCGCCGCGTCGCCGCGGAGTACGGCCGCGAGCACGGCAAGAAAGACGTGCTCGCGAGTCTGACGACGTTCGTCGGCGGCGGCGGTCCGCGCTTCTGGTTCTCGGTTGGTCCCGAGCTGCAGCAGCTCAACTACGCGCAGATCCTCGTGCAGGTGAACGACAAGCACGACACCGGCGCGCTCGTGCCGCGGCTGCAGAAAGCGTTGTCGGCCGAGGTGCCGGGGGCGCGCATCGACGCACGGCAGCTCGAGACCGCGGCGGTCGGCGTGCCGGTCGCGATCCGCATCAGCGGCAACGACGTGGCCGTGCTGCGGCAGGAGGCGGAGAAGCTGAAGAGCATCCTCCGCGCGACACCCGGCGCCGAGCGCGTGCGCGACGACTGGGGTGACGAGAGCGCCGTGCTGCGCCTCGACATCGACAGCGACCGCGCGAACTTCGCCGGCCTCACGAATTACGACGTCGCCACCTCATCCGCCTCAGCCATCAACGGCCGCACCGTCACGCAGCTCCGCGACGGCGACAGTCTCATTCCGGTCGTCGCCCGCCTGCGTCCCGAGGAGCGCGCAAAGCTCAGCGACGTGCAGAACCTCTACGTCGCGTCGGAGAACGGCACCACGCGCGTGCCGCTCGGGCAGGTCTCGAAGATCGCGTACGGTATGGAGACCGAGAAGCTGCGGCGCCGCAACCAGTTCCGCACGATCACCGTCTCCGCCTATCCCGCCGACGGCGTACTGCCGTCCGAGGTGATGGGCGCCGCGCGCGCGAAAGTCGACGCGGTGGCGAAGCAGTTACCGCCCGGATACCGGCTCGAGATCGGCGGCGAGGAGGAAGAGGCGAAGAAGGGCTTTGGCCAGATGTCGGTGGTGATGCTCGTGTCGATCGTGGCCATCTACATCGCGCTGGTGCTGCAATTCAAAAACGCCATCAAGCCGCTGATCGTCTACGTCGCGATTCCGTACGGCATCGTCGGCGCGCTGGTCTCGCTGTACATCGTCGGTGCGCCGTTCGGCTTCATGGCCTTCCTCGGCGTGGCCAGTCTGATCGGCGTGATCGTCAGCCACGTGATCGTGCTGTTCGATTTCATTGAAGAAATGCAGGCGGAGGGAGAACCGCTGCGCGAGGCGCTGCTCGACGCCGGCATCGTGCGTCTGCGGCCCGTGCTGATCACCGTCGGCGCGACGGTCCTCGGACTCTTCCCCCTCGCGTCGCACGGCGGCCCGCTGTGGGAAGCGCTCTGCTACGGCAGATCGGCGGCCTGCTCGTGGCCACGGCGCTGACGCTGCTGCTCGTCCCGGTGATCTACGCGATTTGCGTTCTCGATCTCCGCATCGTGAAATGGCCCGGCGTCGCGGAACCGACGCCGCAGCCCGAACCCGCGGGCGTCGTCCCGCAACGGGCATAGAGGTGATTGCAATGAAAACGATTGGATTGCTGGGCGGCATGAGCTGGGAGTCGACCGTCCCGTACTACCGCGTCCTCAACGAAACCGTGCGCGAGCTCCTCGGCGGCCATCACTCCGCGCGCATCCTGATGTACAGCGTCGACTTTCACGAGATCAAGGAACTGCAGTACGCCGGCCTCTGGGAGGAGGCCGGCGCCTTCCTCGCCGACGCTGCATCGCGGCTCGAACAGGCCGGCGCCGACTTTCTGGTGATCGGCACGAACACGATGCACATCGTCGCCGACCAGATCGCCCGCGCGATCCGCATCCCGATTCTGCACGTCGCCGATCCCACCGCCGCGGCGGTACGCGAGGCCGGCGCGACGACCGTCGGCCTGCTGGCGACGGGCTTCACGATGGAGAAGGAGTTCTATCGCGACGCGCTCGCCGCACGCGGCTTGCGCGTGCTCATCCCCGAGGCGGCGGATCGCGCGGAGGTGCATCGGGTGATTTACGAGGAACTGGTTCTCGGCAAGCTCGAAGAGAGCTCGCCCGAGACGTATCGCCGCGTGATCGCCGACCTCGTCGCTCGCGGCGCGAAGGGGATCATCCTCGGATGTACGGAGATCGGGTTGCTGATCGGGCAGTCGGATTCGCCGGTGCCGGTGTTTGATACGGCCGAAATTCACGCGCGGGCGGCGGGGCGGGTGGCGGTGGGGGGGTAGCGTCGGTTTAGCGCGCGCTGCGGGACTCGGTCATGCCGAACGTGACACTCGTTGCACGTCGAGTGCGAGGCTTCACCCTGTACGAATCCATCCACCCGGCCACCAAGCAGACGATGAGCCGCTCAGCCGCGCGCCACCGGCGCGCCGGCTGCAGCGGCGGCCGCATGTGCGCGCAGGATCATCAGCAGGGGAGCTGCGCCGCCGCCTCCGCATCCGGCCACGCCAGCGCATCCGCGAATCCCGCCACCGCCCACGAAAGCTCCTCCGCGTTCGCGCTCGCCACCCCATCCAGCTCCCGAGCCAGCACCCCGCTGATCGTCGTCTGCTCCCGCTCCGCGAAATGCTCCAGCATCGCCACCTGATGCCGCGGTAACCGCACATGCAGGTCGATCAGCCGCACCGCCTCCGGCAACACCCCGTCCGCGTCAGCCCCAAGCGCCTCCTCGATCACCTCCGCCGACCAGAGCTCCAGCGCCTTCGCCATCAACTCCTCCCGCCACAGCCACTTTCCCACCGACGTGGACGTGACCTCCACCTCCCCGGCGGCAATCGCCCGCGACATCTCCGCACGCGACCACCCGAGGAGTACCGTAGCCTCGGCGATCGTGACGTGCGGACGCTGGTGGAGGAAAATGGTGCGGATGCGATTGATGAGGTCTTGGTCAGGCATGATTACGCTCCTCGCTAACTGGTTCTATAGTGTAACCTCCGTCGCGCTGAAATGCAAGGGGCTTTCAGCGTGACGGTACACGTCCAGCCCGAAGGCGCAGTCTTTGGACGTCGCCTGCGAGAGTTGCGGCAAAAGTACGGGGTCACGCAGGAACAGCTCTCCATCGCGACCGGCCTGACTGAGGGCTACATCAGCAACATGGAGCGCGGGCTGAAGGTTCCGAGCCTCACGACGATTCTTCGCATCTCCGTCGCGTTGAATTGCAAAGTTACGGAGTTGGTGTGCGTATTCGACAACGTTTCCGACCTGCCGTCGCTGCTGCCAAAGTAACGCACGTGATGGCAACCGCGTTACGGGTCGTCGGGGACGTCACCGAGGGTCGGACTGCCTAACCGCGGACCGGCGCGGGTGCCGCTCCGGTCCGAGAGAGCGGACCGTCCGCGGCCGCCGGGTGCGTCGGTCGGTCCGCCGCCGACGCTGCGCGTCCTGCGGACCGCGTAGCCGCGGAATGGTAGCCTACCGCGAGCATCGCCGCCCGCTCGCATGACTGCCGTCGGACGCCGCCCCGTTGGTCCTACGGTGGGCTTCATCGAGTAGCGCGCAAGAGCCTCGCATCGTGGCATTTGCCTCCTCGCTCCGGGATGTAACGTCCTTCCGGCGGTCGGTAGGCGCGGTCATCTTCGCCCAGGGCCCCACCCACGTTACCGCTTCTGGGTCAATCATTTATACTCGCTGCTAATGCAGGCGAGCGGCAGGCGGACCGACGCGGACAAGAAGCGGCTTGGCATCTACTACACGCCGTCGGCCGTGGCGGAAACTCTCGTGGGGTGGGCCATCCGTTCACCGACGGATACCGTCCTGGAGCCGAGTTTCGGCGGCTGTAACTTCCTGCGCGCGTCGCACTCCCGCCTGCTTCAGTTAGCGTGTACGGATCCGTTGCGCCAGATTTGCGGCACAGACATCGATAAGCATGCGTTGGACGCTCTCGGTGCGACCTTTGGCATGATCGATATTCAGCGGCGCTTCCTGCTCAAAGATTTCCTCTCTACCGACCCTAGCGAATTCTGCGTCGCACAGTTCGATGCTGTCGTCGGGAATCCGCCGTATGTGTCCCATCACGCAATGGGATCACAGCAAAAAGACACCGCTTGGACGATTGCGAAGAAAAATGGATGGCCGCTTCGCAGGACTGCAAGTCTGTGGGCGTACTTTCTGCTACACAGCCTCGCCTTTTGCAAGCCCGGGGCGCGGGTGGCGTTTGTCTTACCGCCACAATTTCTCTCAGCTGACTACGCTGCATCGGTTCGCGAGATTCTCGAGAAGTCTTTTGATGAGACCACATTCCAGCCAGTGGCCGAACGAATGTTCACCGACCAAGGGACTGATGAGCGTTCGATTCTGCTCTTGGCGGACGGATATCATGGCAGGCTAAGCAGCGTCGGCCAACCCCTGCCGAAGGCGTCTGGCCTGAAGTCTTCCTTATCTTTAGAGGAGGCAAGCCTAAAAACATTCGAAGCGCTTGTCTCAAAGTCGCAACCGCTCGGTGCATGCGCTGACATACGCATCGGCACGGTTACTGGCGCAAATAAGCTGTTTGTGCTTACGCCACAAATCGCAGAGGAGCAGCAGTTTCCAGACGACATACTGGTTCCGGCGCTGGCGAAGATTCCTAAGAACCATGGCCTTGAGTATACGGAAGATGACCATTTACAGGCTGTGATGGGCGGCGAGCGCTGCTACTTGATTCAGCCGCCGTCGAAGCCTCTTGAGAAGCAGATCGCTACGGTTAGACAGTATTTTCAGGAGTATTCAATCAGCGCTGTCGCTGAGAATCGCACCTTCAAGAAAAGGCCGAGGTGGTTCGTAGTCGACGATGTGCATGAGCCGCACGCTTTCCTGTCCTACATGCACCACGACGGGCCTACTCTACTCTTGAACAGCATGCGAGCCGTATGTATGAACAACATTCATCGCATTTGGTGGAAGACGCACGTTTCAGATCGCGATCAGAAGCTAATTGCAATCTCCTTCATAAGCACATTTACTCAGTTGTCGGCCGAACTGGAAGGTCGTACATACGGCGGCGGCGTCCTGAAGCACGAGATCAAAGAAGCTCGGCGCATTCGCGTACTGATTCCGCCGTCGTTGTCGACATCTTCGGTGGATAACGCGTATTACATCATTAACGCGCTGTTGCGGAGTGGGCTACAGAAAGAAGCCGTCGCGGCCGCCGACGAGCTATTAACGGCTGCGTACCCTGAGGCACAGCTAGGCATGCGCGTCCCGTGCCTTTCCGCCGCGCTCCGCAGGTTGCGAAACGGTCGGACGTCACGCGCATGACTGAAGATCGGTCGAACGCAATTCGAGCGGAGTTACAGGCCGCGCTTACCACCAGCCCAGTCGACGTCGATGAAGTGCTGCGCCTCGCATTTCAGCTCTCGGCGCTCGACCCCGAAGCCGCTCGATTCTCCGTTGATGCCGGTCATATTAGCCGCCTAGGGCTTGAACTCGTCGCGAAACAGCAGACTGCTGTCGCCGAACTGGTGAAGAACGCCTACGACGCTGACGCTGCTGAGGTCCGCGTCACATTCTCACATTCTGAAGCGGCCGGTGGCACAGTCGAAGTCTGGGACAACGGAATCGGCATGTCGCGTGACGAGCTCATCGACGGTTTTATGCGCCTCTCGACTGCAGCGAAGCAAGAACAGCCGATCTCGCCCTTGTTCGGTCGCCGGCGCGCGGGCCGCAAGGGCATTGGTCGATTTGCAGCTCAGCGGCTCGGCGAGCGACTCATTGTGGTGACGCAGCAGGAGGGTGCGGACAGCGCGTTGCAGATTGATATCGACTGGACGAAGTTCAAGAGCGGACTCGAATTGCAGGCGATACGCAATCGTATTGATACGGTGGCGCCGCGCGGATCGCGTGGTACTACTCTGACAGTTAAGTCTTTAAGAGATGCGTGGACGGAGGACGACATTCGCGCCTCCTATCAGGCGATCCTTGAGCTAGTGCAACCGTTTCCACTTGGTCGCAAGGCCTCCGCGCAGGGTCGCAAACCCGATCCGGGATTCTACGTCACGTTCCTTAGAGATACCGATGCTGAACCGATTGTTGTCGCTGATCCCTGGACAGAGTACTTTCAGTACGCACTCGCCGAGGTGACCGGCACGGTTGACAGTCATGGAAAGGCGGTCTATCGCCTTCGCTCAGAGCGCTATGACATCAACGACTATATTCGCCCTAAGGAGAAGTTCAAGCTTCTCAGCGGCGTACGGTTCAAAGCGTACTACTTCATTCCAACGGAAGTACCGAAGCAAGTTCGCGCGACCGTCACGAATCGGCTTCGTGAATCAGGCGGTGTTCGCGTCTACCGAAACGGGTTTCGCACGCTGCCATACGGTGAGCATCACTACGATTGGCTTGGCCTCGACACTTCTGCTAGACGTCGAAAGATCTTGCCACCCCACGCGAATCTGAATTTTCTTGGCTTTGTCGAGCTCACTGACCCGACGGGCGAACGGTTCGAGGAGACCTCGAGCCGCGAAGGTCTGGTCGAGAACGCTCCCTACCGCGCGCTGCAGCGATTTGTTTTCGACGGACTCATCCAACTCGTCCTGCGTGTCGGCTCCGCCCGTGGGAAGAAACTGCAGGCGGGAACGCGACGTGACCAACGTTCTCCGATGGAGGTGGCGGAACAGATCATCGGCTCTCTACCGCCTGGGGCTGACGCGTCCACCGCCGAGCAGATTCGCCTACTCGGCGCCGCAGGAGAGACGCTTTCGCGTGAACTACGGATGATGCGTATTTTGGCGACACTCGGTCTGACTCTTGCGGAATTTACGCACGAGGTCGCCCTTGGGTTCACTGCGCTCTCTGCGGATGTCGGCGCTCTGCGGGAGCAGGTACTTGTGAGTGCGCATGGGTCTCACGTCGCAGCACGTCTCGAACGGCAGGTCGCGTCGCTTCGCTCTTACGTCGATTACTTCGAGGAGACGGTTCGCGACAATGTGTCGGAGGAGGTCCGTTCAATTGATCTCGGAGACGTTATACGGGAGTTTGAGGAACTGATGGCTCCTCGCAATGAGCGGCAAGACATCGATTTGGACATCGCAGTAAAGCATCATGTGCTGAAGGTCAGGCCTATGCACATATCTGAGTTGAGCTCAATTCTAACTAACCTGTACAGCAACGCGGTGAAAGCAATTAAGACGGCGGGCGTGAGCGGCGCCATACAAATTGCTGCATGGCGCGAACGTGACGTGATTTGTCTGGACTTTTCAGACAACGGCTGCGGCGTGAAACCAGCCCACCGCGACCTAATCTTCGACGCGTTCTTCACGACTACCAATCATCACGACGTGTATTCCTCCGAGGCGCAGCAGGTCAGAGGAATGGGGTTGGGGCTTAAGATCGTCAAAGACATAGTCGAGTCAGCCGGTGGTTCGATATCACTTGCGCCGCCACGAGCGCGATACAGTACGACATTTCACGTCGAGTTGCCGGAGGCGCGTTGATGCGGAGCCGACAGTGGAAGTATCTCTGTATCGATGATGAACGCGGAGACCGTTTGGAGGCGATCTTGGATCGGTTGCGCCGGGACGGTCTAAGCGTCGAGTTATATGCTCCCGCTCCCTTCGATGACGAGGTGACGCTGATCGCCGAGAGCGATGCTGATGGTCTGCTGTTGGATCTGCGACTGGATGATGTGCCCCGTTCTGACGGAACACGCGTTAAGTATCGAGCAGTAGCCCTTGCGCAAGAGCTCCGGACGCGCATGACTGAGGGCGACATTAGACCACTGCCAATCGTACTCTGGTCGGTTGAGCGTAAGTTCCGTCGCTCGTTCTCTTCTGATCGGACGGCCCATGACCTCTTTGACGCCGTCATTTCGAAGACAGACGTCTCGCAAGATCCCGCGCCGGTCGTCGGCAGGCTGGTTGCGCTAGCAGATGACTATCCGTTGATCCGCGAGTTACTGAAAAAGCGGGCGACGTTCTGGCAACGCTCTCTCGGCTTGGCGTCGAGCCAACAAGGTCTATTAGATCCGCGTGTCGGCATGGAGATACTCGAGGGTGCGCCGACACATGATTTCGCGCGATATATTCTTCGCGAGCTGTTGGAATCTGCAGGCCCGCTGGTGGACGAACAACTCCTAGCCGCGCGGCTGGGCGTTAGCGTGGCCTCTCCGGGATGGGTTGCGGTTCGCAGCTGGATTGAACCGGCGACTTACCGTGGCGTTTTCGCTTCCGGCTGGGTTAGATGGTGGTGGCCCGAAATAGAGGCGATGCTCAGGGATCTTTGCCCATCCGCACCTTTCCGCACTCTTACCGCCGAGGAACGAGTCGGCGTCATTAAAAAGACATTAAAGATAAGAAAACTCGAGCCACCCGTGATCCCGGTTGGTAGTACCGGCACCCGTTACTGGTACGTCTGCGCCGCCACGCAGGTGCCGGTCGATCCTGTAGATGCTGTTCTTGTTGAGAGCGGAGACCGAAGGCCTTGGCAGGACCGCGTGTATGTATCAATGCATGCGGCGTTGAACCGTCGCGCATCAGCGAAGGGGTTACGCATTCACCCGCTAGAGCAATCACGTATCGATGAACTGACTAGGGATTAATGTGGCGCAACGAAGAAGTAAAGCTGCCGCTGAGGAGCGCAAGAGGCGAGCGGACGACTTGCGAGCGCTGGGCGAGTCCCTCCTCAATTCCGCTGTGTGCGAGGACATCAGCCCGCTGCAGAGCGCAGCGCACCAATGTCAAACAACCATTCCTGCTAGCGCAGATTGGTCCTACGACGTAACCCTGCTGAGATTTCGTCTTCCTAAACTCGCTGGCGGAAAGCCGAGCGACATTTCTGGCGTTGTTGCGACTCTGAATGTCTCCTCGTCCGGAACAACGACCAGTACGCAAAATGGAGACCCGCTTTCATACTCGGCGGTGGATCTCGTCCTGACCGGTAACGCTCGTTACGGTTCGGAAAGCGGTACCGCTACCGCGGCGTGGCACTTCGATCGCCATGTTGGCGGCGAGCATGAGCCGGTACACGAGCCGCATCCTTTGTACCACGTCCAGTACGGTGGCAGGCGTATGCTGGGCGTGGATCTCGGTCGCACATTGCTTAGCGATGCGCCACGCCTACTTCACCCACCGATGGACGTCGTTCTCGCGGTGGACCTGGTTGTCTCTAATTTTATGTGCGAGGCCTGGAATAGGCTGAGCGAGGATCCCGCGTACGTCCGTATCGTCGACAATTCGTACCGGCGGCTGTGGCGCCCTTGGTTTTCATTTGTAGCGTCATTCTGGGAGCAGCATGCCCACCTCAGATGGAACGAACTCCAGCGCCTTTGTCCGACGGTCCCAAAGCCGCTTGTTCCATCGTTCGCGCAAGTGCCTGCGAGTAACATCCTCGCGGCGCAACGCAACTCGCGAACGCCTAGACGTCGCAGGAAGTGATCTGGCGGACACACAGTGTCGCTTCTGCCGGCGGTTATGCACGGCTGTTGAAGAAACTAGCGAATCGGTCGCTGAATGAGCCTCGACGCGCCAGAACATCCGATGCCTCATGATGTCGGCAGTGAACAGCGCCGTCAGTCCATTCGGGCAACGTCCGCAAGAACCAACGGCCACCCGCCGGGTGGACGTCAATCTTTGATGAAGGCAGTGGTGTACGAGCAGTATGGTGGGCCGGATGTGCTTCGCTTCGCCGAGGTGCCGACGCCGGTGCCCGGGCCGGACGAGGTGCTGATCAGAATCCACGCGACTACCGTCAATTCCGCGGACTGGCGGGTGCGGAGTCTCGAAGTTCCTGCAGGTTTCGGCCTGCTCTCGCGCTTCGCCCTCGGCATCCGAGGGCCGCGCCAGCCGATCCTCGGCACGGAGCTCTCGGGCGTCATCGCGTCCGTCGGCAGAGACGTCACGAAGTTCAAGGACGGTGATGCAGTCTTCACCTGTCCCGGCGTGCGGATGGGCTGTCACGCCGAATACCGGTGCATGGCGCAGGACGCCGCTGTGGCACTGAAGCCGGCGAACGTCAGTCACGCGCAGGCGGCGGCAGTCTCGTTCCGCGGAACGACCGCGCTTCATTTCCTCCGCAAAGCCGGCCTCGGCGCCGGCGAGACTGTGCTGCGGCACGGCGGCCATCCAGTTGTTGAAGCACTTCGGTGCGGAGGTGACGGCGGTATGCAGCGGCCGGAACGCCGCGCTGGTCACGTCGCTGGGGGGCGGATGACGTCATCGACTACACAAAAGAGGGCTTCACCCGCAACGGGCGCGCGTACGACGTCATCATCGACACGGCAGGAACCGCACCTGTGTCGACTCCCGGCTACCAGTGAGCGCTAGCAAGCCGGGATGACGGCCGAGACAACGCCGCCCGTGAGCGGGTGTAAGCTAGTCATGATGAAGGTTGTCACCTACGAAGCAGTCGTCGATGGGGGCGAAGTCAGACTGCCTGAAACGGTGAAACTCCCCGAGCACGCAAAGGTGTACGTCGTTGTTCCCGGCGTTGAAGAACTGCCGTCCTTCACGATTCACACTCCACACCTCCTGCGGCCCGAACAGGCAGCCGATTTCGCAATGGAGATCGTGGAAGACGAAGATGCCGCCGTACGATGATCGCCTCTTTGTTCCTTCTGCGCCGGTTCTAACCGCGCGCCTTCGCAATCCGCAGAACGCGACCACCATTGCGGACGTGCCGCTCCTGATCGATACGGGTGCTGACGTGACGCTGCTTCTGCTCGGCGCGGTGAACGCGGCCGGTATCGAGCAGACCGGCGCGTCGTACGAGTTACTGGCGTTCGACGGCAGATCGAATTCAGCCGGCGCCGTCCGCGCTGAGCTGTTTTTGCTCGGCCGGACCTTTCGCGGTCAGTTTCTCGTGATCGATCAGGACGTCGGAATCCTCGGCCGCAATGTTCTCAATGCTCTCGCTCTTCTGCTGGATGGACCGCAGCAAACGTGGAGCGAGTACAGAGGCGATCGCATGCCGTCGCGCTGACGTGCATGGCTTGCCTCGGCAGCTTCGCGAAGCCCTCGTTGTTGCCGACAGCATCAACGCCGACGCCTCGCTTCCGTTGCGCCTTTCCTGTTCACGGCCATCTCCGCCGGCGAGTCGGCGACGGACATCCCTGCCAACCGGGCAGCGCACAAGCGAGCCGACTTCCTGCGTTCGCCGGTCGAGCTCCGCTCCGACGACGGAGAACCTTTCAGCTGGCCGACGAAGCTCGCTGCCTCGGGCACTTGCATCTGCAGCATGAGCAGCAGAACGGGGTGATGATCGCGACACGACCTTTCGCGGCTCGTTTCACAGTAGCGCCCCCCGCGAAGTCGACGCCAATTCGCGCCTCCGCTCCGCAGATCGGCCGCCGCAGCATGGGCTACGACGGCCGAATCAGGCGCTGAGTGGGCTTCGACGCGCCAGAACATCCGAAGCGGCATGATGTCGGCAGTGAAGAGCGTCGTCAGTCCATCCGAGCAACATCCGCAAGAAACGACCACGCCCACCCGCCGGGTGTCCGTCAATCTTTGAGAAGGTGAGCTTCCGGGAGTGTGTGATGAAGGCAGTGGTGTACGAGCAGTATGGTGGTCCGGATGTGCTTCGCTTCGCCGAGGTGCCGACACCGGTTCCCGGGGCGGACGAGGTGCTGATCAGAATCCACGCGACTACCGTCAATTCCGCGGACTGGCGGGTGCGGAGTCTCGAAGTCCCTGCCGGTTTCGGCTTGCTCTCGCGCCTCGCCCTCGGCATCCGAGGGCCGCGCCAGCCGATCCTCGGCACGGAGCTCTCGGGCGTCGTCGCGTCGGTCGGCAGAGACGTCACGAAGTTCAAGCCCGGCGATGCCGTCTTCGCCTTTCCCGGCGTGCGGATGGGCTGTCACGCGGAGTACCGGTGCATGGCGCAGGACGCGGCTGTGGCACTGAAGCCGGCGAACCTCAGTCACGCGCGGGCGGCGGCACTTTCGTTCGGCGGAACGACCGCGCTCCATTTCCTTCGCAAAGCGCGCCTCGGCGCCGGCAAGAGCGTGCTGGTGAACGGCGCGTCTGGCGCGGTCGGCACGGCGGCCATCCAGTTGGCGAAGCACTTCGGTGCGGAGGTGACGGCGGTGTGCAGCGGCCGAAACGCGGCCTTGGTCACGTCGCTGGGGGCGGATCACGTCATCGACTACACGAAGGACGACTTCACCCGCAACGGGCGCGCGTACGACGTCATCATCGACACGGCAGGCACCGCACCGTTCGCGCGGAGCCGGGGATCGCTCCGGGACGGCGGGCAGTTGCTGGTCGTCCTCGGCGGACTGCGCGACCTGCTACGCATTCCGTGGGTCGCGCTCACGGACAGCAGGAGAGTCATCGGAGGCACCGCGACGGCGACCGCCGAGGACCTCCGCCTCCTCGCCGGCCTGGCGGAACGTGGGGAGCTGAAGCCGGTCATCGACCGCACGTATCGCTTCGACGAGATCGTGGAGGCGCACCGGTACGTCGACACGGGGCGAAAGACGGGAAGTGTCGTGATCACGCTCGAGCCTTGAGCGCCGCGCCGCTCTGGCGGTCTCGTCTTAGACTACCCCCATGCCGCAAGTCCGCAGCGACGCGCCGATTCTGGCGACGAAGCTGTTCGTGCCCGCGCCTCGCGATCACGTCGTGCATCGCGCGCGGCTGCGGGACCGGCTCGCGGCCGCGCGCGGGGGGCGGGTGACGCTCGTCGCGGCAGCGGCGGGGTGGGGCAAGTCGACGCTGCTCGCGGAGTGGGCGCTCGCGGCGCAGGGGCGGGTGGCGTGGCTTTGCCCTCGATCTGCTAGCGCGGGAGGAGGCGTTGGCGGCGTTGCAGGCGGCGCCGGATGCGGTGCTGGCTCCGGATGGGGTCGCGCAGAACGCGGTCAAGGTGGCGTTTCGGGTGAAGGGGGCGGTGAAGACGCTCGAGCTCAACTCGCGGGTGGTGCTGCTCGATGCGCTCAGGGAGAGATTCCTCGGCGGCCGCGAAGAGCGGCACGCCGAGCATGATCAGGACTCCAGCAGGACGCACGGGTCCGCCGCGTTCAACGTTCCGACCTGCGCGCGATGATGCTCATGGCAGCGCGAACACCACCAGCGCCGTGCCGCGGGGCGCGCCGTACATCTCCGGGGCGTAGCCTTCGACCCAGCCACCCCAGCCGGTCGGCACGGCGATGTACTGCTTGCCGTTGACGCTGTAGGTCACGGGGTTGCTGTGGATGCCGCTGCCGGTCTGGAAGCTCCAGAGCTGTTCGCCGGTGCGGGCGTTGAAGGCGTTGAAGCGGCCGTTCGGCTCGCCGGCGAAGACGAGGTTTCCGGCTGTCGTGAGCAGCGAGGCGAGGATCGGGTGCTCGGCGCGCCACGACCAGACTTCACGGCCGGTGGCGGGGTCGTAAGCCTTGACGTGGCCCCACTGTTCTTTGTCGAGCGCCACTTCGCCGCCCCAGTACGCCATCCCTTCCTTGAACTTCTGCGGGATCAGCTTGAAGGTGCCGCACGCTTCGACGACCGGCGTGTAGAACAGGCCGGTGGCGCGGCTGTATGAGGCGTGCGGCCATTCCTTTGCTCCGGCGGGGCCGGGGCAGATGGCGGCGCCTTCCGGCGTCGGTCCGAGCTTCGGAGTGACGCGGCCCGTGGCCGGATCGATGTCGCCCCACGTGGCGCGGGCGTATTTGGTCGCGCGGACGAAGCGGCCATTGGTGCGGTCGATGACGAAGAAGTAGCCGTTCTTGTCGAAATGGCCGAGGAGCTTGCGGTTGCCTTCTTCGAACAGGATGTTTTCGTTCACGCCGTCGTAGTCCCAGACGTCGTGCGGCGTCCACTGGTAGTGCCATTTCAGCGAGCCGTCATCGGGATCGAAGGCGACCACCGAAGAGGTGTAGAGGTTGTCGCCGGGACGGACCGAGCCGTCGAAGTCGGGACCGGGATTGCCGGTACCCCAGTAGACCAGATCGAGCTCGGGATCGTAGGTGCCGGTGATCCAGCTGCTGCCGCCGCCGCGCTGCCATTCGTCGCTTTGCCACGTTTCGGATCCCGGCTCCCCCGGCTTCGGAACGTTGTAGCGCCGCCAGCGGCGGGCACCGGTGGCGAGGTCGAATGCGTCGATGTGACCGCGCACGCCGTACTCGGCGCCCGACGAGCCGACGATGATCAGGTCTTTGACCACGAGCGGAGCGGCGGTCGCGCTCTCGCCGGCGCGCACGTCGGCGAAGACCTGTTCCCACACCTTCCTGCCGTTCGTGGCATCGAGGGCCACGAGATGGCCGTTCTGCGTGGCCAGATAGACGCGGCCGTTGGCCACGGCCACGCCGCGATTCACATTGCCGCAGCAGAGCGGCGTATCGAGCGGAATGGAGTGCTTGTACTGCCAGAGCAGGTTGCCGTTCGTGGCATCGAGCGCCCAGACGTATCCGTCCCAGCCGGAGACGAACATGACGCCGTCGACGACGATCGGCGCGGCCTCGAACGAGTACGTGGCCGGATTGGCGATGAGGCCGATCACGCCGAATTGGAACTGCCAGGCCGGCCGGAGATTGCGCACGTTCGCGGTCGTGATCTCATCGAGCGTGCTGTAGCGCTGGCCGTCGTACGCGCCGTAGTAGGTGAGCCAGTTCTGCGGCTCGCTGCGCGCGTTGCGGATGCGCTCGGAGGTGACGCCGGCGGTCACGTTCGGTGCGGTCTGCCGCGCCGCTTCGTTGAGCTGCCCGAAGGGCGTCTGGGTCTGGGTGACGGGATGGTTCGGGTAGTACGTGCAGGCGGCGGCGAGCAGTACGAAGAGCGGGAGGAGGGCAGTCTTCTTCATCGCGTTCACCTCGGGATTACGGCCTGTCCTGCTTCGGCCGGTCGAGCTTCGCCTCGGCGGGCGTTTCGCCCTTCACCATCACCAGGCCGAGCATCCCGCGGCCGGCGTGGTTCGAGATCGGGCAGCCGAACCAGTAGAGGCCGGGCTGATTGAGCGTGACCCGCACCTTGCCGGCCTGCTTCACCGGCAGCATCAGCACCTGCCGGTCACCGTCGCTCGGGACGAACGCGGCGTGCGTGACCACGTCGTCGTTGGAGAACTCGAGCTCGAGGTCGCCGCCGCGCTCCATGACGATGATGGCCGGGTACCAGATGTACTGATCCTTCGGCACGTAGATGCGGTCGCGGAACACGCCGTCGTTGCCGCGCCTGGCGTGCGACAGGCCGCCGTGCGCGAAGAGCCGGGCCACGATGGCCTCGTTCGGGCGGTCGACCTCGGGCAGCTCGTTGACCAGCCGCACGACGCGAGGATTGAGCTGCTTGAGCACCTTCGGACGAAGAAGTTTGACGTACTCACAACTGGAAAGAGTGAGCATGCAGAAGCTGAGAACGACGATCGCAAGCGGCCTGGGGAACCGTGTCATGGCGGGCGACCTCCTTCATGCCGAGCGCCGTGCAAGAGCGAGACCGGGTTTCCCACCATGGAAGTTGGATAAAGCCTCAGCTTGTCTGCGGCGGCTCTTTCTCGAATCGCACCTGCTTCCGATCGGGCGAGGCCTCCGCGGTCCGCACGTGGAACTCGCAGCGACCGTCGCCATCCTGAAAGCGGCGTTCACGGACGACCTGGCAGCCGGTCAGGCGGCGCAGCGTGCTGACGGTCGTGCTGCAGAGGTCGGGGCGCTCCAGGGCGACGGTGAGATAGGGACAGTTGCGCTCGACCAGCACGTATTCATCACCGCGGCGCTGCACCTCCGTGAACGGGTCGTCCTCGTGGTAGATCGATCGCAACGCCTCGATTTTTCGTTTCATCGGGAGACGCGCGACCCTCGGCTCCAGTTGCGCGACCCGCTCGTCGGTGAGCCGCGTCAGCAGCGACGTCAATGCGTCGCCGCCGCCCTCCGCCGCGATCGTGTCGAGCACCGCGAGCATCAGCTCGGGATACCGCTTCGGGAAGAAATGATCTCCGGCGGCGGTGATGCAGTAGCGCACCGGCGGCCTTCCGGGCGTCGATTCCGGCCGCTCCGCTTCCTGCGGTCCGCAGTCGGCCTCGACCCAGCCGTTCCGCTGCAGGTCAGCGACCTGTTTTCGGGCCGCTTCATGGCTCAGGCCGAGCACTTCCGCGATGCGGGGGATCGAGACGAACGTCTCTTCCTTCAGCAGGCGGAGGATCGCCGCTCGTGTGACCGGCACTTCATCGAGCACGTTCCGCTTCGTCGTCACGTGTGTGCGGCCGTTCAGAAACCATGCCCCACAAGCCCACCGTCGAGGTGCAGGCCGGCCACTGACGTGCCCGGGAAGCGGACCCGTATGCGTTGTTCGCGCCCGCTCGACGACCGCGTGTCCCATGAGCGTCAGCAGCGCCGAGCCGGCACGGCTTCGAGCCCTCCCCGCCGTGAGGGATGAAATAGAGGCAAGATCAGATGGTGGCTGTGGGCGCCTAGAACCGGACCGCCGACTCTCGTCACACCTGTTTTCGGTTGAAAATGGAAGCGGAAGTTCCATTTTCAAGCAAAACAAGTGCATTCGAATGCAACGCGCTTGATTTCGAAAGCAGCGGGAGTGCATTCGAAAGCAGCGGGAGTGCATTCGAAATCAGGAGTGGTCATACCTTTATGTGCCCGGGTTGAATTCGAAAGCACATCGCTCACACATTTTTGCTCGCCGCGTGCTTTCGAAAGCACCGGCCCGAGATATTTATGTGCCGGGAGTGCATTCGAATGCACGCCGCTCACATATTTTTGCTCCCGGCGTGCATTCGAAAGCAGCCGCGTTGCCTCTCTTTACAACCTCCGTGCTTTTGAAAGCAGCCGCGCCAGACATTTTTTCAGTGGCCTTGCAGATGAATCGAGCTGGCCTGGTCTCGAACACGGCGGTGCGACCGTCGAAAGGCAGGCGAACGGCTCGCGATACGCGCGCCGCGTCTTTGGACCCCGTCGGAAGGGATTCCATGGAGCCTGTGCGAGGTAATTTGGCTGTGGCGGGAGGGCTCGAACCTCCGACCACCGGATTAACAATCCGGCGCTCTACCAACTGAGCTACACCACAGCAAGGTCAGCGGGGGCGGAGATGGTGGCCCATTCGCGGCGCCATTGTCAAATAACCGGCAGGAGCGGGGGCGCTCAGGAAAGAGCAGCGCGGATGGCGCGGAGGCGCTCGACGGCGCCTTCCATGTCGGCGTGGATGCAGATCGTGTCGAAGGCGATCGGCAGGCGGCTGCCGTCGCGGGCGATGACGGCGCTTTCGCGGGCGAGGAGCAGCGCCTGCCCGCGCGCTTCGTCGACGGTCAGCAGCGAGCCGGCTTCTTTGCGCGAGAGGAGCGAACCGTCGGCGTTGTAGCGGCGGTCGGCGAACGCTTCGCGGATGACGTTCGTGCCCCGCCCTCGCGCGGCCTCGGCCATCGCCGAGGTGTCGGGCGCGACGAGGGAGAGCGAGGGGTCGACGGCGTGCATCGCGTCGATGATGACCGTCGCGAGCTCCGCGTCGTGATGCGCGTCGTTGTAGAGGGCGCCGTGCGGTTTGACGTGCTGCAGCGCGAGGCCCTCGCGTGCGGCGATGGCGTAGAGCTGAAGGAGCTGTTCGCGCAGGGCGTCGTGCAGCTGCGCGGCCGGCATGGTGATGGAGCGGCGGCCGAAGTGCTCGCGGTCGGGATACGAGGGATGGGCGCCGAGGCGGACGTCGTGCTTTCTCGCCTGCAGCACGGCGGCGTGCATCGACTGTTCATCGCCGACATGGCCGCCGCAGGCGACGTTGGCGGCGTGGATGAGCGGCCAGACTTCGTCTTCGCGCGGGGCGCCTTCGCCGAGATCGGCGGAGAGGTCGATGATCACAGCTCGGTCCCTTTCGTTTCGGGGAGCAGCCAGATCAGGATCGCACCGAGGGCGAAGAAGGCGGCGTCGGCGGCGATCGAGAAGCCGAGGCCGTGCTTTGCGGCGGCGGCGCCGATGGCGTACGGGGCGGCGGCGGATGCGAGGCGGCCGGCGTTGTAGCAGAAGCCTTGCGCCGAGGCTCGAATGCGGGTCGGGAAGAGCTCGGCGAGCATCGCGCCGAAGAGCGAGAAGTAGCCGTGCGCGAAGTAGCCGACCAGCGGGCCGAGAAGCAGCAGCATCAGCGGCGTGCGCGCGCCGAAGGCGAAGATCGGGACGACGATGGCCGCGCAGATCATGAAGAGGGTGAAGGCGGGGCGGCGTCCGATCCTGTCGGCGATCCAGCCGAAGCTGATGTAGCCGAAGAAGGCGCCGACCTGCAGGACGATCAGCCATGCGGCGCCGCGGGTGACGCCGAGGTCGGCCATGAGGAAGGTCGGCAGCCAGGAGGTCATGCCCCAGAATGCGACGAGGACGCTGCTGGCAACGAGCGTGGCGATGACGGTGCGGTAGAGGAACTCGCCGCGAAACATTTCGGTCCACCGCGACGGCTCTTTGCTGCGCCGCGTCCAGACCGGCGGCTCTTCGACGGTGCGGCGGATGTAGAACGCGAGCGCGGCCGGCGCGGCGCCGACGAGGAAGAGGACACGCCAGCCGAACGGCTCGAGGATCAGCGCGGAGAGAGCGGCCGCGAGCATCGCCCCGATGGCCCAGCCGGACTGCATGATGCCCATCGCTTTGGCGCGGTGCTGTGCGGGCCACGTCTCGGCGACGAGCACGGAGCCGCATGACCACTCGCCACCCATGCCGAGGCCGACCAGGATGCGCCAGGCGATGAGGTGCCAGAGGCTCTGCGCCGTGGCGAGGCCGGCGGTCGCGCCGGAGTAGAGGAGGATGCTGAAGGTCATGGCGCGCACGCGGCCGATGCGGTCGGCGAGGCGTCCGAAGACGATGCCGCCGATGGCGCTGGCGATCAGCGCGACGGAGGTCAGCCCTCCCATCATGGCGCTGGAGAGGTTGAACTCTTTCTGGATGGAGACGATGGCGAAGGTGAAGAGGAGAAAGTCCATCGCGTCGAGCATCCACCCGAGCTGCGCGGCGAAGAGGGCGCGCCAGGCTTTGCGATCGACGTTCATGTCCGGAGTTTATCCCGACCGCAGGGAGGGATCTTCGGTGACATCGCGACGACACGATGGCACCAGAGATCCTCCCTGCGGTCGGGATAAACTTTAATCAGCCGCGAAGACGGGACAGCAGGAACGTCTCCATCGCCAGGTCGGCCGGCATGCCGCCCGATTTGCGGTAGATCTCGATCTCGGCGACTTCACTGAGGCCGCGAAAGAGCTCCGCTTCGCTGTACATGCGCGCGGCTTCCCACTTTTTGTGCAGCGGGAAGGGATGCGGTTTCTGGCGCACGAGGCCGTGCGCTTTGAGGTAGTCGCCGAGGCGATCGGCGAGGGTGTCTTTGAAGCGGTTGTACTGCATCGCGGCGCGGAGGTTGAGGTTCATGGCCTTCGCGTAGGAGTGGATGCCGATCAGCTGGCGCAGCTCTTCGGCCAGTGCGAAGAGATAGCGGCCGTAGTGGAACTCGGCGGGCGACTTCGGATCTTCGCGGCGCGACTGGGCGACGAGGTCGCGCAGCTTGGCGAGCGCTTCGAGCATTTTCCCTTCGGCGAAGAGGCCGCCGAACTCGTAGCGCGCCCCTCCCTCGACCGCGGTCACTTCGCGATCGATCATGTCGGGAGTCACACGTCCGCCGCTGCCGGCAAGCGTGACCAGGCGCTCCACCTCGGAGATCACGCCGCGAATGGCCGGCACTTCTTTGGAGAATTTGTCGGCCAGCATGCGATCGATGCCGACGCGCTGGCGCAGGCGGTTGATGGCCGGGGTGTCGAAGCGGACGTTTGCGTCCGAGGCGATCATGTTGATCGCTTCTTCGAGCGCGGCGTTGAAGCCTTCGCGGGTGAGATCGGCGACGACGACGGCGCCGTGCTTGTCGATGAGGTCGATGGTGGTGGAGTCGCGCGGGATCTCGCCGGTGCGCATGAGGAGCAGCGCGCCGGGCGCGCCGCCGTTCGCGATCGCTTCCATGAGCAGCGCGGCGTCATCCTCGCCGCGGCCCGCTTTCTTCCCGGTGGAACGGCAGAAGCCGAGCATGTCCGCGAGGGTGGCGTCGAGCGTAACGCCGAGGGAGTCGGCGATGGCGCGGTCCGACATCTCGAGATCGGCTCCGGCGACGCCGAGGACGTGCAGCAGCTTGGCGGCCGAAGAGGCTCGTTTGCGGTCCGTTTTCGCCGATTTCCAGTCGGCCACCGCTTTGTCGTACAGCGAGGCGATCTCTTTCGCCGAAACGAAGGCGTTGACCTCCGGGACGATGAGCAGGCGCGAGCCGCCGAAGAGTGAGCCGGTGCGGTAGGAGTCGAGGATCTGGGCCAGCTCGGTGCCGGGCTCGTAGCTCTCGACGGAGATGCCGGGGCTCCTGGCGACGATGGCGTCGCGGATATCGCGGAAGGCGCGCTCGGAAAGGAACTCGCTCGAGCCGCCGATGAGCATCACCCGCGGCGTCTTGCCGTGATCGATCTGGGCGAGGACCGCTTTGAGAAGTTTCGGCATGGTGAAAAGAAAAAGGAGCGACCGAAGCCGCTCCCCGATTCAATGCGTGTCAACGAGTTTGCACTTGCTTACTGCAAAAGACCTTTTTCCTGCAGTTCCTGACAGTCGATGCAGAACGGCGTCCAGGGAACGGCGGCCAGGCGCTTTTCTCCGATGGTGCTGCCACAGTTGGTGCAGACGCCGTAGGTCTCGTTGCGCATGCGGGTGAAGGCTTCTTCGATGAGCATGAGCAGCTGGCGCTCGCCATCGGAGAGGGAGAAGTTGAGCTCTTTGGAGTAGGCACTGGCCGCTTTGTCGGCGAGGTCCTGGATGCCGTCATCCGGCTGTGCGTTTCCGGCGGCTTTGTCACGCTCGTACGATTCGTGGAGCTCGCGCTGTTTCGAGCGCAGTGCATCTTCGTACGGCTGCCACGGGTTCGCCTTCGTTTTTGCTTTCGTCGCTGCCATTCGAATGGCTCCTTACTTGTGGTACGGAATGTTGCGCATCAACGTGCAGGCTCGATAAATCTGTTCCAGCAGGATCACGCGCGCGAACTGGTGCGGAAGAGTCATCGGCGTGAGGCTGAGCAATTTGTCGGCCCGCTTTCGGACCGTGGCGTCGAATCCGACATCGCCTCCGACGACGAAATTGACGCCGTGCGGACTGTCGATGGTCAGTCGTTCGAGCCACTTTGCAAACTTCAAAGAATCTTCGGTTTGTCCCCGTTCATCGAGGACCACCACATACCCGCGATCGGGGATTGCTGCCAGCAGGCGCGCGGATTGAGCGCGCATGATAGCCACATCACTCTGAGCTTGTCTACCGCGCTCGGTGGCCACTTCGACCACCTCGATCGGGTAGAAATGCTTGATCCGATTGAGGTAGCGCTGCGCCGCTTCTCCGAGCTCGACGTCGGCATGAGAACCGCCCCAGATGAACCTGAATTTCATGGGTCGATTCCGTACTTACGGCGTTTCTCGAGCAACGTTTTGCGATGGATGCCGAGGATTTCGGCGGCGCGCGAATAGTTCGAGCGGGTCACGCGGAGCACTTCGCGAATGTAATGCGCCTCCAATTCGTCGAGCGTCCACTGGCCGCGCGCCGCCGTGACGATCAGGTCACGATCGGCACCGAGGCCCAGCGACGGGGCGGTGATCCAATCCGACGCTTCGACGAGAGTAGCGCGCTCGATGGCGTTCCGCAGCTCGCGGACGTTGCCGGGCCAGGGGTAATCGGCGAGCAGACGCCAGGCGTCGCCATCGAAGCCTTTGAACTTTTCCGGGGAGCCGTGGAGAAACCTGTTCGCGAGCGGGACGATGTCTTCCGGGCGGTCGCGCAGCGGTGGGAGGCTGAGGGTGACGAGATTGATGCGGTAGAAGAGATCGCGGCGCAGGGCGCCGCTGGCGAGAAGCTGCTGCAGGTCGGTGCTGGTCGAGGAGATCACCCGCGCCCCGAAGTCGATCGTGGCGTTGCCACCCAGCCGGGTGAAGCGGCGCTCCTGCATCACGCGGAGCAGCTTGGCCTGCAGGGGCGGCGCAAGCGCGGAGATCTCGTCGAAGTAGACCGTGCCGCGGCGCGCCAGCTCGAGCTTCCCCAGCTTGCGATCGACGGCGTCGGTGAAGGTGCCGCGCTCGTGGCCGAAGAGCTCACTCTCGAACAGCTCGGGCGGAATGGCCGCGCATTCGATGTGGACGAACGGTTCTTCGCGGCGGTTGCTGCAGGCGTGAATCGATTCGGCGAGGTAGTCCTTGCCGGCTCCCGACTCGCCGTGGATCAGAATGCTGACGTCGTGATCGAGGACTTTCCCGACCGTCTCCAGGACGTTCCGCATCGCGTCGTTGCGCGTGCGGAAGAGGTCCCGGAGGGCCGGATCACGATGTCTTCTGGAAGGCACGCCGGTCGGCTTCCTCGCTGCTGAAGTCGGCCGTGACGTTCGGTGCGTCGCCCCACAGCCGTTCGAGGCCGTAGAACCGCCGCGCATCCTCGGTGAAGATGTGGATGATGAAGTCGCCGAAGTCGAGCAGGATCCAGCGGCCGGGCGTCGTCCCTTCGACGAGCAGCGGCTTGACGCTCATCTCCTCCCGCAGTTTGTCGAGCACGTTGTCGGCGATGGCCTGCGCCTGCCGCTCGTTGCTGGCCGTGGTGAGGACGAAGTAGTCGGCGATCGACGTCAGTTTGCCGACGGCAAGGACGTCGAGGTCGTAAGCCTTTTTGTCGAGGGCCGCGGCCACCGCGAGGCGGACGCGGGTTTCAATCGAATCGTTCACGCTTGGCCCTTTCGATAGAGTCCGTAATGATGAATGTAGCGCGAGACGCGCGCATCGACCAGCTCGTCGATCGGCTCACCCGCCTGCACCCGGCTCCGAATTTCCGTGGATGACACCGGGACGGTCGCGTTCTCCGCGAACACGATCGCACCGTGAGCGGGCCGGTTCGACGCATCGGTGACGCGCGCGTGCAGCAGCGGGGGAAGCTGCTGCTGCTGTCGCGCGAGCACGGCGAAGTTCGCCAGCTCGAAGATGCGGTCGATCGACTTCCACTCGAGCAGCTTCGCGAGGTTGTCGTCGCCGATGATCCAGTCGAGGGTGTCATGGCGATGGGTCTCGCGGAGTTGCTCCAATGTATCGACGGTGTACGACACAGCGCCGCGATTCAGCTCCCGCTCGTCGACGACGAAGCCGTCGTGATCGAGCGTCACCATCGCGGTCATGGCGAAACGGTGATAGGCGGAGGCGGAGTCGCGGTCCTGCTTGAAGGGATTGCGGTACGCCGGGATGTAGACGACGCGGTCCCAGGAGAGAGGGGCGCGCACGGCAAGAATCGGGTCGAGATGGCCTCGATGGAACGGATCGAAGGTGCCGCCGCAGATGCCGATTCTCATAGTGGAGGCGATGCGGCCAGCGCTTCATCCCGGGAGGCGGAGTGCTCGCGGACGATGCGGGCCAGCATGCGAATGAGGTCGCGCACGCCGTCGCCGACGACGGCAGAGATGGCGTGATACGCAAAGCCTTCCTGGTCGGCGTAAGCGCGCAGCTTGTCCGAGTTGCCCGGCACCTCGGAGTCGATCTTCGAGCCGACCACGATGCGCGGCTTGGCAGCCAGGGTCGCGGAGTAGGCGGCGAGCTCGCGCGCGATGACGGCCGCGTCCTGTTCCGGCGTTTCGTTCGCGGAGAGATCGACGAGGTGGACCAGCACCGAACAGCGCTCGACGTGCCGCAGGAACTGATCGCCGAGGCCATGGCCTTCGTGGGCACCCTCGATGAGACCGGGGATGTCGGCGACGACGAAGGTCTCGCCGTCGTCGGCTTTGACGACGCCGAGGTTCGGGATGAGGGTGGTGAACGGATAGTCGGCGATCTTCGGTTTGGCGGCGCTGATGACGGAGATGAGCGTCGACTTGCCGGCGTTCGGCAGGCCGACCAGGCCGACGTCGGCGATCAGCTTCAGCTCGATCTCGAGCTCGCGCTCTTCGCCGGCCAGCCCATCCTTGGCGAAGCGGGGAGCCTGGCGGGTGGCGTTGGCGAAATGCTGGTTGCCCCACCCTCCCCTGCCGCCCTGGGCCACGAGCACTTTCTGGCCGTCCTCGGCCAGGTCGGCGAGCAGCTCGCCGGTGGTCTTGTCGCGGACGACCGAGCCGATCGGGAGCTCGATGTAGACGTGGTTTCCGTTCTCGCCGTGGCAGTTCGAGCCCATGCCGTGCTCGCCACGGCCGGCTTTCCACTCCCGCTGGAACTGGAGGTGGTAGAGGGTGTTCATCCGTTTGGAGGCGACGATGTAGACGGAGCCGCCGTTTCCGCCGTCGCCGCCGGAAGGCCCGCCGCGGGGAACGAATTTTTCGCGGCGGAAGGCGACACAGCCGTGTCCGCCGTCTCCTGCCTTCACGCGGATGGTCGCGTGGTCTTTAAACATCGTGCCTTTTCAGTGCGAGGGGTGTTCCAACTCGACAGTAGTAAAAGAAAACGCCGCCCGCATGCTGCGAGCGGCGTCGGTGCGAATGCGAAGTGGGGGTTACTCGGTCGCGGCAGCCGGCGCGTTGACGCTGATGTAACGGCCGCGCTCGCCCTTGTCCTTGAACTCGACAATGCCGTCGATCTTCGCGAAGAGCGTGTGATCGCGGCCGATGCCGACGTTCAGACCGGGGCGGAACTTCGTACCACGCTGGCGAACGAGGATCGATCCACCGGTAACGAACTGGCCGGCAAAGCGCTTGACGCCGAGCATTTTCGGCTGCGAATCGCGGCCGTTGCGCGACGAGCCCTGTCCTTTTTTATGAGCCATGGTTCGATCTCCTGATTAGAGCGAAATGCTGTCGATGCGAACGGTCACGACGTCCTGACGGTGGCCGTGCTTCCGCTTGAGATGATTCTTGCGGCGCTTCTTCTTGAAGACGATGATCTTCTCGCCGCGCGTCTCACCGAGAATCGTCGCGGCAACCGATGCACCCTTGACCGTCGGGGCGCCGATCTGCGGCGAATCGCCGCCGACCATCAGTACTTCGTTGAACGTGACCTTGTCCTTGTCAGCGCTGCCCAGAATGTCGCGCTCGACCTGGAGCCGATCGCCTTCAGCGACTCGATACTGCTTCCCACCGGAACGGATGATGGCGTACACAACGTCCTCCACGAAAAGTCCTGCTTAGTAACACACCCGGACCGAGACGGTCAAACGGGCAGGAACTCGTTCAACTCAACGAGGGGGAGTGCTATTCCAGCGGTCGCATCAAAAGAGAAGGGCGGCCGAGGCCGCCCTTCTTCAACTGCGGATGCTTTGACTTAGAACCGGACGCGAGCGCCGAGCTGCAGCAGGCGCTGCTCGCCCTGAAGCGGATCGCCGGCGTACGCGGTCGGCTGGCGGAACAGCGGGTTCGGGGCACCGCTGGCGGTGAAGCGCTGTCCGTTGAACACGGACGGGTTGGTCTCGTTGAAGATGTTGAACGCCTCTGCGATGACTTCGATCCCGAAGGTGCCGCGGATCGGGAATTCCTTCGAGAGACGGACGTCGAACTGCGAGAACGACTCGCCGCGGAGGTTGTTCACGTGCTCGACGCCGGCCACGAGGTCGGCCAGCTGGCGGTCACCGTTGAGGTCGCGACCGTCACGCTCGCTGTACGGAAGAGCCGAGCGGTAGCGGAACATGCCGGAGACGTTGATGTCGAACGGTGCGCGGTAGACGGTGCTGAACGTGAACTTGTGGCGCGCGTCGGTGTCGAGCGGGCCGAAGCACTGGCCGCAGCGCGGGTTGCGGAAGTCGACCGAGAGGTCGCCCGTGCGGTCCGGCTGGTGGTTGCCGTTCGTGAGGCGGAACTCGTCGGCGCCGGCGAGGACGTTGCCCTCGACTTCGGACAGCGTGTAGAAGCCCTGCATCTCGAGGCGGTCGTTCATCCGGGCGCGGAAGCCGAGGTTGAGGCCGTTGTAGTCCGCCTCACCGTCGCCGATCCACATACGGTTGTTGTTGTTGATGCCGAGGGCCGCGAAACGGCGCGAGGTCATCGGGGTGCCGTTGTTGTCGAGGAAGCCGTTGTACCGGAAGCGGTACGGGATGTCGCGGTACTCGATGTGGCTGACGTCGACGTTGACGCCGAGCCAGCTGGTCAGCTCGGTCGCGTAGCCGAGCGAGATCTGATCGGAGTACGGGGTATTGGTGATCGACGGGTGCGCGACGTTGGCCGGCAGGGCGCCTTCGAGCGGCGTCTCACCACCCGGGGGGAGCGGCTGTCCCGGCTGGAAGAAGGTGCCGTCCGGGTTGCGGATGCCGTTCGGATCCGAGAGGTTGTAGATCGTGCCGAAGTTCGACAGAACCGCCTCGGCCGGGAAGAGGATGGTGGCGTTGGTGTACGGGAAGTCGTAGTAACGACCGAGACCGCCACGGAGCACGTGCTTGCTGTCGGGGGTCAGGTTGTAGCTGAAGCCGAGACGCGGGGCGATGTTGTTCGTGTCGTTCTCGAGCTGTCCGTCCCAACCTTTGAACGCCTCGAGGTAGTAGGCGTCGTTGTACTGGTTCTGGGTCGAGAGGATCTGCAGCACCGGGTTGGTGCTCTGATCGAGATCGAAGCCGGTCCAGAGGTCGTAGCGGAGACCGGCGTTGATGGTCAGGCGCGGGTTGATCTCGATGTCGTCCTGGAAGTAGTAGCTGTACTGGTCGACGGGGGTGGAGAAGCCGGCGAAGCCGCCGTTCACCGTGATGTTGGTGACGGGCGAGCCGAGGCGGTCTTCCATCAGGGTGTACTGGCCGGCCAGACCGGTGGTGAAGCTGCCACCGAGAATCGGCTCGTGGATCCACTGCGCGCCGGTCTTGAAGTCGTGACGGCGGCCGCCGAAGGTCGAGCTCCAGGAGAAGTCATTCTTGAACTGCGACTTTTCCTGGTTCGTGGTCTGCGGGGTGTTGGCGTTCTGGCCGAGGGTCACGCCGCTCGGGAAGGTGATGGCGGGATCGTCGGAGTCGGCGGTGATGGCGTTGTTGAACTTCGTCCACTGGTAGACGAAGTCGTTCACGCGCGAGCCGCCGAGCGTCCAGGTGTGACCGAGGAGGTACGACTCGTACTCGTTGGTGAGGGTGCCGAGCGAGGACGGCAGCGAGAGCGAGCCCGCGCCGTATTTGTCGGCGTTCTTCTGGTAGCCGTAGCGGACCTGAAGGAACTGATCGGCGGAGATGTTGACCGTGCCCTTGGCGGTGATCAGCTTGTCGGTGAAGGGGATGGGAACGGCGTCGCCGTCGAACTCCGGCAGGATGCCGTCGGTGTTGATGATGTAGGAGGAGGGACGCTCGGTCTCTTCGTAGGTGGCGAAGAAGTGAGCGCGATCGCGAACGATCGGGCCGCCGAGGGAGCCGCCCCACTGCTTGCGCTCGTACTCGGCCTTCTCGCCGCCGCCGATGCGCTCCGACTCGGTGATCGAGTTGAGGCGGTCGTCGCGGAAGAAGCCGTACGCGCTGCCGGCGAACTCGTTGGTGCCGGTCTTGGTGACGACCGAAAGAACGCCGCCCGACGAACGGCCGTACTCGGCCTTGTAGGACTGCGTCTGGATCGTGAACTCCTGCACCGCTTCGAGGTTGAAGTTCTGCAGCGCGCCACCGATGGTGTCGTCGGTGTTGTCGCCGCCGTCAACCTGGAAGTTGATGTTGCGGCCGATGCCGCCGTTGAGGGCGATGGTGAGCTGGCCCGGCTTGGTCGGGTCGGCGTTGTAGTTCAGCTGCGTGCCCGGCGCGAGCGTGCCGAGGTTCGCGAACTGGCGGCCGTTGAGCGGAAGGTTCTCGAGCTCTTCCTGGCTGACGGTCGTGCCGATGGCCGGAGCGGTGGCCACGAGCGGCGCGTCGGCCGTGACGGTGATCGATTCCTTGATCGCGGCCTGCGTCAGCTTGACGTCGAGGTCACGGGTACGGGCGACGTTCAGGACGACGTCCGTGGTGTCGACCGCGCCGAAGCCCGACAGCTCGGCGTGCACGGTGTAGGTGCCGGCCGGAAGGCTGGGGAAACGGTACGAGCCGTCCGCTTCGGTGACGGTCGTGCGGCTCAGACCGGTGGCGTTGTTCGTGGCGGTGACGGTGACGCCGGGAAGAGCAGCGCCGGTCTCGTCGAGCACGCGGCCGGTGAGGATCGCGTTACTGCCCTGAGCCAGGGCCACCGTGGTGATGGAAAGGAGTAGGAAGCAAAGCAGCAGGATGCGCTGCGGCCGTGAAGACATATAGAACCCCCTCGCTAAATTGTGCCGATGTCGTTAGCCGCACTATAGAGGAAAAGGCTGAGGCGGGGGGAGCGGGGACCGGTTACATTCAGGTGCCCGACTGAAAAATCAGCGGCTTCGGATGCCGGCCAGCAGGGTCCGCGCGGCGGCCCGTTGTTCTTCAGGAGCGGCGCTTTTCAACAGCGCTTCGTATTGCGCGGCCGCTTCCTGCACTCTTCCGGATTCCTGCAGGGCGATGCCGAGATTGAGCCGCGCTTTGTGGAAATCAGGCTGCAGGCGGATGGCCGTTTCGAAGGAGCGAACCGCTTCCGCGGGGCGTCGGCTCTGCACGAGGATGACGCCCAGTCCATTGTGCGGATCGGCGTAATTCGGCGACAGCTCGATCGCCTTCCGGTACGCCGTCGCCGCGTCGCCGACGTTGGCGAGCGCACGCAGCGCGTTGCCGGCGTTGTTCCATCCGCGCGCATCGCGGGGATCGAGCTCGGTGGCGCGGCGGAAGGCATTCGCGGCAGCCTGCGCGTCGCCGCGCTGGATGAGGATCACCCCGATCGCGTTCTGCGTCGCCGCGCGCAGTGGGTCGAGCCGCGCCGATTCGGTGAGGGCCGCCAGCGCTTCATCGAGCTCGTTCGCTTCGGTCAGGGCAACACCGAGGTTGTACCAGGCGTCGGCGTCGGCCGGTGCGAGGGCGACCGTTCCGCGAAGGAGATCGACGGCGCTCTCGTTCTGCCCACCGTCGCGCTGCAGGCGCGCCAGGGCGGAGCGGAAGACCGGATTGTAGGGATCGCGGCGGACGAGATTTTCGAGAACCGGAATGGACGTCCGTCCTCGCTCGAATTCGGTGAAGAGCGCGACCATCGCCTTCGGATCGGGACGCGTGGCGCGCCCCTGGACCGGCTGCGGCGAGACATAGCCGAGGCTCTCGAGCTTGCGGCGGGTCTCCTCGTCGACGCGCACGGCGGCCGGTACGACGGCGGTCTGGCGGATGGCGGTGAGGCGCGGAAGGAGCTCGCGCGCGGTGCGGCGTTCGTTGCTGATGACGTTGCGGATCTCGCGGGGATCGCCGGCGAGGTCGTAGAGCTCGGGATACGGCGCGCTGATGACTTTCGTGTTCCTGTTGCGCAGCGAGGCGAGCTCGTTCCACCCGAATGTCAGCGGGTATTGCGTCTCCGCGTAAAGATCGACGGACGGAAGCGACTCGGCCAATACGTTGCGGCCGTCGACTTTGGGGAACTCGATCTCCAGCAGCGCGGCGACGGTCGGCGCGAGATCGACGGAGCTGACCGGCTCGCGCACGACGCGCGGTTCGACGTCCGGGGCGGCGATCAGCATCGGAACGTGGAGGGTGGACTGATAGAGAAGGAGGCCGTGCGTCCCTTCGCCGTGCTCGCCGAGCCCTTCGCCGTGATCGCCGACCACGATGACGATCGTGTTCTTCGTGTCGATCGCGCTGAGCAGCCGGCCGAGCTGCTGATCGACGTAGGCCACTTCGCCGTCGTACGTCTGCGGATGCGGCGCGGGCGGCGCGTACGGCGCGTGCGCGTCCCACAGGTGCACCCAGGCAAACGAGGGCTGCTCGCTCGCCCCACCGAGCCACGCCACTGCCCGGTCGACGACCGCATCGGCGCGACGCGCCGCCTCCAGCGAAACGTCGCCGCTCGAATCGCGCGGAATCTCGTCGTCGTACGTGTCGAAGCCGCGATCGAGACCGAAACGGTGATCGAGCACGAATGCGCCGACAAAGGCCGCGGTGCGATAGCCGTTGCGGGAGAGCGTCGTGGCGAGCGTTTCGCGGTCGGCCGGAAACGTTCCGGCGCCGTTGTTGCGCAATCCGTGATGGAGCGGGAGAAGGCCCGAAAGAATGCTCGCGTGCGCGGGCAACGTCAGTGGAACGGGCGACTGCGCCTGCTCGAAACGAACGCCTTGCGCCGCGAGCCGGGAGAGATTCGGCGTCGTCGCGCGATCGGCCCGGAAGGTATCGAGCGTGATCAGTACGACGTTGTACTTTGGCGTTTCACGGGCGCACGCGGCGAGAAGGAGGAGCAGCGCGAGAAACGAACGATGAACGATGAAGGATGAGCGATGAACGGAGCGAGGCCAATCCCAGTTCATCGTTCATCCTTCATCGTTCATCGTTGATCTACAGCGGGATGTTGCCGTGTTTTTTCGGCGGGTTCTTGTCGCGTTTGTTGCGCAGCATGGCGAACGTGGTGATCAGCTTGCGGCGGGTGAAACGCGGCTCGATGATCTCGTCGACGTAGCCACGCTCGGCGGCGATGTAGGGGTTGGCGAATTTCTCTTTGTACTCCGCGACCTTGGCCTCGCGATCGCTGGCACCGCGATAGAGGATGTTCACAGCCCCTTCGGCGCCCATAACGGCGATCTCGGCGGTCGGGTACGCGAAGTTCATGTCCGCGCGGATGTGCTTCGAGTTCATGACGCAGTACGCGCCGCCGTAGGCCTTGCGGGTGATGACCGTGACCTTCGGGACGGTTGCTTCGGCGAGCGAATAGAGCAGCTTTGCGCCATGAATGATGATGCCGCCGTACTCCTGCGCCGTTCCGGGCAGAAATCCCGGCACGTCTTCGAAGACCAGCAGCGGGATGTTGAAGGCGTCGCAGAAACGAACGAAGCGCGCGCCTTTGCGCGACGCGTCGATGTCGAGGACCCCCGCGAGAAAGGCGGGCTGGTTGGCGACGATGCCGATCGACTGGCCGTTGAGGCGGATGAAGCCGACCACGATGTTACGGGCGTAGTGCTGGTGCACCTCGAGGAAGTGCGATTCGTCGGCGATTGTGGTGATCAGCTCGCGGATGTCGTACGGCTGGTTGGGGCTCTCGGGGATGAAGGAGTCGAGCTGGGTGTCGACGCGATTGACGTCGTCTTTGGTAGCAACGCGCGGCGCCTCCTCCATGTTGTTGGACGGCATGTAGGAGAGGAGCTCGCGAATCAGCGCGATGCAATCCTCGTCCGATTCGGCGGCGAAGCTGGCCACGCCCGAGACCTGGTTATGAGTGTCGGCGCCGCCGAGCTTTTCCTTCGTCACCTCTTCGTGCGTGACAGTCTTGATGACGTCTGGACCGGTGACGAACATGTAGCTCGTCTTTTTCACCATCAGGATGAAGTCGGTGATGGCGGGCGAATAAACGGCCCCGCCGGCGCACGGCCCCATGATCGCGGAGATCTGCGGTACGACGCCCGAGGCGAGCGTGTTGCGGAGGAAGATGTCGGCATAGCCGCCGAGGGAGACAACGCCCTCCTGGATGCGCGCGCCGCCTGAGTCGTTCAGGCCGACCACCGGCGCGCCGTTCTTCATCGCCAGATCCATGATCTTGACGATCTTCGCGGCGTGCGTTTCGGAGAGTGAACCGCCGAAGACCGTGAAGTCCTGCGCGAAGGCGTAGACCAGGCGGCCCTGAATCGTGCCGTAGCCGGTGATGACACCGTCGCCGGGGACGCGCTGTTTTTCGAGGCCAAAGTCGGTGGAGCGGTGGGTGACGAGCTGATCGAGCTCCTGGAACGAACCGGGATCGAAGAGGAGGCTGATGCGCTCGCGCGCGGTCAGTTTTCCTTCATTGTGCTGGCGGTCGATGCGGGCCTGACCGCCGCCCATCTCGCTTTCGGCTTTGCGGCGCTCGAGCTCTTGCAGTTTTTCTTCGCGTGACATTCGGCCCTACAGGATGAAGTTGCGCTCGGCGGCGATGCGGCGCATTTCGCTCCACAGTTCTTCTTCGCTCGCCTTCTTTTTCACCCGGCCCCGCGCTTCGAGCTCGATCGCGTCGGCGATCGCGAAGTTGTCGGCGAGGGTGCGCGTGACGACCAGAATCGCGGCCTCCGCGTCACCGAAGTCGATGACCCCGCGGTCTTCGAGCCGGTTGACGAGGGAGCGGGCGAGGAACTCGGTACGTTTGTCGTTGGCGCTCACGACCCGGCGCATTAAAGCATCATCTCCCCGCCGAAGGAACCCGCTCCATAGGGATAGAACGACAGAGCGGTTCCGACGGCTCGCGGTGGTGTGATGCGGATGGTGGCGGGCCAGGCTTTCCGGCCGTCGTCGATGAGGACGTGCAGCGTGGGGCCGTGCGGCGGCGCGAGAAGGGCGATCGCGCGCGGGGCATCTTCAAGCTCATGACTGTGGCAGCGCGGCGCCAGGTGCATCGGGACGCGCAGCGGACGGACGCGGTAGCTGGGGCGATACCAGTTGCTGCCGGGCGTCTCGACGATGGGAAAGCCTTTGCCGTCGACGCCGCCCGGCTTCTGAAGGACCTCCGTCAGTTGCGAGAGGAGCGATTGCGAGACGAGCGCGGCGGCGACGTTCGGCGCGAGGCGAAGGCGCCGCGGAGTCGCCCCTTCAGCGAGGCGATCGAGCGCGCGGGCGATGCTCTCGATTTCGCCGAGGTCGAAGCTCGCCTGATCGATCAGCACGCGAAAGCGATGGCCGATGGCGAGGTGAATCCGCTCGCTGCGCTCGCTCCACTGGCGTCCGTCGCAATCGTGTTCCGCCTCCCCTTCCGCGACGATCAGACGCTCGATGGCATGCGGCGCCACGATCGCGCGGATGCGGTTGGCCACGTCACTGACGGTTTCGGCGTGCGGCGGCAGAGCGGACGCTTGCGGATCGGGACGACAGGTAAAGGTCTCGCCGTCATCGATCGCGATCCCGCTCTCCACCACCCGCACGACCACGCCGTTCTCCCACCGCACTACCCGACCGGCCTTGCGATAGATCTCGCTCATCGGAAGCTCGTGGTCATTACCGGCGCATACGATCCGACGATCAGCTCCTGCCCTTCGGACGAACAGACCACACCGGGATAGCGCAACGGCTCGCCATCCGCGCCGTGGAAGACGATGTCGCTCCGCTTGACGCTGATGGTGAAGGGCGCCAGCGCCTCGCCGTCCAGCGACGCCGCGGCCACAGACAACGTGATCGTGTCATCGAGCACTTCGTAGTAGCCACCGTCGAGCAGTTCCACCTCGATGAATTGCGCCGGCAGCGCAAACGGCGCGTCGTGCTGCGTGACGGTGAGGGTGGTCATGCGGCGCAGGGGAACATCGCGGAACGACTCGCGGCGCCACGCCAGCGGGACGTCGACGGTCAGCCATTCCGGAAGATCGAGCGGAGGCAGATCGCGCTCGAGTGGATGGCCAACGGCTTCGTGCAGCAGCACCGCGGCGGAACCGTTGCGCCAGACCAGCGGCAGCTCGCGCCAGGGAGCTTCGCGGGTACCGCGACGTTCCGGGATCAACGACAGGTCGTGCGCGAAGTGGCCGGGAGTGGTGACGACAGAGATGCCGTTGTGGGTAACGATCAGCGCGAGGGAGGTTTCATCGGTGGTGGCGCGGCCGACGATGCGGAGTTTCCGGAGTGGTGAGAGCGGTGGCGTCGCCACCGCAGTCCAGATCGTGTCGAGGCGCGCCAGGAGCTCTTCGTCAGGCGCATCACTCGCTTCGATTACGTCCCTGTCGCGATCGGCGATGCCGTGCATCAATCGCGATTCCACCAGACGGCCGCCGACCCAGAGCTCCTCGCGCGCGGCGATCGCGAACCGGTCGCTCAATTGATGTCGTACGTGAAGCGTTTGCTCGCTTCGTCGTAGCGGATGCTGAGGCGCTGGGAGCTGCCTGGGTTGAAGCGGACGGCCTGGATGGAGTGGTGCTCCTGGATGATGCTCGGCACCGTGACCCAGATCTGCACGTCGGCGTTCTTCGGTTGCAGCTCGCGCGTGATGTTGATCGGGCGGGAGGCGCGTGCCGCGCGGCGGAGGAAGCGCGCCGGCGTTTCGCTGTAGAGCTGTTCGTTGAGGATCACGTCGCCGCCGACGCGGACGACGATCCGTCCATCCTTGAATGCGTGCTGGAAGAACGTCGTCAGCATGGCCGGTGAGTCGGCCGGCACCCCGCTGCCGGTATCGGTCGGCGCCGCGGTCACGGTCGGCTGCGCCGCGGTCGAGACGGCGATGCGCGATCCGGCCGTGGTGCGATTGCGGCGCGCCAGCAGCTTCTGCTCCTCGGCCTGGGCGAGCTTGAGGTACTCCGCCGCCTGCATCGAGTTCGGGTTCAGGTTGAACGACTCCTGAAACTTCGCCGCCGCCTCGGAGAACTTTTTCTGCTGATAGAGCAGCAGCCCCTCATCGAACCGCTGCTGCGACTGCGTGATCCCGAGGCGCGAGACCTCTTCCTGCTGCCGGATGGCGTTCAGCTTCTGGAGGATGCCGTTCACGTACGGCGACTTCGGCGCGAGGCGGCTCAGCTCTTCGTATTTGGCGTACGCGTCGGTCACGCGACCCTGACGGAGCAGCGTGTTCGCCTGCTTGCGGAGGTCGCGCTCGCGCGCGCGCTTCGTTTCCAGCACCGTATCGACCTTCGGGGTCGGCTCGGTCCTGGAGCGAATGCCGACGACGGCGCCGAGGAGCGCGGTGACCAGCAGGGCGGTGATGGCAAAGAAGACGGCCGGGCTGAGACGGCGGTGGATCGTGAAACCGGAGAGCGTTCTCCGCAGACGGTGGCCGATCGGAACGCCGGGCGCTTTCGGCACGGCGGGAGCGGGCGCCGTCTTCGGCGCATGCGGCCGCGTGCTGCCGCCGATCGCGGCCTGGGCCGGCGTCTCGACGGCGTCGGGGAACGGTACCTCGAGCGTCGGCACGCGCTCGCCGCTCCGATCGCGCGTGACGATCGTCTCTTCGGCGAGCACCGGATCGGGCGGACGGACCGGCTTCTCGCCACGGATCACCGCGCGGAGTGCATTCGACAGATCGCGTCCGCGCTGGTAGCGCTTGGCCGGATCTTTGGCGAGGCAGTTCGCGACGACTTCCTCGAAGCCCTCCGGGATCTGGGGGTTGATCTCGTGCAGCGGCGGAAAGGGCTCGTGCACGATCTTGTACGAGATGGAGGTCAGCGAGTCGCCGCCGAACGGCTTCCGCCGCGTCAGGCACTCGTAGAGGCAGATGCCGAGCGCGAAGAGGTCGGTGCGGCCGTCGACCGGCGCGCCTTTGATCTGCTCCGGCGCCATGTAGTTCGGCGTGCCGAGGAATTGGCCGGTGGTGGTGAGGTTCGCGGCGCCGCTGGCGATCTTGGCGATGCCGAAGTCGGTGATCTTGGCGCGGTTGCCCTCGACCAGGATGATGTTGGCCGGCTTCACGTCGCGGTGGACGATCCCCTTCGCGTGGGCGAAATCGAGCGCCTCCGCCACCTGGGCGACCAGGTCGGCGATCTGATCGAAGGTCAGGGTGCGGCCCTGCGAGAGTACCTCTTTGAGGTTCGCCCCCTCCACGTACTCCATGGCGATGAAGTTCGTGTTGGATGGCTCGTCCATCCCGATGTCGTGGACGGTGACGATGGAAGGGTGGTTCAGGATGCCGGCGGCCTGGGCCTCGCGGATGAAGCGCTGCTGGAACTCGCGCATCTCATCGTCCTCGACGTGCATCGAGGCACGGATGGTCTTCAGCGCGACGAGGCGGCCGATGAGGGGATCTTTGGCGAGGTAGACGATGCCCATCGCCCCCTTGCCGAGCTCACGAACGACTTCATACCGTCCGAGCTTCAACTGGGAACGTTCTCCGAGGGGGCTGCGGTGACGAGTTTCCGCGCCGGGGTCGATGGGAGTCCCATGAGCCGACAATCATAACCTCAAGATGTGGAGCACGGCGGTGCGGCACCGCCGCGCCCGGGCCGGGATTTTAAATTATGATCCCGAGTCTGTTTGTGAAATCCACATCGAGGTCAGCCAGATGAAGGTTTACGCGGGTCCTGACATTCGCAACGTGGCGATCGTCGGGCACAACGACACGGGCAAGACGACCCTGGTTTCACAGCTCCTCTTCAACGCCGGCGCGACCACGCGCCAGGGCCGGATCGAAGATGGAACGACCACCACGGATTTCGATCCGGATGAGATCGAGCGAAAGCATTCGATCTCGGCGGCGATCGCGTACGCGGAGTGGAAGAACACGAAGATCAACCTCCTCGACACGCCGGGCTTCGGCATCTTCATCATGGAAGCGAAGGGGGCGATGCGCGTCGCCGACTCCGCGGCCATCGTCGTCAGCGGCGTGACCGGCGTCGAAGTCACGACCGAGCGGGTCTGGAAGTTCGCGGAGGAGTTTCACCTGCCGCGCATCCTGATCGTGAACAAGATGGACCGCGAGCGCGCCTCGTCCGCACGCACGCTCGACGCGCTGCAGAAGAAGTTCGGCAAGAACATCGTCCCCCTCCAGCTCCCGCTCGGGGAAGAGAAAGACTTCAGCGGCGTGGTCGACCTCATTTCCATGAAGGCTTACCAGTACGCCGCCGACGGCTCGGGCAAGGTCGAGGTGGTGGACATCCCGGCCAGCCACAAGGCGGACGCCGACGAATGGCGCGAGCGGCTGATCGAGAAGGTCGCGGAAGGCGACGACACGCTGATGGAGCGCTTCTTCGACCAGGGCGGCCTGTCGCAGGAAGAGCTGATCGATGGCCTCAAGCGCGAGGTCGCGCATCATCAGATCTACCCGGTCCTCTTCGCCTCGGCGTCGCACAACATCGGCGGTCATCCGATCCTCGATGCCTTCGTTTCGCTGCTCCCCTCGCCCGATGACGTCAAAGAGGTGCGGGGAACGAATGCGAAGGGCGAACCGCTGACGTTCGATCGCCGGCCTGAGGCCTTCCCCTCCGCGCTCGTCTTCAAGACCTTTTCCGACCCGTTCTCGGGCCGCGTGTCGCTCTTCCGCGTTTACTCCGGCACGATCACCAGCGATCACGCCTACTGGAACAGCACCCGCGAGCACGAGGAACGCATCGGCAAGCTGCAGGTGCTGCAGGGGAAGACCCAGACCGCGGTGCAGGAGCTGCGCGCCGGTGACATCGGCGCGGTGGCGAAGCTGAAAGATACCGCCACCGGCGACACCCTCTGCGCGAAGGACCACCAGATCCGCGTGCCGCACATCGACTACCCGGAAGCGGCGATCGCTTTTGCCGTGGAGCCGAAAGCGCGCGGCGACGAGGACAAGCTCGGCGCGGCCATCCATCGTCTCATCGAAGAAGATCCGACCATCAAGTTCGCGCGCGACGAGCAGACCAAGGAGTTCCTCATCAGCGGTCAGGGACAGCTGCACGTCGAGATCGTCGTCGCGAAGCTGAAGAAAAAGTACAACGTCGACGTGGTGCTCCATCCGCCGAAGGTGCCGTACCGCGAGACCATCACCAAGCCGGCCGACGCGCACGGGCGGCACAAGAAGCAGTCGGGCGGCCACGGCCAGTTCGCCGACTGCAAGATCACGGTCGAGCCGCTGCCGCGCGGCGCCGACTTCGAGTTCGTCGACGAGATCTTCGGCGGCTCGATCCCCCGCCAGTACATCCCGGCCGTCGAGAAGGGCATCCAGGACGCGCGGGTGAAAGGCTACCTGGCCGGCTTCCCGATGGTCGACTTCCGGGTGCGGCTCAAGGATGGGCAGTACCACGACGTCGACTCGAGCGAAATGGCGTTCAAAATCGCTGGCTCGCTCGCCTATCAGGACGCGATGCAGAACGCCCGGCCGACGCTGCTCGAGCCGATCATGCACGTCGACATCTCCGCGCCGGCCGAATACGTCGGTGACATCATGGGCGACCTCAACGCGCGGCGCGGCCGCGTGGAGGGCGTCGATGCCGAAGAGGAAACGCAGACCATCAAGGCGCGTGTGCCGTTCAGCGAGATGCTGACCTACGGCTCGACGCTACGCTCGATCACGCAGGGACGCGGCACCTTCCACATGGAGTACTCGCATTACGAGGAAGTGCCGAAGCAACTGCAGGAAAAGATCATCAACGAGTCGAAGAAGGGCCACGGCGACGCCGCGGCCGCGCACCACTGAGTGACGAGGGCCGAGAGTAGAGGGCCGAGGGCCGAGGGAGCAGCCTCATTCCCTTGTCCCTCGGCCCTTGTCCCTCGGCCCTTGTCCCTCGGCCCTTGGCCCTCGGCCCTTGGCCCTCGGCCCTGTCTTATTGTTTTTCGAGCGTGACGCGCAGCCGGGCCACGTCCTGCTGGGCGTCTTCCGCGGCGGTGACGATGAACTGGCGCTCGCGGTAACCGTCGGCCACGGCGCGGATGGTGTAACTGCCGGCTTGCGGCAGTTCGTAGATTTCATCCGTCGAGTCGAACTGCCTCGCCTCGCCGATCGGCATGTCGTTCACGTAGAGCATCGCGTCGGGCGGGGTGATCTCGAAGATCACGCCGCGCCGCGCCCACGTTCTCACGGTCGCGCTGACGCCGCCGGGGCCGCCGCTGACGACGGCGCGAGCATCGCCGCTGACCGGTTCGTTGGCCGATGGGACATTCTCTCCATTGTCGCCCGGCACGACCAGCGACGCGCCGGCCTCCGGCTCTCCCGGAGGGGCCGGGCTGGTGGCGGTACGCTGCGCGCCGTTGCCCGGCACCATCTGCACGAGCGTGCCGTCTCGATAACGCAGCCCGGTCATCACCGCGAGCGCCGCCAGTGCCGCGAGCACGACGCCGATGGCCACCGGCACCCAGCGGGGCATCGGTGCGGATTCGGGCTCGGGTGGCTGCGGCGGCTCTACCGCGGGCGGTTCAGGAAGTTGCTCCGTCATCATTCTCCGCCTGCGCGTTGTCATCGATGGAGGCCGGCCCCTCGTCGGTCACGACCGTCTCGCCGTCGTCGTCGAGCTGCTGATACTGCGCTTCCCGGCTGCGCAGCAGCTCTGCCGCGCGCTGCTCGTCCTGCGAGCCGACGTAGATGCGGATGTCACCCATGGTCCCGAAGTTGATCGGCTCCATCGAAAACTTGAGGTTCTCGATCTGCGCCGGAATCCCTTCCGCTTCCAGGAACCCAGCCAGCAGTCTCGCCTCGTCGTCGGTTCCGCTGCTCGCGATCTCGACCCACGTCGCACCGCCCTCGGCAGGCACGGTGTTCACGTCATCGGGGAAATCCTTCGGATCCGCCATCTTCACTGCTCCTTACGCAACGATTGTGATGCGCCCGATGTCCCGGGTCACGCTGCCGACCTTTGCACAGAACAGGCCGCCTTCGGCGAAGCGCCGCTCGAGTCCGGCGGTCTTTTCGGGCGCGATCGCGATCAGGAGCCCACCCGACGTTTGCGCATCACACAACAACGTAAGTTCGCGTTCGGAGACCTGCGAACGGACGCGCTCACGAAACGTTGTCACGTTGCGCGCCGTCCCCTCCGGGCGGAAGCCGCGCGCGAGGAGCTCGCGCGCGCCGCTCAGCACCGGCACCGCCGAGGCGGAGATCGTCGCGCCGACGCCCGAGCCTTCGCACATCTCCAGCAGATGGCCGACCAAGCCGTAGCCGGTGATGTCGGTCGCGGCGCTGGCACGCTCCTCCACCATGATCTTCGCGGCGTCGCGGTTGAGCATCGTCATCCAGCGCACCGCTTCGTCGAGCGAAGGCGGCTCGCGGCGGAAGAATCGTCTGCCGTTGGCCGCGCGATAGGCGCTGATGACGATCCCGTTGCCGATCGGCTTGGTCAGGTAGAGGACGTCGCCGGCGCGCGCGGTCGAGTTGCGCAGCACGTCCGCGGTCTTGACGATGCCGGTGACCACGAGGCCGTACTTGGGGATGTCGTCGATGATGGTGTGGCCGCCGGCGACCGGAAAGCCGGCTTCGATCGCTTTGTCGGCGCCGCCCCGCAGGATCTCTTCGAGCACCTCGAGCGGCAGCTTGTCGGTGGGGAAGCCGGCAATGGCCAGGCCGAGGATCGGCGTTGCGCCCATGGCGTAGATGTCGGAGATGGCGTTCGTCGCCGCGATCTGGCCGAAGAGATAGGGATCGTCGACGATCGGCGTGAAGAAATCGACCGTCTGCGCGATGGCCGTGTCGCCGAAGATGCGCATCACCGCCGCGTCGTCGCCGGTCGAATTTCCGACCAGAAGATCCCCCATCCCATCCGTAGAAGGGAGCTTCGACAGGATCGAGCGCAGGTCATCCTGACCCAGTTTGCAGGCTCAACCGCCGGTCGTGGCGAAGGAGGAGAGCGCGGGATAGGCGCTCCGGAGCTTGTGCCTCACGGGGGGAGTGTATCGGAGTGGGATGATGCTTGCGGGTGCTTTGCGGACCTACGACGGCAGCGGCTCGTCGCCGGGAACCGCCTTGCGGGCGTTCTCGCACGCCATCAGCACTTCCTGGTAGAGATAGAAGGCGCGCTCCTTCGAGAGCGGCTCGTCGGCGCCGCGCTCGACGATCTCCGCGATCTGCGAGGCGTAATGTGACGCCGGCGGCAGGCGCTCGCCCGATTGGTGGAGCTGCCGGAAGCCGAGCGTCAGCTCTTCCTCCAGCTGCTGGCGAAAGAGCCCGCTCTCCAGGTCAGCTTCGAGGGTGGCGTATTCGACGTTCATTTCGCGGCGGTGTAGGCGACGCGCACGACGTTCCCCTCGTGCGTCACTTGCGGCGCGAGCTTGCGCGCGGTGAGAAACTTGCCGTACGCGTCGGCGAACTTCTTCGCGTGCGCGGGGGTTTCCCACCTGGTCTCGACCTTCACGCCGCCGTCTTTCAGGATCACGACGCGGTCGGCCATCCAGCCGCGGGCGTTCTCGGCGCCGGCGAGGTAGGCCCAGTGAAATTCGCCGAGATGCTCGACACTGAGGGCGCCCTCCGGCTTCTTGTCGTCGAACGCTTCCGGCTTGAACTTGCCGGAGAAGTAGTCCTCCGGGTGCAGGATCTCGCGCGTCGAGCGCGGCGGGTTCGCGTGGATCTTGTCGAGCTCTTTCCATCCGCCGCGGCGGTACGCCTCGACGACGAACGAGAGTCCGTCGAGGTAGGGAAACTTCAGCATTTCGCCGAAATACTTCGGCGCGCCGCCCAGATCCATCGCGGCCTGTTCGGCCTTCGCGGCGTTGAGCACGGTCTTTGCGATGTTCTCATCGGCGAGCACGGTGTCGAGGTCGACGCCCATCGCACTCATCATGTTGGCCAGCATCACCAGCACCGCTTCCCCTTCCAGGACGGCGTGGTAGGCGAGCATCGCGTCGGTATCGGTGCGCAGCTTCTTATCGCGCTCGCCGATGGCCCAGTGCTGGTCCTGCAGGGCGTGCATCAGCTCGTGCACCTGGACCATCTCCTCGACCATCTTCGGATCGGCGCCCTGGGCCATCTCGCTGATGCCGGGCGGCAGTTTGTCGATGGCGTAATAGATGTGGGTGTCGGCGTCGTAGAAAGCCAGCACCTGCGCTTCGTAGAGGCCGAGGAGCTTCGGCATGACCTCTTTCGCGTCGACGTCGACGAGCTGCAGCGCGCGGAGAATGCGGCTCCAGTCTTCGACCGTGTAGGGAAGATCCTTCCCCATCTGTTTCTGGAGGTGGGCGCGCAGGTCGGTGCGCTTGATCTCGGCCGTCTGCACGGTCCGGATGAACTTCCGGCCACGGATCTTTTCGACCGCCTCCATGTTGCCGGTGAGCGATCCGGCGAGGGCGGAAGAGGCGACGAGAAAAAGGGCGGCGAGGGATGCTGCGCGTCTGCCGGACATGCGCTGCGCAACGAGTCGTTTGCGCCACCCATTCCGTTCACTTAGAATGCCGCACGATTCAGCTAATGGACCGCGGCGAAGAGCGCATCGACATCACGATCAGTAGCCGCTTCGAGAATATCGAACTCGTGCAAGTGATCGCCGAGCACCTCTGCGAAAACGCGGGGGTCGATGACGATGGTTCGCACTGGATCGGCATGGCAGTCCGCGAAGCGGTCGCCAACGCCATCAAACACGGGAACAAGCTCGACGTCACGAAGAAGGTCCACGCCACCTTCCTGCTGCACGGCGTCGAACTCGAGATCACGATCTCGGACGAGGGGAAGGGGTTCGATCCGGAGAAAGTCAGCGATCCGCTGAATCCCCAGAACCTCATGAAAACCAGCGGCCGCGGCATCTTCTACATGAAGACGTTCATGGATCAGGTGGAGTATTCGTTCAGTCCCGACGGCGGCACGTCGCTGGTGATGACGAAGAACCTGGCCGGCGGCCCCGGCATCGCCAACACGAAAGCCTGAGTATTCGATCTGCGAGAAGGAGAGTTAAGGAAATGAAAGCCACAACCCGTACCGCCGGCGACGTCGAAGTCATCAGCCTTCAGGGCAAGATCACGATCGGCTCCGGTGACACGCAGCTCCGCGAAGTGATCATGAACGCGCTCAACTCCGGGAAGAACAAGATCCTCCTGGACATGTCGGGCGTCACCACCATCGACTCGTCCGGGATCGGCGAGCTGGTCGGCTCGTTCACCACGGTCACCAACCGCGGCGGCAAGCTCCGCCTGCTGCACCTGCCCGCCAAGCTCAACGAGCTGCTGCACATTACGCAGCTCATCACCGTCTTCGAGGTCTACGACTCCGAAGAAGAAGCGATCCGCAGCTTCTAACTAATCGCCACGCCCGCCGGGACGCCGCCGCACTGGTGGCGCCCGGCGTGGCGCCGGTTCCGGCCCGCCTCCAGCCACACCACCCCACCGCATCGGCAACGACCCCGTCGTTACGACCTCGTTGTGCTCGAGCCACAACGGAAAGAGCTCGTCGGCCAGTTTGGAGTCAGCTACCGCTTTCTCCGTGATGTCGACCAGCTGGGCGAACGGCTCGGTCTCACCGAGGAAATTCACGCGGATGCGCAGCGCATTCGGCGCGCGCATGCGGTTCGCCGTTTCCCCCGTGACCGGCGGGATGGCCACGCGCACCGGGGCGGAGATGGTGAAGGCCTTCTTCTCGCCGGGGCGGATCGCGATGAGCCGCGGCAGCATCTGCTGGCCCGGCACTTCCGAGCCGATGCTCACCGTCAGCGTACGCGTCTCCGGGTCGTAGCTGGAGTCGGGGACGATGTCTGCGATCGCGATGACCGTCGGCCGGGAGTTGGTGATCTCGTACGTAATCGGAATGATCCCGCCGGGCCGCAGCTCTTCCTGCCGCACCTCGGCGTCGATCCGTACCGCGTCGGTCGATCCGACCACGCGGCGCGGCTCGTCCATGTTGACCTGCTGTGTCGACGTACACGCGGCGGCGAGGGGAAGGATCAGGAACAGCGTCCGGGTCAGACGTTTCATGGAGAGATGCTAACGCCTTTTCGCGCTAACGCCTTTCGGGCCGCGGGCGCCCCCGCCGCGCGTTCAGAAGCGGCCGCCGCGCGCGGAGCGCTCCGCCGCCGAGACCATGCTGCTCCGCGGCTGGTAGCGCACCGGCAGGGCGTTGAGATAGATCGTGTCGTTGCTCGCCAGCCACTGATCGAACAGCTCGTCCGACATCCGCTGGGGCCTGGCCTGCTTTTCGATCAGCTGCGCGAATGGCGCCAGGTCGCGAAGGATGCTCACCTTCACCTGCACGTAGCGCGGCGCGTTGCTGAAGGCGGTATTCGAGGAACGGACGTTCATGGCCGCCGTCGCCGCGGTGCGAAAAACCTTCTTCTCGCCAGGCTGGATCAGCGTCAGGCGCGGAGCGTTCTCCCCCGGAATCTCGGAGCCGATCGAGAGTGTGATCGTGCGCGTCTCCTCGTCGTAGCTGGCGTCGGTGACCCGCTCGGCGACGGCCACCGGCTGGGAGGAGAGGTTCTGGATCTGGTACGTGACGCCGATCGGCGAGCCGGGGCTGACGGTGTCCTGGCTCAGCTGCGCGTCGATGCGGACGTTGCCTTCGCGGCCCAGCGCGCGGCGCGGCTCGTCCATGTCGATCCCGGCGGCGTTCGCTGCCATCGCGTAGATCAGTGTGATCACGGAGAGGAGGAAGAGAAACAGCCTGCTCGATTTCATGACACGCGCTCCTCGTCAACCGACGTTCGGCCGCTGCGCTTCGCGTCGTCTGAGCGGAGCCAAAGAGCCGATCGCGTGCCAGTTATTTGGACGGTGTGACGAGGATCACAGAGCAGTTCCTCGGCTAATCGATCTTCAGGACGGCGAGGAACGCCTCCTGCGGGATCTCGACTTTGCCGACGCGCTTCATCCGCTTCTTCCCTTCCTTCTGCTTTTCGAGCAGCTTCCGCTTACGCGAGATGTCGCCGCCGTAGCACTTGGCCAGAACGTTTTTGCGCAGCGCCTTGACGGTCTCGCGTGCGACGACGCGGTTGCCGATGGCCGCCTGCAGCGCCACCTCGAACATCTGGCGGGGAATGAACTCCTTCATCTTCTCGACCAGCATCTTGCCGCGGGGGAAGGCTTTGTCTTTGTGGACGATCAGCGAGAGCGCGTCGAGCGGCTCCCCGTTGATCAGGATGTCCATCTTCACGAGGTCGCTCGCGCGATAGCCGATCAGCTGATAGTCGAGCGATGCGTAGCCGCGCGAGATCGACTTGAGCTTGTCGAAGAAATCGAGGATGACCTCGTTCAGCGGCATCTCGTAGACCAGCATGACTCGGTTCGTGCTGACGTACTCGAGCTTCTTCTGCGTGCCGCGGCGATCGATGGCCAGCGCGATGATCGGACCGACATATTCATCGGCCGTGAGGATCGTGACCTCGAAGAACGGCTCCTCGATCTTTTCAATGTACGACGGGTCGGGCAGCTTCTGCGGGTTGTCGATCTCCACGACCGCACCGTCAGTAGTCGTGACGCGGTAGCGCACGCCAGGCGCGGTGGTCAGCAGCTCCAGGTTGAACTCGCGCTCGAGCCGCTCCTGGATGATCTCCATGTGCAGCAGGCCGAGGAAGCCGCAGCGGAAACCGAAGCCGAGGGCGGCGGAGTTTTCAGGCTCGAATGAGAACGATGCGTCGTTGAGCTTCAGCTTCGCGACGGCGTCGCGCAGGTTCTCGTACTCCTCGGTGATGATCGGGAAGAGGCCGGCGAAGACCATCGGCTTCACTTCCTGGAAGCCGGGCAGCGGCTCCGGATTCTGTTTCGCCTCGGCCACCGTGTCACCGATCTGCGCCTGCACGATGTCGCGGATGTTCGCGGAGATGAATCCGACTTCACCGACCCCGAGCTTCTGGATGGCCTTCGGCTTCGGCGTGAAAATCCCCATCTCCGAGATCTCGTACTCCCGTCCGGTGGAGAGGAACTTGATCTTCATGCCGCGACGGAGCTCGCCGTCGATCATGCGCACCAGACAGACCACGCCGCGGTACGGGTCGTACCACGAGTCGAAGAGCAGGCCGCGCGTCGGCGCATTCGGGTCGCCCGTGGGTGCCGGGATGCTGGTGACGATCCGCTCGAGCGTCTCGGCCACGCCGATACCGGCTTTCGCCGACGCCAGGATGGCATCATGCGCGTCGAGGCCGATCACGTTCTCGATCTGCTCGCGCACGCGCTCCGGCTCGGCCGACGGCAGGTCGACCTTGTTGATCACGGTGAGGATCGAAAGGTCGTTCTCGATGGCCAGGTAGCTGTTCGCCAGCGTCTGCGCCTCGACGCCCTGCGTCGCGTCGACGACCAGGATCGCCCCTTCGCAGGCGGCCAGCGAGCGCGAGACCTCGTACGTAAAGTCGACATGGCCCGGAGTGTCGATCAGGTTGAACGTGTAGAGCTGGCCGTCGTTTGCCTTGTAATTCAGCGTGACGGCGCGGGCCTTGATCGTGATGCCACGCTCGCGCTCGAGATCCATGTCGTCGAGCATCTGCTCGTGCATCTCGCGCTGCTCGACGGCTCCCGTCATCTGCAGCAACCGGTCGGACAAGGTGGTCTTGCCGTGGTCGATGTGCGCGATGATGGAGAAATTACGGATGTACTGAGGGTCGGGCATTGGCGGGCCAATTAACACGGTTCCGCCCCTTTGTCATCCCGCAGGGGCCGCTTTTTGGCCCTTCAGGCCTTCCACTGCGTGCCGCAATCGAGGCAAACCCGCTCGTTGAAGAGCAGATTCGCGAGGATCGCGCCGGCGATGACCACCCCCGCCACGATGCCGGCGTGGAGCTCGAACGTCATCACCGCCACGGTGGCGAAGACGATCAGCAGCAGGTAGACGCCCCAGATTTTCGAGCCGCCGCGGCGGAAGCGGTCGGAGCCGCAGTTCGGACATTGAGTCATGCGTTCGTGCTTGCGCCGAGCTCCCGCACCAGCCCGGTCGCGCCGTAAACCGCGCGGAGGATCTCCACGATCCCGCGCGTGTGGACGGCAATCGTGCGGCCGTCGCGCTCCTGATACGCAAAGCTGAAGCCGAGAGTGGGGAGATTGCCGTCGAATACCAGGCCGACCATCGACCCGGAACGATCGACCAGCGGACTTCCGGAGCTTCCTCCCACCGTATCGATGGCTGCCACGAAGTTGAACGGCGTCGCCAGCGCCACACGCCCCTTGCGCGCAAGCCAGCGCTCCGGCAGATCGTACGGCTCGGCATTCGCGCGCGCGGCGGCGCGGTCGTACAGACCGGCGATCGTCGTCGACCACGGCTGCGTCACACCTTCTTCGTCGACGTAGCCGCGCACCGTGCCGAATCCGAGCCGGGGGGAAAACGTAGCGTCAGGATAGAGATCCGATTTCGCGGTGCGGAAACGGGCGCTGGCGATCTTCGCGTACGCCTGGCGCAGCGGCTCTTCGACCTCGCTCTCCCAGCGGCGGCGTGCGTTGCGCGCACGTTCGTCGACCAGCTTCGCGAGGAGGATCATCGGATCATCCGACGCGTCGACCGCCTCCGCGCCTCCTTCCAGCAGCGCGCGGCGTACCTCGACGTCGCCGAGCTTCGTGCCGCGCACCAGCTCCGTCGCGCGTGCCTTCGGCCCTTTGCCGGCCATCACCTGCCGCACGAGCGGATCGTCGGGAAACTTTTCGAGCAGCAGCGCCAGCGAGTCGGCGAGCATCCGCGCATCGAGGTCCTGCCAGGTCGACGTCTCCGCGAGGAGCTCGCTCTGCACGCCGATCAAGCGCGCGTCGGTGAACTCGCGCAGCCGCTCGCCGTTCGGTTTGGCCGACTCGGCCGCATGGCGGACGATCTGCCGCGCCTGCGAAAAGAGGGCGCTGTCGAAGCCCCACGCCGATTCGAACATCCGCCGTTCGACGTGCAGCGCGCGATCGGCGGCCAGGGCGCGCTCGATCGTCTGCCACGGCTCGGGCTCGCTCTGACGCAGGCTCGCCTCCGCGGCCCGCTTCTCTTCGATCGTGGCCGGATCCTGGAGGGCGGCCAACTCCCCCTCGTACGATTTGCGCGCGTTCTCGAGGTTCAGCAGCTCGTTGGCGGCGCGCCGCTCGTTCTCCGTGCTCCGCTGCGCGAATTTGCGCAGCGTCAGCTCGCGGCGGCGGATCCGCTCGAGGATGAACGGATCGACGATGTCGCGCAGAAAGGCCAGATGCGCCGCGGTGCGACCGCGATCGGTGAAGCCGGGATTGCCCGAGGAGAGGACGAGATCGCCCTCCTTCGCGCCGGCCGCGCTCCAGCGCAGCCAGTGGCTGATCGGCGCCGGCCGGCCGTTCTCGTACGCGCGGAAAAAGCAGACGTCGAAGTTGTAGCGCGGGTACTCGAAATTGTCGGGATCGCCGCCGAAGAACGCCGCGTCCTCCTCCGGCGCGAAGACCAGCCGCACGTCGGTGTAGGCGTGGTAGCGATAGAGGTGATACGCGCCGCCCTGATACAGCGTGACCACGTCGCTGCGCAGCTTCGTCTCCGTGAACGACTCTTCCTCGATCGCGGCAATCGCCGCGCGACGGTCGCTTTCCGAGTTCCCGGCCGCATTCACACGCGCCGTCACGTCTTCGATGCTCGCCAGCACGTTCAGCTCCAGCGAACGGCACGGCAGCTCGTCCGCACGCGTCTTCGCCAGAAAGCCGTTCGCCACCAGGTTCTTTCGTTCGGTGCTGATCTCCGAAAGGCAGTCAATGCCGATGTGGTGGTTGGTGATGATCAGCGCGTCGGGGGAGACGAACGCCCCCGAGCCGCCGTTGTTGAAGCGGATCGACGAGTGCTGCAGGTGCTCGAGCCACTGCGCCGACGGCTCGAAACCGTAGCGCACGCGGAGCTGCTCGAGCGGCGGCGCGTTGAACAGCCACATGCCTTCATCGGCATGGAGAAATGGACAGACGGAGAGCAGGAGACCGAGGGCGACGGAACGCAACGCGGCAGGCATCGGGGCATGCTAACCGCGGAGCGCCGACCGCTCTTTCAACGCTTCGAGCGCCGGCAGATACTCCGACGCGCCGGGCGACTGCTCGGACAATGCGCCGCGCGCGCGGAGGTCGTGCAGAATTTTCACTCCCTCCTCGGCGGCGGCACGCGCGCCCGCCCGATCTCCCGACTCGAGGCGCGTGCTCCCGAGTTGCCACAGCGCACGGGCGAGCTCCTGCGCGTCGTGCGACTGGCCGCCGGTCGCGGCCCGGCGAGCCCGATCGACCGCCGCAACCGCTCTTGGCAAGGCACGCCCGAAGTCGCGCTGTTTGCGCAGCACGTCGACGATCGCCAGCTCGACCCAGATCACCGATCGCAGGTGCTCGACATTCGACGGATCGCCCTGATACAGCGATTCGAAATCGCGCCGTGCCGATTCGAGGACGCGCTCGGCCTCCGCCAGACGGCCGGCGCGGGCCAGCGTCTCGCCTCGGGCCTGCGCATTGTTTGCGGTCGCGTTCACGACCGGCGGGATGGCGCCGTATTTCCCGCGATGCTCGCGCGCCAGGAGATCCGCTTCCTCGAAGAGCGCCAGCGCGCGATCGGTCTCGCCACCGCGCCCGTACGTGCTGCCGACCTGACCGAGACCGCCCATGAGGTTCGTCAGCAGCAGGCGGTTGCCGGGATCGGCGCGTAGCAATCCGCGCTGGATTTGGATGCCTTCCTCGTACAGCTTCACCGCTTCCGCCGTATCGCCGCTCCCTTCCGCGTGGAATCCGCAGTTCTGCAGAGTGACGGCCAGATGGCGCCGCAGATCGCCGGAAGTCGGATCGAGCGTCACGTTGCGCCGGCGCAGCGCGAGCGTCTTTCGATACTCGACGCAACTCTCATCGACACGCCCCGCGTAATAGAGCGAATCGGCGATGCGCTCCTGCGAGGTCGCCTGACGTGACGCGACGATGGCGTCGCGTGGAACCGCTTGCAGCACGGCGGTGTCGATGGCCAGCGCGCGCCGGAAAAGCGTCTCGGCGTGCGCGAACTTTCCTGCCTCGTACAGCCGGTCCGCTTTCCGCGATATGGCCAGGGCGTGCGAGCTGCACACGGCCGGCCGCGCGTCGGATCGAGCCCCGGCGCGGCCAAGGACGTCGATGGCGCGATCGTATGCGGCTACGCCCTCGGCCGGTTTGCTCATGGCCATGAGGATGTCGCCGAGCTCCAGTTCGACGATGCCGTACGTCGACAACTCGTCCGTACCGGCGGTCGCGGAGGCAACGAGCGGCATGAGCGCGCGCTCGGCCACACGGATGCGCTGATAGGCCCGCGGCGCATCGCCGAGAGTCAGGTACGCCGAGGCCATGGCCCGGTTCGTCTCGCCGATGCGCAGATCGAGATCACGGTCCGCACCCCCCGTTTCCCTGACCCGATCGAGAATCAGCCGCGCGCGCTCGAGCAGTTGCAGCCGCGCCTCCGTCGGTCCGGACATGCGCGACATGGCGTCCGAAACCTGCAGAACCATGTCGCTCGCGGCGTCCGTGGCGATGGCGCGCTGCGCCGCAATCTGCCGACGCTGGAGCATCAGCGCGACGGCGCCGATGGCGACGATCAGCAGCACGACCGCCACTCCGACGGCGGCCCGGTGACGCTGCACGAACTTGCCGGAGCGATACGCCCACGTGCCGCGCCGCGCCACGATCGGCAGTCCCTGCTGATGGCGGCGAATGTCCGCTGCCAGCTCGTCGACGGAGGCATAGCGCCGCGCCGGATCTTTCTCAAGCGCATGCAGGACGATGTTATCGAGATCGCCGCGCAATGCGCGCACCGCTTTGCTCGGCAGCGGCGGCTCGGCGTCGGCGATCGCGGCAATCGTCTCGGGCGTGATCGTTTCGAGCTGCACCAGCCGCCGGCCGGTGAGCAGTTCGTAGAGGATTACACCCAGCGAATAGACGTCGCTGCTGGTGGTGACGGTCTGCCCGCGCAGCTGCTCCGGACTCGCGTATTGCGGCGTCATCGGCCGCATGCCGAGAGCCGTGTTCGTGACCGGCCCGCCGGCGATCATCGGGTCGAGCACCTTGGCGATGCCGAAGTCGAGCAGCACCGGCCTCCCGTCCGACGCTACGACGATGTTGGACGGCTTCAGATCGCGATGGATGACCGACGAGCCATGCGCGTACGAAACGGCATCACAGATGGCGAGAAAGAGCGAGAGCCGGTCCGCGATGGAAGGCTGGCGATGCTCGGCCCAGGCGTCGATCGGCTCCCCTTCCACGTAATCCATCACCAGGTACGGCAGGCCGTCGCCGGTGGCGCCGCCGTCGATGATCCGGCCGATATTCGGATGATCGAGCGACGCGAGCACCTGCCGCTCGTAGTGAAAGCGGCGGATGATCTCGTCGGTGTCCATGCCTCGCTTGACGATCTTGAGCGCGACGCGCTTGCGGAAGGTATCGGTGCGCTCGGCGAGGTAAACCGTCCCCATCCCGCCGCGCGCGATCTCGCTGACGATGCGGTAGGCACCGACCGTCCTGCCGATCATCTCGTCGCGCAGCAACCCGGCGGCATCGAACGCCAGCGGTTTCTCGAGGAACCGCGGATCGTCGTCGTGGGATGCGAGCAGGGCGTCCACGCGCTCCCTCAGCGATTCGTCATCGCTCTCCCGCTCGAGGAACGGCCGGCGCTCGTCGGGTGGAAGCTCGAGCGCGCGATGGAACAGCGTCTTGATCCGATCCCACTGCCCGGCCGTATCCATGAAGATCTCCGTGAGCCGTTCCGGAGCCGGATTCCGCGTGAGTCAGCGGGACCGAAGTTTCCGGAGACGACATGAGAAAGCGACACCTGTCCAACGTTCTGTACGCGCTCGCCGCCGCGACTGCCGCGGCGCCGTTTGCCCTTGCCCTCTTCACTCCCGCCGGCGCGGCCGCGGCCACCGCCGCGACTGCCGTCCTCGTGCTCGCACTCTTCACTGCCGCGGATGCCGCCGGTTCATGACGTGAGCTGCTGCCGCAACTAGGCGCGGGCCATCGTCCAGTCGCGTTTGACCGTCGCCACGGCGATGCCGAGCGCCTCCGCCGTCTCCTCGTTCGTCGCCCCGGCGAAGTAGCGCAGCTCGACGATGCGGCTTTGTCGCTCATCGATCTCCGCCAGCCGCTGGAGCGCGCGATCGAGATCCTCGAGGTCGACCTCCCGCTCCGAGGTCGAGGCCGACAGCGCTTCGTCGAGCTCCAGCTTCGTCGCGCCGCCGCCACGCTTTTCCGCGCGGACGCTGCGTGCGTGATCGACGAGCAGCCGGCGCATGATCTGCGCGGCAATCCCGAAGAAGTGCGCGCGATTCTGCCAGCGGACCCGGCGTTGATCGACGAGGCGCAGATAGGCCTCATTGACGAGCGCGGTCGGCTGCAGGGTGTGATCGCCCCGCTCGCGCCCGAGATAGCCGCGAGCGAGGCCGCGCAGCTCGTCGTACACCAGCGGCATCAGCGCATCGAGCGCACCGCTGTCGCCGTCGCTCCATTCGAGCAGCAGCCGCGTGACCTCCGGACGGACGTCCACAATCAGGAGTGACGCCGGAGCACGATTCCTTACCCGCGGATTACCAGGAGGGGCGGCGGCGAAGCAGGGTGAGCCATGCGGTGGCTTCGGGAGAGAGGGGAAAATCGTGGCAGGACATCGAACCCTCCAGGCAGGAAAAGGAGGCGGGATCGAGCCCGCCTCCCGTGGTTGATCGTTAGTCGTCGTCGTCGTCGAAGAGAATGTCGGTTACCACTTCGGCGGTGAACCTCACGATGGTCGGTGCTTCGATGTCTTCCAGGATTTCCTCGATTCCCCACTTCACGATGGTCTTCAGGATCGACATGACTGGCTCCTTCTCGGTTAGCTGAATTTCGAGATGACTTTTCGGGTGACGAATTCGGCGGTCGCCTTCACGGCGATCTGACCCGACCGTGGCACTCCCACGGCCTCGGCGATCTTTTCGGCGGCCTTTCCGACAACGGTTTCGGCGGCGTATGTAATCAGTTTCAGCATTCGTTTTCCTCCTGCACAGACACGCGGAGAACGGCTGAAAAACGGCTCATGCTCACCGGCACGTGCTAACGTCCGGTGCATGAATCTCGAGTTGCAGAATCGTGTGGCCATGGTGGCCGCCTCATCGAAAGGCCTCGGGCGCGCCATCGCCGAATCGCTCGCCAACGAAGGCGCACGCCTCTCGATCTGCGCCCGCTCGCTCGAATCGCTGGAGTCCGCGCGCAAAACCATCGAAGACGCGGGCGCCGAGGTGCTGCCGGTCGCGTGCGACGTCTCGAAGGCGGACGATCTGCAACGCTGGTACGACGCGACCATCGAGCGCTTCGGCCAGGTCGACATCCTCGTCACGAACACCGGAGGGCCTCCCGCCGCGCCGTTCCTGAAGCTCACCGAGGAGCAGTGGATGTCGGGGATCGACTCGACGCTGATGAACGTCATCCGCCTCTCGCGCCTGGTCATCCCTGGCATGCAGCAGCGGCGCTGGGGACGGATTGTCCACATCACCTCACTCGTCGCCAAACAGCCGAACGAATTGCTGACCGTCAGCTCCACGTTGCGCGCCGGCATTTCCGGCCTGACGAAGACCATGGCCAACCAGCTCGCGGCCGACAACATCCTCGTCAACGCCGTGCTGCCGGGACACTTCATGACCGACCGCCAGATCCACCTCAGCGAGATCCGCGCAAAAGAACGCGGCATCACCCCGCAGGAGTACCTCGACGACGCCGTGAAGGCGATCCCCCTCGGCCGCTACGGACGGCCGGACGAACTGGCCAGCGTGGTGACGTTCCTCTGCAGCGAACGGGCGAGCTTCGTCACCGGCGCGTCGTGGCAGGTGGACGGCGGGCAGATTCGCAGCACGTTCTAGGGGAATTGGCGGCGCCGTGTCACTCCGTAGACGTATGAGTGATGAAACGCGTGTCGCTGCCGCCATCGAACCGACCGCCCCTGGCGAGTCGAATATTCGTTCCTTCCAGAACCGCGGCGCGGAGATGCGCTTTCACGGTGCGGGCGAGCTGCGGGGGCTCAACGTCCCGCGCTCCTGGTACTTTGACAGCGGCCGCTTCGGGCGGCTCTTTCCGATGCTGCCGCCGTTTCACGCCGATCCCGGCGCGCTGCTCGAGCTGGGCAAAGCGGGCGGCCCGATGGACGGAGGCCTGACCGCTCCCGACAATCCGTCGGGCCTACCTGTAGGGTTCACGTTCCTCGGCCAGTTCATCGATCACGACATCACCTTCGATCCGACCTCGAGCCTCGAACGGCAGGTCGATCCGGAAGCGGTCGCGAACTTCCGAACGCCGACGCTGGAGCTGGACAACGTGTACGGCTCCGGGCCGGGTGCCAGTCCGCATCTGTACGACCGCCGCAATCGCAACAAACTACTGATCGGCGACGGCACGACCACGCACGACGTGCCGCGCAATGCGCAGGCCGTCGCGCTGATCGGCGATCCACGCAACGACGAGAACCTGATCGTCTCGCAGATTCACCTCGCATTCCTCCGCTTCCACAATGCGGTCGTCGACGACGTCGCAACAACGCCGGTGCCGGGACGGAGCACGTTCGAGGAGGCGCAGCGGCGCGTGCGCTGGCACTACCAGTGGATGATCGTCCACGAGTTCCTCCCGCACATCGTCGGCAAAAAGATGGTGGAGGACGTGCTGAAGAATGGGCGGAAGTTTTACGACTGGCGTCACGAGCCGTTCATGCCCGTCGAGTTCTCCGTCGCTGCTTATCGGTTCGGCCACAGCCAAGTGCGGCCCGGCTACACGCTGCGGCCCGGCAAGCAGTTCCCGATCTTCGTCGCCGACCCGCCACCGCCCGATCAACCGCGCAAGGACCTCTCCGGCAGCCGCCCCATCGCTGCCGATGAGACGATCGAGCAAGCGCTGTTCTTCAAGCTTCAGGGGCCGCCGCCGGCCAGTAAAGCGATCGACACGAAGCTCTCCTCACCGCTGCTCAATCTGCCGCTCTTCGGGTTGCCGGACAAACATCCGGAACGCTCGCTCGCCACGCGCAATCTGCTGCGCCATCTGACGTTCGGCTTGCCCACCGGACAGGCGGTCGCACAGGCTATGAGCGAAACACCGCTCACACCGGACGACCTGAAGGCGGTGCGCGATCTCGGTTTCGATCAGGAGACGCCGCTCTGGTACTACATCCTGGCCGAGGCGGAGCTGGAGGAGAAAGGCGCACACCTCGGCGCCGTCGGTGGAAGGATCGTCGCGGAGGTGCTGATCGGCCTGATCCAGGGAGATCGGATGTCGTACCTCCGGCAAAATCCAAAGTGGAAGCCGTTCCTCGGTAAGGACGGCGACTTCACGATGGCCGATCTCTTCGCACTGATCGGCGCGTAGCGATCACTCCCAGCTCGTGCCGTTCATCTCCGCGACGATCTTCGCCACTTCGATGTAGTCGGCGTTCTCCCCGAGTTGCTTGAGCGCTCCGGTGAACAGTTGCTGCGTCAGGGCGAGCATCGGCGTCGAGGCGTGCAGTTGATGCGAGAGACTGCCGGCGATGCGGATGTCTTTGTCGTGGTGGGCGAGCTTGAAGACCAGCGGCCACTGGCCGTCGCGCAGACGCATCGGCAGCAGGTTCTCCGACGCGTTGGAACGGCCGCTGCCGGAGTTCGTGACCTCGAGGGCGGTCTTCATGTCGATGCCGAGCTGTTTGGCCAGCAGCAGGCACTCGGAGGTGATCCAGACCGTGGCGCCCATGATGGAGTTGGTCAGCACCTTGATGGCGTGGCCAGCGCCGACGTCGCCGACGTGAATGATCTTCTTTCCGTTCAGCCGCAGCACTTCCTCGGCGCGCGCAAAGTTCTCCGCTGAGCCGCCGATCATGATCGTGAGCGTGGCGTTCTCGGCCCCGACGATCGCTCCGGTGACCGGCGCATCGACGAAGCCAACCTCTTTCGCCGCCAGCCGTTTCGCCGTTTCGCGGCCGACGTTCGGATCGCCACTGGTGGCGTCGATCCAGAGCGTGCCGGGCTTCAGATACTCGATCAGTTGATCGACGACCTCATCGACCTCTTTGCTGGTCGGGAGGATGGTGATGATCACCTCCGTACCGCTGATCTCGCGCAGATCGTGCGCGAGGTGCGAGCCGTGCTCCCGCGCGTGCCTCTCGGCTTTCTCGCGGGTGCGGTTCCAGACCAGCACGTCGTGCTCTTTGGCGAGGTGGCGCGCCATCGGGAAGCCCATGGCGCCGAGGCCGATGAATCCGATCTTCATGGGCAGGATCATACCGGGTGAACGGGCCGGCTTCGGTGGCAACGAGCGGGTCGCTGTCGAGCCGTCGAGCGGCCTGACCGCGGAAGCAATCTCGCTGACGACGAAAGAGTGCGTGCTGGCGATGCAAGCGCGATCGCTGGTAAGGGAAGGGCGGTGCGCCGGCAATGGAAGCGTGTTCGCTGGCAATGGAAGGGCGAGCGCTGGCAACGGAAGCGCGACCGCTGGCAACGGAAGCGCGTTCGCTGGCAACGGAAGCGCGACCGCCTGCAACGGAAGGGCGAGCGCTGGCAACGGAAGCGAGCTTTCTTACGTTGCAAGCCGCCCCGCTTCACTTGCCAGAGAACCTGGGTACGGAAGTCAGCGTGCGTTGTTGAGTTGCCAGCGGTCGCGCTCCCGTTGCCAGCGGTCGGCCTTCCGTTGCCAGCGGCCGCGCTTCCGTTGCCAGCGGTTGCCCTTCCGTTGCCAGCGGTCGTTCTTCCCGTGGCAACTGCCTTTTCTGCACGTTCAGCGAGGTGCTGACGGCTCTCAAGCTGCTTTTCGTCAACCACTTAGCGCCGACCACGGCAGGAGCGCGCTCGCATTTCGGGCGGTTCAAGGATCGGAAGTACGAGACTCGGCACGCCATAGAATGCTCGCCTGATGACGAATTTCGACGAGACGTATCGCGCTGCATACGGCTTCCCCGATCCCTCGATCACCATCGGTCACGTGCTGCGCGACGGCAAAGCGTCCGGCGAGCTCCCCATCCGCATCCCGCTGCGGATGATGAACCGCCACGGCCTGATCGCCGGCTCGACCGGCACCGGCAAGACCCGCACGCTGCAACTCCTGGCGGAGGGGCTCTCGCGCGCGGGCGTGCCGGTGTTCCTCGCCGATGTGAAGGGCGACCTGGCGGGCATCGGCACGCCGGGCGTGGCGAACGATCGGCTCAACGCGCGCGCGGCCGGCGTCGGCGCGACGTTCACGCCCGAGGCGTTTCCGGTGGAGTTTTTCAGCCTGACCGGCAGTCGCGGCACACAGCTCCGCGCGACGGTGTCTTCGTTCGGGCCGGTGCTGCTGGGGAAGGTGCTCGACCTGACCGAGGTGCAGCAGAGCGTCCTGGCGATGGTCTTCAAATACTGCGACGACCGGAAGATGCCGCTGCTCGATTTCGACGATCTGCGCGGCGTGCTGACGTACCTCTGCAACGAAGGGAAGCCGGAGCTGAAGAACTACGGCGGCATGTCTGCCGCGACGGTCGGCGTGCTGGTGCGGAAGATGGTGGAGCTCGAACAGCAGGGCGCCGCGAAGTTCTTCGGCGAGCCGGAGCTCGACATCCACGACCTCACCCGCACGGTCGACGGCCGCGGCGTGGTGAACATCCTCTCGCTGGCCGACGTGCAGGACAAGCCGCGCCTCTACTCGGCGTTCCTGATGTGGCTCCTCGGGCAGTTCTACTACCGGATGCCGGAGGTCGGCGATCCCGACAAGCCGAAGCTGGTCTTCTTCTTCGACGAGGCGCATCAGCTCTTCGACGACGCCTCATCGGCGCTGGTGGAGCACATCGAGCAGGTGGCGCGCCTCATCCGCTCGAAAGGCATCGGCGTCTTCTTCATCACCCAGACCCCGAAGGACGTTGATGAGGACGTGCTGGCGCAGCTCGGCAATCGCGTGCAGCACGCCATCCGTGCCTTCACGCCAAAGGACGCGAAGAACGTCAAGGCGACGGCGTCGACCTTTCCGATCAGCGAGCACGTCGACGTGGCCAAGTCGCTGACCACCCTCGGCATTGGCGAGGCGCTGGTGACGGTGCTCGATCCGAAGGGCGTTCCGACCGCGGTGGCGACCTTTCAGGTGCTCGCCCCCTCGTCGCTGATGACCGCGATCGACGACGCCGGCTACGCGCGGGCGCTGCAGTCGTCGGCAATCCACGCCAAGTACGCGACAGCCATCAATCGCGAGAGCGCGCACGAGATCCTCCAGCGCAAGCTCGCCGAGGCGGCGGAGGTGCAGGAGCCGGCTGCAGGCGGATCGGAGCGGCCGGACTACGGGGAGCCTGTGACCTTCGGGCAAAGGACGACTGCGCGACGAAGCTCAGCGCGCCCGCGAAAAAGCACCACCGAACGGGTGCTGCAGAACGCCGTCAATCAGGCCACCCGGACCGCCACGAGGGAGCTGACCCGCGGCATCGCCGGGATTCTCAAGCGAATGTTCTAGCCGTCGTGTCACGTCACACTGGACGCAAAAAGACCCGGCTGGGAGAGGAGGGTGTCATCCGATCCTGACCAGCCGGGTCTTTTTGCACCCGAGACGTTCATCGAGACCCTCCGGCCCGCGTTGCAGAGAGAGAGAGGTAGCTTCAGCAATTTCCCACGGAGGCACGCCCATTCGCCCGCTCTTCCGTGGGTTGGGTCCGAGGTGGGCGCGAAGCTGAAGGGTCTCGATCGACGTCTCAAAGAGCGATTCCGGCCAAAAAAAAGAGGGGCTCTACGCCCCTCTGTTGCCGTTTCCGGCTCGGAATCAATGTTGGAGTGAATCTACATCGTGTCTGCGACTAATGTAGTGAGCTGGGTCACAAAAAACAAGCCAAATCTTGGTGGGTTACTTCTTGTACCAGTCGGCGTTGATCTGCGTGTAGTGAGCCCACTGCGCCGGGACCAGATCGGCCGGGAAGATCGCCTGCACCGGACACGCCGGCTCGCAGGCACCGCAGTCGATGCACACCTCGGGATCGATGTAGAGCATCGTCTCGTCACCGAAGGTTCCCTCGTCTTTCCGGGGATGGATGCAATCGACCGGGCAGACATCGACGCAGGCGGTGTCCTTGGTGTTGACGCACGGTTCAGCGATTACGTAAGTCATTCAGCGTTTTTCCTCTCTGGGCCCGGAAATTCTACTCGGTCCAGCGGCGAATCGTCTCGATGACGTAGTCATTTCCCATGAAGGTAACGATGTCGCCGGCGGTGTGCCCCATGAGCTTGTTCGCGACCTCGGACTGGTTCGAGTAGATGCCGCGCTCCGGGTCGGATTCCCACGGCCCGAGGATCGTCACCTCGCGGCGCGCGTCGCCGTTCGACAGCTCTACTTTCGTGCCGACGCGAACGATGGTCGCGTCGATCTGCGACGGCTCGAGCACCCGGACGCGGGAGATCTCGCTGGCCAGCTCGCCGACGCGCGCGGAGAGATACTCGGCACGCGCGCGGGCGGCCTTGTACTCGAAGTTCTCGCGGAGGTCGCCCATCTCGCGCGCGGCCTGCAGCGCTTTCGAGTTGGCCGGGATCTCGACGTTCTTGAGGTTGTGCAGCTCGGCGCGCTTTTTCGCCAGCGAGTCGGCCGTGGCATAGACCGGCTCCTGCTGCGGCTCACGGAGGGTCGGGAACTTCATCAGTGCCGCCGCCTTCACGATCTCGCGGCGGTACTCCTCGAGCGCGCCGTAGCGGTCGAGCGTCTCGACCACCCGGCGGGCCTGCTCTTCGTTGTCCTGATTCATGATGATCCGGACCGCGAGACCGCCCTTGTCGAAGAAGTCTTTGAGGCGCGCCCGGACGCCGGCGAATTCGTCGTGCGTCAGCGCGTCGAGGATCTGGAAGAGGATGGAGTACGTGGCCTTGGGGCTCAGCGGCTCTTCATCGGCCAGCCGCTTGACGTACCAGTAGAACGCGCGCGGATGGCGCCGCGGATAGCGGACCGTCTCGTCCATGAGCCGGTCGCGGATCTCGGTCTGCCCGGCGCTCTCGAGCTCCGCGATGATGGAGGTGAGGATCTTCGGGTCTTCGTCGAGGAAGAAGACCTCGCCATAGATTTTCGGCCAGTCGGGATGCTGCTGGCGGACGAGCGTCAGCGCCTTTTCGCGCAGGACTTTGTCGGTGATGCCGGCGATGGCGCGGGAGGCCATCGGTCCGGTCAGCAGCGACGCGGAATCGAGCGGCGACTCGTACTTGCCGGGGAGCGATTCGAGCGTGGTGAGGATCTGCCACGCCTGGCCGGGATCGGTGCGGGTGAGCCTGGCCGCCTCCGCCGCGAGCGCGCTGGAGAAGTAATCGGCGATCTCCTGGCTGCGCGAGCTGTGCTTGCGCGCCAGCTCGAGCTTCGCTTTCGCGTCGGCGCGCTCGAAGTCGCGGCGGATCGCTTTCTGCGCGTCGCCGCTGGAGCCGGCGAAGGCGTAGGTCGCCTTCGCACCGGTGCCGCTCGTGACGACCTGCGGGTTCTTGCGCGCGGCGGTCCACCAGGAGGTCCACTTTTCTTCCGGCACGATGCCGATGACGGCGTCGCGCACCTCGGCCATGGTCATCGGGCGGCCGAAGCTCTGGAGCAGCTTTCCCAGGAAGTCGGGCGGCGACGACTTGGCGGCGGCACGCAGGCCTTCCGGATCGCGGAACTTGTCGCGGAGGATGTGGCCCTGCGGCAGCGGGACGAGGTACTTCGCGGCGGCGCCGAGTGGCACCGAGACGCGCTTGTCTTTCTCGAAATCGAGGCGGCAGATACCGAGGTCGGGATTCAGCTCGGTGACGACGCCGGCGCCGCGGCCGGTCATGAAGAAGCATTCCCCCTCGTCGTAGTTGAGCCACATCTCGATCTTCTCCGCCTTGTCGATCGGGTTGCTGGCGGGATCGGAGAAGTTGGAGAACTGGAAGACGCGGTTGAAGCTCTTGTGCGTGCCGTGCGCTTTGCGCAGCGCCTCTTCGATCTGCGGCCGGAGCTGCACCGGATGCTTCGAGAGGCGGCCGAGCTCTTTGAGCACGGCCAGCCGCTGAGGCCAGAGCTGGCGCTCTTTGAGGCTGTCGCCGAGGAGTCCCAGCAGCGTGTCGGACTGCGTCCGCTGCTCGGCCTTGCGCAAGGCTTTGGCGATGTGGATGAACGAGTCGACGTCACTCGGGTCGCTATCGATCTGGTTCATCCAGAGCGACTCGAGCTCGTCGAATTTCTTCTTTTGTATGAGAGCGCTCGCGTCTTCGCGGAAAGGCAACGGCTCGACCCCCGGCGGAAATGAAGCGCCATTGTATGCGCAAGCGCGACGAGTCAGCGCAAGCGCTCGATCCGGACGAAAAGCGTGTACTCGCCGCCCAACGCGACATCGTCTTTGTACGTGAGCGCGAGCGGCCCTTCTTTCGCGCTTTCGAACGTCAGCACGATGGCCCGCGGCTGCCAGATGTACTCGTCGCCGACGCCGATCATGCCGATGGGACGATCGTGCGGATCGTCGCCGCGCGGATGACGCATGTGCCGCGCGACCGCGGCTTCGACCGCATCGGGCGACGGAGCATTCGCTGCCGCCAGCTCGGCGAAGAGCCAGGTGCTGCTCGGCGGGAGCTTGTGATCGGACTCGAAGATGGCCGGGACGATCAACACCGCGGCGCCGCGCTCGCGGAGCATTCCTTCCCAGAGGATGACCGGGAGCCGATCGAGCTCGCCCGGCCTGGTGTTGGTCTGCAGCGGGCGCTCGCTGGGAGGCCGCAGCGGCTCCCCCTCCCCTTCCACCTCGTCGCCGGTGGTCAGGCCGCCGTTCGCGCCGAGGAGGGGCACGTGGGTGACGGAGCCGGCGCGGACGTGATCGGCGTTGCGGTTCACGTCGCCGAAGATGCGGGTGGCGGGATAGAAGCGCGGCCCGTTCGGATCGACCACGATCGCGTCGAGGTAGACCTCATCGCGGGCGCCGTGGCGCTCGAGCACGTCGTCGAAGGTCTCGTGGACGACCGCGAAGCCGGTCACAGTCACGCGGTAGCGCGCTTCGGCCGGCGGCCTAGTTCCGTGGGAGGCACAGGCGGAGAGGATCGCGAACAAAAGGAAAAAGCGGACCCGCGGGCCCGCTTTTCTTCGTGCTTCTGCTGCCTGCACGACTACCGGCGCATCTTGACGAGCGCTTTGAAGACGTCGAACGGAAGTTCCTCGGAATGCACGATGTGCCGGAGGTGGTGGAGGGTCGTCTTGCGCTCCTTCACGTCGTCCAGGCTGATGTTGTGCTTCCGCAGCAGCTCGTGAGCTTTGTTCTCGGGCATAACTTTCCCTCACAGGGTTAATGGGTTGAGCCACTGTCAACGAGCCTGTGCCGGGTGCTATTCCGCGCGAAGGCGCTCCAGGATCTTCTCGTGCACCCCTCCGAACGCGCCGGAGGACATCACCAGGATCACGTCACCCTCTTTCCCCTCTTTGGCCACCGTCTCGGCGATGCGATCGAAGTCGTCGATCTGCTGCGCGTCTTTCAGCGTGCCGATGATGTTCTCGACCGACATCATCTTGTCGAGCCCGTAGCGGGTCTCGTAGCGTTCCCGGTGGTAGACCGGACCGATGATGACCCGGTCGGCATCGCGGAAGGCGTCGATGTAGCCGCTCTCGAACTCCTTCCGCGACGAGGAGATCGAGCGCGGCTCGAAGAGGGCCCAGATGCGCTGGCCGGGGAAGCGCTTCCTGGCCCCTTCCAGCGTCGTGGCGATGGCGGTGGGGTGATGCGCAAAGTCGTCGATGACGGTCACGCCGCGCTCGACGCCGCGCACTTCCATCCGCCGCTTGATGCCCTGGAACGTCTCGAAGCCCTTCTGGATCGCTTCATCGGGCACGCCGCGCAGGCGGGCGATGGCGGCGTCGGCGAGGGCGTTCAGCACGTTGTGCGGCCCCGAGAGGTTGGTTTTGAAGCGGAACCACTCCTTCCCTTCCCACCAGGCGGTGAAGGAGGTCGAGTCGGGTGCGTACTCCGGATCGGTCGCGTACGTGTCGCAGCCGCGGTCGAGCCCGAAAGTCAGCCAGCGGCCACGAGCGGCGGTGCGCAGGGTCCTGACGTTCTCGTCGTCGCCGTTGGCCACGATGACGTCGCCCGGCGCGACGCGCTCCACCGCCTGACGGAAGGCGGAGATGATGGCACCAAGGTCGGAGTAGATGTCGGCATGGTCGAACTCGATGTTGTTCACGAGGAGAGTGTTGGCCCGGTAGTGGAGAAACTTCGGGCCTTTGTCGAAGAAGGCGGTGTTGTACTCGTCCCCCTCGATCACAAAGTCGGGTCCGTCACCCAGCTTGAAGTTGTGGTTGAAGTTGAGGGGAATCCCGCCGACGACCATCGACGGATCGCGGCCGGCCGATTCGAGGAGCCAGGCCATCAGCGAGGTCGTGGTGGTCTTGCCGTGGGTACCCGACACGACGATGGAGTGCTTCCCCTTGATGAAGAGGTGGTAGATCACCTCCGGCATGGAGGCATACGGCAGGTCGAGCTCCACGGTCGCGGCCGCCTCGACGTTGGTGTTCGCCGCGGCATTTCCGATGACCACGAGATCGGGGCGGAACGTTTCGAGGTGCTGCTTCGTATACCCCTCGAGCACGCCGATCCCCAGCCGTTCGAGGTACGTGGACATCGGTGGATAGACGTGCTCGTCGGATCCGGCGACCTCGTAGCCACGCTGTTGCAGCATCCCGGCAAGCGAGGCCATCGCGGTACCGCAGATACCAATGAGATAAACGCGACGAACGTCAGGGATTTCGGTGAGATGCGTCATCGACGGGGCGCCTCGCAATTTCCATGCTGCATGAGCTCGAATTGTAGAATTAACTGCGTCTCTTAAGGGGGAATGGCTCCCGGAGAGGCGCTGTTCGCAACCCTAGTCACAACAACGGTACAGATCACCAGGAGGATTTTTCGAATGTCGAAGCGAATCTACGCCATGACGATGGCTTTTGCCCTCGCCGTGACGGCCCCGATGGCCATCGCGCAGGAAGCAAAGAAAGCCGAAGCGGCGGCCAAGGCCCCGCGCCTGACGCTCGTTGAGCCGGTCAAGGATTTCGGGACCGTCCCCAAGGGGCAGAAGCTCGACTGGAGCTTCTCCGTGAAGAACACCGGTGACTCGGATCTCGAGATCATCGCGGCGCGCCCCACCTGCGGCTGCACCGTTGCCGACTTCGACAAGGTGATCAAGCCCGGCCAGACCGGCAAGGTCACGGCCTCGGTCGACACCGCCAACTTCTCCGGCCCGATCGCCAAGGCGGTCACGCTGGAGACCAACGACCCGGCCGCCCCCTCCGCGCAGATCACCATCCACGCGGTCGTGAAACCGTACGTCGAGGCCTACCCGGCCGGCTTCGTCCGCTTCAACCTCCTGCAGGGCGACGTCGACAAGCAGGTCGTGACGCTCTACAGCGAAGAGACCGATCCGTTCGAGATCGTCTCGATCGAGGCGCCGGCGGAGTGGATCCGCGTCGAGAAGAAGAAGCTCGAAGGCAGCGAGATCGTCCCGAACATCGGCCGCGCCGGCCAGAACCAGCACAAGCTGGAGATCACCGTCGGTGGCCCCGATGCGAAGATCGGCCCGCTGGCCGAGAAGATCCGCATCGTCACCAACTCGAAGAATCAGCCGGAGTACCTGGTCAGCGTGACCGGCGTCGTCCGCCCGACCTTCCGCGTCGAGCCGACCGGCATCAACTTCGGTGAAGTCACCGCCGCCGACAGCGCCGCGACGCGCGTCGTCACCCTCCGCTCGAACAACCTCAAGTCCCCCGAGACCTTCACCGTCGTCAAGACGGAGTCGGACCTGCCGGGCGTGACGGCCGAGTTCAAGCCGACCGCCAACAAGGGCGAGTACGAAGTCACCCTGCAGGTCGCCAAGAGCGCCAAGCCGGGTGCCCTCGACGGCACCGTCAAGATCCACACGAGCGACAAGGTCAACCCCGTCGTCACCGTCCCGGTGAGGGGCGTCGTCAAGTCGGCTTCGTAAGCCTCGATCCTCGATTCAATCCCAGGCCGGCGGGTTTCGACTCGCCGGCCTTTTTGTTTCTTCAGATCACGACCGAAATGCCGGTGCCGTCGCCGTGCGCGAGGATGGTGGTGATGAGATCCGGGTGCGTGGCGAGCTTCTCGTTGAACGCCCGCAGCGCATCGGTCGACGCGTCGTGCACCCCCTCCGCCACCTTCCCGCTCCAGAGCAGGTTGTCGCAGACGATCACCGCCCCCCGCTCCATCTTCGGCAGGAGAGCATCGAGGTAATCGCCGTACTCGGTCTTCACGCAGTCGATGAAGACAAAGTCGAACGGGCCGGTGAGCCGCGGGATCACCTCCAGTGCCGCCCCCTCGTGGAAGACCACCCGGCAGGCCAGATGTGCATCGGCGACGAACCCGCGCGCCGTGGCGAGGATCTGGTGATCGATCTCGATCGTCTCCACCACCGCCTCCTCATCGCACTCCCGCCCCAGGACGATGACGGAGTAGCCGATGTTCGTCCCCACCTCCAGCAGGCGGCGCGGCCGCTTCATGCGCACGAGCGCGCGCATCAGCTGCGCCACTTCCGGATCGGCGATCGGCTGCCCGTTCTCGGCGGCAAAGCGCTCGATCTGCTCCAGGAGCGCGTCGCGTGGCGGGACGAGCGATTCGAGATACTCGGCCTGCGCCGGGCGGAGGAGAGCGTCGGAGCGCGATTTCATGGGGGGAGCTTAGCGCAGGCGGTGGGTTTGCCCGTGTGGTCCTAGTCCGCGCTCCAGAACTCGTCGAGCGTGAGCTCGCGATCCTCACCGCTGTTCAAGCGCGCGATACGCCGCGCCGATTCGAGCAGCCATGCGTCGCGCCAAGCCGGATTGACGTCGTGGCGCACGTCATCGAGCGTTCGGGCCATACGTCAGTCTACCTCGGTCCGCTGAGTGGGATTCAAGCGGGAGCTCAGCGCAGGCGGTAGCGCCAGTAGCCAGGCTTGCGGCTGTGGTGCGCCACCGCAATGACATAAATCTCGTGGGCGTGTTCCAGGTACACGATCGAGCACCTGAATCTGGCGATTCGGAACTGGCGCACGCCACGTCTGTCGTGGCCAATCCTCGGGTACGCGGCGAGATCGTGCGCCTTAGCCCAGAAAGCATCGAGAAACTCGTCCGCGCGACTGCCTTCCAGAGACAGTGCGCGTTCCAGCAACTCTTCCTCAGCCTCTGCGTGCAGTCGTACGGGCAGCACTCAACTTCGCTCGCACTCGCTCGATCGATTCTTCGATGGGATACGTCACCGCTGTCCCGGCCCGGATCTCGTCGGCACGGCGCTCCGCGACATCAAGCCACGCCTCCTGAACTTCACGCTCCTCGTCGCTGAGCGTGCTCTCCCACAACTCGTCGGCAAGCACGCTCCGCTCCTCGAAGCTGAGCCGCATCGCCTCGTCGCGCACTTCGTCGAACGTTCTGGCCATACGCAAACCTTACTTTGCCTCCACCGCCTCCCGCAACTTCTCCGCCTGGAAGTGTCCGATCAGCGGCTCGAGCACGCCGTCGAGATCGCCGTTCATGATGGAGGGGAGGTTGTGCACCGTCAGGCCGATGCGGTGGTCGGTGACGCGGTCCTGGGGGAAGTTGTAGGTGCGGATCTTCTCGGAGCGGTCGCCGGAGCCGATCATGCCCTTGCGCGTGGCGGAGAGCTCGGCTTCGCGTTTCTGGCGCTCGATGTCGTAGAGGCGCGCTTTCAGCACCTTGAGCGCTTTCGCGCGGTTCTTGATCTGCGACTTTTCGTCCTGGCAGCTCACCACGACGCCCGTCGGGAGGTGGGTCATGCGCACGGCGGAGTAGGTCGTGTTGACCGACTGCCCTCCGGGTCCCGACGAGCAGAAGGTGTCGATGCGCAGGTCTTTTTCGTTGACCTGGATGTCGATGTCCTCGACCTCCGGCAGTACCGCCACCGTGATCGCGGAGGTGTGGATGCGCCCCTGTGTCTCGGTGGCCGGCACACGCTGCACGCGGTGGACACCCGACTCGAACTTGAGGCGGGAGTAGACCTTGTCGCCCTCGATCTGAATGGTCGCGTCTTTGATGCCGTTCACCGACGAGTAGTTCGCGTCGGTGATGTCGACCTTCCAGCGGCGCATTTCGGCGTAGCGGATGTACATGCGCATGATCTCGGCCGCGAAGAGCGAGGCCTCGTCGCCGCCCGTGCCGGCGCGGATCTCGACGAAGACGTTCTTGTCGTCGTTCGGGTCCTTCGGCTGGAGGAGGATCTGCAGCTCGCGGTCGAGCTCCGGCTCTTTCGGCTCCAGCTCGGCGATCTCCATCTCGGCCAGCTCGCGCATGTCGTCGTCGGCGCGCAGCATCTCCCGCGCGTCGGCCAGACGCTTGCGCACGTCCTGCAGCTCGCGGAACTTGAAGACCACCGGCTCGATCTCGCTGACCGACTTCATGGTCTCGCGAAACACGGCCACGTCCGTTGCCACGGACGGATCGGCCATCTTCTGCTGGAGCTCTTCGTAGCGCTTTTCGATCTCGTGCAGTTTTTCGTACATGTCGTTGCTCCGTAAAACGAAAAATGGGAAGGCGCACTTCGCGCCTTCCCACCGAAAGAATGAATCTGGAGTAGCTAAGCGACCGCGGGCTGTTTTTCCTCGATGACGTCGTACATCAGCGCTTCCTTGAGGGCGATGATCGCGATCTCGAGCTGCTTGTCGTCCGGCTCTTTGGTCGTGATCCGCTGCAACCACATGCCGGGGCGAACCAGCAGCTTGCAGACCGGGTTCGCCAGGTGGCGGGCCGAGAAGCGGATGACCTCGTACGCGAGGCCGGCGATCAGCGGGATCAGGACGACGCGCGCGCCGAACTTGATCGCAAAGTGTGCCGTCGAGGGGATCAGCGAGAAGACCAGGATCGAGATGGCCATGACGAACAGGAGGAAGCTCGTCCCGCAACGGGGATGGAGCGTCGACTTGGTCCGGGCGTTCTCCACCGTGAGGTCCTGGTTCGCTTCGAAGGTGTAGACCGTCTTGTGCTCGGCGCCGTGGTACTGGAAGACCCGCTTGATGTCGTCCATCAGCGAGATCGATGCGATGTAGATGAAGAAGAACAGCGCCCGCAGCACGCCGTCGACGAGGTTGTAGGAGAAGTTCCCCATGTCCGCCCAGAGGTAATGGCGGATGAGGTTGGTGATGCCGAGCGGCGCCAGGATGAAGAGGCCGACCCCGAGGACCATGGCCATGGCCATGGAGCCGATGATGGCCCAGTTCGACATCTCCGGCTCCCCGTCCTCACCGGCCGACGAGACGCTGGCCGAGTAGTTCAGCGCGCGCATGCCGAGGATGAGCGACTGGATGAGCACGACCGAGCCGCGCAGTACCGGCGTCTTGAGGAACGGGTACTTGGCGGTGATGGCCTGGAGCTTCTCTTTCTTGATGGCCACGCCGCCGTCCGGCTGGCGGACGGCGACCGAGTAGCCGGTCAGGCCACGCATCATCACGCCCTCGATGACCGCCTGGCCACCGATGAGCATGTCGACGTTTTTGTCCGCGGCCTGCGCAGGCATGGCAGACGTGAGGCCGTTCGTGAAGGCGTTGAACGCCCCCGCGATCATCCTCGCCGAACCGCGCCACGCGCGCCGCATCACTTCGCCGCCTTGGCCGCCGTCTGCTTTGCGTATTTCTTCTGGAAGCGGTCGATCCGGCCGGCGGTGTCGACCAGCTTCTGCTTGCCCGTGAAGAACGGGTGGCACTTCGAGCAGATCTCGACGCGGAGCTCGCCACGGGTCGAACCGGTGTTCCAGCTCTCGCCGCACGCACAGTGAACGTTGACCTGCTGATACTTCGGATGAATCTCTGGTTTCATGGCTTTACCTCGGTTTCGTTCTGAATCTGCTCGGTTGCAGTCTGCTGAAAACTATCCTTACGGGAGAAAAATTGCCGGGCCCTAGACCAGCCACTTCCCGACCCAGGTGGTCAGCCAGAAGGTGAGCGCCCCGATCAGGGCCGCCATCGGGATGGTCAGTACCCACGCCCAGACGATCCGGCCGGCGATGCCCCAGCGGACGGCGGAGAGCCTCCGCGTGGCACCAACGCCGACGATGGCCCCGGTGATGGTGTGGGTGGTCGAGACCGGCACGCCGATGGCCGTGGCGATGAAGAGCGCGATGGCGCCGGCGGTCTCTGCCGCAAAGCCGCCCACCGGCTGGAGGCGGGTGATCTTCGAGCCCATGGTGTGGATGATCCGCCAGCCGCCGCTGAGCGTACCCAGAGCGATGGCGGCGTGCGCGGCCAGGACGACCCACGTCTGGATCTCGAAAGTCTTGAGATAGCCGGCCGTGAAGAGCACGCCGGCGATGATGCCCATCGTCTTCTGCGCGTCGTTGCCGCCGTGGCCGAGCGAGTAGAGCGCCGCCGAGACGAGCTGGAGCCTGCGGAAGATCCGGTCGACCTTCCGCGGATGCGCGTTGCGGAAGGTCCACATGGTGGCGGAGGTGATGACCAGCGCCAGCGTCAGGCCGATCAGCGGCGCGAGGATGATGTAGATGAGGGTCTTGGTCCAGCCGGAGAGGATGATCGCGCCGAAGCCGGCATTTGCGATCGCGGCGCCGGCGTAGCCGCCGATGAGCGCGTGCGAGGAGCTGGTCGGCAGGCCGAAGTACCAGGTGATGAGGTCCCAGATGATCGCCCCCATCAGCCCGCCGAAGATGACGGCGAAGTTGACGGCGTCGAGGTCGATCATCCCCTTGCCGATGGTCTTGGCCACGGCCGTGCCGAAGGTGAACGCGGCGATGAAGTTGAAGAACGCTGCCCAGACCACCGCCTGCCCCGGCGTCAGCACGCGCGTCGAAACGACCGTGGCGATCGAGTTCGCGGCGTCGTGGAAGCCGTTGATGTAGTCGAACGCCAGGGCGACGACGATCAGGGCGATGACGGTCAGCAGCAGCATCGATCAGCCATGCTTGACGACGATGTTCTCGAGGAGGTTCGCCACATCCTCGCAGGCATCGGTTGCTTCCTCGAGGATGTCGAGGATCTCTTTCCACTTGATGACCTGGATCGGGTCCTTCTCTTCGTCGAAGAGCTGGCCGATGGAGGCTTTGTGGATGCGATCGGCCTCGTTTTCGAGCCGGTTGATCTCGATGGCGCGCTGGAGGACCCCCTCCCGCTTCTCGAGCGCCTCGATCGCGGAGCGGATCTCGCCGGTCTGTTCGATGATCACCCGGGCCAGCTCACGGGCCCCGCCGCGCACCTTCTCGATGCGATAGAGCGGGAAGAGGGCCGCGGCGCTGTCGATCGCGTCCATCACGTCGTCGAGCGTCTTCGCCAGCGAGTGGATGTCCTCGCGGTCGATGGGGGTGACGAAGGTCTTGTTGAGGCGCTGGATGATCTCGTGAGTCAGAAAGTCGCACTTGTGCTCGACTTCTTTGATCTCGTGGGCCTTGTCGTAGTGCGGTGGGTCGGTCGCCAGCAGCTGCTCGAGCAGGCGTGCGCCGACGCGCAACTGATCCGCCATCAGCTTGAAGTCTTCGTAGAACTTTTCTTCACGCGGAATCAGACGAAATTTTGCCAAGGCGTGACCCTCCCGGAAAGGCGCGGCGGATTCTACTATGCCGCGGGGAGGCGCACTTCAAATGTCGCTCCGCGGCCACCCTCGCGATTCCAGACCGCGATCCGGCCGCCGTGCAGGACCACCAGGTGCTTGGTGATGGCCAGCCCCAGGCCGGTGCCGGGGACGTTCTGGGAGCGGCTCCGGTCGACCCGGTAGAAGCGGTGGAAGATCCGTTCGAGCTCGGCCGGCGGAATCCCCTCCCCCTCGTCGGACACGCGCACCACCGCCTCCTCCCCTTCCTGCGCCACTTCGATCAGCACCTCTCCCCGTCCCCCGCCATGCTTCCACGCGTTGTCGAGGAGATTCGAGACGATCTGCTGGGCACGCTGAGAGTCGACGTTGGCCCGTGCCGGCTCCCCCTCGACGCGAAATACCAGACCGTCGGCGCGGCCGCGGAACTCGCTGCAGAGCTCCTCGGCCAGTTCGCGCAGGTCGACCGCCCGCCGCTGCAGCGAGACCCGTCCCGCTTCGATGTTGTTCAGGTCGGAGAGGTCCTTCACCAGCCGCTCGATCCGCCCGAGCTGCCGCAGCATCACCTCCCGCAACTGGCGCTCGAGCTCCGGCTCGACCCCCTCCTCCAGCGTCTCCACCGCGCTGCGCAGGCCGGCCAGCGGCGTCCGCACCTCGTGGGAGAAGTCGTCCAGGAACTCCTTCCGGATGCGCTGCAGCCGTTCGAGCTGGGTGACGTCGATGAAGAGCGCCACCGCCGCGATCTCGTTCGATGCCTCCACCGGGAAGACGCGCACTTCGATCTGCCGCTCGTGCATCTCGATCCGGTCGTTCGACGGATGCCCCTGCAGCGCTTTGTCGAGCGCCTGGACGATCGACTGCTGCCGCACGACCTCGAGAAAAGACCGGCCGATCGGATTCGCACCGCCGCCGAAGATCTCCGAGACGCGTGGATTCGCGAACACCACCCGGCCGCGCGGATTCACAGCAATCAAGCCTTCGCCGAGGGAGGCGACGATCTCCTCCATCGCCGCGCGGTGCTCCTCGTGCGCCTGGCGCTGGCGAAGGATCGTCGCGCGCAGCTCTTCGACTCCGCGGGCGATGTCATCCAGCTCGCCGTGAAACACGCGGTCGGCGATCGGCCTGTCGACCTGCCCCTCCGCCAGCGCGCGCGTCCGCTCCGTCAGGAGGTCGAGATCGTTCGCACGCCGTACCGCCCAGAGAAAGACGCCGCTCCACGGCAGGAGGAAGAGGAGAAAGCTGATGATGGCCAGCACCACCGCCGCCGGCTGCTCCACCCCGGCCCGATCGAGCGCGGCGCCGAATCCCCACGCCACCGCGATGGCGATGACGAGCGAAACGTAAAGCAGGAGTCGTAAGGGATGCATGGCGGCTGCGCCGGATTGAGGATTGAGGGATTGAGGATTGAGGAAGAGGATCGCGCAGCCTTCCTCAATCCTCAATCCTCAATCCTCAATTCCCTTCGAACCGGTATCCGTATCCGATCACCGTATGGATCCGGTCCTTGCCGATCTTCTTGCGCAGGTTGCGCACGTGCGCATCGACCGTCCTGGTCTCGACGTCTTCCGCGACCTGCCAGACCTCGGACAGAATCCGGTCGCGCGAGACCACCGCCGGGCGGTTGCGCACCAGCATCCAGAGCAGCTCGAGCTCTTTCTTGGCCAGCTTCACCTCGTCGCCGTCGACGTAGACCCGCAGCGTGCGCCCGTCGATGCGCAGCTGTCCGTCGTCGTAGACGCTGGCGTCGTCGTCGCTCCCCTTCGCGCGGCGGAGGATCGCCGCGACGCGGGCCAGCAGCTCGCGGACGCTGAACGGCTTCACCAGGTAATCGTCGGCGCCGAGCTCCAGGCCGAGAATGCGGTCCGCTTCGCCGGAGCGGGCGGTGAGCATCAGGATCGGCAGCTTCGCGGTGGCCGGATGGCGGCGCAGCTCGCGGCAGATCGTGAAGCCGTCGAGGTCGGGGAGGTTCAGGTCGAGCACCAGAAAGTCGAAGCCCCCCTGCTGCACGCCGAGGAGCCCCTCGTGGCCGTTCTGGAAGCGCGTCACGCCGTAGCCCTCGCGCTCGAGGTTGAGGCCGATGGTGAACGACAGGTCGGCGTCATCCTCGATGAGAGCCACCCGCGCGACGGAGCTTCTAGGCCGATTCATGACTGTGCTTGATCACTTTGCCTTCGACCAGGTAGACCACCATCTCGCAGATGTTGGTGGCGTTGTCGGCCATCCGCTCGAAGTACTTGCCGATGAAGGTCAGCCGGATGGCGCGCGAGATGTTGCGCGGGTCTTCCAGCATGTACGTCAGCAGTTCGCGGAAGCTCTGCTCGGTCAGGCGGTCGACTTCATCGTCGCGCAGGATGACCTGCCGCGCCAGCACCGCGTCGCCGCGCACGAAGGCGTCGAGCGACTGCCGCACCATGTCCTGGGCGATCCGCGCCAGGCGCGGGATGTCGATCATCGGCTTGAGCGGCGGCTCGCGATTCAGCTCGATGGCGCGCTCGCAGACGTCGACCGCCAGGTCGGCGATACGCTCCAGCTCCGGCGTGATCTTCATCGCCGTCGCCACCAGCCGCAGGTCGCCCGCGGCCGGCTGCATCTTCGCGATCAGCTCCACCGTGTGCGCGTCGATCTCCAGCTCCATTCGGTCGATCTCGCTGTCGGAGGCGATGACCGCCTCCGCGACCTGCGTGTCGCGCTCCAGCAGCGCGCGGATCGATTCGTTGATCTGGTCCTCGACCATCGCGCCCATGCGCAGCAGCCGCTCTTTCAGCTCTTCAATCTCTCTGTCGAAATGTCTCATCCGAATCGTCCGGTGATGTAGTCCTCGGTCAGCTTCTGGCCGGGCGTCATGAAGATCGTGCGCGTGTCGTCGTACTCGACCAGTTTGCCGAGCATGAAGAAGGCCGTGCGATCGGAGACGCGCGCGGCCTGCTGCATGTTGTGCGTCACGATCACGATCGTGTAGTTGTCCTTCAGCTCGTAGACCAGCTCCTCGATCTTCTGCGTGGCGATCGGGTCGAGCGCCGACGCCGGCTCGTCCATCAGCAGCACGTCGGGATCGACCGCCAGCGCCCGCGCGATGCAGAGACGCTGCTGCTGCCCGCCGGAGAGCGCCAGCGCGCTGGCGTGCAGGCGATCCTTCACCTCGTCCCACAGCGCGGCACGATGCAGCGAGCGCTCGACCACTTCGTCGAGCACGCGCCGGTCCTTCTGCCCCGCGATGCGCAATCCGTAGGCGATGTTCTCGTAGATCGACTTCGGGAAAGGGTTCTGCTTCTGGAAGACCATCCCGACGCGGCGGCGCAGCGAGACCACGTCGACGCTCGGCGCGTAGAGGTCCTGTCCGTCGATGGAGATCAGCCCGGCCGCACGCGCGCCGGGGATGATGTCGTTCATCCGGTTGATCGAGCGCAGGAAGGTCGACTTGCCACAGCCCGACGGCCCGATGAAGGCCGTGACCTTCTTCTCCGGGATGTCGAGGGTGATGTCGTGCAGGACCTTCGACTCGCCGTAGAAGAAGTTGAAGTCGTGCACGCGGATCTTGGTCGGCGCCGCGACATCGGGCGATGGGCGCTCGGCAGCAGTGGAAGGCACGAAAGTCATTGTAGTCATCGCTGGGGTGATGCCTGGAGTCGTCAATCTGGTCATCGATATCGTCATCGGTCAGCCCTTGAGCCGCGACCGGGTGCGCGTACGGATGATCACGCCGGTGAGGTTGAGCAGAAACGTCAGCGCCAGCAGCACGAACACCGTGCCGTAGAGCAGCGGCTTGGTCGCCTCGACGTCCGGCGACTGCGTCGAAAGAATCAGCACGTGATAGCCGAGGTGCATGAACTGGTCGGTCACGTCGCCCGGCAGGTACGGCAGGTAGTACGCCGCGCCGGTGAAGAGGATCGGCGCGACCTCACCGGCACCGCGGGAGATGCCGAGGATGGCCCCGGTCAAAATGCCCGGCAGCGCACCCGGCAGCACCACCCGCCGGATCGTCTCCCACTGCGTCGCACCGAGCGCCAGCGACGCTTCGCGCAGATCGGCCGGAATGGTCCGCAACGCTTCCTCCGTCGCCACGATCACCGTCGGCAGCGTCAGCAGCGCCAGCGTGCAGGCGGCCCACAGCAGCGAGCCCTGTCCCCACAGCACCTCGCCCTGCGGCTGCGTCGCGCGATCGATGCTCCGTCCGATGAAGTTGATGAAGAAGCCGAGACCGAAGAGGCCGAAGACGATCGACGGAACGCCCGCCAGGTTGGCCACGGCGCTGCGGGTGACGTTGGCCATCAGCGCCGAGACCGCGCGCAGGAAGAGCTTCTTCCGGTCGGGCCGCCCCTTCGACGCTTTGAAGCGGCTCCACGCGCGGCCGAAGCCTTCCGCCGGCGTGTATTCGTGCAGGTAGATCGCGGTCGCGACGCCGAGCGGCACCGCCGCCACCGTCATCAGCAGCACCAGCATCGCCGTGCCGACGATGGCCGGTCCGATCCCTCCCTCCGTCAGCCCCGCCCGCGGCGCCTCGGTGATGAAACTCCAGCTCACCGTGCGTGCGCCGTGCAGGACCACGTTGCCGAGGATCACCACCAGGATCGCCAGGATCAGCACGACGCTGAAGCCGAGCAGACCGATGGCCAGACGATCGGCGACACGACGGCTGGTCATGACGCCCCCTGCATCCGTCCCTGCATCTTCCGGATGACCAGCTGGCCGAGGCTGTTGCTGATGAAGGTGATGACGAAGAGCAGCGTGCCCATGAAGAAGAGCGCGGAGTAGTGCGCGCTGCCGACCACCACCTCACCCATCTCCGCGGCGATCGTCGCGGAGAGCGTGCGCAGCGGATCGAGCAGCGACAGCGACGTGATGGCCGCGTTGCCGCCCGCCATCAGCAGGATCATCGTCTCGCCGATGGCCCGCCCGAACGCGAGCACGAATGACGCGAAGACCGCCGGCGCCGCGGCCGGCAGCACGACGTTCCACGCGGTCTGGAACTTCGACGCGCCGAGGGCATACGACGCCTCCCGATACGAGCGCGGCACCGCCGCCAGTCCATCCTCGGAAATCGTGTAGACGATCGGCACGAGCGCGAAGCCGAGCGCCAGTCCCGCGTTGACGGCGTTCAGCCGATAGGTGAATCCGAACGCGTCCTGCAGCCACGTCGCCAGGACGATCAGCGCGAAGAAGCCCATCACCACCGAGGGGATGCCGGCCAGCAGCTCGATGATCGGCTTGATCACCTCGCGCAGGCGAGGCGGCGCGAACTCGGAGGAAAAAAGCGCCGCCGCGACGCCGACCGGACAGGCGAAGAGGAGGCCGACCAGCGTCGCTTTCAGCGTGCCGAGGATGATCGGGATCAGCGAGACCTTCGGACGCTCCGAGGTCGGCTGCCAGACGTAGCGATCGGTGATGGTCGGCCCTTCCTGCGCCTCGACGAAGAAGGCCTCGAGGTTGGCCTCCTTCTTCACTTCCGGGTCGGTGAAGATCGGGATCGTCTCCTTGAACGTGAAGAGAAAGATCAGAAAGATGAAGACGATCGCCACCCAGCCGGCGATCGAAAAGACGCCGGTCATCAGCGAGTTGAACGCGTAGCGACGCCTCATTTGGTGGTGCTGAGAGGCTGTGTTGTAAGAGGAAAGTAGCCGACCTGCGTGACGAGCTTCTGCGCGTCCGGCGTGACCGCCCACTGCGCGAACTTCGTCACCCGCTCCGGCGCGTTGGCGGTGTAGTAGAAGAAGAGCTTGCGGCTGAGCGGATACGTCCCGTCCGCGACCGTCGACTCATTCGGCTCGACCGGCGCCTTGCCGCTGTCGGAGATACCGAGCGGGCGGACTTCCTTGGCGTAGGCGATGCCGCCATAACCGATGCCGTTCTTGTCCTGGCCGACCGCGTTGATGATGGCCGCGGTCCCCTGCAGCGTCTGCACGCGCGGCGAAAAGTCTTCCTTCGCCAGGACGTGCTCGCGGAAGTAGTCGTACGTACCGGACGAGCTCTCGCGGCCGTAAAGCACGATCGGTGCGTTCGTCCCGCCGAGCTGCTGCCAGTTCGTGACCTTCCCCTGGAAGACGTCCTTCACCTGCGCGACGGTCAGCGTCCTGACCGGATTGGAGGCGTGCACGAACACCGCGAGGGCATCGAGCGCCACCGCGTGCTCGACCACCTCGGCGCCACGGCTCTTCGCCGCCTTCGCCTTCTCATCACCCTTCATCGGGCGCGACGACTGCGCGAGGTCGACTGTCCCGTTGATCAGCGCCGCGATCCCGGTGCCGCTGCCGCCCCCATTGACCTGCACCACCGTCCCGGCATTTGCCTTCATGTACTCCTCGGCCAGCCGCTGCCCGAGGATGACCATCGTGTCCGATCCCTTGATCGAAAGCGGCTTGCTGTTCCCGCCGCTCTTCGGCGCCGCACCATCGGAGCTCCTGCGCTCCCCCCCACCACACCCGACGGTGAGCACGAGCGCCGCTGTAAAGACAATTCGAGCCACAGAGTTCATGCCCGCGAGGCTAAAGGGCGGGGGTGGAGGAGGGTGGCAGTACGTGTAAATTCGGTGTGAAGCGGGGCGGGGAGAGATGGACCGCGGCGGGCGGGTGGGCGTCGATCAGGCGGGCCATCGTTGCTCGTAGTGCCGTGACGGCCGCGGTGGCGGCCCCTTCGCCGGCGCGCAGGAGCTCGAATGCCGATTCGGCATCTTTGACGCATTTTTTAGTTGACACGACCACCCGAATGGGCGCATTTATGCTGAATGTTAAAACAGACAAGCAGCGCGCCCGGAACTGAGGACCTCACAGAGATTGGGGGCCGCTCAGTCGTTCAGCTTGGCGGCTTTGCCCTTCAACTTTAAGGGCGAACGCTTAAAGTTGAAGAACGATCGCTTCAACTTTGAGAACGATCGCTTCAGTTTTAAGAACGATCGCTTCAACTTTAAGAACAATCGCTTCAACTTTAAGGACGATCGCTTCAACTTTAAGGGCGATCGCTTCAGTTTTAAGGGCGATCGCTTCAACTTTAAGGACGATCGCTTCAACTTTAAGGACGATTCGCCCGGATTGGAGGGGCGCGGCCGGGCACCACCGGCGTCGCCGACCCTTCCCTCACCTTCGAATCGCTGAAAGACCGAATGAATCCAAGACAGAGAAAGAAAAAGGAGAAGAAATCATGGCTACTACCACCCCGGTCACCTCCCCGCATGTCGAGGCCGCTAAAGAGCTCCTCGTGAAGATCCGTGCTCTGCGCACGGAGATCCCCCGGTTCGTTCTCGACGATCCGGCCGAAACCCAGTTCCTCGGCCGCATCGCTGCCGTCACCGAAGAGTTCATCGAGGCGGCCTGCGTTGCGCTCCAGCGTTCGGCACGCCTCGAAACGGCAGCCGGCGCGAATGCCACCGCGCTGCGTGACGCGTACAACTACGCGCTCGCGTATGAGGCGGTCGTCACCGAACTGCACGCGCTGACCCGCTGTATGACTCACACGATCCGCGTCCAGCGCGCCGCCGCGCGTGACGTCTACGTCCTCGCCAAGCGGATCGCGAACAAGAAAGGGGGCGCCGAGCTGATCCCGCACGTCGCCGACATGCGCAAGAAGCTCAATAGTAAACGGCGCAAAGAGCCGAACAAGCCGGCCGACGTGGCCGTGAAGGCGTAAGGTTTCCGGAGGGGCGGTGCTGCAGCGCTGTCCCTCCGATGTCGTTCACCCAAGGAGACGGGAGGACGAGGGGTGGGCCGAAGCCCACACCCCACCACACCGTCACGCCACGGCAGGCGCGCCGATCGGCACTTCCACCACCCGGAACGGCGGCCGGTCGGGATAGTGCGCCGCCAGCACCGGCATGGCGACGTTGTAGACCGGCGCGGCGTTCTTGGTGCGCCCTTCCGGGAAGCCTCGATGGGCGTGGCCGTGGAAGACGGCGTTGACGCGGTAGCGGTCCAGCGGCTCTTCGAGCCGGCTCGAGCCGAGGAAAGCGACGATCTCGAGCGGCTCCCCTTCGACCGTGGCCTGGATCGGCGAGTAGTGCAGCACGCCGATCTTCTGCGGCGTGCGCAGGCGGGCCAGCGCCGACTCGAGCTTCAGCGATTCGTTGATCGCCTCGTGCACGAAGTCCTTGATGATCTGCTCCCCCCACGCGCCGAGGGCGCGGCGGCCGAAACCGCCGGCGAAGCCCTTCACGCCGGCGAAGCCGACGCCGTGCAGCTCGTACGAGTCGCCGTCGAGCACGACCACACCGGCATCGGTCAGGATCTGCGTCAGCTCTTTCTCTTTGTTCGATTCGAGGTCGTGATTGCCGAGGACGGCGATGGCGGGGATGCGCAGCGCGGTGGTGATCTCCTTCGCCAGGATCTTCCCCTCCTCGATGGTCCCGTAGTCGGTGAGGTCGCCGCAGAGCAGCAGCACGTCCGCCTCTTCGGTCACCTTCGCGAAGATCGGCTGCAAGGCCCCCTGGGAGGTCTTCTTGACGTGAATGTCGGCGATGGCGGCAATCCGTAGTGTGTCGCGATCCATTGATTCGCTCCGTTGACCGAAGTCTCTACTTCGCTCCGTCGATGGCGATCCCGGCGGTCCACTGCTCGATCTCGTCCTCGGACATCAGCTCATCGACGCGGCGCGCATCGGCGTAGCCCCACTCGTTGATGTCCTTGAGGTACTGCTGCCGCGAGATGACGGTGCCGTAGCAGATGCGGTCCTCGAGATTGCCTTCTCTCGTCTCGCGGGCCAGGCGCTGCGCGAGCTCGGTCAAGACCCAGCCCGGCACCTGCTCGCGATCGCTCGGATAGATGAAACCGTAGAGCACGAGGTGCGCGTAGAGCACGCGCCAGTAGCTGCCGTAACGATCGATCAGCCGGCGCCAGTCGAGCTTCGCGCCGGTGGCGTGAATGACGTGGGCCACGTCGGCGCCGTCGAAGCGCTCGCGCTCGAAGATCAGCCCCTTCGACCAGATCATCTCCTCGGCCGGAATCAGCTCGACGTCGACGCCGAAGACGCGCTCCGGCACGGCGTTGTCGAACCAGACGTCGTCGACGCAGGCCACGCCATTGCCGGCGCTGAAGATCAGGTCGATGAAGTCATCGCCCTCGCCCCATGCCTTGCCGAGCCAGTGCGGAAAGGTCAGCTCGCTCTTGTAGCCGGCGCGGTGAAAGGCCCACGACGCGCGGCGAAAGTCCTCCCGCCGGATAAAGACGTCGAAATCTTTGGTGTGCCGCTCGATCCCGGTATAGCGCGCGAAGGCGTACGCACCGCCGACCAGATGCGGTACGCCCGCATCCGTCAGTATCTTGAGCGCGTGCCGGTAAAACCGGATGCTCTTCTCGTCCAGCACCAGTTGCTGTGGGTTCGCTGCCATCTGCTGCTCCGTTCTCTGCCGGCCGCCTGGGCGGTCTAAGAGTTATTAGTGCAGCGGACGTGCCGGGGGTGGGGCCAGATGCTCAGCTACTCAGCTGTTCAGCTGTTCAGCTAGCCGCGCTTGCGCGCTTCATCAATGATGATCGGCGCGCTGACCGTCACCAGGCGGATGACCGGCACGGCCGTCCCGATGCGCAGCACTTTCAGCTCGCGCAGGCCGCGGGAGGCGTCGCACGCCTTGAGGTTGCAGACGATGTCGCCGTCGCGCTCGGTGCGTGCTTCGAGGGCCGGGGGAGCTTTTCCGTCCTTCACCTTCAGCGCGATCGGGCCGTTCTGCGTGGCGGCCTCGATCTTCCCGGTCACGCGGTCGAGCGTCACGCCGCCGCTTTCGGTGGTGATCCGGAAGTCGCCGCTCGACTGGGCGATGGAGATGCCGCCGTTGGTGGCGCGCGCCGTGACCTTGCCGCTCATGTTGCGGATGGCGATACCGCCGTTCTGCGAGAGCACCTCGACCTCGGCCTTCTTCGGCACGTAGAGGATCATGTTCACCCACCAGACCTGGGTCTGGTCCATCGGCGGCCCCTGGACGGTGAGGTCGCCGTTGGCGAACGGCACGGAGATCGCGGTGAGCGCGCGCTGCGCCTGCGCCCTGGTCTGCGCGCCGGCGTACTTGCAGATCACCAGGCGGGCGAACGGTTTGTCCCAGCCGCGGATCGAGACGCCCCCTTCTTCACTGGCGCGGATCTTCAGCAGCTTGACGCCGGTGAGGGCCACCTCGCGCTGCTCCTGATCGTGGACCTGCGCGGCGAACGAGGTGAAGGTGGTCTTGTAAAAGTGGTCGCAGTCGGTCGCCTCGGCAAGCGAGTGGTCCTGTTCTGCTCCGATGATCTGCCGCTGTAGCGCTCCCTCGGCGGGAAGGGCCAGCAACAGGACCGCGAGCGCGGTCAGCGCGAGTGATCTCATGCTCTGTTCACTACCACTACGGTTACGACCGACATTCCGTTAGGTTTCGTTCCCGTTACGAAATTGGCGGCAGGTACGGTAGCGTCTGTGCGAAAGCCAGCAGCGCAGCAGCACCACCGGCGTGTGGAAGAGTAACTGAAAGCCGGCCGCCCTTCTCCACGAAGTGAGTGGCCGGTGCGGTGTGGGCTTCCAGCCCACCCCTCGTCGTTGCGCCGGAGACGTCGCGTCGTCAGGTGACGCGGGCACGACTGTCAGGTGGCAACGCCTGTGCACGCTGGGCCTTTCGCCGATTGAATTGGATGGAGGAGTATCGATGGCAACAGCACAGCCGACGGTCGACCATGACGAGATTCGCGAATGGGTGGAGGCGCGCGGCGGGCATCCCGCGGCGGTGCGCGCAACCGGATCGGGCAACGACCCCGGCATCCTGCGCATCGATTTCCCCGGCTTTTCGGGCGAGGACACGCTCGAAGAGATCGAGTGGGAGGAGTTCTTCGACTGGTTCGAGAAGAACAACCTCGCGCTCCTGCTCTCCGATGAAGAGGGCAACCGCTTCAACAAGCTGGTGAGCCGCGAAGCGCTGGCCGGTGCGTCGTCGTCATCGAAGCGCGGCTCGCGCGGAGGCGGCGCGAAGAAAGCCTCGTCGAAGACGTCGAGCAGCGGTGCGAAAAAGGCGGGCAGCTCGCGCAGCATGAAGAAGGAGTCGTCGTTGTCATCGCGCGGTGGCGGCAGCAGGAAAGCCGCGGCATCGACCAGGAAGGCCGCCAGCTCGAAGAAGGCCTCGTCGTCGACGAAGAAGGCCTCCGGCGCCGGATCGACCAGGAAGGCCGCCCCGGCGAAGAAGGCCGCGTCTACCTCCTCGAAGAAGAGCTCCACCAGCGACAAGTCGCGCGGCACCACCGCCAAGAAGACTTCGGCTTCGACGAAGAAGGCCTCAGCCTCCACGAAGAAAGCGTCAGCCTCCTCGAAGAAAGCCTCGGCATCCTCGAAGAAAGCCGCGGGATCCTCCAGGAAAGCCGCGACCTCTTCGAAGAAGACCACCACCAGGAAGAGCACCTCCACGAAAACCGCCAGTGCCGCGTCGCGTGGCGGCAGCAAGAAAGCCACGAGCTCGACGAAGCGCGCCAGCGGCCCGATCTCGAGCGGCGGCCGCAAAGCATCGGGCGCCTCCTCGAAGAAAGCCTCCTCCTCGAAAGGATCTTCGAAGAAGAGCAGCGGCAGCTCCGTCACCACCACCAACCACGACGAGATCCGCAACTGGGTCGAAGCGCGCGGCGGCTTCCCCGCGCACGTGAAACGCACCGGCTCGCGCCGCGGCGATCTCGGCGTGCTGCGCATCGACTACCCCGGCTTCTCCGGCACCGACACGCTGGAGCGGATCGACTGGGAGGAGTGGTTCGCCGCGTTCGACCGGAACAAGCTGGCCTTCCTCTACCAGGACAAACGCAACTCCCGGTTCTCGAAGCTGGTGGCACGCTAGACTCGGCTCGTGAGCCGCGAGTTCCACCGCTACGACGCAGTTCCTTTCCCGCACGCTGAGCGGCCGGTCGCGGAGCGCTTCGAGCACCGCGACCGGCTGCAGGATCTGTCGATCGATGCCGGGGCGCTGGCCGAGGCGCTGCGCCGCGCCATTCGCGGCGAGGTGCGCTTCGACGATGGCTCGCGCGCGCTCTACGCCACCGACGCCTCCAACTACCGCCAGGTGCCGATCGGCGTGGTCATGCCGCGCGATGCGGCCGACGTCATCGCCACCGTGGCCCTGGCCCGCCAGCATGGCGCGCCGATCCTCGGACGCGGCGCGGGCACCAGCCTGGCCGGCCAGTGCTGCAACGTGGCGGTGGTGCTCGACATGTCGAAGTACATGCACTCGATCGTCGAGATGAACCCGGCCGGCAGGTTCGCGCGCGTCGAGCCGGGCATCGTCCTGGACGACCTGCGCCGCGAGGCGGAGCGCCACACGCTGACCTTCGCTCCCGATCCGGCCACCCACGCGCAGTGCACCCTCGGCGGCATGATCGGCAACAACTCCTGCGGCATCCACTCGATCATGTCGGGCAAGACCGTCGACAACATCGAGGAGCTCGAGATCCTGACGTACGACGGCATCCGCATGCGCGTCGGCCCGACCACCGACGGCGAGCTCGCGCGGATCATTTCCGAAGGTGGCCGGCGCGGTGAGATCTACCGCGGGCTGGCCGGCATCCGTGACAAATACGCGGAGCTGATCCGCGCAAAGTTCCCGCGCATCCCGCGCCGCGTCTCCGGCTACAACCTCGACGAGCTGCTGCCGGAGAACGGCTTCCACGTGGCGCGCTCGCTGGTCGGCAGCGAGTCGACCTGCGCGCTGGTCCTCGAGGCGAAGACGAAGCTCGTCTACAGCCCCCCCGCGCGCACGCTGCTGGTCCTCGCCTACCCGTCCGTCTACGACGCGGCCGACGACGTGCCGCGCGTGCTCGGCTTCGGTCCGATCGGCCTGGAAGGCTTCGACGACCTCCTCGTGCGCGACCAGAAGTACAAGAACATGAACCCGCACGGCATCGCTCTGCTCCCGCCGGGCGGCGGCTGGCTGCTGGTGGAGTTCGGCGGCGAGACGCTCGCGGAGTCGACCGAGAAAGCGCAGCGCCTCGCCTCGTCGATGGCCGCCACGCGCACGCGCCTGTTCGACAACAACTCGAAAGAGGCCCGCTTCGTCTGGGCCGTCCGCGAGTCCGGTCTCGGCGCCACCGGGCACGTCCCGGGCAAGCCGCTGATGTGGGAAGGGTGGGAGGACGCGGCGGTCGCGCCGGAGAAGCTCGGCGGCTACCTGCGCGACCTTCGCCAGCTGCTCGACCGCTATCAGTACGGCGGCGATTTCTACGGCCACTTCGGCGACGGTTGCGTGCACACGCGCACGAACTTCGACCTCACCAGCGATCCGGGCATCGCGAAGTTCCGCGCCTTCATCAACGACGCCGCCGATCTGGTCGCGTCGTACGGCGGGTCGTTCTCCGGCGAGCATGGCGACGGTCAGGCGCGCGCCGCCCTGCTGGAAAAGATGTTCGGCCCCGAGCTGATGGAGGCCTTCCGCGAGTTCAAGTCGCTCTGGGATCCGGAGTGGAAGATGAACCCGGGGAAGCTGATCACCCCGTACGAGCCGGACGAGAACCTCCGCCTCGGCAGCAAATACGCGCCGTGGAATCCGAAGACCCACTTTGCGTACGCCGAGGATCACGGCCGGATGAACCACGCCGTCCTGCGCTGCGTGGGTGTGGGACGCTGCCGCCGGCTCGACGGCGGAACGATGTGCCCGAGCTACCAGGTCACGCGGGAAGAAGAACACTCGACCCGCGGCAGGGCGCGCCTTCTCTTCGAGATGTTCGAGGGGAAAGTGACGCCGGCCACCTGGAGGAACGAGGCGGTCAAGGACGCGCTCGACCTATGCCTGGCCTGCAAAGGGTGCAAAGGCGACTGCCCGACCCAGGTCGACATGGCCACCTACAAGGCCGAGTTCATGTCGCACTACTACAAACGGCGCCTGCGGCCGATCCAGGCCTACACCATGGGGCAGATCCACTTCTGGGCCGGCATCGCCTCGAAAGTGCCGCGCCTCGCCAACGTGATGATGTCGCTGCCGTTCGCGAACACGTTCGCCGGCGTGGCCAAAGAGCGGAAAATGCCCCGCTTCGCCCGGGCAACCTTCGTCGAACAGTTCACCCCCCGCGCCGTCAAGCCGGGAGCGAAGCGGGTCGTGCTCTGGCCCGACACCTTCAACAATCACTTCCTGCCGAAGACCGCGCACGCCGCGGCGTCGGCCCTCGAGGAAGCGGGTTACGCGGTCGAGCTGCCGGCGACGAAGAAGCGCCTCTGCTGCGGCCGGCCGCTCTACGACTGGGGTTTTCTCGATCAGGCCAAACGGCTGCTGCGCGAGACCATGGACGCGCTCCGGCCGCAGCTCGATCTCGGGCTGCCGATCGTGGGGCTGGAGCCGAGCTGCGTCTCGACGTTTCGTGATGAACTGCCGAACCTCTTCCCGAAAGACGAATACGCGAAGAAGCTCGCCGCCTCGGCCATGACCCTCTCCGAGTTCATCGCCCGCGAGGGCGACGCCTTCCCGCTGCCGTCGCTCGCGAAGAAAGCGATCGTCCAGGCGCACTGCCATCACAAGGCGGTGATGCGCTTCGACGCGGAGGAGGCCATCCTGCGGCGGATGGGGCTCGACCTCGATCATCCCGATTCCGGCTGCTGCGGGATGGCGGGGGCGTTCGGCTTCGCGGCGGAGCACTACGACCTCTCGATGAAGCTCGGCGAGCGGGTCATCCTGCCGATGGTGCGGGAGGCCCCGCCCGAGACGCTGATCCTCGCCAACGGCTTTTCCTGCCGCGAGCAGATCGAGCAGGGGAGCGGACGAGAGACGCTGCACTTCGCGGAAGTGCTGAAGATGGCGTACGAGCAGTGACCGGATGGGCCCGATTCACCGCACGCCGCGAGCTGGTTTTTGCGCTTGGCGGAAAGCGGGCCGATGCTGGCCACGCGGGTGTGAGGTTCTCAGCGTTCCTCGGGGTTCCTCGGGTCCGGGTTCCGCCGAGGAACCGAGGAGCTCCGAGGAACCGACGAACCGGCTCTTACGCTCTGTCGCGATTCGAGAGCGTGTTGTTGTCGTTCGTGTTCTCGCGATCGCGCTCGCGGTTCCCGGACGACGAGAAGCCGCCGCCGTTGCGCTCGAAGGCACTCCGCTCCTCGTTGATTTCGCGCACGAACGGCTGGCCGCCCGTGTTCTGCGCGACGTCGTTGCCGCCGCCGCTGCTGCCGGCCGCACGGGCACGTGCGCCGCGGCTGTGGCCACCTTCGCGGCCGATCGCGGCCATGTGCGCGCGATCCCGGCTCACCGCCTCGCCGCCTTTGCGGCCGGCTACGCGAGCCTCTTCCGAAGTGAACTCGTGAGCCGTACCTTTCGCGTGAGCGGCGCGTCCGCCTTTGCTCGCAATCTCACGCTGCTTGTTCGGATCCATCGACGCAAAACCGCGCTTGCTGGTTGCCATGAAGTGTCTCCTTCCGGGGTTGAATGAAGCAGTACCGTGTCCCTCACCGTACTTGCGTTTGCGAGTTATATGGACCAGCACGATGCATGCCTGTCGCGCTGCGGCACCCCGAATTTCCCCGAATCGGGCCGCGCATGTTTTTTGCGTTGGGTGCAAAGTCGTGCAGCAGGCATCGACGTCTCTCTGGAACGCCACCACCCCGCTCCCCCCACCAAGGCCACTCACCGGTGACCTTCACGTCGACGTGGCCATCGTCGGCGCGGGCATTACCGGCCTGACCGCGGCGGTCCTTCTCGAAGAGCGCGGCCGCACCGTGGCGGTGCTCGAAAAAGCGGCCATCGCCTCCGGCGAGACCGGCAACACCACCGCGCACATCACCGAGGCGGTCGACGCGCGCTACCACTATCTGCGCCGCGCCTTCGGAAAAGACGAAGCGCGCCGGGTGGCGGAGGCCTCCCACGCCGCGATGGAGAAGATCGCGGAACTGGTGGAAAAGTATTCGATCGACTGCCGCTTTCGCCGCGTTCCGGGCTACCTCTACACCGAAAAACGCAAGTACATCGCCGGCGTCAAGAACGAAGCCTCAGCGGCGCAGGAGGCGGGCCTCGACGTCCGCTGGCAGGAGCAGGTCCCGCTGCCGTTTCCGACCCGCGGCGCGGCTGTCTTCGCCAACCAGGCCCAGTTCCATCCCGGCCGCTACGTCACCGCGCTCGCTTCGCGCGTTCAGAATCTCTTCACCGGCACGCTGGTCACCAGGATCACCGAGGGCGGTCCGTGCGTCGTCGAGACCGAGCGCGGACGCGTTTACGCCAGGAACGTGCTGATGGCGAGCAACGTCCCGATCGCCGGTTTCCAGACCGTCCACACCAAAATGACCCCCTACCGCACGTATGCGATCGCCTTCCTGGTCGACGACGAACATCCGGAAGGTCTCTTCTGGGACACCGCCGATCCGTACCACTACACGCGCTGGCAGGACACCGACGAGGGGACCTACCTCATCGTCGGCGGCGAGGACCACAAGGTCGGCGACGAAGAAGACACCGAGGCCTGCTTCGAACGCCTGCTGCAGTACGCCACCGAGCAGTTCGGCGTAAAGCCGGTGCGCTACCGCTGGTCCGGTCAGATCATCGAGCCGCACGACGGGCTGCCGTTCATCGGCGGCTCGGGTCCGCTCTTCATCTCCACCGGCTATTCGGGCCAGGGGATGACCATGGGCACCCTCGGCGCGATGATCTGCACGGACCTCATCACCGACGTCGAGAATCCGTGGGCACCGCTCTTCAACCCGATGCGCGTGCCGGCGCGTGGCTCCGTCCGCGAGTTCCTCGCCCAGAACATCGGATTCGCCACGCAGGTGGTCTCCGACCGCCTCACCGCGCGCGGCGTCGAAGCGACCGAAACGTTCGATGTCAAATCAGGCGAGGGGAAGATCCTGGCCATCAACGGCCGCAAGGTGGCGTGTTACCGCGACGAAGCGGGAGCGCTGCACGGCGTATCGCCGGTCTGCACCCACATGCGCTGCGACGTCGCCTTCAACGCGGCGGAGCGGACATGGGACTGTCCCTGCCATGGATCGCGCTTCACGCCGGATGGGGATGTGTTGAACGGCCCGGCCAGGACGCCGCTCGAGAAGATCGAGCTGCCGGAGTGATGCGGGCGCAGGGGAAAGTGGCGGAGAGAGAGGGATTCGAACCCTCGGTAGAGCTTTAGACCCTACGGCGGTTTAGCAAACCGCTGGTTTCAGCCACTCACCCATCTCTCCGGCTTGTGGAACGCGCATGGTAAAGCCTGCGAGGGATACGATCAATTCCCTCAGCGGCGTAGGGTGGCGAACAACTGCTCGTTGTTGAACGGCTTGAGCAGCGTCCGGCAGTCGTCCGGGTCGTCGTTTTCGCCCTCGTCGAGCTCCGGGCTGGTCATGATGATGACTTTCTGGATCTCCTCCGGCTGATGTTCGTGCAGGAAGTGCATCACCGGATCGCTGCGGATCGGCAGACGCGGCGCGAGGAGGATCGCCTCGTACTGGTGGTCCTGCAGCATCCCGATCGCGGCCTCCGCCGTCGGCGCCGTTTCGCACGAGTACTCCCGGCGGGCGAGGGTCGCCGCAATTGCCGAGCAGAGGTCGGCGTACTCTTCGACCACGAGGACGGTTGGGCTCATTTTTTGAGGGAACTACCGATTCTGTGTAAGAAGACGTGCTAGAGAGACGCCGAATTCCGCGGCTGGAAGCGCGTCAGCAGGTTCTCAATGTCGCGCACGTCAGCCGGCTTGGTCAGATGCTCGTCGAATCCCGCTTCGATCGCGCGCCGTTTGTCCTCCGGCTGTCCGAAGCCGCTGACCGCCACGAGGATCACCCCGGCGCCGACCTGCTCGCGCACCTGACGCGCCACTTCGTAGCCGTCGATGCCCGGCAGGCCGAGGTCGATCAGGGCCAGATCGGGTTTCGTCTCGAGCACCACCCGCACCCCTTCGAGACCATCCGCCGCGTCGAACACTTCATGCCCGAGCCGGTGGAGCTTGAGACGCAGCAGGTCGCGAACGTCCTTGTTGTCCTCGACGATCGCCACTTTGCGCGTTGCCGACGGCGTGTTCGTCGCCTCCGGCCGCGCGAAGCTGGCTGCATCGCGGCGCTGTTCCTCGGTCGCGAGTGGCATCCGCACCGCGAATTCGCTGCCCCGGCCGACGCCGTCGCTCTTCGCCTCCACCTCGCCCTCGTGCAGCTCGACCAGATTGCGCACCAGCGCGAGCCCGATGCCCATGCCGCCCTGCGCGCGGCCGATGGCGTTCTCCGCCTGCGCGAACAGCTCGAAGATGCCGCCGATCCGCTCCGGCGCGATGCCGACGCCGTCGTCAGTGACGCGGATGATCGCGTGCTCGCCGTCGCAGGAGACCACCAGCGTGACGTGTCCGTTTTCCGGCGTGTACTTGATGGCGTTGCCGAGAATGTTCGTCACGATCTGTTCGACGCGCACCGGATCGGCGTAAACCAGCACCGGCGGATCGCACAGCTTCACCGCCAGCTGGATCCGTTGCATCTGGAGCGCGGGCGTGATGGTGTGCACCGACTGCTTGACCAGATCGAGCAGGTCCAGGGTCTGCCGTTTGAGCACGATCTTGCCCGCGGCGACGCGCGAGAGGTCGAGGAGGTCGTTCACCAGGCGGGTGAGATGGCGCGACTGCCGCTCGATGAGCTGCGCCTGGTCCGCCGGCAGCCGTCCGTCGTCGTCGGTCATCTGCGCGCCGAGCAGGATCGCGCCGAGCGGATTGCGCAGCTCGTGTCCGAGGACAGCCAGGAAGCGATCGCGCTCGTGGATGCGCTCCTCGAGCTGCACCATCAGATCGCGCACGTCGTACTGCCGCTCGCGCGCGCGGAGCACCGACTGCGCGGTGCTGATCAGCGAGCGGATGCGCACCGGCCGGTCGATGAGCGTCACGTTGGTGCGGTGCAGGATCGAATCGAGCGAGTGGGTGTTGTTCTCGAGGCTGAGCGAGCCGCTGAGGATCATCAGCGGGATCTCGGACCACGCCGGCTGCTGCGAGAGGACGCGGGTCAGCTCACGCGCTCCTTCCGGCGTCAGGGCTTCCTCCGTGACCAGGATCGCACCCACTCCCGCGGCCACCCCCTCCGCCACTCCGCTGACATCCTTGCGGACCTCGCACTCCATGCCGGCCGCCTGCAGCTTGCTGCACATCAGGTCAGCGTCGCGGCCGATGGGAGCGACGATCAGAATCTTTCGGGGACGGTTGGTGATCACTCGCCCCGTCCGCTCCCGAGCGTTCCGTCGTAGGTGGGGATACCGGAAAGCACGCCGTGGTAATTCGCAAGCGGCGCGCCGATCCGCAGCCCCGCGCCGCTCATCGAAAAGGCGCGAATGGCCGTCTCATGGGCTCCGCTGCGCTTCTTCACGATCGACAGCGCTTTGTGGATCCGCCCTTCCGCCTCGAAGTAGCGGAGGAGCACCACGCAGTCGGCCAGGTAGCTGACGTCGACCGTCGAGGCCATGTGTCCGACCAGCCCATGCTGCGCGAAGACCAGGATGGTGGCCACGCCGTGCTGCCCGAGGTAGCTGAGCAGCTCGTGGAGATGCAGCAGCAGAAAGCGCTCCTCCGGGACGGCATTCAGGTAGCCATTGAGGCTGTCGATGACCAGCATGCGCACTTCGTTCTTCTCGACCGCCTCGCGGACGAGATGGGCGAACTCGCCCGGCTGCAGCTGGGCCGGATCGACCTGCCGGACGGTGATCAGTCCCCGTTCGATGAACTCCTCGAGCGCCATCCCGAGCGATGCCGCGCGATGGAGCATGCTCCCGATGTTCTCTTCGAAAAGGAAGATCGCGGAGCGCTCGCCGCGTCGCGCGGCAGCGACGGCATGCTGTGTGGCCAGCGCCGATTTGCCGGTGCCGGCCGGCCCCATGATCAGCGTGCTCGTGCCGCGGTCGATGCCGCCGCCGAGCATCGCATCGAGCTCCTCGATGCCGGACGCGATCTGCTCGTGCGCGATGCTGGCGCGATGCTCGGCCGCGATCAGGCGCGGGTAGACCACCACGCCGCCGGTGAGGATGTTGAAGTCGTGATAGCCGTCGCGGAAATTGAGGCCGCGGATCTTGACGAGCTGCATCCGCCGCCGCGCCGCGCCGTAGAGCGGCGTGTAGCGCTCGAGCTCCACCACACCGTGCGGCACGCTCTGGAGCTGAATGTCCTGGAACTCCGAGGTGCGGTCGTCGAGGCAGAGCACCGTCACGTTGCGGCCGTTGAAGAACTGCTTGAGGGCGAGGATCTGCTTGCGGTAGCGAAGGCCGCTCTGCGCGAGGAGGCGGATCTCGCTGAGTGAGTCGAGCACGACGCGCTGCGGCTTCACCCGATCGACTTCCGCGAGCATTCCTTTGATCGTCTCACCGAGCTCGATCTCCGCGGGATAGAAGACGGTGGTCTCTTCCTCGGAGAGTGCGTCCTCCCCGACCATCTGCTCGTAGATCTCGAGCCCGTCGAGCGACCAGCCGTGCGACTTCGCCACGGCGTGCAGCTCCTCGCGCGATTCCGAGAGGGTGATGTAGAGGCACGCCTCGCCGGCGCGGAGTCCTTCGAGCAGGAACTGCAGCCCGATGGTGGTCTTGCCGACGCCGGGATCGCCCTGCACCAGGTAAACGCGGTTACGCGGGAAACCGCCGAGAAGGATGTGGTCGAGGCCCTCGATCCCGGTGCGAGCCACTTGGGTTGATTGCATACGGCAACGATCCTAAGCGCGGATTGGTGGAAACATCCGTCAGCAGACGCCTACTATACGGCGAAGGCAGCGCTCGCTCGTTACGGTTTGACGCGAAGCACCAGCGGCATCGGCCGATCGGGCGGAGCGGTGGCGATCTCGCGGCTGAAGCGCAGCGCCGTTCCGTCGAACGTCCATCCGCCGTCGCTGCAGCGCGAGGCGGTCTCGATCGGCTTCCCCTCGCGCAGGCGCAGCGCGTTCGCCGTCGCTTCGCGCTCGGCGCGGTAGCGGAACGCGCGGCGCCAGACCGATGTCAGATCGACCCCCAGCTGGTTCGAGCGCACGTTCATGTCGCAGCGGGTGGCGTTGAACAGCTCTTCGGCAATCCGGCGATCGTGCTCGACCTGCGAGGCGAGGAACTTGGTCGGAAACATCCGCGCGCCGTCGGCCCAGTAAGAGGCAGCCGAAAATTGAAAGGCTTCCAGCAGCGGCCGCACGTGGTCGCGCGCCTGCAGCTCGCCGAGCCAGGCCGGCGCGGGCAGCGGCATCTTCCAGGCGACGCCGTTGATCATTCGGGCCGTCGTCAACGCCGCCGTCTGGGCCATCACCTGCGGATGCGCATCGAGCGCGCGGGCCAGCTTCCACGCGGCGTGCAACTCCTCCCACGCCGACGCATCGTCCGCGCGTGCCTTCGCCAGCGCGCTGGCGACGAGCGTCCTCGCCACCGTCAGCTGCACCGTGCGCATCGCCTCCGTGTCGGGGTGGTCGATGCCTCGATGGCGCGTCCAGACGATCGGCTCGCGCAGCAGCAGCTCGCGGATCGCGGAGAGGTCGGGGAGCGCCGGTGGCTGTCCGATGGCCAGCTCGCCCCGCGCGATCTCGCGCGCCACGAACTCGCCGACCGCCTCGTTCTTCGGCAACGCGCCAGCGAGCGCCGTCAGCCTCACCGATGCCTCATTCGCCTGCAGCGGCGGCAACCGGTTCGCGACCGACTCGAGCGTCCCCATCCCCCCTGGCCATGGCTGCGCCCCCGAGGTGGCAACCGCCTCCGGGGTGCGGAACCAGGAGATGACCCAGAGCACGAGCGCGATTCCGACGACCAGTACGAGCAGTTTCTTCATCGTGGCTCAGAGTAGATCACCCCCCACACCGTGAGCGAGCGCAGCGAGCTCAGGGTTGATTCAGCTGGCCATCCGCGCGATCGGGCGGTGCCAGCTTTGCACGAGGGAGCTGACGGTGATCGTTCTGCTGAATGGCGCATTCGGAATCGGCAAGACCACCGTGGCCCGGTTGCTCGTTCGTCGCCTTCGGCGCGCCATCCTTTTCGATCCGGAAATCTTTGGTCTCGTCCTGCAGCGCGTCGCGCGGCTGGGCGGGAAGAGGGTGGAGGACTTTCAGGATCTGGTTCTCTGGCGGCGGCTCACCATCGTCGGCGTCTGGGCAACTCGACTGTTCTGGCCCAACGTCGTCGTTCCGATGGCGTTCTCCAACATTGAATATCTGGACGAGATCCGTGCCGGGCTGCAGCGATTCGAGCCGCGTCTGCTTCATCTCTGCCTCGTCGCGCCGGTGGACGTCGTGCACCAGCGGTTGCGAGCGCGCGGCGCCGACGTGACACGTGAGGCGTGGGAGTACCGGCGAGCCGCCGAATGCTGCATCGCACACGCGGGCGAAGAGTTCGCGACCCGAGTTCCCGCGGCCGGCCGCGATCCGGAGCAGATCGCCGAAGAGCTATTCAGCGTGGTGGCGGCGGGTGATACAACGTCGTCACACTGCTGAGCCGGCAACGAACGCAGTTGCCGCTCCGTAACAGTTCGCATGTGGCGATTGATGGCCTTGTCCCTCGTTCTCTTCGCTCCGTGTGGTCTGGCGCAGGTCCGGTCGGACGCTGCCGATCGTGAAGCCGCGGTCGCAAACGTTCTGATTCCGATCGCCGGCGACGTTCCGGGCGAGTTCGGCGCTCGGTTCCAGACGGATGTGACGATCGCCAATCGAACCGGCGTGACCACGCGTATCGCTATTTTCTGGCTGCCGCAGGGGCGCAGTGGAAGCATCACCGTCCCGGTCCGGACCCTCACCCTTCCGCCGAGCTCCACCACGCTGTATCCGAGGTTCGTCAGCGACAGGCTCGGGCAGACCGGCCTCGGTGCGTTCATCGCCCGGGCAGTCCACGACGACGGCTCGACGAATCACGATGGCCGCATCGATCTGTTCGCGCGGATCTGGACTCCGGCGCGTGCGGGTGTCGGCACGTACTCACAAGGCATTTACGGGACGACGCTAACCGGGCCTGGTACAGACGACCTGCAACCGATTCCGGCCTGGATTTACGGACTTCGTCAGGATGCGAGCTTCCGCACGAACTACGGCATCGTCAACCTGGCTGCCGAGCCGCGGAACTTCAGCATCGAGGTCACGGGCGACGGCGGCAGCCGATACACGCGTGAGGTCGTGGTCCCTGGTGCGTCGATGATCCACGAAGCTCTTCCGAGGGATCAGCACTTTGGCGCGGTGACGATCCGAATAGTGATCGGCTACGTCATCCCGCCGCAGGTGAGTCTCTCGTGGGCCGGGTTCGGGTCATCGGTCGACAACTTCACGGGCGACGCGTGGTATTCGAAAGCGCAGGCGGCATACCGCAACAACCAGCCGTGACGCCGCCCTCGCGGTCCACGGCCATGTCCGCGCGACGAACGACCTCGATGTCTGGATGAGCCGTGCGATATGACACATCGCCCGTACAATCGTAGCGTGGCAACGGACGGACAGCACGCAGGCTGGTCGCGCCTGGCGGTACTCATCGGGACGTTCCTTCTGGTGGGGTGCTTCGGTACAGCGAGCGCATGTCCGATCACCGTTCACGTGCCGCTCAAATATGCGTTCAAAGTGGCGCCGATCGCGTTCGAGGGTGTGCTCGAACGGATCGACGAAAATGGCGACGCACATTTCACGATCCTCCAGCAGTGGAAGGGAATGCCGGTGACCGCCGTCGTCGTCAGCAATCCACCTACGACATGTGCATACACCGGCCTTCGCGTCGGAGAGCGATACGTCGTCGTTCCTGAGCAGTATGGTGGCATCAAGTCTGGATCCCATGTCGAGATCACCGATACGGCGTCGACCACCAGGGAGCTATTGAATGCACGGGCATGCTGGTGGCGGTCGCCGCTGAGCTCCTTCGCACCTGGAGCGATTCTGAGAGCGATTGGCCGAAGGCTGCCGTAGAAGATTCGGCGGAACTCGATATGGACTGCTGCCGCCGCGTCCATAATCCCCCTCCCGCCGTGCTGCCGCTGACCCGACGTCAACCTCCAGACGTGACGGCGAGTCTGACGAAGGTGGTGTGCGAGCCGACCTGCGTGAACCACGTCACTCGCTCGGCGACGCAATCGAACTCCATCCGGTAGCGGCCGGGAGGCAGCGGCTTCAGTTCCAGCGTCACCGTGGCGGAGTCGTTCGGCCGCAGTGGGACGTCCGACAGCGGTGCGCGGCAAAAGTCGAACTGGCGCAGCACGTTCGCTTCGTCGTAGAGATGCGCGCTGACCGAGACGCCGCCCACTGCCTCCGACGACGGGAGCCACGTCGATTGCCCGACGTTCGTCACCGTGACCTCGAGGTGCGTTTCGTCGATGACTCTGGCCACGATCTCGGCGAGCAGCCCCGCGGGATGGCGGCTGTCGCCTTCGCTCGTGCCGCCACCTTTGGTCAGATAGAAATTGCGCACGTGCTGCATGAACTCGCGCGACGACTCGGCGTACGAGCGCAGCGTCGCTCCGCGCGCGAGGAGGTCTTCGTAACCGGCCAGCGTGGTGTGAAACGGCTTGCCATTCCAGGCGGCGACGCGCAGGTCGGTGAAGCCGGCTGCTTCCGCGGCGTGCCAGATGGCGGGGAGGTCGATGTCGTTTTCGAGGACACCGTAGGTGCGCATCTCGAACTGTGACTGCGGGGTCTTGGAGTGATGCGGGCCCGGCTCGGCAAAGCCGGCGATGCCGCCGGGGCGGAGGACGCGCGCGAATTCGGCGATGATAGCGGCGGGGTTGGGGGCGTGGTGGAAGGCGTCGAAGCAGACGATGCGGTCGACGCTTTCGTCCGGCAGGTCGATGCGGTGGCCGTCGAAGACGAGAAAGCGCGGCTCGGGCCGCTCGCCGATAATGCCGATCTTCGCGAAGGTCTCTTTGGCGATGCGCAGCGCGGACGGGGAGACGTCCATCAGGATCGACCGGCAGCCGAGCTGCGTCACGAAGCGCGAGAGCCAGCCGGTGCCGGCGCCGTAATCGAGCACCGTCAGGCCCGGCGAAAGCTGCAATCCCTGCAGCAGGACGGCGAGGTTGGCCAGGATCGCCGGCGCGTCGTCAGGCTTCGCGAACGGCTTGGCGAGGTGATGCTCCCAGTCGGTGAGGCTGGAGAAGTAGCCCTCCGCGGTGGCGTTGAGCTCTTCGATGGAGGTGCGTGCGATCAGCTCCCGCACGTCGATGAACGTGCTGCCGGCGCTCGCCGCCGCCGCGATCTCCGCCGGCTCGTCAGCATGGGTGCGGGGGCGGTGCACGTAGACCAGCGCGGCGTCGAAGTCGCCGTCGTCGGAGAGCGAGACCAGCGGTGCGTCGAAGCCGGCTTCGTGCACCAGCGCCAGCACCTCACCGAGGTCATAGAACGTGGTGCGCTGGAACTGCGACCTGCGGAGCGCGTGGATGGCGGCGTTCGCGAGCGGCACGTGCGTGCGCGTCCAGCGCACCGCTTTACGCGCGGACGAGGCGCGATCGCGCACCGGCAGATGGAAGATGCCGACCGAGCCGACCGATCCGAGCAGGCGGCGCAACAGCGCCAGTCCTTCGCGGCGAGGTAGGCGCTGCAGCACGAGCTGGCAACTGACGATGTCGAACTTCTGCGGGGGGAGCTCCTCGCGAAACTCGATGTTCTCGAGCCCCGCGCGCTCCGCCATCTCGCGCGCCTTGGCCAGCATGGCCGGGGAGTGGTCGACGGCGGTGACGCTGGCGAAACGGCGGGCGAAGGCGAGTGCCAGGCGTCCCGGCCCGCAGCCGAACTCTAGAACGGACGACGCGGTGAACTGCGGTTCGATGTGCGCGGCGACAAAATCCATCACCGCCTGGACGTGGTTCTCGCCGGAGCGGAAGAAACGCTCGCGCGCCTGCGGCGTGAGATTCGCGCCACGGAACTCCTCATGGGTGAGGACGGAGAAGAACGGTTCGCGCGGATCCATCGAGGTGGTGCGGGGTGGGTGGCGGAGGAGGTGGGATTCGAACCCACGGTACGGGTTACCGTACGGCGGTTTTCAAGACCGCTGCCTTAAACCACTCGACCACTCCTCCGTGACTGAGACTGAACGCGGCGCTACGGCAAAAGATTCACGTCGAGCGTGATCTTGAGCCGCAGGCGGCGATGCTGCCGGAGCTCCTCGAGCGAGAGGTTGAGCGGGATGCTCACCTCGCGCACGAGGCCATCGTTCGCGCGCCGCTCCGGCGGGGCGGCGGGCTGGCTTGCGTGACTCGACTGCGATGATGGCGACGGGTTGGAATCGAGCACCGGCAGCGACTCGAGAATCCCCTGCGGCAGCGGGATCTCGATCGACGTCAGCGGGACCTCCATCCGCTCGGAGGCCATCGACGCCTGCGGTACCGGCGTGCTGAAGAAATCGGTCACGTCCTCGAACGGATTGGAGAGCGGCGAGACCGCTGTCGGCGTCGGCAGCATCGTCGGAACGAGCTCCGTCGCCACCAGCGGCACATCCTCGTTGTCCGCCTCGTCGAGCTCGAACTCGACTTCGCCGGCGGGCGCCATCATCGCGGCCGATGCGGCTGCCGCGGCAGCACGCGGAGCCGGTGCGGCCGCCGTCGCTGCCGGTTGCGGCGCCGGCGAGGGAGTGACGGGCGGGCCGAACGGCTCGTCGTCGTCGTCCCACAGCGAATCGCTCGCGGCGGCGGGGTCCTGCTGCGTCGGTACGTTCAGGATCTGGATCTCGCGCTCGAGCGGCTCCGAACCTTCCAATCCGTACTTTTTGACGAGGTGCGCGAGCACGAGCTGGGTGATGCCCTTCAGCGTCTCCTCGACGCCGATCCCGGTCGTGGCCACCGATTCAAAGTGCGGCGCGTCGAGCTTGTTGATCTCGCGATCGAGCTCCGCGGTCGACAGCGCGTTCGGCAGGTCGCGTTTGTTGTACTGGATGACGGTCGGCATCTCGCGGATGCGGATGCCCTGGCGCTTGAGGTTGTCCTCGAGGTTCTGCAGCGACTCGATGTTCGCGTCGACGGCAAAGTCCTGCGAGTCGGCGACGAATACGATCCCGTCCGCCCCTTTCAGCACGAGTTGCCGGGTGGAGTTGTAGTAGACCTGCCCCGGCACGGTGTAGAGCTGCAGCTTGGTGCGCATGCCGCGGATCTTGCCGAGGTCGAGGGGGAGGAAGTCGAAGAAGAGGGTACGGTCCGTCTTCGTAGCCAGCGAGAGCATCTTGCTCTTGTTGTTCGACGGCAGCGAGTCGTAGATGAACTGCAGGTTGGTCGTCTTCCCGCACAGGCCGGGGCCGTAGTAGACGATCTTCGCCGTGATTTCCTTCGTGGCGTAATTGAAGAGGACCATAAGTCGGGAGCTTCCGAGGCGTTGAGGGTAACGAACGGTCGCGGCGGCGTCAATTTGGTATATTCGGCGGCGCCCCGCACATGCCCGAAAAAGCGATTGCCGTAGCGCTCATCCTCCCTCAGGTTTCCCGCGATGTGGCCGAGGAGCATCTCGAAGAGCTGGCCCAGCTGATCGCCACCGCCGGCGGCGAGATCGTCGGCAAGGTCTTCGGCAAGCGGAGCGCTCCCGACTCAGCGACCTATATCGGGAAGGGGAAAGCCGAAGAGCTGGGACGCCTCGCCTCACAGCAGGGCGCGAAGCTGATCATCTTCGATGACGACCTTTCCCCGGCGCAGGTGCGCAACGTCCAGAAGATCGTCGGCGAAGGGGCCAAAGTCATCGATCGCAGCGCGCTGATCCTCGACATCTTCGCCGGCCGTGCGAAGACGAGAGAGGCCAGGACGCAGGTCGAGCTCGCCCAGCTCGAGTACATGCTGCCCCGCCTGACCCGGGCGTGGACGCACCTCGAGCGGCAGGCCGGCGGCATCGGCACGCGTGGCGTCGGCGAGACGCAGCTCGAGCTCGACCGCCGCATCGTCCGCACCCGCATCGCCCGCCTCAAGGAAGAGCTGCAGCGGATCGAAAAGACCCGCGAAACGCAGCGGCACAAGCGGCGGCAGGAAGCGTTCACCGTCGCCCTGGTCGGCTACACGAACGCCGGCAAGTCGACCCTCTTCAACCGTCTCACGGTCGGCGGCGCGGAAGCGATGGACCGGCTCTTCGCCACGCTGGATGCCCGCTCGCAGAAGACCATCTTCGAGATGCCGCGGGAGACCGTGATCATCGATACGGTCGGCTTCATCCGCAAACTGCCGCACCATCTGGTGGCGTCGTTCCGCTCCACGATGGAAGAAGCAGTCGCGGCCGATGTGGTGCTGCACGTCATCGACGCCAGCCACCCGCAGTACACCGAGCAGCGCGAGATCGGCGACGAAGTCCTGGCCGACCTCGGCGTCGACGCCATCCGGGTCCTCGAGGTCTACAACAAGGCCGATCGCCTCGACGAGCACTTCGAGATCCATCGCCGCAACACCGCCACCGTCTCAGCGCTGACCGGCCAGGGGATCGAAACGCTGGTGGAGATGATCCGCGACCGCGAGCGCTCCGGCGGCGCACTGATGCACCTGGTCATCCCGCACGAGGAGTCGAAGCTCGTGGCGAAGCTGCACGAGGTGGCGGAGATCCAGGAGCAGAGCGCGACCGACGACGCGGCCTGCTTCACCGCCTGGGTACCGGGGGATGTGGTGCACCTGTTCACGCCCTACGTGCGGCGGAGCCAGGCCAAACGGGCGGTGTAGGAAAAGTTTATCCCGACCGCAGGGAGGGATCTTCGGTGCCATCGCGACGCAGTCGGCAGATGGCGCGTGCAGCGCGATGGCACCTGAGATCCCTCCCTACGGTCGGGATAAACTGCGAGCTGCGGCCGGGATAAACTGCGACGGTGAACATCCGACCGGCCGTGCCGCGCGACCGGGCGCGCATCCTCGAGATCCTCGTTGCCACGGCCCGTTTCTCCCAGCAGGAGGTCGGGTGGGCGATGGAGCTCGTCGACTCGGCCCTCGCGACGCCTGAAAAGGGTGAGTACGTGGTGCACGTCCTCGAAGCGCCCGACAGCGGCCCCGACCGCCAGATTCAGGGGTACGTGCTGTTCGGGCCGACGCCGATGACCGAGGGCGTTTTCGACCTTTACTGGATCGCGGTCGACCCGACCCGGCAGGGACAGGGATTCGGACAGCTCCTGTTGCGGTTCGTGGAGAACGAGGTGCGGCGGCAGCGCGGGCGGATGCTCCTCATCGAGACGTCGTCGAAACAGAGCTACGCGCCGACGCTGCGCTTCTACCAGAGCGCCGGCTACGACGAGATCTCGCGCATCAAAGACTTTTACAGAATCGAAGACGACAAGGTCGTGTTCTGCAAGCACCTGACCCAGCCATGAGATTCGATCTGACCGATACGCTGTACGTCGCCCTGGCCGCTTACACGCTCGGCACGCTGACGGCGCTCCTCTCGCTGGTCGTGACCGAGAAGAAGCGGCTGCAGAACATCGGCCTCGTGCTGATGATCGCCGGCTTCGTGGCGCACACCGTCTGGATCGGAACGATCTGCGCGCGCAGCGGCCACCCGCCGCTGACCAACCTCTCCGAGACCACCGCCTTCCTGGCCTGGACCGTGTTCGCGGTCGAGCTCGCGCTCTGGATCCGTTACCGGGTCTACGCCGCGGTCTTTTTCGTCTATCCGCTCGTGCTGATGCTGCTGACGCTATCGGCCGTGGCGGGGGAGAACATCCAGGCGCTCGATCCGGCGCTGCGGTCGAACCTCTTCACCATGCACCTTCTCCTCTCGACCCTCGGCGTGGCGGGCCTCTTCATCGGTCTTGCCTTCACGCTGCTGGCGGTGGTGCAGGATCACTCACTGAAGCAGAAGACGCGCGGCCGGCTGTGGGAGCTGATCCCGAGCCTGAACGTCTGTAAGACCGTCAGCTACCGCGCCCTCTCGATCGGCTTCAGCATCTACACCCTCGGCCTGCTGGCGGGCGTGCTCTGGTCGTACCGCACCAACGCCGGCTTCATGGACATTCGCGTCAAGCAGGTCGGCGCGGTGACGGCGTGGGTCCTCTTCGCGGTGCTGCTGCAGTCGTACATCAGCAACTCGTACCGCACCAAGCGGACGATCTTCCTCTCCGCCGGCGCGTTCGTGGCCATCCTGGTGGCCATCCTGGGGATCCGAGGGTGATGCGATGCCGCTGATCCTGGTCGGCCTCAATCACCGCACCGCCCCGGTCGAGGTGCGCGAGCGCCTGAACGTGCCGGAGACGCGCCTGCCCGAAACCACCCGCGCGCTGCGCAACGTCGACGGGATCGACGGCGCGGCCATTGTCTCGACCTGCAACCGCGTCGAGCTGGTCGTCTCCACCCGTGAGGAAGACGTCGTGGAGAGCCTGGTCGAGTGGCTGGCCGCCGGCGCGAATACCACCCGCACCGAGCTCGAAAAGCACCTCTACATCCTCCGGCACGGCGACGTGGTGAAGCACCTCTTCCGCGTCGCCTCCGGGCTCGACTCGATGATCCTCGGCGAGCCGCAGATCGGCGGGCAGGTACGCAAAGCCTTCCTCGTGTCGCAGGAGCTCGACACGCTCGACGCCCTGCTCCAGCAGCTCTTCGACAACACCATGCGCGTGGCGAAGAAGGTGCGCACCGACACCGGCATCGGCGAGAACGCCGTCTCCGTCCCGTACGCGGCCGTCGAGCTGGCGAAGAAGATCTTCGGCGACCTCAAAGGGCTGCAGGTGCTGCTGCTCGGCGCCGGCGAGATGGGAGAGCTGACGGCCGAGCACCTCCACGAACAGGAAGTGCGTCAGGTCTTCGTCGCGAACCGTTCGTACGAGCGCGCCGTCGATCTGGCCCGCCGCTTCAACGGCCAGGCGGTGCAGTTCGACGCGCTCGACGAGCATCTCGCCCAGTGCGACATCGTCATCACATCTACCGGGGCGCCGCACTACCTGATCGAGCCGGGGCACGTCACGCAAGCGCTCGACGTCCGCCGGAATCGCACGCTCTTCCTTATCGACCTGGCGGTGCCGCGCAACATCAACCCGGCCGTGTCTCAACTCAACGGCGCGTATCTCTACAACGTCGACGACCTCCAACAGGTCGCCGACCAGAACCTCGAACTGCGGCAGCAGAAAGCGTGGCAGGCCGAGGAGATCGTGGTGCGAGAGGTGGAGGGGTTCCGGAAGCGGCTCGTGGCGCAGGACGCGGTGCCGACCATCCTCGAGCTGCAGCAGCGCCTGGAGGCCATCCGCACCGCCGAGCTGGAGAAGTGCCTCCGCAACGTCGGCCCGGTCACGGCCGAGCAGCGGGCGGCGGTGGAGATGTTCTCCACACAGCTGGTGAACAAGATCCTCCACTACCCGATCCTGCAACTCAAAGACGCCTCGGACGAACCGCAGGAGCGCGACGCGCTGCGGCGGACGATCCGGAAGATTTTCGGACTGCGATGAACCGGACCATCCGCATCGGCACGCGCGGCAGCCAGCTCGCGCTCTGGCAGGCCAACGAAACCGCGCGGCGCCTCACCGCCGCCGGCTGGTCGCCGGAGCTGCGCACCGTCAAAACGACGGGCGACCGCCGGCAGGATGTCTCGCTCGCCACCATCGGCGGCAAGGGGCTCTTCATCAAGGAGCTCGAAGAGGCGCTCGAGCGCCGCGAGATCGACATCGCCGTGCACAGCCTCAAGGACGTGCCGTCGCTGATCCCCGATCAGTTCGTGCTGGCCGGATTTCTCCAGCGCGCCGACCCGCGCGATGCCTGGGTGCACGTCGGCGGCAAAGCGATCGCCGACATGCCGGAAGGCGCTCGCATCGGCACCAGTGCCCCGAGACGGCGCGCGCAGCTGCTGACGCTCTTTCCGCACTTCGTGATCGAGGACATCCGCGGCAACGTCGACACCCGCATCAACAAAGCGCGCGAGGGGGAGTACGCCGGGATCATCCTCGCCAGCGCCGGCATGACCCGCCTGGGGCGTGCCAGCGAAGTGACCTCGTATTTTTCGACCGACGAGATGCTGCCGGCGTGCGGCCAGGGGATCGTCGGCTTCGAGTGCCTGCGCGACGACACCCGCGCGCAGGACGCGGCGCGCAGCATCAGCCACGAGCCGAGCGCGCTGGCGGCGGTGTGCGAGCGCGGTGTGCTGCAGAAGTTCGGCGAGCAGCTCGATTGCTACTCGGCCGTGGCCGTACACGCGACGTCGATCGACGGCGAGCTGACGGTGCGCGCCTTCTTTTCCGACCTCGAGGCGACGCGCTCCATCCGCGCCCGCGCCACCGGCCGCGATGCTGGGACGGTCATCACCGCCGTGTACGACGAGCTCGTCGCGCAGGGCGCCACGGAGCTCTTGTGCGCCACGAAAAAGTAGGAACGGTCTATCTCGTCGGCGCCGGCCCCGGCGACGTCCGCCTGCTGACCTTGCGCGCGGCGGAGCTGATCGCCACGGCCGATCTGGTTGCACTCGACGCACTGGTCTCGAAAGAAATCGCCGCGCGCATCCCGAAGACCGCCGAGGTGGTTTACGTCGGGAAGCGCGCCGCGGCGCACACGCTGCCGCAGGATCAGATCAACGCGTTGCTGGTGAAGGAAGCGAAGAGCGGCAAGAAGGTCGTGCGTCTCAAAGGCGGCGACCCGTTCGTATTCGGACGCGGCGGTGAAGAGGCCGAAGAGCTGGTGGCCGCGGGCGTGCCGGTGGAGATCGTGCCGGGCATTTCGTCGGCCATCGCCGGTCCTGCCTACGCCGGCATTCCGGTGACGCACCGCAGCTACGCCACCTCGGTCACGCTCGTCACGGCGCACGAAGCGGACGACGGCTCGACCGGCATCAAGTGGCCGGCGCTGGCGCAGCTCGACGGCACCATTGTCTTCATGATGGGCTTCGCCAATCTTGCCAACATCGTCCATCGCCTGATCGAGTACGGTATGACGCCGGAGCGCGGCTGCGCGGTGATCTCGAAAGGGACGCGCTTCGACCAGCGCACCGTGGCCGGCACGCTCCGCAACATCGAAGCGCGCGTGGCGGAGGCGAACCTCGAGACACCGGCGCTGATCGTGGTCGGCGACGTGGTGAAGCTGCACGAGACCATCAACTGGTTCGAATCGAAGCCGCTCTTCGGCAAGCGGGTGGTCGTCACCCGCGCCCGCGAGCAGGCCTCGGAGATGAAACGCCTGCTCGAAGAGAGCGGCGCGCACGTGCTGCAGTTCCCGACCATCGAGATCGCGCCGCCCGCCTCGTGGGAGTCGCTCGATCGCGCCATCGCCGAAATGTACGACTGGCTGATCTTCACCTCCAGCAACGGCGTCGCGAGTTTCTTCGAGCGCCTCTCTGCGGCTGGACGCGACGTGCGCTCGCTCGCGGGCGTCCACGTGGCGGCGGTCGGACAGCAGACCGCGGCCGATCTTCGCGCGCGCGGCCTCAACCCGGATGTCATGCCGGAGCGCTTCATCTCCACGGAACTGCTGCCGCTGCTCGCCGAAAACCAGACCGGCATCCGTACCTGCGTCATCCGCGCGGAGCAGGGCCGCGACGAGCTGATCGACGAGCTGCGCCGCCGGGGCGGCGAGGTCGATCTGGCCGTTGCCTATCGCACCGTCGCCGCCGAGACCGATCTCGAAGAGCTGCGCGACCTGATCGCCAGCGACGCCATCGACGTCGTGACCTTCACCAGCGCCTCCACCGCCGATCACTTCTACGGCAAGCTGACCGAAGACGAGCGGAAGAAAGTCAACGCCCGCGCCCTCATCGCCAGCATCGGCGCGACCACCAGCCAGGCCGTCCGCCGCTACGGCAAAGAGCCGGACGTGGTCGCGGAGAAAGCGAGTGTGGAGGCGATCCGCGATGCGGTGGTCGAGGCGGTGAGAGGGCCCCGGTGAGCGATGAGAGATGAGCGATGAACAAGCGCGCCAGTGCCACGTTCATTGCTCATCTCTCATCGTTCATCGTTAAGCTCTCCCCGTGTCCGTCTGGAACGACGCCCACTTTACGCACTCGCTCGCGAACGCGAGCTGGATGGCCAACGTGGCCGTGCTCGCGCACCTCAACGAGCGGGCCACGGGCGATCCGGTGCGTGAGTGGCTGAACGGGTGGGCGCGGCATTACTTCGTCGGCGAGCGGCTTCGCGTGCTCGTGCTCGGATGCGGCGAGGGATGGCTCGAGCGCGGCATCGCCGGCTGGCCGTTCGTCGCGCACATTGATGCTGTCGATTTCGCCGCCGATGCGGTGGCGCGCGCTCGCGAGCTGTCGTCTTCGTACTCGAACATCTCGTACGACGTCGTCGACCTGAATCGCGACGAGCTGCCGCGCGACACGTACGACGTCATCCTCGCGCATCAGGTGCTCCATCACATCGAGAACCTCGAGCACGCCTACGCGCAGCTCGACGGGGCGTTACGCGCGGACGGCACGCTGATCCTCAACGAGTACGTCGGCCCGCGGCGCTTTCAGTTCTCCGATGACGTCCTGACGCTGATGAACGCGCTGCTGCGCTGCCTGCCGCCGCGGCTGCGGATGGGCGGGATCTCGGGCGCGGTCTACGAAACGAGGGAGCGTCCCGGCGAGGAGATGATGATCGCGCACGACCCGACCGAGGCGGTGCGCTCGGATGAACTGCTCGCCTTCACGGCGCGCACGTTCGACATCCTCGACCAGCGCGACCTCGGCGGGGCGGTGCTGCAGCACCTGCTGTATGACATCGCCGGCAACTTTCGCTGGGATGCACCACGCGAGCGGGCCATGGTCGAGCTGCTCTGCACATTCGAGGGGATGCTCGTCGACGCCGGGCAGTTGCCGTCGGACTTCGTGCTCGTGGCGGCGCGCAAACGGACCTCGCGCTTGCCGCGCACGGCGTACCGGCGCGAGCTGCCACCGCGGCCCATGATCGAAGCCGATCGCGATCCACTCTGGCGGTCGATCTGGACTGCGGTGGCAACGCCACCGCTCTCGACAGGCGGCTATGAAAGAGCGGTGGCGTTGCCACCGCAGTCCAGATTGCTGCGCATCGCTCTCGCCTCCACGCAAGTCACCCGCAGAAATCTTTTCAACGAGTCCCCCCTCGCTGCCCGTCTCGATCGCCTTCTCGCGAAAGGCGATCCGTGGCAATGGACGCTCGCCCGTTACGTCACCGCCGAGCGTGAGGACAACGAAGACACACGTGCCATCAAGTCGCTCCTCGAAACCTTCGCGGTACACTCCGCCGCGCGTGCGACCGAGGAGCCTCTATGAGCGCATCATCGCGGCGCTGGTCTGGGTGGCCGCGTTCTGCTTCGCCTGCGGCGTCTTCCTATCGGTCACGCTGCTCTTCCCGTCGTTACCGGCCACCAAGCCGGTGGCGATCGGTCTCGTCACCATCGAGCGTTATTCGAAGCTCCGCGATTACCTCGGCGCGGCGCTCTTCTTCGTCCTCGTCCCGCCGCTGACGGTCTGGCTGCGCGGGCTGCTCGCGCGTCGCGTGCGCCGCTTCGAAACGCCGGCGGCGGTGCTCGCGCTGGTGCCGTATCTGCTCGCACCGTTCTTCTACCTGACCACCGGAAAGGTCGGGTGGATTCTTCTCCTCCCGGTCGCGCTGTCGTACGCCGGTCCGCTGATCCTCAATTACGGGAGGACGCATCGCTGGCTGCGCGAGCTGTTCCGGCCCGGGCTGCGGCCGTATCACGTGCTGCTCTTCACCGAGGCGCTGTCGTGGATCCTCTTCCGCTACTTGGTGACCGGCCGGCGCATCGCGCACATCCCGACGCTGTTCCTCGAGGTGGTCTTCGTGGCGCTGTTCATGGCGCTCTTCTGGTGCGCCGCGATCTTCATCGCCCGGCTCGCGCAGATCCTCTTCGCGCGCGAGGCGGAGGAGACCTTCCGGAGGATCACCACCGCCGCGCTGCCGCTCGTCGCGCTGCCGTTCCTCGCGGTGATGGTGGTGCCGACGCCGATGCCGCGCGCGATCACGGTCGCCACGCTGCTCCTGATCGCTCTGCTGACGGCTATGAAGCCGATCGGCGCGAAGCGCGCCCGCACGCTGGCCGCGTTCGCGATCATCCCGGCCATCATCTACCTCTTCAGCTATGCCTCCACCGCGCAGCTCTCGCAGTGGATCGACCTCTTTCACCGCGGCGAGTCGATTGGACCGGCGTCGGATTACCTGCGCGGCAAGGCGCCGTTCCGCGACGTCTTCGCGCTGCACGGCATGCTCGAAGACGGCCAGCTCGATGCGTGGCTGATGCAGCTCTTCGGACGTTCACTCGACGTGGCGGTCGCGCGCACGGTGGTCATCGGCGGCTTCCTCGGCGTCTCGATCTGGTTTCTCGGCGTGGCCGTCTTCGAGTCGATCCCGCTGGCGCTCCTCTGCGTGGCGATGGGCGCATGGACGACCGCGGAAAACGACCGGACCTTCTTCCAGGTGGCGGCGGTGGCGCTCTTCTGGAACGCGCTGCGCCGCCGCAGCCGCGCCAGCGCCGTTTTCAGCGGCATCTTTGCCGGCATCGCTCTCTTCTTCAGCTACGAGATCGGTCTCTACACGATCGTCGGCGCCATCGCGGTCTCGATCGCCATCGCCATCATGGCCAGGCGCGTGCCGTGGGATGGTCTCGCGCCGCTGCAGGCCGCCCTCTTCTTCCTCCTCGGCGCCGCGATCGGGGCGGCACCATTCGCGCTCTACCTCGCTTCCCGCGGCGCGCTCGGCGAGTTCGTGAACGTCTCCTTCTTCACCATCCCGCGGATCATCGACGCGGTCTGGTCGCTGCCGTTCCCCGATCTCGTCTCCACGTTCCGCAACAACCTCACCCTGCACACGCTCGCCGACTTTGTGCTGTGGGAAAAGTTCCACCTCATCCTCAGCCCGCTGACCATCGCCGTCTCCGCCATCTACGTCATCCAGCGCTGGCTGACCAGGCGGATCGATACGCTCGACGTGGCGCTGCTGGTCCTGACGATCTTCTCCCTCGTCACGCAGCGCACCGCCTTCGGCAGGGCGTCGTTTCGCCATCAGTACTTTGCGGCGTTCCTGATCGGACCGATGCTGGTGCTGCTCGGCCTCCTCGCCGTGCGGCGCCTGCGCGCGCTGTGGCGCGAGGGCGGCGAGGGAACGCGCGCGTTCGTGGTCGCGCTGGTGATGATGGTCGTGCCGGTGATCGTGGTCCTCTTCTGGATCCCCGACCTGGTCAACGCCCGCATCCATGACTTCATCCGCTATGACGCGCGCGTGCTGCGCACGGAGCGCGACCAGCGCGCGGAAGACGTGCAGTGGCGCATCACCGACGTCACCCGCTACATCCACGAAGTGACCCGGCCATCGGATCCGATCTTCGATTTCTCGAACCAGCCGGCTTTCTACTTTTTCGCGGACCGCCCCAACCCGACCCGCTTCTATCAGGTGCCAATCCTCTCGCCGCGCGAGTTCCAGGCCGAGACCATTCAGGCCCTCGAACGGGGCAAGCCGAAGATCGTCATCCGCCGGTCACCGGAAGGATTCGATTGGTTCGATGGCGTGCCGAACGACCTCCGCGCGCAGGCCGTCTCCAGCTACATCGACGACTGCTACAGCTTCTGGAAGAGCGTGCGCGGCGTCGAGCTCTGGATGCGCCGCGCCGACGCGAAGCCGCGGCCGGTCGCGGAGTACCTGAAGCGCATCCGCCTGCCGCAGCGCAAAGAGCTGGTCGGCAGCGCCGTGGCGCGGCTGGTCTTTCCCGCCGTCGGCAGCGTCCATGGTGCGGAAGGGTCGTACTGGCAGTCCGACCTCACGCTGCACAACCCCTTCCGCGATCCGATCGCCGTCACGCTGCGCTACGTCGCGGGCGAGCGTCACCTCGACCGCCGCCTCACGCTCGCGCCGCGCCAGACGTTACGCTGGGCGAACGTGGCGCGCGGCTTCTTCGGTATCGAAGGGGTGGTCGGCTCGCTCTGGATCGAACATCGCGAGGGGCGCGCGCCGGTGGCCGTGGTGAAGACCAGCGACGTCGCGCACGGCGGACGGGCCACCGTCGAAACGCCGCTCTCGAAACGCGACTCCGCGACCGCCGGCAGTGACGCCGCGGAGCTGACCATCGTCGGCATCCCCGCCTCCAGCGCGCCCGGCCGCCGCGTGAACGTCGGTATCGTCAACATCGGCATCATCCCCGCCACTTTCCGGATCACCGTGCGCGATCGCAACGGCCGTGCGATCGGCAAGCCGATCGAGTCCGGCATCCCGGAGGACGAAGTGTGGCTCGTGCCGGCGCTCGAACAGGAGCTCGGCATCGCCCTCGATGAGGGGGCGACGGTGCGCCTGACCGCCATCGCCGGCACCGGCGTCGGTTTCGCAACGGTGGTCGACACCACCGGCGACAATGAATTCATCGCCGCCATCCCGGCCCAACAGCAATGAACGACCCGCGCGTGATCATTCTCGAACGGAGCGCGCTCGATCACGGAGTGTTCGCGGAAGAGGAACTGTCGGTCGCGGACGGCTTCAAGCTGCAGAAGCGGCGCGACGAATGGCTCCTCAGCCGCTGCGCCGCGAAAATCCTCGCCGTCCGGCTCGGCCTGGCCTTCGATCCCCGCAACGTGCGCATCGCCCGCCCCCGCATCGTCGTCGACGGCGTCGAGCTCCCGCTCTTCGTCTCGCTCTCCCACTCCGCCCCCTTCGCCGCCGCGGCGATCGACGAAAAGCCGGTCGGCCTCGACATCCAGGTGGTGCGCCCGGTCGACGAACGCTCCGCCGGGCTCTTCCTCACCGCCGAGGAGCGCGAAGTGATGGAGCGCTGCACGCTGGCCGATCGCGTGCTGCACTTCTGGGCCGCGAAAGAAGCGGCGTGGAAGCAACGGTCGGACGAGTTCCCCACCCTCAAGGCGCTGCGGCTGGAGCTCTCGCAGGAGGTGGAGGACGGACTGCAGTTCGATCGCGTCGACACCTGGCGGCAGGGTGATTTGATCGTGGCGGTGACAAAGTAGGATTCGGCGACGGGGGGCTCATGAGTACATCGCGAATGCTCGTCACAATCGTTCTGGGCGTCACGTTCGTGTGGATCGCCGCGATGAATTGGCGCGTGTGGTTCATCCGCACCTATCAAGGCAGCCGGGCGTCATGGCTGCCCCTGGCCGGCGGAGCGTGCGGCGTCACTGCTTGTCTGATCGAGCCGTCCGGCACGATTGCCGGCATCTGGTGGCTCCCGCTCGTACTCGACTACGGATCGGGGCCAGGGTTGCTTCAGGCGGCATTCTTCCACTTGCGCGGCGTTCGCTAAGCAGAACGCACGCACTTGACTCACGGATGAGGAGACGACCGGAGCCGCCGGAGGCCTCCCGTCGTTCCCTCATCTGTTGGTGAAGTGAGAGCATTCTGCTTAGCTGCGGATCAGGCTCCCCATTTCTTCAGCAGGGCCCGCGCATCGAGCACCGCCGCCGCATCCTCCACCACGTACTCCGCGTGCAGCGGCTTCGTCACCACCTCGCGCAGCATGGTGATGGCCCGCGGTTTCGTCTTCGCGTCGTGATTGACCATTGCTTCGGCGAGGAAGACCAAGGTCACCTTGTTGTCGCGGTCGTACTGCAGCGATTCGTTGAGGAAGCGCACCGCCTCTTTGCTCGAGGCCCAGCCGGTGATGAAGGGGATGCGCGGGGTCTGGTCGTGGAGGCGTCCCAGCACACGGGATGGCGCGCCCATCTCCTCACTCGGGTTGATCAGGTGGGCGATGATGGCGTTGCGGCGGATCTGGTCGGCGGCCCCTTCGCGCGCGGCGGCGAGCTTGCCGTAGGCCAGGGCCCATTCGCCCCAGTTGATCGCGTCCCATAGCAGCACCGACGCGGCGCCGGGCGTGCCGCGCAGTGCCTCGGCCACCTGTTTCTCGTTCGCGTTCTTCTTGACGCCCTTCGCCGCGAGCAGCCGCTCGATGACACCGTTGGCCGTGGCTCCGGCCTTCTTGGCGAGGCCGTAGATCTGCTTCTTCTGCTCGTTGGACGTGGCCACGTACGCCCCTTTGTAGCGCCAGGCGCGCAGGAGCTTCCCGTGGGTCTCGAGGTCGTTCGGGTTCTGCGCGAGCGCGCGCTGATACGCGGCGATGGCCGCGTCGACGTGCGTGGCGACGGCCCGCGCGCCCTGCGCCCCTTCGGCGCGTTGCGCGTAATGGCGGTCGCCGTCGGCCACCTGGGCAACCAGCGGGAGCGTGAGAACGAGGGCTGAAACGAGGGCGATCGCGGGCGCGTTCATCGCCGGTCATTCTCTCCCATTGAATCGGGTCTCCCATAGAATTCGCCGCCGTGCGCATCGTCTTCTTCGGAACTCCCGACTTCGCCGTCCCGACGCTCGATGCCATCGCGCGCGAGCACGAGGTCGTGCTGGTCGTGGCGCAACCCGACAAGCCGGCCGGCCGCGGGATGAAGGTGCAGGCCCCGCCGGTGGCGGTACGCGCGCGCGAGCTGGGCCTGCCGCTGATCCAGCCGCCGAAGATCCGCAACGAAGAGTTCCTCGGCTCCATCCGGGCGCTGGCGCCCGACCTGGGGGTGGTCATCGCGTACGGCAAGATCCTGCCGGCCGCGCTGCTGGAGATCCCGACGCATGGATTCGTGAACGTCCACGCCTCCGTCCTTCCGCAATGGCGCGGCGCCGCGCCGATCCAGCGCTCCATCGAGGCGGGCGACCGCGTCACCGGCGTGACCATCATGCGCGTCGACGAGCAGCTCGATCACGGGCCGATGCTGGCCATCGAGACGCTGGAGATCGCTCCCGACGAGCGCAGCCCGACGCTTTTCCGCCGTCTCTCCGAGCTCGGTGCGCAGGCGCTGCTGCCGGTGGTTGAACAGCTCGCGAACGGCACCGCCATCGAGATCGAGCAGGATCACGCGCGCGCCACCCTCGCGCCGAAGATCGACAGAGCGGAAGGCGAAGTGACGTTCGAGGAGTCGGCCATCACGATCTATAACCGCTTCCGCGCCTTCGATCCCTGGCCCGGCATCTATACGCTCGCGAACGGCGAGACGCTGAAGCTGACCGACATTCGCCCCTTCGAGGCGAGTGGTGCACCGCGCACGATTCTCGCGTTGGACGAGGGAGTGACGATCGCGTGCGGGACCGGCTCGATCCGGATCGAGGAGATGCAGCGCCCCGGGAAGCCTCGCACGCCGGCCGGCGCGGTCGCGCGCGGCCTCGGTTGGAGCGTGGGAGGAACCCTGGCACCCTGAGCGAGCGCAGCGAGTCGAAGGGTCAGCCAAGGCGCCGCGCGTCGGCTGGCGTGGCACCGGCATCGCCGCGCCTTGATTGATCCCTCGACTTCGCTCGGGATGATGTAAGCGACGTGAGTGACGTAAGACACATGAACGAACGACAGCGCGCCGCTCAACTCCTCGACCGCATCGAGCGCGAATCGCTCTACGCCTCGCTGGTCCTGCTCGAGGAGTCGGGGTTCGTCCGCACGCTGGTCCTCGGCGTCCTGCGCTGGCGCTCGCAGCTCGACTGGACGATCGCCACGCTGGCGAAACGTTCCGTCCTCAAGCTCGATCGCAGCGTGCTGACCATCCTCCGCCTCGGCCTTTGCCAGATCCAGCACATGAACGTGCCGCCGCACGCCGCGGTCTCGGAGACGGTCGACCTCGCGCCGCAGCGCGCGCGCGGGTTCGTGAATGCGATCCTGCGCGCGGCTTTGCGTGGAGCGCCGCGGCCGGAGGATCTGGCCACCCGCACCGCCCATCCGAAGTGGCTGATCGATCGCTGGAGCGCGCGCTACGGCGCCGAGCGCGCGGCGAAGATCGCCGGCGCGAACCAGGAGCTGTCGTATCCCGACGTCCTTGCGCTGACGGAGGAAGCGCCGCCGGAAGCAGAAAAGTCGCAGCTCGTGGACAGCCTCTGGAAGCTGCACGGCTCGTCGGCGGAGCTCGACCGGGCGCGGTTTCATCCGATGGACGAGGGGAGCGCGGTCATCGCCGCCATCGCGCGCGCCTGCGGTGAGGAGGTGCTCGATCTCGCCGCGGCACCGGGCGGCAAGAGCCTCTACATGCAGCACCAGGGGGCGCGCGTGATCTCGAATGACGTCTCGATCGGCCGACTCCGGCAGCTCCAGGGACGGACCCGGGTGGTAGTGAGCGACGGACGGTTCGGAGCGTTCCGACGTCCGGTGGAGGTGGTGCTGCTCGACGCCCCCTGCAGCGCGACCGGCACCATCCGCAAGAATCCGGAGATCAAGTGGCGGCTGCGCGAGGCCGACCTGGCCGCGTTCGCGAAGCTGCAGCGCGAGCTGCTGGCCAGCGCGATGCAGCTCGCCGCAAAGTACGTCGTCTACTCCACCTGCTCGCTGGAAGGGGAGGAGAACGACGCCATCGTCGCGGGCTGCGACGACGCCAGCGTCGCCGGCTACGAGCGCGCCGACGCGGCCGACTTTGTGCCGGAAGGCGCGAAGCAATGGGTCGAGGACGGCGTGCTGCGGTTGACGCCGGAATCGGGAGCCGATGGATTTACCGCGTTCGTGCTGAAGAAGCTCCGGTAAAATCCGCCGCCGCCATGCCACGCGACCTCGCGATCGGGAACGGGTCTCTCCTTGTCGCTTTCGACTCGCAGTACCGGCTCGCCGACTTTTTCTTCCCCCACGTCGGGATGGAGAACCACGCCGCGGCCCGCTTCCGCTTCGGGGTCTACGCCGACGGCACGATGCAGTGGGTCGAGGATGCGCCGTGGAAGCTCACCCTCGACTACCTCCGCGACACGCTCGTCACCGACGTCCTCTGCCAGAACGACGCGCTCGGCCTGCGCCTCCGCTGCTACGACGCGGTCGCGCCCGACGCGAACGTTTACGTTCGCAAGATCGTCGTGCGCAACCTCCGCGAAGAGGCGCGAGACATCAAGCTGTTCGTGCACCAGGATTTCAACCTCTACGGAAACGCGATCGGTGACACCGCGTACTTTGACCCTCAGAGCGGCGCGATCATTCATTACAAGGCGCGGCGTTATGTGCTGGTGAATTGCGACGCCGGCATTACGGAGTACGCCTGTGGACGCTCCGGCATCGGCGGCGTCGAGGGGACCTGGCGCGACGCGGAAGACGGCGCATTGTCGATGGAGCCGATCGCACAGGGCGCGGTCGACTCGACGATCGCCATTCCGCTCCATCTCGAACCGGGTGCGTCACAGACGGTCATGTACTGGATCTGCGCGGGGAAGCGGCACGCCGAGGTGGTGGAGCTCGATCGCGCGGTGCGGGAAGAGACGGCAGCACATCTGCTGACGCGCACCGGCTCGTACTGGTATACGTGGGTCAATAAGCCGGCACTCGAGTTTGCGGAATTGCCGGACGAGATTACCGACCTATATCGCCGTTCGCTGCTGATTGTGAGCACACAATGCGATCGCGAAGGGGCGGTGCTCGCGGCGAACGACTCCGACATTCAGTGGGGCCACAACGACCACTATTCGTACATGTGGCCGCGCGACGCGTCGTTCGTCTGTGACGCGCTCGATCGGGGCGGATTTCCCGAGGTGACGCGGCGCTTCCTTCTTTTCGCGCACAAGGTCGTGCGCGACGAGGGGTATTTCCTCCACAAATACAATCCCGACGGATCGCTCGCGCCACTGTGGCATCCGTGGGTCCGCGACGGCGAGCCGCAACTGCCGATCCAGGAAGACGAGACCGCGCTGGTGATCTGGCTGCTGGCCCGTCATTACGAGCGCACCCGCGATCTCGATCTGTTGCGCGAGCTCTATAAGCGCCTGGTCGTGCAGCCGGCCGACTTCCTCGTCCGCCATCGCGACCTCACTACCGGCCTGCCGCTGCCGAGCTTCGACATGTGGGAGGAGCGTCAGGGTGTCTTTACGTTCACCTGCGCCGCGGTGGTGGCCGGATTACAGGCCGCGGCAGCGCTGGCGAGCCTCTTCAATGAACAGGAGCGCCGCGCCACATACGAAAATGCCGCCGAGGAGATCCGCGATGCGATGCGCCGGCATCTGTGGATCGAGAGCGAAGGGCGTTTCGCGCGTGGCATGGTGCTCGCGGAAGGCAATCGCCTCGAGCTCGATCCGACCGTGGACGCGTCGACCTTCGCGGTCTTTTATCTCGGCGTCTTTCCGGCCACGAGCGCGATGGTTGAAGGGACGATGAAGGCCATTCGCGAGCGCCTCTGGGTCAATACCGAAACGGGCGGCTTTGCGCGTTACGAGAACGACGACTATCACCGCATTTCCGAGGAGACGGGGCGCATTCCGGGCAACCCGTGGGTGCTCTGTACGCTCTGGATGGCCGAGCATGTGATTGCGCGCGCCAACACTGCCAACGAGCTGCAGGAAGCGCTCGACCTCGTGCGCTGGGCGCGCTCGAAAGCCACCCGTTCGCTCGTGCTGCCGGAGCAGCTCCACCCGTATGACGGGCAGCCGCTTTCGGTCGCCCCGCTCACCTGGAGCCACGCGCAGGTAGTCTCGGTGGTGCTGCGCTACCTCGAGCGCCGCCGCGAATTCCGCAACTCCGGTGACGTTGACAATCCCGGATCGTTTACCTAGATTGACCTCTCCCCCAGACGGTGCCAGGAGGTATTGCCGATGGCTGGTAAGGCAGACATCATCAACGCCATTGCCGAGCAGGCGGGCATTTCCAAGAAAGAGGCCGCGGCGGCGTACGATGCATTGGTCGGCTACATCTCCGATGCCTGCCAGCAGGGCGACCGCTGCGTAATCCCCGGCCTCGGCAGTTTTGCCGTCACCTCCCGCAAAGCGCGCGAGGGGCGTAATCCACGCACCAACGAACCGATCGCCATTCCGGCCTCCCGGAACGTCCGGTTCAAAGCGGGCAAGGATCTGCGCGAGCTGCTCAATGCGGCGCCGAAGAGGAAGAGCAGCAAGTAGCTAAGCTACTAAGCAGAACGCACGCACTGCGCCCACGGATGAGGAGACGACCGGAGGCCTCCAATCGTTCGCTGATGAAGAACGAAGGTGTGACTCCCATGGCAGTGCCTCTGCCTCGTCCAGCTCGGATGGTGGATGATCCGGCCTGGATTGAGGTTGATCCAGCTCGAATGGTGGATGACCCAACCTGGATTGACGTTCACCTGGATCGAATGGTGGATGACCCGATTTACATCAACGTTGAGGTGAATGGACTTCATCGATCACCCAACCTGGATCGACGTTGAGGTGGATTGACTTCATCGATGAAGAACTCTGGATGAACGTTGAGGTGGATTGACCTGATCGATGAAGAAATCTGGATCAACGTTGAGGTGGATTGACCTGATCGATGAAGAAATCCGGGTGAACGTTGAGGTGGACTGACCTGATCGATGAAGAAATCCGGGTGAACGTTGAGGTGGATTGACTTGATCCATGACTCAACCTGGAGGAACGTTGATCCGGCTCGGATGATCGATGAGGTCATTTGGATCAACGTTGATCCGGCTCGAGTGATCGATGAGGTCATTCGGGCCATCGATGACTCGACTCGACCCCCCGTAAATTCCGGCATGGCTGACGTGCGGAATTGCCTCGAAAAGCGCATTGGGCTGTCATCCTGAACGCAGTGAAGGACCCCCTCCCCACAAGCAGGTGAAGAAGGGGACAGACCTTCAGAGGTCGCTGCTCCACTTCAGAAGCGCGCGTCGAGGCTAAACAGAACGCACGCACTTGACCCACGGATGAGGAGACGACGGCGGGCCTCCGGCGGCCGGGGCCATCAGCCCCGGACCCCGCTGGTTCCGGGCCCGCGGCCCGGCCGCCGGAGGCCTCCCGTCGTTTCCTGATCTGTTGGTGAAGTGAGAGCATTCTGCTTAGGGTCGTGTCAGACGTGACGCGACATCAAACGCTCGGCCGCGGCAGGTAGAGCTTCGTGTAGAGGTTCATCGCGTAGCGGTCGGTCATCCCGGCGATGAAATCGATGGCCAGCCGCTCGACCGGTTCGTCGGTGGCCGTATCGAGAAATTCGTCCGGGTGCGCGACCACGTACTCGAACAGCTCCGTCAAGATTCTCTGCGCTTTCATGAATTCATTCCGCACCTGCGGGATGAGATACATGTTCTCGAACATGTACTTGCGCAGAGCCTCCAGCGCGTCCAGTACCTCAGCGCTCATCCGGATCGACTCATAGTCGCAGGCCAGCGTCGCGTCGATCACGTCGCGCACCATCCGGTCGATCCGGTCGCTCCCCTTCGCCCCCAGCGTCGTACGGATGTCGGCCGGAATGTCCTCCTCGCTGATGAGCCCCGCGCGAATCCCGTCATCGATGTCATGATTGACGTAGGCGATGATGTCGGAGATCCGGACGATGTCGCCCTCGAGCGTCAATGCGCGCGATTTCGGCCGCGAGCGCAGCAGCTCCCCCTTTTCCCCTTTGGAGTGCTTGAGGATTCCGTCGCGCACCTCGACGGTGAGGTTGAGGTTCTCCAGTCTTTCGACGACGCGCACCGACTGGCGATAGTGGTCGAAGCCGCCGTGCACGAGCTTGTTCAGGGCCGCTTCGCCGGCGTGCCCGAATGCGGAGTGCCCGAGGTCATGGCCGAGGCCGATCGCTTCGGTGAGGACCTCGTTGAGGCGGAGCGATTTCGCGATGGTGCGGGCGATCTGGGTCACCTCGAGCACATGCGTCAGGCGGGTCCGGTAGTGATCGCCCTCGGGGGCGAGGAACACCTGCGTCTTGTGCTTGAGCCGGCGGAAGGCTTTGCAGTGGATGATGCGGTCGCGATCGCGCTGGTAGGATGGACGGAGGTCGTCTTCCGGTTCGGCACGATCGCGACCGCGGCTCTCGGAGCTTCTTGCGGCGCGCGGCGCGAGCGTCTCGTGCTCGATCCGCTCGAGCATTTCGCGGATGGTCATTCGCCGCGCATTGTACTGAGCCGCGTTGATTCAGCAGGATGCTCTTACTTCACCCACAGATCAGGGAACGACCGGGGGCCTCCGGCGGCCGGGCCACGGGCCCGGACCCGCTGGTTGGCCTAGCCTCCGCGACACAGCCTTGGATCTCGCGACAGAGTGTCGCGGAGGCTAGGCCAACCAGATGGGGTCCGGGGCCCATGGCCCCGGCCGCCGGAGGCCCTCGTCGTCTCCTGATCCGTAGGTGAAGTGCGTGCGTTCTGCTTAACCGACGGAGCGCTTCTTCTTCGCCGGCGGCACCGGCGGCGGCCCCATCACCTGGTAGACCACCTTCTTCATGACCGACTTCGGATTGCCGGCGTTGTCGTACGCGGTGAAGGTGACGTAGTTCCAGCCTTTGTTCAAGGTGAGGTTCGGCACGGTCCACGAGGTGGTCCCGCTGGCCTGGCCCGACGGGCCGTCCGAGATCCTGTAAGTCACGCGGGCGATGCCGCTCGCGTCGGAGGCGCTGCCGCTGAAGGTCCAGGTGCCGTTCGCGTTGAGGGCCTCGCTGTTGACGACGATGGCCGGATCGATGACGTCGGCCGAGTTGCCAGGGATGACCAGCAGCGTGATGCTTTGCGCCGGCAGGGTGAGCGAGAGCGAGTTGTTGCTGATCGCCACGGCGGCCTGCGCCGTGATGACGTTCGACGAGGTCAGCTGCCAGCGCTGCGCGGAGCCGGTCGGCGTGAAGTTGGCGAGGTTGACCGTGGTCGTGGCGGCGGTGCCGATCTGCTTGTTGATCAGCATCACCGTCATGGCCTTGTCCGACGTGCGGATCGAGGCGAAGGCCGCCACGTTGTCCGGATTCGGTGCGGCGGCGCGGACGCTGATGTCGCCGAAGGTCGACTTGTTGCCGTCGTAGTTGCGGAACATCTGCAGCGCTTTGTAGGTGACGGTGCCGTTGCCTGGGGTGGTCCAGCGGGTGGCGAGGTCGAGATTCTCGCGACCGAAGATCCCCCAGACGTCGGCCGAAGCGGTGGCGCAGCCGATGTAATCGTCGTTGATGCACCACGCGTACTCCGTGATGCCGATCGGGGTGCCGGGGTAGTGCTTGTCGACCCACCCGCGCATGCGGGCCACCAGGTTGACCTGATCCTGGATCCAGGAGGTGTCGGTGTAGTTCGGATCCCAAAGCGAGCGGGTGGAGCGGTTGCGCTCCTGCTGCACCTGCGGGTCGGTGCTGAACGAATACTCGTTCCCCTGCGGGTAGTAGTGGACCGTGAACACGTCGAGCAGGCGCTGGCCGTACTTTTGTTCATATTCATGGAAGGCCTGCAGGATGAACTGCATGTGCCAGAGGCCGCCGTGCTTCACGCGATCGGGCGTGTTCACCCATTCGCCGGTCCGGATGGCCGACTGCAGGTCGGCCTGGCTCCAGTTGTAGGCCGTCCACCCCCACTCCTCCGGACCGACCACGAGCGCGTTCGGATCGACTTCCTTGATCATCTTCGCGTACGTGCTCATCTTCGCGAACGTTCCGTCGTAGTCGGTGTACGCCGGATGAATGTCGCGGTGGGTGTCGAACCAGAGCGAGTACTCGTTATCGAGGATGTAGTAGCGGACGCCACCCGCATTCGCGCCGCCGTACTTTTGCACCATGTGCTGGATCCAGCCACGCTGGAAGTTGTGATCGACCGGCACGTTGGCGTCGTTCGGGTCGGCGCCGTAGATGGGGGAGTAGTCGGGATAGAAGCCACTGCCGGCGTCGCCGAGGAAGTCGCTCTGGTTCGGGAACTTCGAGCGTGGGTAACTGAACAGCTGCTGGCCATTCGGCCCGACTTTGGCCGCCCAGCCGATCATCGGAACGGTGATCATCGGCTGCGCGCCCGCGGCCTTGTCGTGGTCGATGATGCGGTCGGTGAAGTCGGCCGGGATGGCGGCGCCGTCGGGGATGCTGAGCCAGAAGTAGTCGCGGGCGCGGTTGGTCGCGTTCTGCTGCCAGTTGTAGCGGGAGGTGTGATTGCCGCCGTAACGGGCCAGCGGCGTGTTCAGGCCGGCGATGTTCTCGTTGGTCGGGTAGATGTAGTGACTGACGCCGTAGACGTTGGGGTTGATCCGATGGCGGTCCTGCGACGCATCGACGTTGATGGTCGTCTGCGCCGTCAGCGCAGGCGTGAGAAGGAGGGTGAGAAGTAAGACAGTCTTACGCACCGAGCCGAAATAGCAGCCGCCCGTGGAAAGCGGGAGTGAGGTAAGTCACACCACCAGCCCGGCTCGCAGAACGGTGACAGCCCGCCCGCCGAGCTTTACACGATCGTCATCGATCCGTAAGCGAATCTCACCGCCGCGCGGCCAGACCAGGCACGCGCGGCGGCGGAGACCATTAGAAGCCTTGAACTTTCGCTGCTTTCTTGTAGAGCAGCCAGCCGGCGAAGAAGCCGAGGGCGATGATGCCGGCCAGGTACCAGTCGCGGAGCGGCAGACCGGCCATGCGATTGAGGTTGCCGTACACGGTCGGGTAGTGATTGCTGATCATCGTGAAGAGCAGCGGGATCGACATGTAGGTGTTGTGGCGCGAGCGGAGGCCGGCGATCTTGACCCACCCGGCGTCGGGAGCTTCGCCGTTCTTGATGGCGGTGATGATGCGGCGCTGGTTCGGCCAGATCACCATCCAGACGTTGAGGGCCATGGTCGTGCCGAACATCATCCCGGCGTGAATGTAAAGCGACCGTCCGCCGAAGCCGCCGACGAACTCGAGCAGGAAGTACGCCGCGGCGAAGAGCGCCAGGACGATCAGGTTCGCGACGATGACGTTCGCGACCGCCTTCATCACCACGTTGTAGAGCAGGAAGCCGACCACCAGGATCACCAGGACGATGGCCAGCCAGAGCCAGGTGTCGGTGCGGGTGGTGTCTTCGAACACGATGCGCGAGTGGTAGTAAATGAGACCGCCGAGGAGAACGCCGGTGAACCAGGTCCAGGCGGCGCCCCAGCGGAACCAGTAGAGCGCGCGCGGCATGAGCTGGGGCACGACCGCTTTTTTCGTCGGCCCGTCCATGGTGGCGGCGAACGGTCCGTTGACCCAGTTGAAGAAGTAGAGGTGGCCGATCCAGATCACGCCGGCGACGACATGAGACCAGCGGAGGAACAGTTGAAGCACATCATTGACAGTCTGCGGCATTGCCGAGCCTCCTCAGGTTTTCGATATGGGGATGTTGGGGTAGCCTGCGCGGGATTATGAACTCATTCGACGGATCTGTCGCCATCGTGACCGGCGGGTCGAGCGGCATCGGCCGCGCGACGGCGGAAGCGCTCGCACGCCGTGGCGCGCGAGTTGCGATCTTTGCCCGTGCGGCGGAGGGACTCTCCGCCATTGCCGCCTCGTATGGAAAGAACATGCTCGCCATTCCGGGGGACGTCACCAGGCCCGACGACGTCGAACGCCTCTTCGCCGAGACGGAGCGGCAGCTCGGCTCGTGCGAGATCCTCGTGAATTGCGCCGGCATGATCGATCCCGGACCACTGGTCGACGTCGACCTCCCGCGGTGGGAGCGGATGTTCGCGGTGAACGTCCACGGGACTTATCTCGCCTGCCGCCGCGCACTGCCCTCGATGCTCGAGCGCGGACGCGGGGCCATCGTGAATGTCGCCTCGATCTCCGGCGTGCAGGGACCGGAGAAGTTTCCCGGCTTCGTCTCGTACTGCGCGAGCAAAGGGGCGGTCATTGCGATGACGGAGGCGCTGGCGGTGGAAGTGAAGGCCCGCGGCGTACGGGTGAACGCCGTCAGCCCCGGCTCGGTCGACACCGCGATGTGGGCGGCGGCGAGCGGCGGCGCACCGGCGGACATGACGCCGCAGGAGGTCGCGGAGACGATCCTCTTTCTCGCTTCCGACGCTTCGCGGCCGATGAATGGGCAGAACCTCCATGTCTTCAGTTCCTGATGCGATCCGTCCCACGTGGGCGGAAGTCGATCTCGCCGCGTTCGAGCGCAACGTCGCCGCGGTTGCCTCGCAACTGCCGGCCGGCTCGCGCCTGGTGGCGGTGCTGAAAGCGAACGCATATGGCCACGGCGCGGTCGCGCTGGCAAAGCCTCTGCGCAGCGAGCAGGTGGCGATGATCGCCACGGCGTTGCTCGAAGAATCGCTCGAGCTGCGGCGCGCCGGCATCACGTTGCCGCTGCTGGTCCTCGGCCCACTCACCGAGGCGCAGGTGCCGATGGCGCTCGACGCGGAAATCACCATCGGCGTCCCGGGCAACGAGGTCCTCGAGCGCATCTGCCGCGCCGGCCGCGACGCCGCGGTGCATCTGAAACTCGACAGCGGCATGGGGCGGATGGGCATTACCGCGGACGAGCTGGCGCGGACGATCGAGCTGCTGCGCGCGCATCCCCGCGTACATGTGGCGGCGATCTACAGCCACTTCGCGAGCGCGGGCGATCCGCACGACCCGATCACGGACCAGCAGCGCGCCCGTTTCACGGAGATGCTGGCCACGCTCCGCGAAGAGAGGATCGAAGCGCCGCTGCATCACTTCGCGAACAGCGCCGCCACGATGCGGAAGATCATCGAGCCCGGTCATCTCGTGCGGGTCGGGCTTTCGCTCTACGGCGCCGAGCCGCTCGATGAGGGAGAGTCGCGCCTCGAGCCGGTCATGCGCTGGCGCACCGAAATCGCCCGCCTGAAAGATTTGCCGGCAGGCCACGCGATCGGGTATGGCGCCACGTTCCACACCGAGCGCCCCAGCCGCATCGCCACGCTGCCGGTCGGGTACGCGGACGGCTACGACCGCCGCTTTTCGAACCGCGGCACGGTGCTGGTGCGCGGAAAGAGGGCGCCGGTGGTCGGGCGGGTTTCGATGGATCTGGTGACCATCGACGTGACGGACATTCCTGACGCGACGGTCGGCGACGAGGTGATTCTGCTCGGCCGTCAGGGAGACGATGAGTTGAGCGCCGAGGAGCTGGCCGCGAAACTTGGTACGATCTCGTACGAGGTTCTCTGCAACGTCAGCGCGCGTGTCCCGCGTGTCTACCTCCACGAATGACCGCCATCCTCGATCGCATCGGCCGACGCTTCATCAAGCTCTTCGAACAGACCGGGCTGTGGTTCGACGCGCTCTGGAAGACGCTGCTCTGGGCGTTCCGCCCCCCGTACGACGTCCGGGAGATCCTTCGCCAGATGGTTCGTCTCGGCGTCGACTCCATCCCGGTGGTCTTTCTCACGACCATGTTCACCGGCATGGTGCTGGCGCTGCAGACCTTCAGCGGTTTCCAGCGCGTCCACGCGGAGCAGTTCGTGGCGAGCGTCGTCTCGCTGGCGATGCTGCGCGAGCTCTCGCCGGTGCTGGTGGCCATCATGGTCACGGGACGGGTCGGCTCGGCGATGGCCGCCGAGATCGGGACGATGCGCGTCACCGAGCAGATCGACGCGCTCAAGGCGCTGGCCACCGATCCGGTGCAGTACCTCTTCGTTCCGCGCGTCATCGCCGGCATCGTGATGCTGCCGTTCCTCACACTTCTCGGTGACGCCCTCGGCATCTACGGCGGCTACGTCGTCGCGGTGAAACTGCTGCGCACGAATCCGCTCGTCTACGAGCAGAACACCTTCAATTTTCTTCACGTCAACGACGTCACCAGCGGTCTGATCAAGGCCTGCTTCTTCGGCCTGATCCTGACGCTGACCGGCTGCGTCCGAGGCTACTACACGTCGGGCGGCGCGGAGGGAGTCGGCCGGGCCACGACGAACGCGGTGGTCAGCTCGTCGCTGATCATCCTGCTCAGCGATTTCTTCCTGACGAAGATGCTCTTCTAGCGATGAACGATCCGATGATTTCCCTGCAGGGCCTCTGGAAGTCGTTCGACGGGCGGCAGGTCCTGCGCGACATGTCGATCGACGTCGGACGTGGCGAGACGCTGGTCATCGTCGGCGGCTCCGGGACCGGCAAAAGTGTCACGCTCAAGCACATCATCGGCTTGCTGCGGCCGGACAAGGGACGGGTGTTCGTCGACGGGCAGGAACTGACGGCCCTTTCGGAGGTGGAGCTGAACCAGTTTCGGGTCCGGTTCGGGATGGCTTTCCAGGAAGGAGCGCTTTTCGACTCGATGAGCGTCTTCGAGAACATCGCGTTTCCGCTGCGCCGCCACACCAAGATGAAGGAAAAAGACATTCGCGCGCGGGTCGAGGAGTGTCTCGAGCGCGTTCACCTGCAGAACGTCGAGAAAAAACGTCCATCGGAACTGTCGGGCGGCATGCGGCGGCGGGTCGGATTTGCACGGGCCATCTCGCTCGAGCCGCAAATTTTGCTCTTCGACGAGCCGACCACCGGGCTCGACCCGGTCATCAGCGACGTCATCGCCGATCTGATCATCGAGATGGACCAGACCCTCAACGCCACCAGCGTCACGATCACCCACGACATGAAGGTGGCGTTCAAGATCGCCAACCGGGTGGCGATGCTCTACAACGGACAGATTGTGGAGGAGGGGACGCCGGAGGAGTTTCAGGCGTCGACGAATCCGATCGTGCGGCAGTTCATCGAGGGAAGAGCCGAGGGGCCGCTGACAGATCTGCCGTAACGCGGCAGGAACGGAAAGGGCGCGGTTGCCCGCCGATACAAAAGAAAAGAGCGCGGTTGCCCGCGGATACAAAAGAAAAGGGCGCGGTTGCCCGCGGATACAAAAGAAAGAGCGCGGTTGCCCGCGCTCTTTGTCAACAACCGTGAAACCGCAGTTAGTCTTTGCTCATCCGGCGGCGGGTCGAGGTGGTCGTCTCCGTCCGCGTCGTCGTGTCGCTCTGCACCGATGAGGTCATCGGGGCGGTCTGCGTCTGAACCGTGGTCTGACGCTGGGTCTGGACGGTCGTGGACGGGGTGGTGACGACCGGAGCCTGAGTCACGGTGGTCTGAGCCGTCGTGTCGGCGGTCCAGGTGTCGTTGGTCGTGTTCGTCGAGAGGGTGGTGGTCGTGTCGGCCACAACCGGCGCCGGGTTGGTCTCGGAGTACGTCACATTCGAGGTGCCGCGGTTACGGTCCGGAATGATGTTGACGTTGGTGTTGGTGCCGGTAGTGGAGGGGTTGCCCTGGCCGGGCGCGTTGCTGGACGAGTAGACGTTGCCGTCGCTGTCGACCTTGACCGGGCCGGGAGCCGGGGTGGCGGTGGAATTCGCGCCGATCTGCTCGGGACGATGCTGAACGACGCCATCCGCCATATCCGTGTCATCGCCGTTCTGGCTGCCGGTCGCGCAAGCGCCGGTGAGAAGAAGAGCCGCGAGGGCCGCCGCGGTAGCGGTAGTGTTCATTAGTTTTTTCATCATGGTTCCTTAAACTCCTTCGGTTGCTGTGGTCACTAGGTTGTGACCTCGCCTTCCCTAAGGGCAAAACGCTTGCCTAGTTATTGGCGGTGACCGGAATCTGTGGCAACGGGTAGGATCGAAAGAGCATGGCCGCCACGCACGTCTACTCCGTCAGCGATCTGATCCGTCAGATCAATCTCGACCTCTTCCGTTACAACGACGTCTCGGTGGAAGGAGAGGTGACGAACTTCACCCGCTCGGCAGCCGGCCACTCCTACTTTTCGATCAAAGACGCCCGCGCGCAGATGCGGGTCGTGCTCTTCTCTCAGCACGCCCGGCTGATGCGCTTCCGCATCGAGAACGGCCTGCAGCTCATCGTGCGCGGACGGCTCACCGTCTACGAAGCGAAGGGCGAGTTCCAGATGAACGCCGTCGCCGCGGAGCCGGCCGGCCTGGGCGCGCTGCAGCTCGCCTTCGAGCAGCTCAAGAAGCGGCTGGCCGAGGAAGGGCTGTTCGCCCCGGAGCGGAAGAAGCCGATCCCGATGCTGCCGCAGCGCATCGCGGTCGTGACCAGTCCCACCGGTGCCGCGGTCCGCGATGTCCTCAACGTACTTGGCCGCCGCTTCTCCGACATCGAAGTGCAGATCTACCCGGTCCGCGTGCAGGGGGCGAACGCCGGGCGCGAGATCGCCACCGCCCTTCGGCACCTCTCGCGCTGGAAGCTGCACGACGTCATCCTGATCTGCCGCGGCGGAGGGTCGCTCGAAGATCTCTGGGCCTTCAACGAAGAGGTGGTCGCCCGCGCGGTGGCGGAGTGCGAGCTGCCGACGATCTCCGGCGTCGGCCACGAGACCGATTTCACGATCTGCGATTTCGTCGCCGACCTGCGCGCCCCGACACCATCCGCCGCCGCGGAGATCGTCGTGCGCGCCAAGAGCGAGATCTGCATGCAGATCGATCACATGACCCGCCGCGTGAAGCACGTGGTCGAGGCTCGTGTCCGGGCCTACCGCCACGAGCTGCGCCATCTCGCCTCTTCCGATCGCCTCGGCATCGCCCTCGGCCGCGTCCGCGAGGCGCGGGTGCGCCTCGATCGGCGGCGCCATGCGCTCGATCGTTCGCTGCGCCGCCACGCGGAACGGATGCGCGCACGGCTTGCGGGGCTCGACCAGCCGCTGCAGCGCTATCCGGAGCGGCTGGCGCTTCGCCTCCGCCTGCAGCGCGTCGCGACGATGAACGATCGTCTCGTGCGCGCGATCCGCGACACGGCGTCGCGCCGGCGCGATGGACTGGCCTCGCGTGTGGGGACGCTCGAAGCGCTCTCGCCGCTGTCCGTCCTGTCGCGCGGCTACGCCATCGCCTTCACCATCCGCAAAAAGAAGCGCAAACCGGTGCTCGACTCCATGCAGGTGCAGGTCGGCGAGGCGATCGAGGTGCAGCTCAAGAAGGGGAAGCTCGAATGCACTGTCGACCGCCACTCTCTCGGCCTGGAGACCCTCTGGCCGCCCGACATTCCGCGGCGCGTCTGATATAAAGCCGCCGATGGCCGCCCGTTCCAAATCGAACGACTTCGAGAAGGCATTCGGAGACCTCGAGAAGATCGTACAGCGCCTCGAAGCGGAGGAACTGCCGCTCGACGAGTCGCTGCAGCTCTTCGAACAGGGGATCAAGCTCTCCCGCTTCTGCCACCAGCGCCTCGAGGAAGTCGAAAAGAAGATCGAGCTGATCCTCGCCGACGCGAAGGGGCAGCCGCGTACGGAGCCGTTCCCTGTCGAAGAAGACCAGGAGCTCGACGAACCCGAAAACGAGGACGAGGAGTAGTTGGAGCTCGCCACGTACCTGGCCGAGCGCCGCGCGCTGGTCGATCGCACGCTCGAGGCGGCGCTCCCGCCGGCCACGGCCCACCCCCCGGTCATTCATGAAGCGATGCGTTACGCCGTCCTCGGCGGCGGGAAGCGCGTCCGGCCGATTGTGGCCATCGCGTCGGCGGAAGCCGTCGGCGCCATGACGAGCGAGCGCTTGGAGCCGCTGCTCCTGCCGATCTGCACGCTCGAGCTGATCCACACCTATTCGCTGGTGCACGACGACCTGCCGGCGCTCGATGACGACGATCTCCGCCGCGGCCGTAAGACGACGCATGTCGTTTTCGGCGAAGCGATGGCCATCCTGACCGGCGATGCGCTGCTGACGGAGGCCTTCTCCTGGCTCGCGCGGCCGATCGCGGGGGTCGATGCGTCGCGGCAGCTCCGCGCGATCGCCGAAGTGGCGACGGCCGTCGACTCCACCGGCATGATCGGTGGACAGGTCGCCGACATCGTCGCCGAACGGACGCAGGAGCGGTCCAGCGACCGGGAGGCGCTCCTGCGCGAGCTGCACTTCATCCACCGGAACAAGACCGGGAAGCTCCTGACCGCCTCGGCCGTCCTCGGCGGGCTACTCGGTGGAGCGACCGAGGAGCAGCTGGCGGCGCTGCGCGGCTACGCCGATGCGCTGGGGCTGGCGTTCCAGATCGTCGACGATCTGCTCGACATCGAGGAGTCGTCGGCCACTCTTGGAAAGACCGCCGGGAAGGACATCGAGCAGGGAAAGCTGACGTTTCCGGCCCTTCTTGGCGTCGAAGCCGCACGCGCGGAAGCGGGAAGGCTGTTGGAGAGGGCCCAGGGCTACGCTGCTATGATCGCCGGTCCTGTGAATTACCTTGCTCCCATCGCACGTTACATCGTCGAACGGCGCTCCTAGCGAGCGGGATTGGGAACCGGAACGAAATGGCTCGACTACTCGATTCGATCGAAACGCCACGCGACCTTCGCAAGCTCGATCGCAAGCAGCTTCCCCAGGTGGCGCAGGAGATCCGCGACACGATCATCGACGTGGTCTCGCGCGTCGGCGGCCACTTCGGCGGCAACCTTGGCATCGTCGAGCTGACGCTCGCGCTGCACTACATCTACGACACGCCGCGCGACCAGATCGTCTTCGACACCGGCCACCAGAGCTATCCGCACAAGCTCATCACCGGCCGGCGCGACACGTTCCACACCATCCGCCAGCACAACGGCATCTCCGGCTTCTGCAAGCGCGAAGAGTCGGTCTACGACGTCTTCAACGCCGGCCATGCCTCGACCTCGATCTCCGCGGCGCTCGGCATTGCCGTCGGCCGGGACTTCCGGAAAGAGGATTACCGCGTCGTGGCCATCATCGGCGACGGTGCGCTCTCCGGCGGTATGGCCCTGGAGGGGCTGAACCAGGCCGGCCACCTCAAGAGCCGGCTGATGATCGTCCTCAACGACAACGACATGTCGATCTCGACGAACGTCGGCGCCATGTCGGGCTACCTCAACCAGATCATCAAGGGCCAGCGCTACAACCAGGCCAAGGATCTGGCCAAGGGCGTGATGGACCGGATCCCTCTCATCGGCGGGAAGCTGCACGGCCTCGCGCACGACATGGAGCAGGTGCTCAAGAACATGATCGTGCCGGGCACGCTGTTCGAGGAGCTCGGCTTCAAGTACCTCGGACCGTACGACGGCCATGACCTCGAGACGCTGCTCGAGCTGTTCGAGGAGCACAAGGATTACGACGGCCCGATCCTCATCCACGTCATCACCAAGAAGGGGAAGGGCTACGCGCCGGCGGAGAACAAGCCGATCTGGTCACATGGTGTGAACCCGTTCGAGGTGATCAGCGGTGAGGCGAAAAAGTCCGACAAGGTGCAGGCGCCGACCTACACCGCCGTCTTCTCCGATGCGCTCATCGAGATGGCGAAGAACGACCCGAAGATCATCGCCGTCACGGCCGCAATGCCCGAAGGCACCGGTCTCGACAAGTTCGCGAAGGCGCTGCCGGGTCGGATGTTCGACGTCGGTATCGCCGAAGAGCACGCGGTGACGTTCTGCGGCGGCATGGCCACGCAGGGCATGAAGCCGGTGGCCGCGATCTACTCCACCTTCCTGCAGCGCGCCTTCGACCAGGTCTTTCACGACGTGGCGATCATGGATCTGCCGGTGGTGTTCGCCCTCGACCGCGGCGGCATCGCCGGCGCCGACGGCCCCACCCACCACGGCATCTACGACATGGCCTACCTGCGGGTCTTCCCGAACATGGTCTGCATGGCGCCGAAGGATGAGAACGAGCTGCGGCACATGGTGAAGACCGCGTTCGAGACGGGTCACCCCACCTCCCTGCGCTACCCGCGCGGTAACGGTGTCGGAGTGGCCATGGACGCCGAGATGCAGGCGCTGCCGGTCGGCAAGGGCGAAGTGATGCGCGAAGGCACCGACGCGACGATCTTCGCCATCGGCACCGAGGTCTGGCCAGCCGTTGAAGCGGCGGAGATCCTCGCGAAAGAGAACATTAATGTTTCGGTTATCAATGCACGATTCATCAAGCCTTTGGATGATGAATTGATTGCGAAATATTGTGTGCCTCATTCGAGTGTCATTACCGTCGAAGAAGGCTCGCTGGCGGGCGGCTTCGGCTCCGCGGTGATGGAGCGCTGCCAGCAGCTCGGCATCGAGAACGTCCGCTTCCACTGCATCGGCATCCCCGACGAGTACGTGCACCACGGCGCGCAGGACGTGCTGCGGGCGCAGTACGACCTCCATCCGGAAGGGATCGCGAAGCGGGTGCGGGAGTTTGTGCGCCCCTCGCAAAGGAAGGGAACGGTGGGCGAGCTGGCGGAGATGCTGGTTGCGCTCGGCAATCAGATCCCGGATGAGGATCTCGCGCGGATGCATGCGAAGGGGAAGGACTCCGATCACATCGACGAGTTCGTCTACGGGAAGCGGCGCGCGACCGCGAAGTAATGCCGACGTTTTTCGCCGACACCTGGTTCTTCGTCGCGCTGCTGGATCGGCGCGATTCGCACCACAAACAGGCGGAGCGGCTGGCGTTGCAGGTCGTGCCGCGCGGTACCGTCGTCACACATGACGCGGTGCTGACCGAGGTTCTGACGTACTTTGCTGACGGGGGGGCGTGGGCACGCCAGCACGCCGTGGAAGGTATTCGGAACGCGGTGCTGCAATTCGATGTGATCCCAGGCGATCGCCCGCTCTTCATCGCCGCCCTCGCGCTCTACGCTGCCCGCCCCGACAAGGAGTACTCCCTCGTCGACTGCATGTCGATGGTGGTGATGGAGGAGCGTGGCATCCGGCACGTCCTCACCAACGACCATCACTTCACCCAGGCCGGCTTCGTCGTCGTCAACGAATGAAAAAGCAGCGCCTCGATGTCGCCCTCGTCGAGCGCAACCTGGTCGACTCACGCGCGAAAGCGCAGTCGCTGATCATGGCCCGCCGCATCCTCGTGAATGGCCAGCACGTGGACAAAGCGGGCGCGCCGGTGACGGGGGAGGACGAGCTCGCGATTGAGGAGCTCGAACATCCGTGGGTCGGGCGGGGCGGGATGAAGCTCGCGCACGCGATGGAGCAACTGCAGCTCGACGTGACCGGCAGGACGTGTGCGGACATCGGCGCGTCGACCGGCGGCTTCACCGACGTGCTGCTGAAGAAGGGCGCACGCAAGGTGTACGCGATCGACGTCGGCCACGGGCAGCTCGACGTCTCATTGCGCAACGATGCGCGAGTCATCAACCGCGAGCGCGTCAACGCGCGCTATCTCACGGCGGAGAGCTTCGACGAGCCGATCGATTTCGTCTCGATCGACGTCTCCTTCATCTCCCTCAAGCTGATCCTGCCGGCCGTGGCGACGTTTCTCCGCGGCGAGCTGGTGGCGCTGATCAAGCCGCAGTTCGAAGTCGGCAAGCACGAGGTGGGCAAAGGCGGCATCGTACGCGACGAGGCGAAACGTCAGTGGGCGGTGGAGACGGTCACAGCGGTCGCGCGCGAGCTCGGCTTCGAGGTGCAGACGGTGATCGAGAGCCCGATCAAAGGTGCGGAAGGGAACGTCGAGTTCCTCATGCACGCAAGGTTAGATACTCCCGCAGCCCTTCCCGCCATGACTCCGGACGAGCTCCCGTGACGCGCTCGTAGCGCTCCGTCGAAAGCACCGAATACGCCGGCCGTTTCGCCGGCCGCGGGAACTCGTCGGTGGTCACCGGAACGACCTCGGTCGCCGCTCCGCTCTCCTCCACGATCGCCTTCGCAAAGTCGAACCACGAGCATTCGCCGTCGTCGGCGTAGTGAAACATCCCACGAGCATCGGCCGACTCATTCGCCGCCCGCGCAAGACGAATGAGCGCCTCGGCCAGGTGCGGCGTGTAGGTCGGCCGGCCGCGCTGGTCGCTGACGACGCGCAGCGGATTCGTCCCCTTGCGGATCTGATTGCGGATCGCCTCGACGAAGTTCGGCCCGTGCACGCCGAACAGCCATGAGGTCCGGACGATTACGTGCTTTTCCGCATGCGTCGCCGCGATCTCGCCAAGCACTTTCGAGCGCCCGTAGGCCGACAGCGGATTGGTCGGCTGGTTGATCTCATACGGCGACGTGCTCGCGCCGTCGAAGGCAAAGTCGGTCGAGATCTGCACGAGCAGCGCACCGGCCTCGTTCGCGCCCTGCGCCAGCAGCTCCACGGCCGAGCCGTTGATGGCGTTGGCCAGCCTCTCCTCCTGCTCGGCGAGGTCGACCTTCGTGTACGCCGCGCAGTTCACGACGATCGAAGGACGATGGCCTTCCATCGCCTTGCGGATCGTGCGGATGTCAGTGATGTCGAGGTCGGCGCGCGGAAGGGCCACGACCTCTTCGCCTCGCGCGAGGAGCGCGTCGCGGAGGTCCGTGCCGACCATGCCGGCGGCGCCGGTGAGAAGCCAGCGGAGCGCCGTCACCCGTCAGTTACGCCTTGTCGTCGGCTTTGGGGAGGGCCTTGTCGTCTTTGCCCTTGATGCCGTCGCGAAAGTTCGAGATCCCTTCGCCCAGGCCACGCCCGAGCTGCGGCAGCTTACTGGCGCCGAAGATGACGACCACGATCACGAGAATCACGAGGAGCTCGGGCATACCTAAACCAAACATCATCATGGGGACCTCCAAGGGCGCTACCGAAGCGGCGAAAAGTGTAACCGAATTGGCGAAACACACCGGGCTCCGCGTTCGTTCCCATGGCTTTCATCTACACTGCGCCCGCCACCTATGATCGATATCACCGGTCTCAATCCCCAGCAGCGCGAAGCCGTCACGCATGGCTCCGGCCCCCTCCTCGTCCTCGCCGGCGCCGGCTCCGGGAAAACCCGTGTCATCACCTATCGGATCGCCAATCTGATCGGCAACCTCGGTGTGCACCCAGCGAAGATTCTGGCCGTCACCTTCACCAACAAAGCGGCCGCGGAGATGCTCCACCGCGTCGACCAGCTCGTCCCGCCCACCGGCGGCGCGCGCCCCTGGATCGGCACGTTCCACTCCACCTCCCTCCGGATGCTCCGCCGCTACGCCGACCGCCTCGGGTTCACCAAAGGCTTCGCCGTGTACGATACGTCCGACCAGCTCACGCTCATCAAGCGCTGCATGCGCGAGCTGAACGTGAACGACGAAGCCTTCCCGCCGCGCGCGGTGCTCACGCGCATCTCCAACGCGAAGAACGAGCTCATCGACCCGGTGCAGTACGAGAAGACCAACCTCGACTTCTTCGGCGCGCGGGTGGCCGAGATCTACCGCATGTACCAGAAGCGCCTTCGCGAGTTCGACGCGATGGACTTCGATGACCTGATCGGCAACTACGTGCAGCTCCTCGAACGACACGAGGACGTCCGCAACGAGCTCCACGACCGCTTCCAGCACCTCCTCATCGACGAATACCAGGACACCAACCGAGCGCAGTACGTGCTGGTGAAGCTGCTGGCCGGCAAGCACGGCAATCTCGTCGCGGTCGGCGACGAAGATCAGTCGATCTACAAGTTCCGCGGCGCCGACATCAACAACATCCTCAACTTCGAGCGCGACTTCGAAGGGGCAACGATCATCAAGCTGGAGCAGAACTATCGCTCCACCGGCAACATCCTCGACGCGGCCACGGGTGTCGTCTCGAACAACATCGCCCGCAAGGGGAAGAAGCTCTTCACCGAGGACGGCAGCGGCGAGCCGGTGCGCGTCGTGACGTGCAGCAACGACCGCGAGGAAGCGCAGTACGTGATGGAGCGGATCACCGGCCTCCGCGCGCGCTACCGCCTCACCGATTTCGCCATCCTCTTCCGCACGAACGCGCAGTCGCGCCCCTTTGAAGAAGAGCTGCTGCGCGCCAACGTGCCGTACTCCGTGGTCGGCGGCGTGAAGTTCTACGAGCGCGCCGAGATCAAGGACATCCTCTCGTTCGTGCGCGTGACCGTGCGCCCGCACGACACGCCGTCGGTCGAGCGGGTCATCAACGTCCCCTCGCGCGGCATCGGCGACACGACCGTCGCCACGTTGACGGAGCAGGCCGCGGCGCGGAACGTTTCGCTCTGGACCGTGATCGAGGGAGAGCTCGACTTTCTGCCGGCGCGCGCCGCCAAGGCGGTGAAGGAGTTCCGCGAGATCGTGCAGGATCTCCAGCGTGCGGCTTCGCAGCCGCTGCCGGAGTTCGTCGATTACGTGCTGCTGCGCACCGGCTACCGGCGCATGCTGCAGGAGTCGCGCGATCTGCAGGACGAGTCGCGGCTCGAGAACCTCGATGAATTGCTCAACTCCTCGCGGGAGTATTGGGAGAACAATCCCGGCGCCGCGCTGGCCGACTATCTCGACTCGCTGACGCTGATGTCGGACCTCGACCGCTACGAGTCGCAGAAGGGCATCACCCTGATGACCCTGCACGCGGCCAAGGGGCTCGAGTTCAAGGTCGTCTTCCTGGTGGGGATGGAAGAGGGGATCCTGCCGCACCAGAACTCGCTCGAGCACAACGAGGACCTCGAGGAAGAGCGCCGTCTCTGCTATGTCGGGATGACCCGCGCACGCGAGCAGCTCTACTGCCTGCACGCGCTCGAGCGCCGCCTGCACGGCAAGTTCCGGGAGCAGGGCCCGTCGCCGTTCATCGCCGAGATCCCGGAGAACGTGAAGGAAGAGGTGCGGCTCGCGAGTTCGTACCGCTACACCTCGTCCGAGCCGTCGTGGCGCGAGCGGCCGATCCAGCAGCAGAACCGCTTCGGCGGTGGCTCGTCGTCGTATGGCAACAGCGGCGGCGGCTACGGCAAGAACTACGGCAACTCCCGTCCCTCGCACCCTTCGCGGCCGCCGATGTCCCGCCCCGCCGCGCCGCCGCCGCGTGCCGCCACGCCGCAGAAGAACGAGTCGGTCAACGGCGTGCTGTCGTTCTTCCAGAACGCGCCGGTGCAGTTCGATCCGACCGCCATTCACGCGGCCAAGACGCAGGCCGCACCGGCCAGCGCCGCGGAGCTGAAACGCGGCCAGCGCGTGCGCCACGACCAGTTCGGCGTCGGTACGATCCTGACGATGGAAGGGAGCGGTCCGGACGCGAAACTGACGGTTTACTTCGACCGCGCCGGTTCGAAAAAGTTCATCGCCAAATTCGCGAAGCTCTCACCGGTTTGACGCGCGAACTGGCACCGCCATCGCACCGCCGAATCGCGGAGGGATTTCATTCATGGCGGATCTGACAAAAGTCCATCAGGCACTGCAGTCGCTCGGCAGCACCACGGGGGTCCACGACCTCCGCGCTCGTGCGAATGGAGACGCGATCGAGATCCACGGCACCGTCCGCTCGATCGCCGAAAAGCAGGACATCATGCGATCGCTGACGCAGCAGGTCGGCGACATGGGACTCGTGAATCTTCTGCAGGTGCAGAGGGAGCAGCAGGCGCAACCGCACATCAATCCGGGCCTGCCGAACATGACCTCCGCGTCCTCTGGCATCGCGCCGGGCGTGACGCATTCGGTCGAGAAGCGGACGCATACGGTGAAGAAGGGCGAGACGCTCTCGCACATCGCCCAGCATTACTACGGCAAGGCCGGCGAGTACAAAAAAATCTTCGAAGCGAACCGCAACCAGCTCAGCGATCCCGACAAGATTCGCGAAGGGATGACGCTGCAGATCCCGTAACACGAACCGCGCCGGTAATGCTGCCGGCGCGGCTGTGTCATCGATCAGCCCTTGGCGATTTTTCTTCGTCTCTGGTGCAGGCGGTCGATCAGCTTGGTGGCCGTCCGCACCTGCTCGAGGATCTTCTCTTCGAGTCCGGTGCCTTTGGTCTTGAAGCTCTTGGCGCGGCGGAAGACCTGGCGCGCACGATCTTTCTGACCGCTTTCGAGCAGGGCCATACCGAGGTGCATCAGGTTCGTCGGCGTGGGGCCGAGGTCGGCGGACTTGGTGAGGAAATCGACGGCGCTCTTGAAATCGCGGCGCTTGAAATAGACCCAACCGAGTGCCGCCAGAGGAAACTGGCGGAGCTCTTTCGGTGAGTAGCGGAGGGCGAGCTGCGCGCTCTCCAGTGCCTCGTCGAGGTTCTCTTCCATCTCTGCGAGGTTGTACGCCTTCTCGTAATAGGCGATCGACTTGGCGTAGTTGGAGGTGTAGTCGCGCAGCATGTCTTCCAGCGCGCGGTTCGCTTCCTTGTAGTTCCCTTCGGCGCGTAGCGCCTCGACGAGGGTCGTGTACGCGGCCGCGGCGACCACTTCGGCCGGATGCTCGTGCAGCACGCGGCGCGCGACGGCGATCGCCTCGCTGTTCATGTCCATGTGCGAGCAGAGCAGCGCGTACGGGAGCAGGATGTTGACGTTGTTCGGCTCTTCCTGCGCGGCGCGGCGGTAATGATCGAGCGCCTCCGCGTATTGCCCCTCGGTCGCCAGCGCATCCGCTTCCTTCACCACCTGCGCGGCGTTGCCTTCGACCGGAACGTGGCCGGAGATGCCTTCGTAGATCTTGACCGCCTGCTGGTACTCCATCTTGTTCGGATTGAGCTCCAGCGCTTCCTGGAAGCACTCGATCGCTTTGCGGTTCCAGTTGCGGTCGAGGTAGCAGAGGCCGAGGTGGTAGATCGCCTCTTCGTAATCGGGGTCGAGCTTCAGCGCGGCCTGAAACGAACGGATGGCGCGCTCGAGCTGGCCCTTCTCATAGAAGATCGTTCCGAGCAGGTAGTAGGCCTGCGGAATCGCCTCGAGCTGGACGGCCTTCTCCAGAAACTTTTGCGCGCGGAGGAGCTTTCCTTTGCGGGCGTAGATCGCGCCGAGGGAAAAGTACGGAAGGAACGACTCCTGCGAGATCTGGATGGCACGGCGGAGCCAGCGCTCGGCGCCTTTGAGATCCTGCCGCTCGTGCAGAAGGACGCCGTAGAAGACCGCGGCGTCGAAGTGATCGGGCTGCACCTCGAGGGTCCGCTCGAGGTAGGTCTTGGCGCGATCGAGGTTGCCGTCGTTGAAGAACATCTCGCCGAGAAAGAACGAGAGCTCATAGTTGTCGCGATCGAGACGGAAAGCCTCTTCGAGATGCTTCATCCCGCGGTCGGGATCGAAGCCGTCGAAGGCCGCTTCGGCGTCGGCCACCAGGAAGAGAAAGCGCTCGCGCTTCTCGCCGCGGAACAGCGAGACCATCCGGTCTTTCCGCTCGCCGAAGCGCTGCTTCTTTTCGAGCGCCATCATCTGCTCGCCCATCTTCGATTCCCAGAGCTCGACGACCTCGTCGCTCGAGAGAAGGTTCTTCTTCTCGAGGAGCTCTTTGACCGAGAGCAGTCCGGTCTGGTTTACGAAGATCGCGCGCTCGTGCTTGCCGACGGCGTCGACCAGCGAGCGGATCGTCTCCGCGCTGCGCTTCACGATTTCTTCGATGGCGGAGACGCGCTCGAGCAGATGCTCATCGAGGGAGAGGTCTTCCTCTTCCTCGTAATCGTCGAGATCATCCTCTTCGAAGGCATTGACGCCGGAGAGGACCATCAGCTTGTTCTGGCAGCGATAGCAGAACTCGCGCTCGTCCTCGTTGAACGCACTGCAGGTCTGGCAAAGCATGTGGGCTCCAGAACATCATCTTGTCCCGGAGTATGTCAAATCGGGCGATTCACTCGATTGTCGTCACCCGGGCCGGAGAAGCCCACGGAAACGGGATGGTCGTGGCCAGCGTTTCGGGGGCGCGCGACTCGACCGCGTGGGATGTGCCGAGCGGAAGCGCAAGCAGACGCGTGGCCCGGTGCGGGAGATTGCGCGCGACCCAAACACCCTGCATGTCGGCGGCGGGCGATGACCAGGTGGCGAACGCGAGCGGCACGCCCGAGAGGCGCATTCCATCGACCCAGATGGTGATGCGAGCCGAACGGGCCGCGACCTCGCCCGGCCTTTTGATCGAGGCGGTGAGAGCGGGTGCCGGTGCTTCCATCTGCCACTCGACGATCTCGTCCGCGCCGCTCGTCCAGCGCCGGGCCGCGGTCGCGGCACGCGGATGACGAATGAGGAAGAGCGCATTCTCCATCCCGTCGATAATGTCGACGAGGCCGTCATCGGCGGTGCTCGCCTGCCACGTCGGGGCGGTGAGATCGCGGTCCGCGAATGCCCAGATCTCCGCGCCCGAAAGCGGCTGGCCCTGTGCCGACAGAAGACGTAGCTGATGCGACATGTGTGGCCGGCGAAGCGAAACGGTGAGATCGTGCCGGTTGCGATCGCCCTCGGTTACCGGCTGATCGAGACGCCCCTCCGCGTATCCCGTCGCGGTGACGGTCACGAGGAGCCGGCCGGCCCGCAGCGGTGGCAGCGTCGCCGATCCGGAATCGTCGGTGACCAGCGTATCGAGGAGGGACTGCTCGGTGTTCGACTCATCGAGCCAGACGTTGCCGATGTTCGTTCTGGCTCCGGCCACGGGCGCTCCCGTCTCGGCGTCGCGGACCCGGAGCGTGTAGTCGGTGAGCGGCATGCGAAAGTCTCGTTCGCCGCTCTCGTCGATTTTCGTAAAGTGCTGCGTGAAGGGGGCGCGCCCGCTGCCGGAAACGGCGATCTGGATCGTGTAGTAACCGGGGTGCCAGAGCGTCGCGCGATACGTGCCCGCGTCGTCGGTGCGCACGCTCACCCAGTCACCGCGATTGTGAAATCGCAACTCGGCGGCGACCGGGTCATCCCCGAGAAAGATTCGGCCGGAGATCGTGATCGGTTCGAGTTCGAACACCGCCTCGCCGTCGCGGCCGGAACTGAGATCGACGTCGCGGACGAACTGCCACTGGCCGACCTTCAACGTCACCTGGTGAAGCTCGGCGGGAAGATCGGTGAATTCGTGCACGACGCCGGGGGCGATGGAGGCGGTTGCGAGCGGACGCTCGTCCTCCAGCTGTTGAACGCTGACCCGAAGATCGTTCGGAAGCATCGCCAGCTCCGGCGCCTTCACGCTCACGCTCAGCTTCGGCGGGCGCACGGACCGTTGACACGCGACCGGGCGTCAGCTTTACCTCGTGTTTTGGCCACGCCATCTTCTCCGCTCGCAGCGAGATGGTGGCGCTCCGCACGTCGACTCCATACCAGATGCCGATCACTCGAGTGACGTCGAGAATCACGTCCGCGGCCAAACGACGCTCACCGTCATCGAGGAAAAGCTGCGTCTCTGCGGATGTCACGACCCGCGACGGCTTCCGCAGCACGACCAGAAGATCGGACTTGCCGGACGACGGCGGCTCCGGCCAGAGTCGTACCACCGCACCGGCGCCGAGTATCGCCGGACGCGAAAGCGCGATCGCATCGCCGCTCTTCTTGTCGAAGCGGCCGATGACGATCAGTCCCGCGGGCATCAGCACCGGAGCGCTGGCGTCTTCCCGGCGCACGCGGCGCTCGAAGATGCGGCCGCTCTTCGCGGTGAGGTGACTGTCCAGACTGAGGATTCGCAGTTCTTCCCCTTCGGGGAGTGAGCGGCTGGCAGGGATACCGACGTGACCCGCCGCGAAAACCGGAACGACCGCGGCCAGGCCGCCTTTGGACGGTGCACCGCCGTAGAGACCCATCCAGGGAGCGCTGATGCGATCCGTCGTCTCGAGCCAGGCGTCGTAGCGGCCCCTGGGCGGCTGAAACCACCTTCCGCAGGCGAAGCGATGCTCGACCTCCGGATCGTCCTCGGGAGTGAGATGGACGTGGCATCCCTGCGGCGGCAGAAGCTTCGGTTCGTTGGGATTGTCCGTCGAGAGCACGGGCCAGAAGAGCAGAGCGGTGCGGCCGTTGATCGAGCCGGTGGCGGGGTCAGGGAGCGTGAGCTTGCCTGCCCTGAGGTCCGCGACGGCAATGAGCACGATTGCCGCGCGGAGAATCACCCCGCAAGAGCGGTGCATTCTGACGTTGCCTATTTCCGGTAGTCGTAAAACCCGCGGCCCGTCTTCCGCCCTAGCCACCCCGCGTCCACCATCTTCACCAGCAGCGGGCAGGGGCGGTATTTCGGGTCGCCGAAGCCTTCTTCGAGCACGCGCAGGATGGCCAGGCAGACGTCCAGTCCGATGAAGTCGGCCAGCGTCAGCGGTCCCATCGGGTGGTTCATGCCGAGCTTCATCACGCCGTCGATGGAGTCCTTCGTGGCCACACCTTCGTACAGAGCGAAGATCGCTTCGTTGATCATCGGCATCAGCACGCGGTTGGAGATGAAGCCGGGATAGTCGTTCACTTCAATGGGCGTCTTGCCCATCCGTTTCGAGAGATCTTCAACGAGCTGGTAGGTCTCGTCCGAGGTGGCGATGCCGCGGATCACCTCGACGAGCGTCATCACCGGCACCGGATTCATGAAGTGCATCCCGATCACTTTCTCGGGACGGGAGGTCGAGGCCGCGATCTTGGTAATGGAGATCGACGAGGTGTTCGACGCCAGGATGCACTCCGGCCTGGTGATCTGGTCGAGCTGCCGGAAGAGCTGCGTCTTCGCGGAGAGGTTTTCGATGATTGCTTCGATGACGATGTCGGCGTCGCCGATCGATTCGATGTCGGTGGTGGTCTTGATGCGGCCCACCACGGCGTCGCGCTCCTCGGCCGTCATCTTCCCTTTGTCGACGCCGCGCTGCAGGTTGGCGGTGATGGTGCCGACCGCGCGCGAGAGGAATTCGGTGCTCACATCGACCAGCGTGACGTCGAAGCCGCTGGCGGCCGCGGTGTGCGCGATCCCGTTGCCCATGGTGCCGCCGCCGATGACGACGATGTTCTTCATCCTGACTCGCTCCCGATTCTGAAAGTTGCGTGACTCTATATCACTTGGCGTAAGATCACCCCCGCTTGCGAGTGTCCCCATGGCCCGGAAATGCTTCATGTGTGGCGGCGATGTCTCGGGGGGAGGAATCCTCTGTGAGAAGTGCGACAAGCCACGGAAGAAATCGTCCCCCTCTCAATCCATAGCGCAGCCGGTCGCGATGGAAGCGACCGCTCCGCAGCTCGATCCCTTCCCGAAAGCGCCGGTCGTTCCGTTCCCGGTCGACTCGGTGACTCCCGCGGTGACGAGCGTCGTGAACCTTCTCGTCGCGGCCGGTGTGGCGTCGATCCTTCTCGGCCCCGACCGCAGCGTGAAGTTCGTCTCCGATGAGGCGAAGAAGCTCTTCGACGCCTCACCGTCCGAGCTGTCGAACCTCAAGTACCTCGAGACCCAGGCCGGCATCCGTGTCGGCGACCTCGGCATCCCCACCTCGGCCGGCATCCGCATCCAGAACCGCAACTACCTCTACTCGCTCGTCCCGATGTCGGGCGGCGCGTCGGGAGCGGCGCTCGTCTTCCGTCCCGCCGAAGCGGTCGCGGAGTCGCACGCCTCCTTCGTCACCTATGTCCGCGAGGCCGTCCTCGGGCCGCTGCGCGCGCTGCGCGATTCACTGACGGCGGCCGCGAGCACGAAGAACGATCACTTCCTCAGCGATTCGGCGGCGGCGGTCGACCAGGTGCTCTCGTCGCTCGAGCTCGCGCCGAGCGTCGAAGAATCGTCCACCAGGGCTTACCGCCCGGTGCCGACGGTGACCGACGTCGTGCAGCGCGTGGCCGACCAGTTCCGCGCACATGCGGACCTCAAGGGCATCCAGTTGCAGGTCGACGCGCAGGAGCTCGAAGAGCGCTTCACCGATCACCAGCAGCTCGCGCAGGCGCTCTTCATCCTCATGGAGAACGCGCTGCACTACGTGCCGAGCGGCGGCCAGGTGGTGATGGGGGTCCGCTGGATGGAGCACAAGGGCAAACCGCTGCTGCTCTTCTTCGTCATGGACAACGGCCCGATCGTCCCGGAGGAGCTGCGCACCGCCATCTTCGAGCCGGCCTACGTCTGGAATCCGAATGCCGCGGAGCGCACCGGCCGCGGTCTCTTCAAGTGCCGCGAATTCGCCGTCGCGCACAGTGGTTCTGTGTGGGTCGAATCGAAGACCGGCAAGGCGTGCACGTTTTTCTTACGCGTTCGCCCCGACGGCGTCTGAGGTCCCCGATGAAATCCGCGTCAGCCCTCGTCCTCTTCCTGCTCCTCGCGGTCACCGCGTCTGCGTCGCAGCCGTCGGAAATCAGCATCGAGAACGTCGTCGCGCTGATGAACGCCTATCGCGCGGAGGAAGGGCTCTCGCCGCTCTCGATCGACCAGCGCCTCTCGAAAGCGGCCGACGACCGGATGCGCGACATGGAAGAGCTGGCGTACTGGGCGCACGAAGCGCCGGACGGCCGCTCGCCATTCGTCTGGCTGCACGCGCGCGGCTACATGTACTCGTACGCGGCGGAGAATCTCGCTGCCGGCTTCGAGACCGCGCCTCTCCTGGTCTCGTCGTGGATGGAATCGCCGGGGCACCGCGCGAACATCATGTCGGGCGATTTCGAGCACTGCGGCATCTCGATCATCGACGGCTCGACGAAGGGGCCCGCCACCGGCAGGTCGATCGTGGTGCTGTTCGGCGGCGCGAGACGGGTGCTGCGCACCGCCGCGCAGTGATGGCGTACTGCTGCGTCGATTGCCACACATCGCTCCGCGAGACGCTCGATTGCCCGAACTGCGGCCGCGCCTACCCCAGCACCGACGGCATCGCCGACTTCTCCGGCGGTCACTACTTTGATTCGTTCCACGACGAGAACGAGCTGAGCGCCGAGGCGCGCGCCGGGCTCGAAGGCGAGGTGCAGGGGACGCTCGAACGGATCGAGCGCTACTACGGCCCGCTCCTCCGCCGCGGCATCGGAAAAGGACGCGTGCTCGACTCCGGCTGCGGCAACGGCCTCTCGGTCGAGGTGTTGCGCCGCCATGGCTTCGACGCCTGGGGTCACGATCTCTCGCAGCTCAGGCGCTGGCAGTGGCGATCGCTTCCGCATCGCGATCGCCTCTCGGTCGCGGACGGACGCAAGCTGCCGTTCGCGGACGGCTTCTTCGACGCGGTGCTCTCCTCCGGGGTTATCGAGCACATTGGCGTCGAGGAATCGCGCGACGGCGGCACGTACACCGTCCGCCCCACCCCGTCCCGCGACGACGATCGCCGCGCCTATCTCCGCGAGTTGCTGCGCGTCGTCAAACCGGGCGGCGTGGTCTTCGTCGACTGCCCGAACGGCGCCTTCCCGGTCGACTTCTGGCACAGCGAGGGACCGGGAAAGCCGCGTGCGCACAGCCTCTCCGAAGGCTTCCTGCCCACGCTGCGCGAGCTGCGCGCTCTCGTGCCGGATGCCGGGATGGTCGCGGTCAGTCCGTACAACCGGCTGCAGTTCCGGCAGGTCGGGCGGCACTGGTACGGACGGCTGCTGACGCTGCCGATGCGCGCGCTGTTTCAGATCTCGCGCGCCGTGCCGTTCGTCCGGCCGCTGATGCCCTACCTGGTCGTCAGGATCACGCGCTGAGTCAGACGACCTTCACGTTCGGATCGACGTCGCGTGACCAGCGCGTCATGCCGCCCACGAGATTCAGCACCTTCGCGTAGCCGTTCTGCTGGAGGTACTGCTGCGCGTTTGCGCTCCGGCCGCCGGAACGGCAGATCATGACCACCTCGGCGTCCTTCGGGATCTCGTCGATCCGTTTCGTGATCTGCCCGAGGGGGATGTGCTGTGCTTCGTCGAGATGGCCGGCCTCCCACTCGTACGGCTCGCGGACGTCGACCAGGACCAGCGCGTCGCCGCGCTGCATGCGTTCGGAAAGCTCCTGCGGGGTGATGTCGGTTGCGCTCACGGGATTACAGAACTCCTCGTAGTCGATCAGTCGGGTGACCTTCGCGTGCAGCTCGCACCGCCGCGGGACACGCAGCGTGCGGAACGTCATGCGAAGAGCGTCGAAGAGTAGCAGACGTCCGGCCAGCGTATCGCCCACGCCGGTCAGCAGCTTGATGGCCTCGGTCGCCTGAATCGTTCCGACCACGCCCGGCAGCACGCCGAGCACACCGCCGACGGCGCACGACGGCACCAGGTGCGGCGGAGGCGGCTCAGGATAGAGACAGCGGTAGCACGGCCCCTCGCTGGTCGTGAACACCGAAGCCTGTCCATCGAAGCGATAAATCGAGCCGTAGACGTTCGGCTTGCCGAGGATCGAGCAGGCGTCGTTCACGAGATAGCGGGTGGGGAAGTTGTCGGTGCCGTCGATCACGACGTCGTAGTTCGCGAGGATCTCCAGCGCGTTCGACGACTCCAGCTTCGCGTGATGCGTCTCGATCGCGATCTCGTCGTTGAGGTCCTCGAGCCGCTCGCGCGCCGCATCGAGCTTCAGCCTCCCCACGGAGGAGCGACCGTAGAGGATCTGCCGGTGAAGGTTCGTCGCGTCGACCGCGTCAAAGTCAACCAGCCCGATCCGACCCACGCCGGCCGCGGCGAGGTACGTCGCCACCGGACTGCCGAGCCCCCCCGCGCCGACGATTAGTACGGAGCCGCGCTTGAGACGGAGCTGCCCTTCCTCACCGATCTCCGGGAGGAGGAGGTGGCGCGAGTAGCGGGCGCGTTCGGATTCGGAGAGCATGGTCATTGGAGCTGTTCGGCTACTCAGCTACTCAGGCTCATGCGCGCGTCATACGCGCCTGAACGGCTGAACAGCTGAGCAGCTCTCACGGCAGCAGCCGCTGAACCAGCTCCTGCACCTTCTTGCCGTCCACCCGCCCCTTGTAGCGCGCGGTCGCTTCCTTCATCACCTTGCCCATGTCCTTCTTCGAGGCGGCGCCGGTGCTCGCAATGATCTCGCGGATACCTGACTCGAGCTCTTCGTCGGTCAGCTCGGGGGGGAGGTAGGCCTTCAGCACTTCCATCTCACTGCGCTCTTTTTCCGCGAGCTCGGGGCGGTTGCCGCTGGTGTACTGCTCGATCGAGTCCTGCCGCTGTTTGACCGCTTTGCGGATGACGGTCATCGCCTCTTCGTCGGTCAGCTCGTGACCGAGGTTGATCTGTTCGTTCTTGATGGCCGACTGGAGCATGCGGAGCGTGGAGAGCTTCTCCTTCGCCTGCGCTTTCATCGCGTCGGTCATGTCGGTGCGGATCTTTTCGCTCAGTGCGCCCATTGCGTTCCTCTTGGTGCGCATTCTATTCTCGCCGCCCATGTCGTTGGACCTGCAGGCCCTCCTCACCGAAACGGGCGCGCTGCTGACCGGCCACTTTCGCCTCTCCTCCGGTCTGCACAGCCCCAACTACGTGCAATGCGCGCTGCTGCTCGAGCATCCGCGCCACGCGCGCGCCATCGGCGAGGCGCTGGGCGAGCGCATCCGGTCGATGAATGCGGACCGCATCGTCGCGCCGGCCCTCGGCGGCGTGGTGATCGGCTACACGGTGGCCGATGCGCTGCACCTGCCGTTCGTCTTCACCGAGCGCAAAGATGGTGCGATGCAGCTCCGTCGCGGATTCAAGCTGCGGGAGGGCGAGAAGGTGGTGATCGTCGAGGATGTCGTCACCACCGGCAAGTCCACCCGCGAGACCGCCGAGGCCGTCGCGCAGCACGGCGGCGTGGTGACCGGCTTCGCGTCGATCCTCAACCGCAGTGGCAAGGCGAACCCGTTCGATCAGCCGTACGAGGCGCTGCTGGCCCTCGGGCTCGACACGTACGAAGAAGCGGCTTGTCCGCTCTGCAAAGAGGGCGTGGAGTTGTACGCGCCGGGATCACGATTCCAACGCACATGAGTCAGAAGATCGTCACCATCGCCGGCGCACCGACCGAGCTCGCGCTCGAACGCGACGGCGCCACGTACCGCGCGGCCGAGCATGAACTGGAAGTCCTTGCCCTGCGCGGCGAGGAAATGGACGTGCGCATCGACGGCCGGATGTACGTCGTCCCCTACGTCATCGCCGGAACGACCGTCAGCTTCGCCTTCGACGGCGAGATCTACTCCGCCGACGTCGCCGAGAAGGGGGCGCGCACCAAGGCGCGGCACCGCGATCACTCCACCGCCGCCCCGATGCCCGGCCTGGTCACGAAAATACTCGTGCAGCAGGGCGACGTTGTTGCAAAAGGAGCCCCGCTCGTCATCCTCGAGGCGATGAAGATGGAGCACCAGATCACCGCCCCGCGCGACGGCAAGATCGCGGCGGTGAACTGCAAAGAGGGTGAGATGGTGCAGCCGGGAGTGGAGCTGGTGGAAATGAGCGATGAACGATGAGCCGCTCCGCGGAGTTCATCGCTCATCGTTCATCTCTCATCGCTCGGTGTACGAGAACGAACCCATGAAGATCACCGTAGACACCGTCAAAATCGTCGAGGTCGGCCCGCGCGACGGTCTGCAGAACGAAAAGGTCACCATCCCTACGCGGGCGAAGATCGACTACATCACCGCCCTGGGCGACGCCGGACTGCGGGTCATCGAAGCGGGCGCCTTCGTTTCGCCGAAATGGGTGCCGCAGATGGCCGACACCGCGGACGTCTATCGCAACATCCCCAAAGACCCGGGCGTGGAGTACCCGGTGCTCGTGCCGAATGAGAAGGGGCTCGACCGCGCCATCGAGGCGGGGGTGACGTCGATCGCGATCTTCACCGCCGCCTCCGACAACTTCAACCAGCGCAACATCAACATGACCATCGACGAGTCGTTCGCGAGCTACGGCCCGGTAGTGGCGCGTGCGCTCGCGGAGGGCATCCGCGTCCGCGGCTACGTCTCCACCGCCTTCGGCAGTCCGTATGACGACGAGGTCGCACCGGAAAAAGTCCTCGAGGTCACCGCGCGCCTGCTCGACCTCGGCTGTTACGAGGTCTCGATCGGCGATACGATCGGCGTCGGCACCCCAATGCAGGTGCAGGGCGTCATCGGCGTGCTGCTGCACGTCATTCCGCCGTCGAAGCTGGCCATGCACTTTCACGACACGCGCGGCACGGCACTCGCCAACACCATGGCCGCGCTGGAGATGGGCATTGCCACGTTCGACTCGTCCGCTGGTGGCCTCGGCGGCTGTCCGTACGCACCGGGGGCATCGGGGAACATGGCCACCGAGGATCTGGTGTACCTGCTCGACAGCATGGCCATCCATACCGGGGTCGACCTGAACCGGCTCGTGCAGGCCTCCTCGATCATCGCGCCGTATCTCGACCATCCGCTGCCGGGCCGCTACCTGCAGGCGTGCACGAAGAAAGCGATGCCGGTCGCCAGCGCGAGCAGCGCCGTCCAATGACCGACGTCTCACAGCGCGGAGCGTGGAAGGATGAGTGGTACGTCGTTCCGTACGACGTCCTCTTCAGCGACCTCGATTACTTCGGGCACGTGAACAACGCCCTCTACATCCGCTACTTCGAGACCGCCCGCACCGACCTCTGGTTCACCATCACCGGAACCAGGCGGCCGCTGGACATCGGGTTCATCGTCGCCCGCGCCGAGTGCGACTTCAAAAAGCAGATCAACCTCGAGCGGATCGAGATCGCGGTGCGCTTCGGAGAGCTCGGCAACACGTCCATCGCCTTCCTCTACGAGATCCGTAAGAACGACGGTCGTGACATCGCCGCCACAGGAAAAGTGGTGGTCGTGCTTTACGATTGGGCACGACAATCGAAAGTGGCGATCAGCGATGAACTGCGGAGGACGATAGCCGCATGCAGTCCGGACGTGTACTGACGCATCCCGCGCTGGCGCGGCGCCGGTTCGAAGAGCTGGCGCAGCGACCGGAAGGAACGCTCGACCTGGTCGAGGCCTCGCTCGTCATCGACCTCGAAGAAAACCCCCGCCTCGATCTCTCCCGCTACCTCGACGAAGTGCAGACCTGGAGCGCCGCCGTGCACCAGCGCCTGGAAGGGTCGCGCAACGTCGAGCGCATCGTCGAGACGATCAACCGCATCCTCTTCGAAGAGGAAGGCTTCCATGGCGAGGACGAGGATTACTACGACCCGCGCAGCGCGCTGGTGAGCGAGCTTCTCGAGCGTCACGCCGGCCTGCCGATCACCCTCTCGGTGCTCTACATCGAGCTCTCCCGCCGCACCGGAATCGAGGTGGCGGGGGTCTCGCTGCCCGGCCGGTTCCTCGTGAAGTTCAGCGGCCCCTTCGGCGAGCTGGTGGTCGATCCGTTCGACGGTGGCCGCGTGCTGACCACGATCGAGTTGCAGAAGATCCTCGATGGTGTCTACGGCGGCGGCGTGCGCCTCCGCGAGCATCACCTGCGCGCCTTCACGCCGCGCGAGATCCTCGCGCGCGAGCTGGCGCAGCTCAAGGCCGCGTACCTCGCGCAGCACGACCTGCCGCGCGCCGCGGCGTCGATTGACCGCCTGCTGATTCTCGACGAGCGCGATGCGTACGAGGTGCGGGACCGCGCGGCGCTGGCGATGCAGATGCACGCCTACGGGCAGGCCATGGAGCTGTTCGAGCGCTATCTGGTGCTGATGCCGTCGGCCGACGACCGCTCCCGCATCCGCGAGCAGATCGCCTATCTCCGGGCCTGGCTGGATCAGAACTAGTTCCTCGGTTCCTCGGGGGATCGGTGGAGCCCCTTGCCGCAGCGCAGGAACCCCGAGGAACCGAGGAACCGTCCTGCGATACCATAGGCCGTTCATGCAGAACGGCTAGCGGGAGCCCGCCTTTGATCACCGGGTTCAACACTGACATCAAGCACAACGACAAGGTCTACCACGTACAGACCGAGGATAAAGGGACCACAAATCCCTACATCGAATCGCTCGTCTACGTGGGTGGCGAGATCCTCGCCTCGAAGAAAACCTCGTACGCCGAGCAGCTCAAGACCGGGATCGACGACAAGTGGATCGGCGGCCTGATGGAGCAGCAGCACCGGACCATGATCGCGGCCATCAAGCGTGGCCGCTTCGACCAGCCGGCCGACCTCACCAAAAACATCCCCCGTCCGGCGCCCACCCTGGCCGGGACGACGGCCATCGACGAGCCGCTGCCGGTCGTGCCATCCACCGCCGGCGAAGAGAAGACGCTCGACCAGGTGATCATCGATTACCTGGCCTCCGAGGCCGACAGCGAGCACCTCGAGCTCGCGCTGCTCAACGTGGTCGACTTTTACTCCGGCGCCGCCATCGAGCTGCGCGTCGCCGCGCGCAAGAGCCTCTCCCAGGCGCCGATCCCCGCCGCGGCCATCGAGGTGAAAGTGATCTCGACTGTCGAGCCGCCGCGGGTCATCTTCCGCGGCAAGACCGCCGCGGACGGCACTGCCGTCGTTCGCTGCACCATCCCGAACTTCCGCGAAGGAACCGCGGCGGTGATCATCTCCGCGCAGAGCCAGATCGGGAATGACGAAGTGAAGCAGCTGGTGAAGCGGAAGAAGTGAGCGCGCTTCAGCGCGCTCACAGCTGTTCAGCCGCTCAGCTACTCAGCTGTTCAGGCGGATACACCGGGCGCCGCGCCTGAATAGCTGAGCAGCTGAACAGCTGAGCCGCTAAACAGCTCTCTCGCCGCCCCGGCATCCTTCTTTCATAGTTGCCGCACGGATGTTCCGCTCGAGACTGTTTCGCGTATTCGCCCTCCTCGCCGCCATGGCAGGAGTCATCTACGTCCTCATCTCACTCTACCTGCCATCGCAACGCCGGTTGATCTTCGGCGTCGACAAGGGATCGGGGCGGGTGCGGCTCGTGCGGAACCGCGTCACCTTCCTGCCGCCGCATCAGTTCTACCGGCTGAACTTCGACAAACGCGAAGGGGCGGCGCAGGGCGACGGCCTGATCCGGATTCTCTCCAAGGAGCAGGTCCCGGTCACGATCAACTACCGCCTCCGCTTTTCGGTCGCCACCGAGTCGCTTTCGGACTCGCGCACGCTGGTGCGCGAGGGTTGGAGCGCCTGGATCCGCCGCCGCGTCGGTGAGGCCGTTTCGGCCGTCACGCAGCAGGTGCCGATCGAGGAGCTGCTGTCGCCGACCTCCCAGTTTGCCGCGCGGCGCGGCGTCCTTCGGGAAGCGGTGGCGCGCCATCTCGCGCGCAATGGATTGCAGGTCACAGCATTCGAGATCGCCCGCATCGAAGCCGATCGCGAGGCGTTGCTCGCGCACAAACGCGCGGAGCTGCGCCGCCTCGCGCGCGGCGTGGCCGGCCGTGTGGCGATCTTCGCCATCGACGGTGCCGACTGGGAGCTGATCTCCGAGCTCGCCGATGACGGTCGCGTGCCGAACCTCCGCGCCCTTGCGCAGGGAGGCGCCACCGCGACGCTGCAGGGCATCCAGCCGACCGTTTCGCCGCTGCTCTGGACCACAGCCGCGACCGGCGTCACGCCCGATCGTCACGGCATCATCGACTTTTTCGAAGGGGGCGCCGCGCGGCGTCCCGTGCAGGGTTCCTCGCGGCGCGCGCCGGCGATCTGGGAGATCTCCGAGGCGTTCGGCCGCAAGGCCATGGTGGTCAACTGGTGGGGCGCATGGCCGCCACGCGTTTCCGGCGCCGTCACCTACGACGCGCCGGTCGATCATCTCCGCAGCGCCATCGATCCCGTCGCGCTGAAGTCGCGCCTGGGGCAGCTCGAGATCGCGCCGGAGACGATCGGCTACCGGCAGGTCGGCCGCTTCCTCAACATCACCGAGACCGAATACAACAACGCGGTCGCCGCGCGCGATCCCAACGATCCGGTCAACGTCTTCCGCGGCATGCTCGCCAAGACGTGGAGCGATCACAGCGTCGCCATCAACCTCTACCGCCAGCAGGAGCCGCTGCTCTTCCTGATGCAGTACGAGGGGACCGACGTCGTCAATCACCTCTTCGCGCCGTATCACCCGCCCTACCGCGAAGGGATCAGCCAGACCAGCTTCCGCCGCTACTGGCCGACCGTCGCGAACTACTACGCGGAGGTCGATCGCCTGCTCGGCGAGTGGATGAACGTGCTGCCCGACGACACGACCGTCATCGTCATGTCGGCGCACGGCTTCCGCTGGGGCAAGACCCGGCCGCGCGTGCAGCCGATCGGACGTTCCGCGCTGCAGGATCATCGCGGCACCGGGATGTTCATCGCCTACGGCAATCACGTCGCGCCGTCGCGCGCCTCCCGCACGGTGTCGCTCTACGACATCGTCCCGACGGTGCTGACCATTCTCGGCCTGCCGAAGTCGGCGGAGATGCCGGGGCAGCACGTCGCGTGGGCGTTCAACAACATCCAGCCGGTCGAATCGGTGCGCGTCGTCAGCTACAACGAGTTCGTCGGGGGACGTGCCCCGACCGGCGGGCCGGCCATCGACGCCGGCCGCTACACGCGCGCGCTGCAGGCCATGGGGCATCTCTACGATCCCTCGCGCGCCGCGCAGATGGTCGCGCAGGAAGAGGATGGCGAACAGCCGGCCGGGCCGCGCGCGCCGATTCCGCCGCAGCAGTGGGCCTCATACGCCTGGTACAACAATCATGGCATCCAGCTGCGGAAGCAGCAGAAGCTCAAGGAAGCGTCGGATGCCTTCGAGCGTGCCATCCAGCTCAATCCGAATCACCCGACCCCCTACCTGAACATGGCCATGACCATGTTCGACCGGCAGCAGTACACGGTCGCGGACGAGCTGTTCCTCACCGCGATCACGAAGGGGCTGCCGAACGGCGACCGCTGGTTCTCCGATTTCGCCGCGCTCTATCGCTCCCAGAACATGACCTCGCGGGCCATTCAGCTGCTGTATCAGGGCCGCAAGCTCTTCCCGCAGTCGCACCTCATCGCCGCCAACCTCGGCTCCGCGCTCGCGCAGGCCGAGCGGTACACGGAGGGACTGCCGGAGCTCGAACGGGCTCTCGGCCTGCAGCCGTCGTCGACGCTGGTGCTGAACAACCTCGGCATCTTCCACGCGAAACAGAAGGACTACGGCCGCGCGCTCGACTTCTGGAACCGCTCGCTGACCATCGATCCGCGGCAGCCGGGGATTCGCAACGCCGCCAACGCCGCCCGTACGCATCTGTAGCCGCGGCCTGTCGCCGTGCACACCCGGGGTTGTGGTCGCCATGCACGGCCCCCGGGTGCGATCTGTCACTTGACCATGTCCGCCGCGCGCGGATACACTGCCGCCCGTAATTGAGACAGAGTCTCAACGAACGCACAGCGCACATGGCGAAATCGGCACAGCCACCACTCGATCGCGAGATCCACCGCTTCGGCGAGTTCCTTCAGCAGCAGGGGCTGAAACTCACCTCGGAGCGGACGGCCCTCGTGCGCGAGATCTTCGCCACGCACTACCACTTCGAGGCCGACGAGCTGCTCTTCAAGATGAAAGAGAAGGCCGTCAAGATCTCGCGCGCCACGGTCTACCGGACGCTGGAGCTGCTCGTGAAGTCGGGCATGGTCCGGCGCGTTCACCTCGGCGAGGACCACTACCACTACGAGCACGTCACCGGGAACTCGCACCACGATCACCTCATCTGCACCACCTGCGGCAGCGTCATCGAGTTTCATGACGAGGTGCTCGAGCAGCGCCAGCGCGAGATCTGCGCCCGAAAGAAGTTCACCCCCACCTTTCACAACCTGCAGATCCTGGGCGTGTGCGACGCCTGCCGCCGCAGAGGCGAGCAGCCCGACGCACCCGACCGGGTCAAGATGATTCACGCAAACTTACTGAGGAAGTGAGCGCACCCCCCCATGCTCCAGGCACTGATCATTGTCTTTCGCGAAGGTTTCGAAGCGTTCCTGACGGTGGCGATCATCTTCGCCTACCTCCGGAAAACCGGCCGTGACTGGCTGCGTCCCGCCGTCTGGTGGGGCATCGCCATCTCCATCATCGCCAGCTTCGGGCTCGGCTACCTGCTGCAGAGCATCAACCAGCCGCTGTGGGAGGGGATCCTGGCCCTCGTCGCCGCGGCGCTCGTCGCGTCGTTCGTCATCCACATCTGGCGCATCGCGCCGCAGATGAAGAAGCAGATGGAGACGCAGCTCGAGACGCAGGCCTCCAAGCGGAGCAGCCTCGCCTGGCTGGGCGTCTTCGGCTTCACGCTGCTCATGATCACGCGCGAGGGGATGGAGACGGCGCTGATGCTGATTCAGGTGCGCCAGGGCCGTTTCTGGCTCGGCTGCTTCCTCGGCCTCTGCGCCGCCGCGGCCATGTCGTGGATCTGGGCGCACTTCGGCCATCGCGTGAACCTCAAGCGGTTCTTCCAGGTGACCGGGCTCTTCCTGCTGATGTTCACCGTGCAGATCGTCTTCTACGCGATCCACGAGTTCTCGGAGGCCGAAATCCTGCCGAACAGCCACGCCATTCACCTCGCCACCGAGCCGTATTCGGCGGACGGGCGCTACAGCCTGCACATCATGTTCGGGATGATCGCCATCTGCGCGATCTGGCTGGCCGGCGTGACGCTGTGGGATCGGATGAAATCGGATCGAATGCTCGAAGCGTGAGCTGAGATGCATGAGCTGAGAAGCATGAGTTGAGATGAGAGTAGCGACGGCCTTATTCGTCGCGCTCGCGGTCGTCCCCGCCAATACCGAAGCAGCCACGAACAGGGCTCGGTACCTGATGGGGACGGTGTGCGAAGTCGCGGTCGCCGAAAACGCGGAGAGCGGGATCGAGCGTGCGTTCGCCGAGGCGGAACGGATCGAGGGATTTCTCTCGACCTGGAAGCCGGAGAGCGAGATGTCACGCGTGAACGCCGGCGCGGAGCCTTCCGCCGAACTGGCGGAGCTGCTGGCGACGACGCTCGCCTGGTCGAAGAAGACCGGCGGGGCGTTCGATCCGCGGGTGCGCTCGCTGATCGACGTCTGGAAGACCCGCGAAGACGGCGCGGTCCCGGCCCCCGAGCGAATCGCGGCCGCCCTCGCGAACAAGCAGCAATTCGAAGAAGGAGCCTTCGGCAAGGGCTACGCGCTCGACCGGATGCTGGCCAGGATCGACGGCGACGCGATGATCGACTTCGGCGGACAACTGCTCGTCCGCGGCTCGCATCGCGTGGCCATCGCCGATCCGGCCGACCGCGACAAGCCGGTCATCGAGCTGACGCTCACGAACGCCTCGCTCTCCACGAGCTCCGGCTCGGAGAAGACCTTCGAGGCCGGCGGCCGACGCTTCTCGCACATCCTCGATCCGCGCACCGGGCAGGCACTGCCGCCGCGCGGCTCGGTCTCGGTCATCGCCGAAGACGCGCTGACCGCCGACATTCTCTCCACCGCTTTGTATGTCATGGGCGAAGACGACGGTCTTCGCTGGGCGAACGCGCATGGCGTCGCCGCGCTGTATCTCACCCCTAACCACCACGTCCGGCTCTCGGATGCCGCCCGCGAACGCGCGCGCGGCCTGGCCATCCTCGACCGGAACTACACGCTGAAGGACTGAAGCACATGTTGAAGCAACTCGCCGCGACCATGGTCGCGATCATGACCAGCACGACCCTCTTCGCTCAGGACAGCACCACCGCCGATCTCGAGCGCCGCCTGCGCGAGCTCGAGCAGCGCATCGCCGCGATGCAGAGCGCCAACGCCAACCCGGAGCTGGCCGAAGTCTCGCGCCAGATCCAGATCCTCACGCAGGAGATCGAAGCGCTCAAGACCCGCCAGACCGACACCGCCACCGTCGCTGACAAAGAGCAGTTCGGCCTCGGCGCCGCCGCCTCGAAAGTCTATCGCGTCGACCACGGCATCTCCTTCGGCGGCTACGGCGAGATGCTCTACGAGAACTACGCCGGCCGTACCGATATCGGCGCCGTGAACGCCACCAAAGACAAGTTCGACATGCTCCGCGGCGTGCTCTACACCGGCTACAAGTACAACGACCGCGTGCTCTTCAACTCCGAGATCGAGTTCGAGCACGGCTCGACCGGTTCGGGTGGTGAAGCATCGGTGGAGTTCGCCTACCTCGACTTCATGATGAACAAGAACGTCGGCGCGCGCGCCGGTCTCCTGCTCGTCCCGATGGGCCTGGTCAACGAACAGCACGAGCCGACCACCTACCTCACCGCGCGCCGCTCCACCACCGAGAACGCCATCATCCCCACCACCTGGCGCGAGATGGGCGCGGGCGTCTTCGGCGAGCATGGCCCGTTCAGCTGGCGCACGTACCTCGTCACCAGCATCCGCGGCGATCGCTTCACCGCCGGCGGCGTGCGCGGCGGACGCCAGAAGGGAGCGAACTCGCAGGCCGAAGACTTTGCCCTGACCGGCCGCCTCGACTGGGAGCCGATCGACGGCACCACCATCGGCGGCAGCTTTTACTCCGGCAACAGCGGCCAGGGGAACGTCGTCAACGGCCGGACCGTCGAGGCCAACTACACCGTGTTCGACCTGCACGCCGAAACGCAGTTCCGCGGCGCGATCGTCCGGGCGCTCTGGGCCCGCGGCAGCATCGACGACGCGGCGCAGCTCAATGTGCTGAACAACCTCACCGGCAACCGCTCCATCGGCGAAGAGCTGGGCGGCTGGTACGTCGAAGCCGGTTACGACCTCTCCACGCTCTTCTCGTTCGGTGAGGCCTCGCTCACGCCGTACGTTCGCTACGAGCAGGTCGACACGCAGCGCAGCGTCCCGGCCGGCTTCCTCCGCAATCCCGCTTCCGAGCAGACCATCTTCACCTACGGCCTCCAGTTCCGCCCGATTCCGCAGGCGGTGATCAAGGCCGACTACCAGAACAGCGACAACGAAGCGGGCACGGGGCTCGATCAGTGGAACATCGGCATCGGCTATATCTTCTAGCCGTCACCCTCGCGGTGGCGCTCGCGGCGCAGGCGCGCGTCTTCATGACGCAGCAGCAGGCGCTCGCGAGCGCCTTCCCCCCCGGGACCAAGATCGTGCGGCAGTCGGTCTTTCTCACGACCGACCAGCAGAGCTCCGCGAAAAAAGCGAGCGGCGTCGACTTCAAAGACCAGCTCGTGGTCCGTTACGTCGGCGCCGACGCGAACGGTCGCGTGGTGGGTTACGCCTACTTTGATACGCACCGCGTGCGCACTCTGCCGGAGACGGTGATGGTAGTCGTCACTCCCGAAGCGAAAGTGGCGAAGATCGAGATCCTCTCCTTCGACGAGCCGCCCGAGTACCTCCCCAAAGAGCGCTGGATCGACCAGGTCGAAGGCCGCCGGCTCGACGACGACCTCTCCCTCAAGCGCGCTATCCGCCCCCTCTCCGGTGCGAGCCTCAGCGGCCGCGCCATCGTCAACGCCTCGCGCAAGGTCCTGGCCATTCACGGGGTGATCGGGGTGAAATGAGCCGCGGCCAACTCGTCTGGCTCCACCTCACCGTCGCGCTGACCACCCTCACGGGTGCCGTCTTCGCGGTGATGAAGTACTGGCTCCAGAGCGCCGACGAGTTCTCAGTCGTCAATCACCCCTGGCAGCCCCACATGCTCTCCGCGCACGTCGTGGTCTCCCCCATCGTCCTCTTCGTCCTCGGCTGGACGTTCTCCAACCACATGCTCCCCAAGTACCGCTTCGGAAACGGCAAAAACCGCAGGACTGGCGTCGGCGCCATGCTGCTGATCGCCCCCATGACCCTCTCCGCCTACCTCCTGCAGATCTCCGTGGACGAGTCGCTCCGCCAGACCATGGCCATCGCCCACTGGGTGAGCTCGGGCGTCTTCGTCGTCGCCTACGTCGCGCACCTGTTCCACCGGCCGGCGGAAGGAGCGTGAGGAGATGCGGCCCGGTCTATTGTCAGCTTCTCGGGGCCGCACCAGCTTCAGCGTGAAATCAGCCAGCCGGCGTCAGCAGCAATGCAGCTCGGCGTAGTGCCTGATGAAGCGCTGGGGCGGGCAATGTGGCGATCCTCTCAGTGTTGCGAGCTCGCCCGTCAACGCTTTTCACGTGATCAGCGAGAATGACACCTTCCAGGTGTGATTGGAGGCCGCACCGGCCAGGATGAGGGTGGAGTTATGATTCCGCGACGAGCGCGCGAGCCACAAGGGTTTGGACGCCGGCCACCGGCCGGTGAGCCACGAGTACTGTGCACTTTCCAATTGGACACGCGC
>DASWOB010000023.1:0-32782 GCA_036398925.1 Thermoanaerobaculia bacterium
GATGGGACTTATGGTCGCACTAGTGGACCACTGGCGCGCAGCCCTAAATCCACCGCAGGACGGGTAGCGCTTACGAATGTGGTGGGTACAGGCTCAGAAACGGTGTTTGGGGCCGGAGAAACCACCACGTTTCTAATCAACGCGTCTATCAGCAATGAACATAGCGATGAGCCGTGCTTAGCCCAAGGCGCAAATCGCAGTAATTAAATGAGTTACGAGTAGTTTCTTAACTTAAGGCCATTGGGGTCACACCCGGGTCACACCTTCGTTCTTCCTTCACATGATCACGTCCACGCGCTGTAGCGACATCTTCCATTCCGAGGAGTTCCGACGGCGCGCACGAAGCGTTGAAGGTGCAGGTGGAAGAGGGGGACAGGCCTTCAGAGGTCACTCGCCCGCATTTCTGGCGGGAACCATCTGGACTGCGGCGGTAACCGCCGCAAGGACGACAGGTAGACACCTATGCGAGACATAAGGGTGGAATTACTTGTTGCTGTTCCGGCTGGGTGGTACTTTCGCGCCATGGTCCCCCACATGGTGAACGACAACGATGAGACAGCGCGTCTGTACGAGGAGAGCTTCCAGAGGCTCGCCACGCTTCCGGTGCTGGCCCGGATTCCGCCCGGTCAGGCGGCTGAGCTGATCGACGACGTGCTCGTCGCTTCGCTCTTCCGGCGGAGAGCGAACCTGGAACAATGGCTCACCGGGGCGCTGACCCTGGCGGTGAAGCAGATGGAGGAGTCGCAGTGAGCTACGACGACGGGGCCCCGGAGCTCGATCGCGAAAAGGAACGGCGCTTTCGGGGGATGCTCCGGCAACTCGACTCCGAACGGAAGGCGGCTTCGCTGATCGTGGAGCTCATGCTCGCGGACACCCCTCGCCATCAGTGGGCGAGCATCGCCAGTCATCCCGATCTGCAGAACTACGGCGCGCTGGTCTACATCAGTTCCCTCTTCGAGAGAAAGCTGACGAAAGAACCCGATTACGCCCGCTCGCTCGCCGAGCTGGGCATGCGGATCGTCGAGGCCCTGCCGCCCAATCCACCGTATCCGAAGCTCCTCGCCGCGCAGATGAAGGCACACGCCGCGAAGGATTACGGCAAGTACCTCCGGTTCATCGGCAGGCAAAAAGAAGCCGAAGAGATCTTCCGCGAAGCGGTTCGGATGCTCGGCGGGCAGGCCACTCTCCTCCATGACGCGGCGGTCATCCGCCTCGCGCTTGCGCTGACTCTTCAGGAACTGGAGCAGTTCGACGAGTCGCTGGCCCTCCTCGCCGAATGTAAGAGCGTCTTCCGCAACCACGGCGACGCGAGAAACATGTCGATCGCCGCGTTCGTCGAGGGCGTGCTGCTTCACCGAATGAAGCAGTTCCGGGAAGCGCGCGAAGCGTACCTGCTCATTGTCGCCACGACGCCCGATCTGGACGACGAACAGCTCGGAGCGTTGAATCTGAGTATCGGCCTCTGTTCGATCGAGCTGGGTGACTACGGAGCCGCGCAGGATGCCTTCGCCTACGCCGAAACGCTCTTCTCCGAGCTCGACCAGCCGATGAACGTCCTGAACGTCGAGCTCGCGCGCGGACGATTGCTCATTCGCTTCGGACAGCTCACTGCCGGCGTCAACCTGCTTCGGCCGGTGAGGCGCCAGTTCCTGAGCCATGGCCTGCGCGAAGAAGCCGGTCTCGCCGGACTCGCGATCGTCGAGGGGCTGCTCGGGTTGGAGAGACACTCCGCCGCGGAGACACTCGCCAGGAAGATCGTACGTGAGTTCGAGCTGGCGGGACTGAACAGACGAGCGATCGCCGCCCTCTCCTTCCTGACGCAGATCCTCGCGAGCCAGACCGCCTCGCCAAAGAACATCCGGGACGTCCACGAGTACATCGTCTCGCTCCGGACGAATCCCGAGCGAGACTTTCAGCTCAACGCATGACGATCATGGCTTGGGGGGCGGCAACGGCACCACGATACCGTCGCCGAGACCGCTCACGAGCCGCTTGATGACCTTCAAGACCGGATTCTCCCTGCCGCGCTCCCTCGTCTCCCGAGGGGCTGCCGACAAACTGCCGGACACCAGAAGAACCGCGCACAGCGCCGCCACATAACGCATACAAACCTCCTCATCCGGCCACAGCCGGTCGTCAGAATGAGGAGGGCGCCCCCCGTCAGAAGAGTAACGTAAAAGAGACTTATGCCACCCCTGGCGAGGGGCGGGTTGGCTACTTACGGTGCTTCAAGCGGACCGCGGCGTTGTTCTTGCCCTACGTCAATGATGGGCCGATAGGTCAGACCTTCCTTTGCGACCGCCTAACTCTCGGTGGGGCCAGACCTTCGTTCTTCTTTTCCATGATCAAGCTCTACCCGCTGTAGAGAATCTTCCATTCTGGGGGGCGCCGCAGGCGCACGAAAAAGAAGCAAAGAGGGACAGGCCTTCAGATGTCGCGGGCCGTGATCTGGACTGCGGTGGCCGTCGCCACCGCTCTTTCCACGCCGCGGAGCGGCGCGCGACTCCGTCGCGTGGTAGAGCGGCAGCGTTGCTGCCGCAGTCCAGATCAGGGCCGCGTCGGTGGGGTCAGACATTCGTTCTTCTTTTCCCGCAGGGCTTTGGTGGGGTCAAACCTTCGTTCTTCTCTTCCAATGATCAAGCTCTACCCGCTGTAGCGATATCTTCCATTCCGACGAGTTCCGGCGGTGTGCGTAGAGGTCAAAGGTGTGACCCCAACTCCGATTCACACACGATACCGAGGGGGCGGACGCGCGGAGTGGAGCAACGAAGGTGAAGAAGGGTACGGTGAAGAAGGGGACAGGCCTTCAGATGTCGCTCTTCTGCTCGTGCGGATTGGCTGGTGCTGGATCGTAGAGAAAGCGATGTCCATAGCGGACGAATCGCTTCTCGAACAGCTCCCAGGACAAGGCCGCGGCGATGAAGACGACCACGAACGCGACGATGTTCAGGCCGATGCCCCGGCCGGGAAGCAGCCGATGCACGAGCTCTTTGACCGGTTGATGCAACAGATACAGTCCGTAGGAGATGAGTCCTGTGTAGGTGAGGGCTCTCCAGCGGAGAAAGGGGAAGCGGCCGTTCAAGGCCAGGAGCAGTGTCGTCACACAGAAGAGGGCGATCCAGAGGTCGGACAGGGCGGCCATGAACAGGTAGCGGATCGGTCCTGGAGCAGGACGCACCATCATCAACCTGACGATCCACCACCCGGAAAGGAGCCACAGCGACCATACGGCACTTTTCGGGATCGCGATTCCGCGCCAATGCAGCAGCGCCGCGAGGACGCCGAGCATCAGCGAATCGAGACGGGTCGGCAGCAGAACCTGGATCGGGAAGAAGGCGTCGCGGTTGGACGTGACCAGAAAGGCATAGCGAAGCAGCGGTGCCAGGCAGATGCACGCGATCACGATGGCGAGCAGCCGCCTCGGCCGATTGAATCGCACCAGTGCCGGCAGGAGAAGGTAGAACTGTTCCTCGACCGCGAGTGACCACGTGACCCCCAGCAGCCAGTTCCCGAACTCCCCTGCCGCCGCGATCCAGAAGTTGTGCGTGAAGGTGAGGTATTGCAGCAGCGGAGGCTGGGGCGTCGCGATGAACCGTGCGTGCGCGAAATAGAAGACGGCCACGACCGGCAGATACAGCGGCAGGATGCGGCAGAACCTGCGGATGTAGAACGTCGAGAAGAAGGCGGGGGCCTCGCGGTTGGCCAGCAGGATCGAGGCGATGAGATATCCGGAGAGGACGAAGAAGAGGTCGACGCCGATCCATCCCACTCTCGCCGGTGCCAGGGCCACGAAACGCCATCCGCTCGCGGTCCTGTGAACCGGCTCGAGGTAGTGGTAGGCGACGACCAGCAGAATCGCCACGGCGCGCAAGCCGTCCAGCTCAGGAACGCGGCGATTCGGTAAATTGTTCGTGCGCAACATGCGGAACGGGGAGACGGGTTGCATGATACGGGAGGCCTCTTTTCGGCCGCTTTGCGCGGCGTAGCCGCTCAGCGCGTGGCCACGACGCTGAGCACGAACAGCAACGCGGCGAGTGTCGCAAGCTGCAGGGACAGCGTTCCGACACGATTCGGCGCGCGATAGGCCACCAGCCTGCGCACGCGGGTCTCGACGTTCCACGAGTCGACCAGGCAGGCATGCCTCGGCTGCATTGCGCCGGGCCTGGAAGCCGAGGCGGTGGCGAACGACAGCAGCGCCGACGCGACCAGGAGCGGATCGCCCGTCGCGCGGACGGTCTCGTCGTCGCAAGCCACCTCGCGTCCGAGGGCCAGCCGCGCACCGAGGGAGCGGACGAGCACGAACGCGAGCGGCGGCAGCATCGCCAGGAGCGGCAGCGCGGCCTCGAAGTCGAAGCGAAAGTACCTGTGCGTGAACGACGTCTGCAGCGCGACCGCGCCGGCCGTCAACCCCACCGCCGCGGCCGTGAGCGGCCCCACGAATGCGGCCCGCACGTTGTCGCGGCGACGATGATGCGCAAGCTCGTGCAGCAGCGCGACCCGCAGCTCGTCGGATGCCGCCGTGCGCGCCACGCGCGCGTCGATGATGATGAACGGACGCCAGACGCCGGCGATGAACAGCGGCGCCATCGCCTCGCGCGCAACGAGCAATGCCGGCAGCCGCCGCACGCCGAGCTCCGCCGCCGCGCGCCGATAGATGCTGAAGAGGCGGCTCGACCGCGCCACCGGCCGCGCGCGGCGCCGCATTGCGCGCAGCACGAACGCGCCGGCGAGCGCGCGCAGCGCGGCCAGCGCCAGCGCCACGAAAGCGACGATCTGCAGCAGCTCAACCGCCGAACAGTTCGCCGGATTCTGCGCGAGGAGATCGAGTCCGGCCGCCCATTCGCGCACCGCGCGCCACGGCGTCATCTCTTCTTCCTCCGGGCGTCGTCGACGAGCTTCTTCAACTCGTCGATCCGATCGCCGCCGTCGGTTTTCAGCGTCTCGACGAACTCGCTCATCGTCGGTTGCGCGAAGTCGCTCAGGAGGCCGGCCAGCACATCGCGCACGCTGCTGCGCAGCAGTTCATCGGCACTCAGCGGCGCTTCGTAGACGAACGCCGCGCCGTCGCGCCGCTTCTCCAGCAGCCCTTTGCCGGCGAGCCGCGTCATGACCGTCATGACGGTGGTGTAGGCCAGCCCGCGCTCGGCGGCGAGGTCCTCGTGCACCTCGCGCACGGTGGCCTGGCCGCGCCGCCACACCGCTTCCATGACCGCGAGCTCCAGCTCGCCGAGGATCTTGCGCAGACCCCGGCCGGCGGGATGGAAGGTCAAGCCGAGACGTTTGGCGGGCATTGGACGGTCGCGATGATACGGCCTCCGCACGTTCGTTTCGCGCGCGCTCACCGAACTGTGACAACTCGTAGTACTACAGACCGTAGTATTGCCTGCAACCATGAAACTCGACCTCGACAGCCGCTCGCTCGCGGTTCTCTTCGTGCGCATCTCGCTCGCGCTCTACCTCGGCGCGGCGGGACTTGCGCTCCTCACCGGGAACACCGGGACAGAGCCGGTGTGGCTTCCGCTCGACACGTTTTCCGCCGTCGCACCGGCCGTCGGCATCTTCTGCCTCGCCGCGGCCGCGTTGCTGCTCATCGGCTGGGCGACGACCGCGGCCGCCACTGCCACGGCGACACTCCTGATCGTGGTGCTCGTGGCGTGGCTGATGGTGAATCCGCTGCACAACACGATGCATCACCTCATGCCGTTCATGGCCGCGACGCTGGTGACGCTCGCGTTCGCCCGCGACCGCTTCGGTTTTGCCGAGACGACGCGTGCGTCGCTGGTGCTCCTCTTCACGCGCCTGTTTGTCGGCAGCATCTTCGTCGCGCAGGGAACGCGCTCGGTCGTGAAGGCGGGCCTGGTCGGCTTCGCACGCAAGCTCTACGTCGAGCCGCTCGCCGGCTCGTGGGTTCCGGAGCCGCTCCTCTGGGCCGCCGGCGTGACCAATCCGGTCATCCAGATCGCGACCGGCGTCCTGCTCATTGTCGGTCTCCGCACGCGGTTTGCCGCGGCCGTGATGGCCGCCTTCCTGGTCAGCATCTTCTTCGGCCACCTGCTGATGGATCCGTTCGATCGCGGCGCGTCGCCGCACGCGTATGCCATGGCGAACTTCCTGATCGCGATCGTGGTGCTGTGGCTGCACCCGCGCGGCGACCGGTTCAGCGTCGACACCCTGCTCGCGCGTCGCGTTCGCGGCGCCCCGGCAGCGGCCGTCGCCGCGCTGCTCCTCCTCGGCGGCTGTGCGTCGACACGCGACAACGTCCCCGCGCTCGTGGCGGGGGCGGAACGGCACATCAGCTCGCAAGGACGTAACACGCAAGTAACAGCCGGTGCTTGCGACGCCGGTCACCGGAGAGTAGTGTTGCGCACATGTACAACACCGTTACGCGAGGGTCGCGATGATCGCGCACCTCGATCCGAGTGTCCGCGGCACTCACTCTGCGGGGAAACTTTGACCGCCGTTCTCCCGTATGGAGGCTCCAGGTGAAGACCGCTGGACTCCCCGGCCTGCAGATCCGTCGGACGCCGCGCAACCTGAGGGCGGCCGCAGTCGCTTTGGTCCTCGTCGTCGCGTCGTTCGTCCCTTCCGCGGTTCATGGCGACGTGGTCTCGACACCCCACGTGACGGCGGAGTTGCTGCTCGAAAAGCCATCGGTAGCCCCCGGCGAATCGTTCGACGTCGCGCTCCGGATGCGGATGAAGGAAGGGTGGCACACGTACTGGAAGCATCCGGGCGACTCGGGAGAGCCGACCGACATCAGCTGGAAGCTGCCCCCCGGCTTCACCGCCGGCGAGATCCAGTGGCCGTATCCACAGAAGATCAGCCTGGCGCCTCTCACCACGTACGGTTACGAAGGTGAGGTCATGCTGCTCGTCCCGTTCAAAGCGGCGAGCGATGCGAAACCGGGGACGACCGCACGCGTGACCGCGGACGCTTACTGGATGGTGTGCGAGAAAACCTGCATTCCGGAGGAAGTCAAACTCGCTCTCGATGTCCCGATCGGCGCAGGCCCCGTGGTTCCCTCCGAGCCCGCCGCGTCTGCATTTGCCAGCACGAGAGCGAAGCTTCCGATCCCAACGGACGGCTGGAAGATCACCGCGAGTGAACAGGGCAAGGAGTTCGTGCTCCGCATCGACCCGCCGGAGGGCGTCGCCCTCGATCGGAACGTGCAGTTCTTCGCCGCCAGCGGCCCGCTGATCGAATACAGCGCACCGCAGCCGACGAGCGTCGATGGCGGCGTGGTCACGATGAGGCTCGTACGCTCCTCATACCTCACGGGCAGGGCGGAGAGGATCAACGGGATCTTGCTTGCCGCGAGTGGCGGCCGCGGCAGCGGACCCGCGGCGTTCGGGTTCGACGTTCCCGTCAGCACTCCAGCGGCTGGCGCCGCAGCTCCCGCGGCTGCCGGTTCGCCGGCTACGGCCGCAACCGCAACGACCGCCGTGCCCCCGACGCTGCTCTTCGCGCTCGCACTCGCGTTCGCCGGCGGGGTCATCCTGAATCTCATGCCGTGCGTCTTTCCGGTCGTCTCGCTCAAGATCCTCTCGTTCGTACAGTCGTCTGGCGATGATCCGCGCCGCGTGCGTGCCCACGGCCTCACGTTCGCGGCGGGTGTGCTGGTTGCCTTCTGGGCCCTCGCCGGGCTACTGCTCGCGCTGCGGGCAGCCGGCGAAGAGATCGGCTGGGGCTTCCAGTTGCAATCGCCCGGTTTCGTTGCGGCGATGGCCTTCCTGCTCTTCGGTCTCGGGCTCAGTCTCGCCGGCGTGGTCGAGATCGGCACTACGCTCACGCGCCTCGGCGGAGGGGGCGGCACCGGTTACCGCTCGAGCTTCATGAACGGCGCTCTTGCGACCGTCGTCGCCACGCCCTGCACGGCGCCGTTCATGGGCGCCGCGCTCGGATTTGCGATGACCCAGAGCGCGGGCACTTCGATGCTGATCTTCACCGCGCTCGGCGCGGGCATGGCCGCTCCGTACGTCGCGCTTTCCGCCTGGCCGGCGCTGCTGCGGTTTCTGCCGAGGCCGGGGGCGTGGATGGTCCGCTTCCGCCATTTGACCGCGTTCCCGCTCTTCGCCACCGTCGCCTGGCTGGTCTGGGTGTTCGGACATCAGACCGGAAACGACGGTGTGCTGCGTCTGCTGCTCGGACTGACGCTGCTCGCCCTCGGGCTCTGGATCTGGGGACAGTGGGTGACGCTGTCGGCCGCGGAGCGCACGAAATGGACCGCGCGGACGGCCGCCGCCGGATTCATCGTCGGCGGGCTCGTGCTCGCCGCGACGAGCGCTCCGACCGCAACCGCAGCGCCCTCGTCGAGCGCTGCCGAGGGGATCGCCTGGGAGGTCTATTCGGAAGCGAGAGTTGCCGAACACAGGGCGGCAGGACGTCCCGTCTTCATCGACTTCACGGCGGCGTGGTGCCTCACCTGCAAAGTCAACGAGCGGATTGCGTTCAGCTCGAACGAGGTGCAACAGCTCGTCAAAGCGCGGAACATCGCCATGCTGAAAGCCGACTGGACGAGCAAAGATCCGGCGATCACCCGCGCGCTGGCGGCCTTTGGCCGCAACGGCGTTCCTCTCTACGTCCTCTACGAAGCCGATCCTGCCGCGCAGCCCCGCCTGCTGCCGGAGATTCTGAGTCCCGGAATTCTTGTGAATGCCTTGTCGGAAGTGAAGTGATCACGCCGCTCGCGGCGAACCATCAGGAGAAATGAATGAAACGAAAGCTGATCGTCACATCGTTGCTCACGCTCGCGCTGCTCGTGGCTGGAGGCTGTGAACTCGACGCGGAGGAGGGATACGTGCGTCCGTCATCGTACGTGGCCCCCGCGGTCGGGAAGGCGGCGCCGGAGTTCACGGCCGTCGACACGTACGGAAAGCAGCACTCTCTGAGCCAGTACCGCGGCAAGTGGGTGGTGCTGGAGTGGCTGAACCACGGCTGCCCGTACGTCCGGAAGCATTACAACAGCAACACGATGCAGGCCCTGCAGAAAAAGTACGCGGGCAAAGGGGTGGTCTGGCTCTCGATCGTTTCGTCAGCGCCCGGCAAACAGGGGCACTACGCGAACGACAAGGCAAACGAGCTGACGAAAGAGAAGGGGGCCGCGCCGCATGCAGTCCTCGTCGACGAGTCGGGCACGGTCGGCCGCATGTACGACGCCCGCACGACTCCTCACATGTTCGTCGTCAATCCGCAGGGAACGCTCGTGTACATGGGCGGAATCGACGACAAGCCGTCCTCGCGCGCGTCGGATCTCGAAGGTGCGCGGCCGCACGTCGACATGGCGCTCCAGGAAGCGATGGCGGGCAAGCCGGTCAGCGTGCCGACGAGCCAGCCGTACGGCTGCAATGTGAAGTACTGATCAGCGTCACGAGCGCGCCGCTCCTCACAAGGGAGCGGCGCACGCGCGCGCTCGAACGTCCCTACCACCGCACGATCGCGCGTCCCGTCTCGCTGGCGAGAGTCCCGGTCGCCAGCACGATGTCGAGATGGTGCTGCGTCACGCGTCCCGGCGGCTCGTGCAGACCGGCGCGGGAAGTCGACACCCGAGAGACACTCCTGGGTTTTGGAGCGCCTGATCGCGTCTACTCGTTTGTATTCATTGGAGCGGGCGACGGGATTCGGATTTCGCGCGGGCTCGCAGATCGTGTAAGTTACTGAAAACACGATACTCCAAATCGCGAGGAAGCTCTAGAAAACGGCTTTCGACCCACGTATTGCCCACCGCGGACCCGCGCGAGATCCGCACAAAGCTCCAAATCCTCGCACCGCCGTCCTTCCGTCCGCCGGTTCGAGGCGGCGGGCGTAAAATCGTCAGCGTCGGAGCGAAGCCCGGCTACCCGCGAGCGTCGAGGGCGCGGGGAACTTCACGAACCCTCCTTGGAGGGTAGATGGAGACAAACCTTGACGCGAACTACTGCTACTCGGTTAAAGAACTTGCATTCATCTGGAATCTGGACGCGGAGACGGTTCGCCGGATCTTCGTCCGAGAGCCGGGAGTGATGATCTTCCGGAACCAGTCCCCCGGAAAGCGGGTCTACCGCCTCCTCCGGATTCCAGGCCAAGTAGCCATCCGCGTGGCCCGGCGAGCCACGCTGGAGGACCGGCAAGCCAGTTGAGACCGCGCCGGCCGCTCGGCGCGGAAGTTTTATGACGAAGTCCTGGCGGGATGAACCGACACTTTGGGTGATGTGCGACGCGTGCAACCCGCGCGGGGTAGTGCTCCGCGAAGTGAAATGCACCTCGCAGCCGGACCTTCTGAAGCAGCTCACGAAGAAGCCGCAGATCGTCGTAGCGTGCATGTACTGCAGCTCGCGTCTCACCTTCGATTCCGAAAGGGTTCCTCGCGGGGGATACAGCCTCGACGCGGAGCTCGCAAGTCCCGACCGATCCGGCGCCGCGTGGGTCGGTCCGCTCTCGCCGTTACCTCGCGACCTGAAGCGCGCGGAACTGCCGCAGGAGTCGCCAGCCGTTCCGGTCGAGGAAAAGCGACTGACCGTCACGGACGAGCTGGACTCGCAAGTTGAGCGACTGCGGGAACTCCGAGACTACGTCGCGCGCCGCCGGCCCGAGTTCGAGGACGATCCGATCCTGCTCGACGCGTTCGACCGACTCATCGCGCGCAAGAAGCGCAGCATCATGGGCGCCGCGGGAGACTGACCTATGCCATTCGCGAAAGACTTCTTCGGCGCGCTTCTCGGCGATCCAGCAGAAGGCATCGCCGGCACGCACGCGCACGTGATCGGGAGCTCGGGCGTCGGCAAGTCGAAGGGCATCGAGTACCTCATTCGGCACTTCCTCGAGTACGACGAGTACGGGTTTGCGGTCATCGATTGGGCGGGCACGCTCTACCACAACCTGCTCACCTACCTCGCCTACATGGACTTCGATCGGGAGATCTATCTCCTGAACGTCGCGGACCCCGACTTCGTCACCCCCTGGAATCCCTTCCAGTACAAGGGCGGCGACGTCGGCACCTTCGCATCTCAGCGAATCGACCTCACCGTGAAACCGTGGGGCGCGACGGGTACGAACAACACCCCGACGCTCGAAAACATCTGTCGCGCGCTCTACCACGGCGTGGTTGCAACCGGCGAGACGCTGCCGAACATCGCGGAGATGCTTGACCACGGGAACAAGATCGTCGCCAATTACGTGCTGCGCGCGCTCGACAAGCCGGAACACCGCGTTGCGTACCGCACCTTTCGAGAGCTCGTGGATACGAATTTCCGCGACTGGAAGGGCGAGGTCCGGAGCACTATCAACCGCCTGAACCGCTTCCTCGATTCGCAGATGTTCCAGCGCGTCGTCGGCATCCACGACGCGAAGCTCGACATCGGCGAGGCGATGGACAGGAACGCGATCATCCTCGTGAACCTCGGGCAGACCGATAATCTGTACGTGGACGCGGCGCGAGTCTTCGGAGCGATGCTCCTCAACGACTTTTTCAACGCCGCGAAGAAGCGGAACGGGACGGACCAGCGCTACGTCCTCGTGCTCGACGAGTTCCAGGAGTACATGACGCTCGATCTCGCCTCGATGCTCGACGGCGTACGAAAGGGCGGCCTGAACATCCTGATGGCCCACCAGCACCTCGGGCATCTCGCGAAAGACCCGTGGCTCCGGAAGTCCGTTCTCACGAACGCCCGCGTGAAAGCCGTCTTCGGCGGCCTCGACACCGAGGACAACATCATCTTGGTGAAAGAGACGCTGCTCGACGAAGCGAACGAGCGGTGGGTGAAAGAAGAGTGCTACGTCCAGGAAGCCGCGGAGCCCGAGCTCATGGTGCTCCAGACCGAGAGCGAAACCCGCGGCGTTTCCGGGACCATCTCGCACGGCACGTCCGACACGAGAGGGAGCTCCCAAGCGCACACGTCGACCGCCTCAGCAGCACACGGCACGAGCTCCGGCGAGACGGCGAGCGAGGGCCATGTCGAGTATGGCGGCCATGAGAGCGACGCCGCCACCGTGACCGCGGGCGACCAGTCGGGCGAGTCTTATTCGATTTCGCAGACGTCGAGCGACAGCTACGCGAGCTCCGAAGCGCACACGCGATCGTTCTCGCAGTCCGCCGGCGCTTCGGAATCGACCACGAAGGGCAAGGCGTACATCCTGAAACCGCGCTACGCCTACCGAAAAGTGGCGCCGGTGGAGTACAGCCTGGACGAGAAGATCCACATCCTCGCCGAGCGCTTGCGCCGGCAGCCTGACCGCCACCTCACGCTCCGCATCCGGAACGAACCGGCGCGCCGCGAGATCGTGCCTTTCCTGCCGGACTACAAAACGAACGACGAGATCGAGCGCCGATACCAGCTGCGGATCTACAAGAGCACGAACGCGCTCCGGCTCGACGAAGCGGACCAGCAGCTCACCCAATCGCGGGAGCGGTTCATCGAAGTAGCGAAGAGCGCAATGCACGGGAAAAAGAAAAAGCCCGTCGCTCCCGCGGCGGAGCCGCCGAAATTCTGATCCGCTGAAATCTCACAATCCACAACACGCCGTTGCGTACTTGTATAGGCGAGCTATGGTTAATCCATGCCGTCCTACGAGTCGCAAAAGGACTTCGACATCTTCAAGCATCTCGCGCGATGCATGTACGCGCGCGCCGTGGACGTTGCGACACTCACTGACCGCGACCTCCGCTCAATCCAGATACGTCTTCAGAAACTGACTCAGCGCGGCTACTTAGCCTGGATTCCAAGTCCGTACAACACCGACGAGCACGTTTATTACCTCACCCAGCTCGGATGGGATAAGACCCTCGAAATGGGCGCGACGGACTACGAGGTCAAAGCAAACCGCGAAAAGCGCGATGGGCACATGAAGCACGACCTCCAACTCACCCGGCTCTACGTCGCGCTTTACCGCATCCTCGGGGAGCGTATCGCGCGCTGGTCCCAACTCACCCGCTCGCGGAAGGAACGGTACGGGAACGGACCACAGGACAAGGTCAACACCGACGCGGTTTTTTCGGTGCGGCTCGATGATGGGGGCTACGCCATCGTCCTAGTTGAGATCGAAAACCAGAAAGGGATCAAAGAATCTCTCAACAAACTGCGCGCCCACTGCAGGTTTGCACAGAGCAAAGCATTCCGAAAGAAGTTCGGCGACAACCCTTGCCTCTCGCTCCTGCTCAAAGAGAACGACGAACGCCTGACAAACGTTCTTAAGGCGGCCCACGAGGACGACGAGCTCGCGACGCGGATGTTTCTCCTCGCGACCTACAAGGAGCCCACCACCTACCGCACTCCGGTCGATTTCGAGACGCGGACCTGGGGATTTCAGGACCTCGCGGCGTTGGTATGATGAAATTCAATCCCAAAGTCCGCCGATCGGCGGCGCTCTGCCTATCCCTCCCGGCGCGTCTTCAGACGGACCGAGACCGGGAGGGGCGGTGAGTTTCCATCCCATGCGCGTACCCATCGGAACCAAGCTCAAACTGTTTGGGCCGTCCGAGATAACCATCCCTCGCCGCGGGCACTCGCTCGCCATCGGAAAGACAGGCTCCGGTAAGACCTCGCTCGCGAAGAACGAGATCCTTTGGCGCATCGAACACGGCGACGGTGTCGGAGTCATCGATCCCCACGGCGATTTGGTGGATGACCTCTTGAAGTACATCCCGCGGGAACGCGCCGGCGACGTCGTTCTCTGGGATCCCTCCGACCCCGATTGGGTGCTCTGCCTCAACCTCCTCAAGGCACCCACTTTCCGCGAGCGGTTGCGCAAGTTCGCGAACGTCGTCTCGATCCTCGCGTCGCTCTTCGAAAACGGCTGGGGCGGCGCTTCCGATCGGAACGCTTTCAACATCGGCTACGGGATGCTCTGCAAGGAGCAGTCGCCCACCTTCGCTCACTTCCTGAAGGCGCTCATCAGCAAGGACTACCGCGAGGAACTCACGCCCTACATCGACGCCGCGAACGTTGAGCAATTCTTCAAGCAGTTCGATGACGAGTGGAGCAAGACGCAGCGGAACACGTCCATCGCCCCTCTCACGAACAAGGCAGATTTCTTTTCGAAGCCCTTCATCCGGGAAGTGGTCGGGTACCACAGCGGCGTTGACCTCGGCGCAATCCAGAACAACCGGCCGATCTTCCTCTGCCGCTTTTCTGAAGGAAAGCTCGGCAAAGATCTCGTGACCGCGTTCGCTTCGCTCCTCGTCGCCGAGATCCTTTCGGCCGCGCTGGAGAGGGAGTCGATCCCGAGCTCCGAGCGCGCGGATATGCACTGGTACATCGACGAATTTCACACCACCGTGCGGCCGGGCGAGAACTCGTTCGAAGACATCTTCCGGGAGACGAGAAAGTACGGGATCTTCCTGCACGCCCTCGACCAGACGACCGGCGGCCGCTCATTCCACGACCTTATGAAAACGATCATCGGGAACGTGGACACGCTCGCGATCGGGAAAGTCGGCCCGGAGGATGCCGAGCTTCTCGCGGCCGCGCTCCCGATCGACGAGCCGAACACGCTCATCCGCCTCAACGCGCATCACTGGTACGTGACGACCACGCTCGACGATGGAACAACAAGCGACCCGTATTTCATGAAGACGTTCCGGCCGCCGATGGTGCTCCCTCACGGCAAGCGCGTGGACGTCCAGGCGGTCACCTCCAGGACTCGGAAGAACTACATGCATCCCCGCCGCAAAGTCGCGGACTTCATCAACCACACCCTGACGACATGAGGAGGATTTGTGAGCGACGTAATGCAGCCTGTGTACGATGCCGAGAAGCAGCTCGCCGACGTGACCCAAAAGGCGGTCGATGCCCTTCTGAAGCAACGAGACGTGATCGACGAAAAGCTAAAGCGCCTGGGCCATGGGAAGCGCGGCCGGAAGCCGAAGGAGACCGGAAAATAAGGGCAAACCAGCATCGTTAAGATGTCATGAAGTTATCAACAGGGGCGGCCTTCACGGGCCGCCTTCATTTTGCTTTCATGAGAGTGCACTTCCTAGCCGTTAGAAGACCCCCGTTTCATCTGGTTGCGCAGATGGAACACAGCACTGCTCGCGCGCAACCGCGGGCAGTTTTGTTCTTTGAATTTTGAGGGGACACATCACCAAGCAACATGCAACCAGATCCGCAGCCGAGTATCGGCCGCATCGTGGTTTACAACCACCCCGGCAGCGCCGATGGTAAGTTCGCTCCGAAGCAGTCTCCCGCAGTCATTCAGAAAGTAAACGACGACGGAACCGTGGAACTTTTCGTGATGAGCGTCTACGGCGGAATCTTCTTCAATCACGCAGTCGAACAAGGCGACGGTCCGAGCCACTGGAACTGGCCGCCGATCGTCTAAGAATACCGTCCCCTCAGAATTCAGGGCGCAAAGCTCTGAGGATCGCCTGCTGGCCGGGGCGCCGGATTTTTCCGGGAAGGCGGCCAGCCCTTCAAAAGCTCACACTCGGCTCCATGGACTCAAGGCTTCCGCAGGACCAGCACCTTTTGCTGGACGGAATACGCCTCTGAGGGATGGTGGGAGGAGAGGAAGAAGGGGTCCGGTTTGTCTGGATCTGGGAGTGCCGAAGACTGTCGCAAAATAAACAATGTGCGACACTTCAGAACGGCACATCCTCCGGTGTTTCCTTCCTCTTCTTCGAACGAAAAGCCGCCGACGAATCGGCGGACTTTCTTTTCTCGTACTCGTACATCGCGGCGCACCATTCCTTGTCCAGCTCGCACGCCGAGCAGAAGTCGGAATCGCGCTGCGCTCTGTACTTGCACTTGTGAGAGGTGCACTGGCAACGGCGCCACTTCCTCATGAGTTCACCGCAGCGAGGCCTTCCGGGGTCAGCTCGAGTGTCCCTTCCGGCTCGCGGGTGAAGCCGAGGCAGGCGCGGAGGGTGTCGGGTTTCAGATGATCCGGCTGGACGTTCTCGGCGAGGAGCTTCAGCTCGACGTCTTCCACTTCCGCCGCGACCAGTTTCTCAACTAACCGCCGGCCGCCATCGCGTCCGTATCTGTCCCCGTCCAGGCAGACGATGACCTTCCGAAAGGTGGCCAGCTTTTTCACCTGCTCCGAGGTCGCTTCGTTCGACATGATCGCGACCGAGTTCATGATCCCGGCGCGGACACACGCCATCACGCCCCATTGAGATTCCACGACTACCACCGTGTCGCCCTCGACGCGGTGGAGGTTGTACAGATCACACCCTCGCTTGAATCCTGCTGGGTACTTCCAGCGGGGGTTCTCGTCGGTGATCGCCGAATCATCCACGAGGCGCCCGGCATACCCGGTGAGCTGCCCTTCCGCATTGTGAATCGCGAAGCGGATCCGCCCTTCCATCGAGCCCTTCCCGGGATGAAACGCCACGTCCAAATAGCGGCACTCTTCCTCCTCAAAACCTCGGCCGACGAGGTACGGATGCCGATAGTCCCCGTCCTTCAGCTCGAAGCGGAGCGGCGGGTTCACCCCCTCCGCGGCCGGTGCAGCCGATGCAGGAGCTTTTTGCGGCGGAGGCGGAGCGGCAGAACCATCGAATGGGCCGTACCACGATTCGAGGAGAACGCCGGCCTCGCGAAGCGCGCACTTCTCCATGAACGCGACGAACTCAATGAGATCGCCCCCTTTCTTCTCCTTCTGCTTCGGCCGCCGGCGGGCTTCGATGCACGCAGGCTCATGACAGGCCCAGACCCACACGTACCCTCCGGCTCTTTCAGAGCGCGTGTAGTCCGCATGGAAACTCGGCTTGCCGTCGCGATTGCCGTGCTGGGGGAGCGGACACTCCCCCTCCCGCTTGTACTGGTTGCGCGCGCGGAGCTCCACCTTGTAACGTGCGAGGACGTCGAGCATTGAAACTCGCGCTTTGATTGCCCGGAAGTCCGGGTCGCCTTCTCTTCGCATAGAGAGACCCTCCTTTCCAAAGGTCTGATTTCAGACTAGAAGCTCCACTGGAAAAGAGAAGGCGGTGCAATGCACAGCTACTTACAAAAGCTCTGAATACCCCTGTCAAGTTATTCGCGCGGATACTCGTACGCACGCGTACTGTGGCGGCGAAAAATCGCCGCGGACGAAATGCCGCGAAGCCTCGCGGCACAAAGGGTTATCACCCGCGACTGAAGCGCCACCCGGTGCCTCTCCTATCGTCGAGTTCCTTCCGCTCTTGCCTCACCGGCAAGACCGTTCTCTAACGAGACCGGCTTTCGCTCACCGCTCTAGGCGTAAGGAACTCGACGCTGTCGCCCGCGCTTCTGACCGAAGCACGGTTCCGCTCACCGCTCCAGGCACCGGGTGGCGGACGGGAACACGTGAGGCTTCGCCTCTGCCTATCGGATGCACCGGCACGAATGTCGCCCACCCACATTGCCACCCTCAGGGGCTTTGCCCCTCGAACCCCAGACGGAGCGAGCACCGCTCGGCCTACCGGCAACACCGGAGTACCGGCATTGCCGCTAACGGCGCTGAGCGATGCGTCGCTCTTCCATATCCCGCCCCGGCGCCGGCAGATCCGGCAAAGGTTCCGCGTCGCGCCTTTTCAGCGTACCGCGCGGTCAAGGTCCTTCGACTCTATGCGGCAGAGCCGCCAGCGAAGGACGCTCCACCTTGACTTCGCGCGGTCTACGCGAAAATGCGGCGACGCTGGAACGCGTACGCACACAAATAGGGTCCTCCTGACCGCCTCCGTCGCCGCGCCCGGACCTCGTCGAATCCGGCAAAACCAATCCCGCAACCATGCCCAAATATCGTATCGATCTACAGGACACCTACGTCTATTCGGTGATCGTCGAAGCCGACAACCTCGATGACGCCGAGGACTTTGCCTGGAACGCTGTCCACGACGGCGACGTGAAATCACTGGACGGGCACGGCGAGCTTTCTGCCTGGCAGGAGCTTCCGGCTGCCACGCCTGGTCCATTTCCTCGTTCAACTGATACCAATTGATACTTTCCCATGAGGCGGCTTTTCTTTGCTCGCTTCCTGGCCGGCGCCTCCCGCCCCTCGGAGTGCAACGCTCCCGGTCCGTTATCACTTTTCATCTACGCGCCGGGCTTGGAGCTTTGGGCGCGGGGTACCGCGCGGCTTGTAAGGAGGAAAGGGATGCGGCAATCCGGCAACGGGATTCGGCAAGATCTCGGCTCCGGCTCACGCTGATGGGCTCGCTCGCAGGTCTCGCGCAACGTGATAAAATCCCGCCCGTCACGGGCACTGGCCGAGAGTAACTTCGACCGACATCCCGTGACGTGCCTGTAGCGAGCTGCAGGCAGGCCATTCACGGTTACGGTTGCCGTAACACATGTGGGTGGCAAAGGTTACAGGTTAGCTGAGTGTAATAACCGCAGGACATGTCCGAGCGAGTAGCTTCGAGCGAAAAATGCCGGCGTCCCTCAGGCGGTAAAAAACCAAAGAGCCCTGTTCCGTCCAGCTCGCCAGTTTCTCGGGTGACGTGTGTCGCCGCGAGCATTGGACGGAATGTATGTCGGAGCTTTGGAGCCTTTTCACTAAGAACCATCACCCCATCGTCGTCGCGGGTCTCATCCTCGTCTTCGGCGTCTTCCTGATCAACGCCGCGATCCACTCGGCGTCCTTCGCCCTCCGCATCCTTGCGGTGGCGATCGACGAGCTCGCGACAGGCGTGGATCACGTAAGGACGAACGCGCATCAGCTGCGCGACGCCATGCGGCGACTCCGTGACCAGGTTACTGGCAAGAAGGCTGGGCCGCCGCCTCCTAAGCACGTTTCCTCTCCGCACCAGTTACGCCCTTGACCACTCCTACAGGCTTGCTACGCTGAAGGTATGGCCTCGAAGTGGTCCGACCCGGAATTCCGGCGGAAGTACAACCGCGAATACCGTCGCAAGAACGTGCTGAAGATCCGCGTGCGGAACCGCTTCTGGATGCGCAAACGCCGGGCCGACGAGAAGCGCCTAATTCGCAAGTACGGGGCTGTGGACAAATCGGCCGCGTAAGGCGCGCAATGCAGGAAAATCAAGGGTTTTCCGGCTATTGACTTTGTCCACGGTCGCGCTATTGTGAGAGTAGATTCATTAGACGGCGGCCGTGGCGATCCTCATGGCCAGCGCAGGAACTGTTGGAGAGGATTGCGAGGGCTTAATCCCGCAAGAACCATCCTGTCGCCGCCGTCGAAGAGTCTCTCACCTCGATGTCCCTTCCCCTCGAAAAACAAGTCTGCTCCCCCGACCGCGCCAAGAGGCTGAAAGAGCTGGGCGTGAAGCAGGAGAGCTTGTTCGTCTGGTCAGCGTGGTCAGACCATGCCCCGGCCGAACACACCGACTGCCATGAACTCCATTGGGAGGTAACGCCGAAGCACGAAGGGAGTCTTGGCGAACGGTACTCCGCCTTCACCGTCGCGGAACTCGGCGAGATGTTGCCGAAGTCTTTCCGAGACGAACAGCGCATCAAGTGGTTCGTCGCCTTCCATTGGTCTCCTGTCGGAGCGCGTGTGTCTTACGAAAACGCCGACGAAATCGAACTTCACGCACTAGTTGAAGCTACCGAAGCCGACGCCCGCGCGAAGATGCTCATCTACCTCATCGAGAACAATCTCTTAAAGGTCGAACAGATCAACCAACCCTACAGCCCGTGACCATCAATCACGTCACGAAGCCGAACCGGAGGATGTTCGATAACCAGCTCTACGAGCGCCGCGCCGATGCTGCGATCATCACCCTCAGCCTCATCGTGATGATCATCTGTACCGCCGTCCTCACGTTCATCTGGGCGCACCCCGTCTCATGAGCCCTTCCGAAGAGTGCCCAGACTGCGGAGGTCTCGGCCGCGTCCTTATGAGCAACGCCGAAGGAACCGATACCGCCGAAGCTCCCTGCCACTGCACGAAAGAACACGCCGGCGACGGTCCCGAAGATTAGCTTTCCCCGCACCAGTTCCTTCCAGTCAGTAAAACAAACAATCGTTCTCATCCGGGAGGGAGTACGGCCCTCTAAGGCGGGTGGCGAGTTTTCTGAGAAGGATTCTCGCGCCCTCCCGGATTCATCAATCACTTACATGAAAAAGGAGATAGTCCAAGTAGACAAAGACCGCGGCATCGCGCGCGTCACGACGCTCGACGAGAGGTTCTATAGCCGCGAAGTGGAAGACCCCGAGACCGGCCTTCCGGTCATCGAGTTCCGCCCGAGCATCACCTACATCGGCAAGTTCTATCCGAAGGGCAAGGGCTACGAGAACTTCCTGAAGAAGAACGGCGATGAGGCGGAGATCATCCGCGACCTCGCTGGTGAGCGCGGCTCGAAGGTCCACCAGGCGATCGAAGCCCTGAACAAAGGCGAGACGGTCGGCATGCGCGATAAGTTCACATCGAACCTCACCGGCGAAGCCGAAGAGCTCACGCCGGACGAGTACTACGCCGTGATGACCTACAAGAAGTGGTGGGACGAGGAAGGCTCGAAGGAGTACGAGATCCTCGAAGTCGAGAGCATAGTTTGGCCGGAAGGCCCGGGCTCGGAGCCAGGCGGTCTGCTCCACTTCGCCGCCACGAAGGACATTCGTCTCAAAAGGAAGTCTGACGGCACCACCGGCACCGTGGACGTGAAGACCTCGAAGGACATCTACCCGTCGCACATCATCCAGGTGTCCGCGATCGCTGAAGCTTGCGGGGACGCGTGGCAGGCGATCCTGCAAGTCGGATACACCCGGACGCAGAAGGGCTACAAGTTCACGGAGACCGAGCGGCGCCTCGACCTTCTCCGCGCCGCAACGACGATCCACGCCTACGAGACCGGCGGCGAGAAGCCGCTGCAGCGCGACTACCCGCTCACGCTCAGTTTGAATCTTCCGAAGGAGGGCGAGGAAGCGCCCGCGGCGGAACCGGCTCCGAAGGCCGCGAAACCGAACAAACGGGAGGATGCCGCGACGTAACGCGGACAAGATAATCTTGGATCTCTGCGGCGGCACTGGGGCTTGGAGCAGGCCGTATCAAGCGGCGGGCTACGACGTTCATGTCATAACGTTGCCCGCCTACGACGTGACGCGGTGGACGGAGTATCCCGAATTCGTGCACTTAGTTCGGAGCGGTCAGGTCCACGGCATTCTCGCGGCGCCACCCTGCACTCAGTTCAGCCGCGCTCGAACCACAGCCAAAACGCCCCGCGATTATCGCGGCGCCATGACCGTCGTCGAAGCCTGTATGCGGATCATTTGGGAAGCGCGATACGCCGGAGGCGTCGAATGGTGGGCGCTCGAGAACCCGGTCGGGCATCTCCGTCGCTTTCTCGGCCGCCCGAGCTTCACCTTTCAACCCTGGCACTTCGGCGACCGCTACTCGAAGCAGACCGACATATGGGGCTACTTTGAGCGTCCCGCAAAAAAGCGCGGCGCCAGACCGTTGAGTAAGTTCGAAGAGTACCTGTCCCGCCGCAACATTCGCTCGCTACCCACAGTCGAGGGTATGAAGCTTACACGCGCGGACCGTCGCGCAATTACTCCGCCCGGTTTCGCGAAAGCGTTCTTCAAAGCAAACCCATGATCCAGGAAACCTCCGTCCAAGCGTACGAGCACGTACGCCGCGACCTGAACGAACGAGAGAGGAAGGTCCGCCAGGTATTGCTCGATCACGGGCCGCTCGCACTCTTTGAAATCGCACGCATCCTCCACGTCCCTGATCACACGATCTCTGGTCGAATCACCTCGCTCCACGATAATTTCCAGGTCATCGAGGATACCGGCGAGAGACGAACGAACCCGATGAGCGGCCGAAAGGCGATCGTGTGGCGGTTGAAGTACGGACCCCAGCAGCTCTTCCACACCCAAACTGAAAGGTCGATAACCAAATCCCCAAAAACCGATGCCTGATTACCGCGAAAGGTTTGATAGTCCCTTCGTCAAAGCGAACGTGAATGTGAAGGAAGGCGACAGCATCCGCTTCCTTGATTCCGGCGAGGACCGCGGCACGGACGACAAAGTATCGCTCGAATTCGAGGTGGAGATCCTGCACAACGGCGAGGTGACGAAGCAGAAGAAGTTCACGATGAACAAGACGAACTACAACGCCACCGCCGCCGTGTACGGCTACAACACGGACAAGTGGGTCAAGAAGGAGATGGGCGTGAGCATCATCAAAGCCCGCAATCCGCAGACCGGCGGAATGGTGGACAGCGTCATGCTCGTAGCGCCGAGCGTTGCAGTGGACGAGGAGGAAGACACCGACAACCCGCTTTAGCCGATGAGCAACATCCTCACGATCTTTTGGGGCAAGGTACGCGGCGGCAAGCTTTATTTCGACGATCGCGCGGCATACGACGCGTTTATCGCGAAGCATGAAGGCAAGCCGCTTGTGCTGACCTTCCGGCGCCCCTCGGACATCCGCACGAACGCGGAGAACCGCTACTACTGGGGCGTGATCGTGAGGATGGTCGCCGAGGAGATGGGCATCATTCCGGACGAGGCGCACGAGTTCCTGAAGAGCCTGTTCCTCAAAGAAGGCGTCGAGTTGGAAGGCGGCCGCCGGTTCGAGATCGTCCGAAGTACCGCCGACCTCACCGTTGCGGACTTCGAGAGCTACTGCGAGAAGTGCCGCCAATGGTCCGCCTGCGAACTCGAATGCGTGATCCCGCTCCCAGGCGAGATCATTCTTGAAAGTTAATACTCATCACGGGGCCGGTATTCGGCCGGCCCGAGTCACCCACGACCATGGCTCCTGAGAAGGAATCGGACATCCAGCGGACGATCCTCGACTGGCTGTCCGCAAAAAGGATCTTCCACTACCGCCAGAACAACATTCCGACACCGTTGCCGAACGGCGGCTACCGACCAGTCGCGACGCCCGGTCTCCCGGACATCGTCGTGGTCCTCGGAGGCCGCCACGTAGGAATTGAGGTGAAGAGCCGCCGCGGAATCCAAAGTCCCGCGCAGCAGGAGTTCGAGCGAAAGCTCCGGGCTGCTGGCGGGGTCTACATCCTCGCCCGAAGCGTAGAGGACGTCGAACGTGCCATCGGTTCGCTGATCCCTCACGACGGCAGTGTCTGCCCAGCGTGTCGAGCTGCAGAGGATTTCAAAAACCGTAAGATCGCATGACCGAAGGCATCCTTCCGAAGACCTTTCATTGCCGGCGATGCCATCGCGATCTTCCGATGGCGGAGTACGTGCCGCACTACAAGACCTGCCCCGGCTTCGCGGGGAAGTGCTACGAGACCTGCCCGCCGACAGCGGAGCCGACCGACCAGTCCCGGAAGGCGAAGGCGCCTGGACGCGGGTGACCTACCCGAGTTGGCCGCTGTTCGTCGTACTTCGCATAGGTGCTGCTTAGCATCGTGCTGCTTCGTAGGACATCCGAGTACCAGTCGCCGGGACACATACGACCAGGGCGCCAGGTCGTATATGACCATGCGCGATGCTTTGTACTCTCGGGAAACGGGCGTATTGTGCCCTGCACCATGAAAGCAACGAAGACCGAACAGCAAGAGCAATTCAGACGCAACGAGCGGAAGTGGACGAAGCCGCTCATGGATGCCGGATACACCGTGATTCCGTACGTGATCCTCGACCGGCAGGACTCCTTCGGGCTGAGCCCGGTAGAGGTAAACGTCCTCATGCACCTTGCGAATCACTGGTGGCACCCGGATAACCTGCCGCGGCCGACCAAGGCCTCACTCGCGAAGCGCATGGATGTGAGCGAGAAGACCGTCCAGCGCGCCATCGCCCACATGGAGGAGATGCAGCTCATCCGCCGCATCAAACGCCACAAGCCGGGCGGCGGCCAGGGCGCGAACTTCTACGACTTCACCGGCCTCATCGCGAAGGCTCTGCCGCTCGCCGAGGAGGAGATCGCCCGCCGGAATGAACGCCAGATCGAGGATGCCACCCGGGGCGGCCGGAAGAAGCCCCTGCGTCTCGTGAAGAACGAGGAGACGGAGTAGGTGATGACGACCGTGTTCGCCGCGCTGCAGGAGTACGGGCTCATGACGGTGCTCGCCGGCGTCGTGGTCTACATCCTCTGCCGCGGCGAGTTCTTCATCCACGGCTTCCGCAACCGCTCGCTCCGCGAACGCCTCGGCCGCTTCCGCTCATCTCAGATCTCACGTCTTCTGAAACGCCTTCGCCTTCACGGGATCATCAAGAAGATCGGCAGGACGTACAAGTATTACCTGACTGAGCTGGGTCGCCACGTCGCCGTCGCCGGACTCACTCTGAAGAACCTTTTCCTCGTACCGGAGTTCGCTGCCGCCGCTCTCGCTCACTGAGCACGGCAATTCTTGCTTTTCTGCAATCAACTTCGGCGCGTACGGACTACCCTCGCCGTGGGCCGGTTTTCGATGCAGATTCGCTCTCCGGCGCCCGCAGTTCTTTGCGGACCTCTTCGATCGTACGCTTCCACTCGCGGTACTCGTGCTTCACGTGGCGAATGAGCGGAATGGAACAGTCCACCAAGATTCGGGCCTCATGAACCCACCCGAGGACGAGCGGAACTCCCACGAAGAGCACGAGCGCCAGCGCGACTAAGGGGCGATCGGCGGCATGTTTTGCGACGGTTGTAACAGTCTCGATCATCAGTCCGCTCCATCCTCGTCCGCTCCACCGTCTCTTTCGAGACTGCGACGAGTTGTTGAGCGGCGATAGGCGACTGGTCTCTAAGACTGTTCGTCGATGCCGAACTGCGTGCTGCCTACTGCCCGGAACTCGCAACCGGGTAACAAACTACATAGGGGCTATTTCCGCCCCTTCCGGGGCATTTGGACCATCCCTGGTCCTTCGCGTTCTTCCGGAACGCTAGCCGGCATCCCTGCCAGCAGAGTCGAATGGAGCAAACACCGTGCCCTTGACGTTCTCAGCAGGGGTTTTACGCTGAAGGCATGTCCCGCAAATTCGACCGGCGCCAGCAGATCGAGAAGGCAGCCTTCGAGGCCCTCAAAGGTTCGATACGGCCGAAGCCTTGGTGGATGCCGCTTCTCATCTGGCGACCGGTCCTCGCCGTGTGCCTGAAGATCGCGTTCCGATAATCAATCAAAGCAAATCAATGGCACGCGGAGGAAAGCGTGATGGTGCGGGCAGGAAGCCAGGCGTCTCGAAAGCCACGCTTCTTAAGCGCCGCATCCAGGACTACGTCTCCGAGACTGAGGTCAAGCGCCTGATCGCCATCGCGAAAGCGCAGGTCGAGACCAAGCCCGAACTCCTGAAGTTCCTCCTGGAGCAGATCTTCGGCAAGGCTCCGCAGCGCATGGAGGTAAGCGGCAAAGACGGCGCGCCCGTCGTGGTCGAGATCTCCGGCCAAGTGGCCGCCAAGCATGGTCTTAACACCCGCGCAGGCCGAGATAGCGAGTGACCTTCACCGCTTTCGTACTCTCGTCTGCGGTCGAAAGTTCGGGAAAACCACCCTCGCATCGGAGGAAGTAGCAGGATGCGCGATCGCGCGCGATGGTCGGCGAGTGATGTACATCGCGCCGACGCTGAACGATGCGCGGCGGCTCATGTGGGACAAGCTGAAACGAAAGCTTGCACCCGCGATCGTGAAGACGAACGACACGCGCCTCGAGCTGGGGATCAAGACTGTCGACGGAGGCGAGAGCGTCATCTTCCTCGGGAGTTGGGAGCTCGTCGAGAACTACCGCGGCGACGAGTTCGACTTCATCGTTCCGGACGAGACGCAGGACTACCGCAACTTCTGGGTCGGCTGGCAGGAAGCGTTGCGCCCGACACTCACTCCCCGGCGCGGTTCCGCGCTTTTCATGGGCACGCCGAAGGGCTTCAATCACCTCTACGACCTCTTCCAGCTCGAAAAGACCGACCCTGACTTCCATTTCACCTCGTATCACAACGCGTTTCCGTTGTGCGGTTGCCCGTCAGCTGAAGGATGCCCGCACCTTCCTGTCGAAGAGATCGAGGCCGCGCGTCGTCAGCTCACCGAGGACCGCTTCGCCCAGGAGTACCTAGCCGACTTCCGCAAGGTTCAGGGCCTCGTCTACAAGGATTTCGACCGCGCACGACACGTTACGTCCGAGCTGCCGAAAAACCGCGTTGAGCGTCTCCTCGGCGTCGACTTCGGCTTCACCAATCCCACGGCGGTCCTCACGATCGACAAGGACGGCGAAGGCGTCTACTGGATCACATCCGAGTGGTACAAGCCGGGCAAGACCAACATCGAGGTCGTCGAGTATGCGAAGTCACAGGCTCCGAACGCCATCTACCCGGACCCCGCGGAACCGGACCGCATCGAGGAGATGCGCCGGCATGGCCTCAACTGCCGCGACGTGTCGAAGGACATCGAAGCGGGGATCTCAAAGCTTCAGGAGCTACTTCGCGCCGGTCGCATCAAAGTCCACAGCTCCTGCGTGAACACGATCGCCGAGTTCGAAAGCTACGCGTACCCCGAGAAGAAGCCGGACCATAACGAACCGGAGCTCCCGATCAAGGAGAACGACCACGCAATGGATGCACTCCGCTATGCCCTTTACATGAATTCGCAGGCAGGATCCGGCGTCGTCCCGCCTCCCGTCACGAACCTCGTGCAGCCTTACCCCGGCCAGCCGGGATTCCACGCCCAAAGACCCGCCGCATGATCATCCGCTTCGACATCTACAACTTGGGCATGCGCGAGAGGGCCGCCGCTGCGCTCGCGAGCCTCGGTTTCGTCGAAGACCAACGCCGCGGCTATACGCTCCAGATCGAGCCGGACAAGCGTTTCCACGCGCTCTTCGCCTCAGATGGCCTCGAACTCCACTGCGACCTCGTGAGGGCGAACCAGACGCACAAGAACGTGAAGCACAAGCAACTCCGTCCGACGTTGGAGACGTTGAAGGAGCGGATGGCGCAGCCGGTAATGAAGGCCTCGTGAAGTCGCTCCCCGGACAAACCGGCTACTTCGGTCAGCGCGCGGCGTAAGAAGCATGCTCACTTGAAGAAGCCGAGCAATTCCACGTGTATCACCTTCGCCGCGGCGATCAAGAGAAGGATGAAGGCCACAACGCGGATCACCAGATGCTCTAACTCCGTGAACGATTTGGCCTTCATGCTCAGGGCTCCGTCGCCCTATAGGCTTGCGCTTGCAGCAGTTGGATTATCTGGTCCGCATTAAGACCTCTCCCTACGAGCATCTTCTCCATTGGCGCATACACCGCCAACATGCGCTTGTGTATATCTACACTTGGGAAGTGTGAGTTGAGATCGCGGCCCCGGAACTCCTCGAATCGCCCCATTTTTTTGATGAAGAAGTTCGCTATTCCGAGAAGCGAACTCTCGTTGTTTCCGTCGAATCCACGTAGACGAACGTCCTTTCCAAACGGCTCCGCCTCCCTCGCTATCCGCGCCTTTTCTTTCTCATCGAGCCTTTCGTACGACCGTTCGATTTGGCTCCACATATCCAACACGTCCCCGACGAAGTGAACGTCGCTCGGATCATCCTCCTCGCCGTGGAACACACCGGACATCTCCCACTTCGGAGCCCAATAGTGGCCTCCATAGATCGCGTCGGCCAGGAAATCGGCGTCGACCTCGGCTTCCTCCACCTTCAAACGCTTGTAGAGGTCGCGCATCATCAAGATGAGCACCCGCTCTCCGTCGGAAAACTTCACGATCTCGTCCGACGTCTCTACCGAGCTCGCAAGGCCAAGCTCGATAAGTCTTCGTGTCGCCTCCGCGCGCGACGGCACGTCGTCTTGGCTCCCTCGCCACCTGTCGATCCGTTCCAGGATCTCCTCGTCCACCCGCATCTCGAACCGCTCCGTCCTAGCCATCCCCACCTCCGGCACAGCCGTCAGAGTACCGGCGTGTACGGCACGTTGTACGGTATTGCCGCGTCGGTGTCAAGTGGGCTCGCGAAAGTTGCTGAAACCGCCTCCCCTAGGGAGAATCGAACATGCCAACACAGACGAGGCCCCGCTCGCGCATCTTCCGCTTCTCGCCTGACCCTGACCTTTCCGGCTACGAGAACCTTGTCGGCACGTGCCGACGGTGCGATGCCGAGATCATCGTCAACCGAGCCACCGACCTCAGGGGTACGTACCCGTCCTCGCGCGTGATCTTCAACTGCCCGAACTGCGGCCGCAGGCTCCGGCCGGGCGGCGACATTGCCAACCATCCGGTCGACCAGTTCATCTACGACGCCTACGAGCCGATGCGAAAGCGGCGGTACATGCAGGCCGTCCTGCTCACCGCGCAGTCGCTGGAACTCACCCTCTCGATGTGTGTTCGACAGGCGATCCTCGTAAACCTCCCAAAGCCGAAACGCCTGCGAAAGACGAGTCCCATTCTGAAGGTCGACGTCGCGCTCAACGCCGCACTCGATCAGCTCACGCTTGGGAAGCTTCGCAGGGTCGTCGCAAACCTGGCATTCGAGCCCAGCCCCAGGACGATTCCCGACGCGCTGAAGGCGATCAAGGCTCTGGATACACTGCGGAAGAAAACGTTGCCCAAGGACCCGGAGATTGCGGATCTCTCGGACACGGACCTCCAAGAGGCGGTCGGACGCCTGGTCGGCATCCCGAACTTCGTCACGCTCCGCAACAAGGTTGTGCATGAGGCGCTGCGGCCGACGCAGTCGCAAGCCGAGTGGTGCATGGAGAACATCCCGAAGCTCACGCGGGCGTTGCTGCGCGGGTTCGGCATCGCTCGCGGTCAACTCGTCATGCCGCCGACGGCGTGATGACTGCGAGACTACTCGCCGACCTTGCATCCAGAGTACATTGACTGCTTGCTCACGAACCTTTTCGCCGCCGAGCTCCCCGCATGGACCTCCGTCGTTTTCACCGCAGCAGGCGCCGTCTTGATGGCCCTGTATCACCATTTCCTTGAACGCCGCTCCAAGCGACTCGACCACCAACTGCAAAAAGAAAACGTCGTCTTCGAGAAACAACTTGCGTTCATGCAAGACCGCCACTCCAAACGGTTGGATGCTCTCGATCGGCTAGGTCACTTCCTAATGGAATTCGACCACGCCGTGAGGCACATCGCTGGGGGTGGCATTGGCTACTCGGAAGAACTCCACGATTTTTATGCGAAGGCACGCACCCTCGGGAGAGAGACCGAGTCGCTGCTAGGTCCGTCCGCCTACCAAGCTGTCATAGCGTGGACGGACACCGGCCGGAAGGTACTCGACGCCAGTTTCGTCGTAACTGAACGAACCGCAGGCGTCGCCAAACAGCGCGGATTGCCGCTCGATCGACTCGCCGAGCTCGAAGCCCTTGTCGGCACGAAGCACGCCGTCCGTGACGGCGGTGCATCCATCCTTCAAGGTTACGACGATGACCAACGCTCCACATGGAAGCGCACCATCCTTGAAACTTGCGAGTTGTCGGAAGAGTTCGACCAAGACGCTTACAACTCTGCGGTCTCCGCCTTTCACAAGGTCCGCGACGAGATCACGCGGACGCTACCCGCTCCGCCTGCCTACCCAGGCTCCTGAAAAGTGCGTCACTCACTTATCCCCACCCCGCGGCCTATCGCACAGACGCACGCGCGTTACGATGAAGGCACATCCCCCTCCGGTGCCTCAGATCTCCATCGAAACAATCGAGAAGAACCTTGAGTCCGACCGGCGCTTCCGCGAGCGTCGGCATCAACAGTGGACCGATAACTACCTCCTCGACCGCGACATCGTCATCACGAATCGCCTGACCCAGCGACAGAGCGTGAACGTCCCGCTCATGAAGGAGACGCGGAAGACGATCCTCGCGAGTTCCGAGCCGCAGGACATCTACTTCGAAAACCTCGACAACGACGGCCAGAAGGAGCTGCTCATGAACGAGTGGTTCAAGCACGTCGCCGAACGCGAGCGCCTGGAGCTCCTGAATGAGATCGACAAGAAGCAGGAGTTCCTCTACGGCCGGTCGTTCTGGAAGCTGAACATCATGGAAGGGCGGCTCCGGTTCGAGATCATCGACCCGCAGGACGTGCTCGTTGACCGCTACGTGAACCCGTGGGACCTGGAGAGCGCCCGCCGCATCACGCACACCGGGATCTTCCGCACGCTTTCCGACGTGGAGCGGAATGCGCTGTACGACAAGGCGGCCATCGAGGAGCTGAAGAGGTTCTTCGCGTCCGAAAAGGGACTCATCACCGCCGCGCAGAACGCGGAGCTGGCCGCGGACAGGTCAAAGCGCATCGAAGACATGGGCGTGCCAGACGCTCAAATGCCGATCCTTGGCGAAACCTACGTCGAGCTGAACGAGTGCCAGATGAAGGTCTGGGATGAAGCCGCGAAGGAGGACGTGGTGCACGTCGTCGTCACGGCAAACAACAACCAGATCCTCATGGACAAGCCGCTCCGGGACATCCTCGGCGTGAACGAATACACCTGGGTGTCGTGGGCGTCCGACGTGGACCGTCTCGACTTCTGGAGCGACGGCACCGCCGACGTGGTGCGCGTGCCGAACCAGATCATGAACGTGTACTTCTCGCAGCTCATCGAAAACGGAGTTCTGCGCGGCTACGGGATGAACTTCTACGACGCGACCAAGAAGGAAGGCTGGTCGCCTATCGGCTACGTACCGGCGCCCTTCGGCTTCTACCCCTTGCCCGGCTCGCCGAAGGAAGTCCTGCAGCACGTTGAAGTGCCGGAGCTGAAGAGCCATCTCGAGGAGATCAACCTCATGCGACAGATGGTGGAGACGGCGACCGCCGCCACCTCCATCCAGAAGGGAGAAGGGGACGAAAGCTCGAAGACGCTCGGCGAAATCCAGCTTCTCGCCCAAAAGGCGACCTCGCGCATCAGCGCCATCAACAAGTTCCTGAAGCAGCGCGACGTGGACCTCGGCAACAAGGTTGCCCTACTCGTGAACGCGAACCCCGACCTCCTCGCGGACGTCGTGCTTCACAAGAAATCAAAGTCCGGCCGCTACTTCCCGCGAACCGTGAAATCGAAGGAGCTCGTCTCGAAGACCGGGTATCGCTGCCGCGTCACGCAGAAGGCGCAGAAGGACGCCGACACCCTGGAGACGATCCAGAAGACCCGGCTCGTCGCGAGCGCGTTCCCGATGAACGCCCCCCTTCAGACGATCCTCAAGGAAAAGATGCTCGACCTCGTGGACCTCACCCCCGAGCAGAAGCAGGAGGTGATGGCCTACCAGGACCAGATGCCCGGCATGATGCCCGGCGCCCCCGGTCAACCGGGCGCGCCTGCTCTCTCCGCACCAGTCGAACCCCGTCGGACCGTCGAAGGCGTCATAAACCAAGGCATCCCGACGAATGCTTAACAGTCTCCTCGAAAAGCTGAACCTCAAATATGAGAACCTCACGCCTGAAGAGCGGAAGACCTACCAGGCGTGGGCCGACGTGCTGTTCGCAAAAGACCCGAAGCTCGAAGATGTGAAAAACCTGGTCGCGGCCGAATCCGCGCGGGCGTTCGAAGAGCTGCAGAAGTGGGACAACACGCCGGCGCGCGAGCTGTATTACAAGGCGCTCACGAATCTCGCGACGACGATGCACAAGTTCATCGCGACGCCCGCGGCGCAGCGCGAGGCGCTCAAAGCCCACCTACGGCAAGTTTTCCACATTGACGTGTAAAGGTCGCTTGTTAATCTCAAACCATGGATCAACTATCGCAAACGAGGCTCGCGGAGATCACGGCAAAGTCGCCGGCCGATCTCACCGAAGCTGATGCGGCGTTCCTGCGTGCTCGACGCTCTTACCTGAACGACGAGCAGCTCGCAGTGTTCGCCGATGTTCTGGCAGAGGTCGAAAACGGACCGAAAGGTCCGTACGACGACCTCTCGATGTCCGAGCTTCGCCGCATCGCCACCCAGCGAAACGTCGAAGTGGGCGGCGAGAAGAGGAAGGCTGACTACATCGACGCTCTCACGGCCGCTGACGCAGCGCAGTCTGCCCAGAGCCAGTCCGCGCAGTAGTTCTTCAACATTCACCAGTCGTAATACCGCGCTTCCCCGGATCACCGGGCGCGCAAACAAATGCCCGACAACGACCTTCCCTCGCAAGAGGCGGAACAGCCGCAGCAGGAGGCGATACAAACCCCGCAGGAGCCGAACGAGCCGACTCCCCAGCCTTCCGAGGAGCCGCAGCCGCAAGACCCGCCCGCCCAGGAACCCTCACCGGAACCTGTACAGGATGTGGACTGGCGGAGGCGCGCGACCGAGCAAGGACAGGAAAACATCATCTTGAACCACAGGGTTCAGCAGGATGAGAAAGCTCGGAGGGAATTGACAAACGAACCAACCGAATCGGATCTCCAGGCAGCATTCCCGGAATGGGACCTGATGACGCCGACGGAGCAGTTGCTCGCGAAGAAGTCCCTCGTCGCCGAACGCCGCACGGAAGCCCTTCTCCTGAAGGAGCAAAAGCGCGAAGCGGACGTGCGATGGGACACGGACCTCGAACTCGCCATTGCACAAAACCCTTCCTTACAAGGCAAGGAGCAAGCATTCAAGGCATTCGCGAACAGACCGAATCGCAGAGGTATCGACCCCGATGTTCTCATCAAGGCGTTCCTCTACGACCCTGCGCCCGCCGTCACTGCCCCAGCTCCCGCGCCCGCGCCTGGCCTTTTGTCCGGCAACGGCGGCCCAAGAGGATCCGACAAGCCGAAACTGCTCTCCGGCGATGCGCTGAAACAGCTCCGCCAGACCGATGAGAAGGCGTACAAGGAGTACATCCGTACGCACGACATCACGCAGATCGACTGAGTCGACGGTTGGAGCCAGTAACCCCATGTGGGACTGGTAATCACTCCAAACGTTCAAATGCCCAGTCCATACGCAACCAAAGTAGCCGAAGGCTTTTCAGCCCGGCTGCTTAATTCTGCTTTGTCACATTTCCGGCGGGTCCTCGGGAAAGACTTCTCCTCGCCGTTTGAAACGTCTTCGGAGAAGATCGATTAGATCCTCTGGCTTGCGGTCACGTCGCGGAAGATAGTGCACGAGCATCATCTGCACGTC
>DASWOB010000024.1:0-41098 GCA_036398925.1 Thermoanaerobaculia bacterium
TCCGCATCCTCTACGCCTGCTGGAAGAACAGTGTCCCCTACGACGAAGCTCGTTATCTGCAGCAGCTCGCCAGGCGAGGCTCACCCCTCGCCAACGCTGCCGCCTGACTTGACACGGAGGCTCAGATGTCCGGAGGCCTCCGGTCGTTCCCTAATCTGTGGGTGAAGTGAGAGCATTCTGCTTAGCTCCCGATGGCGACCGTGAGCATCGAGATCGAGCCGCCGTCCACTCCCTCCACCGGGAAGCTGACGGCGTCGCCTTCCTGCTGGGCGCCGAGCACGTAGAGCAGCGGCAGGTAGTGATCGGGGGTCGGCGCGGAGAGCATGGCGTCGCGGCCCAGTTGCTCGTACTCGATGAGCGGCTGGTGATCGCCGTCCAGCATCGCCTTCCGCGCGAGCGTCTCGAAGCGCACCGCCCAGTCGTACGGTTCCGGGACGTGCTTGCCCCAGCCGTAGGCGTGAAGGTTGTGTACGAGGTTGCCGCTGCCCATGATCAGGATGCCCTCGTCGCGCAGCGGCGCGAGCTTCTGTCCGATCTGATAGTGCTGCTGCGCGGTCAGCGTCTCGTCGATCGAGAGCTGCACCACCGGCACGTCGGCCTCGGGGAAGACTTTCACCAGGACCGACCAGGTGCCGTGATCGAGGCCCCACTGCTCATCCGGTTCCGCACCGGTCAGCTCCTGCGCTCGCCTGGCCAGGTCGAGATCGCCTGGCGCCGCGTATTGCACGGCGAACAGCTCACGCGGAAAGCCGCCAAAGTCGTGAATGGTGCGCGGCGGATCGACCGCAGTGACGAGCGTGTCCGGCGGGTACCAATGCGCGGAGACGCAGAGGATCGCCTTCGGACGCGGGATGGCGCGGCCGATCCGCGCCCACCCTTCCGTCCAGGCGTTCTCCTGGATCGCGTTCATCGGGTTGCCGTGGCCGAAGAAGATCGCCGGCATTCTCATGACGGCTCCACTCCCGAGCGCAACTGTTCGAGATCTTCGATCAACTGCGCGATCCGTTCCTTCTTCAGCGGCCGGAACTGCCGCTCGAGGAGCGCCTCCAGCGGCTGATCGAGCTTCGTCAGGATCTGCAGGCCAACGTCGGTGATGAAGGCCATCACCACCCGGCGATCCTTCGTGCTCCGCTCGCGTCGCACCAGAGCCGCTTTTTCGAGCCGGTCGAGCAGCCGGGTCACGTCGGGATCGTAGGCCAGCAGGCGGTCACTGACGCCACTGCACGTCGCGCCCGCTTCACCGGCGCCGCGCAGGATCCGCAGCACGTTGTACTGCGTCGAGGTCAGCCCGTGCGGCTGCAGAATCCGGTCGAGATCGCGCGTGAGCGCATCCGCGGTCCGGACGAGGTTGAGATAGGCCTCCTCCGCGGCGCTGACGAACGGCTTCTGCTGATGGATCTCCTCTTTCAGTTTGCCAGGCATGCTGACGAGGAGAACGACTGTCGTTACGAGGAGATTCCGCTGGTTTCAGATGTTCAGGGATCAGCGATTCAGCGATTCAGGCGTAACACGATCGTGCATCCGCCTGAATCGCTGAGGGGCTGAGTCGCTGAACAGCTGGCGCGCAGCGCTACGCCCCCACGTCACCCAATCTTCGCCAGCCGCGCCACGTCCTCGCCCGGCACGATGAGGAACTCGTTCTTTGCACCGGCCACGCGGCGCTCGCGCCAGGGGCGGTACTCCTCGCTGTCGTAGAACGCGTCGATCGCTTCGCGCGACGGCCACTCGACGATCAGGCAGATCTGCGGCACGGCTCGCTCTCCTTCGATCTTTTCGACGCGTGGCGTGCGCGCGAGATAGCGGCCGCCGTAGCGCTCGAGCATCGGCGTGACGTTCTGGAGGTAGTCGGCGACCCAGCTCTGGTCGGTGATGTCAATCTCGGCGACGGAGTAGAACTTCATGGGGGGGATTTTAGCTGCCCGGCGACTCAGCTGTTCAGCTATCCAGCCGTTCAGCTGCTCAGCTACTCAGCTACTCAGCTACTCAGGCGGAACACGATCGTGCACCGCCTGAACAGCTGAAGAGCTGAGTAGCTGAACAGCTGGGCGCGCAGCGCTCACACCCCCTCCAGATCCTTGAACGCTTCCTTGTCGATGGCTTTGTCGAGCGCCGCCCGCGCCGTGATCCGCTTCGCTTCGTAGAGCCTGCGGATGGAGCCGTCCATGTCGATCATTCCGTCGCGGACGCCGGTCTGGATCGCGGAGGTGATCTGCGGCGTTTTTCCTTCGCGGATCATGTTGCCGATGGCGGGGTTGCTGAAGAGGATCTCGAGCGCGGCCACGCGGCCGCCGCCGACCTGCGGCAGCAGCTGCTGCGCGAGGACGGCCCGGATGGTCTCGCCGAGGACGTTGCGGATCCCTTCCTGCTCCGGGGCGGGGAAGACGCTGATGATGCGGTCCATGGTCTTGGCGGCGTTGTTGGTGTGCAGCGTGCCGAAGACGAGCGTCCCTTTTTCCGCCGCCGACAGCGCCATCGAGATCGTGTCGAGGTCGCGCATCTCGCCGACCAGGATCAGGTCGGGATCTTCGCGGCCGGCCGACTTGAGCGCCTCCGCAAAGCTCTTCGCATGCGTGCCGATCTCGCGCTGGTGGATCAGGCACTTCTTGTTCGGGTGGACGAACTCGATCGGGTCTTCGATGGTGATGATGTGCAGCGCGCGCGTCTCGTTGATCAGATCGATGATCGCGGCCAGGGTGGTCGACTTGCCGGAGCCGGTTGGCCCGGTGACCAGCACGAGACCGCTGCGCAGCTGCGCGATGCGGCGCACCTGCTCGGGCAGTCCGAGCTGATCGATGGTCATGATCTTGGTCGGGATGACGCGGAAGACCGCTCCGGCGCCACGTTGCTGGCGGAAGAGGTTGACGCGGTAACGCGCCAGTCCAGGCACCTCGTACGAGAAATCGATGTCCCCCTGGGCGACGAACGACTGCCACAGGCCTGCCGGTGTGACCGGCTGCAGCATGTCGGTGAAGTCGTTCTCGGAGATCAGCCGGTAGCGGATCGTCTCCATCGCGCCCGAGGCGCGCAGCATCGGCGGACGGCCGACGGTCAGGTGAAAGTCGGACGCGCCGCGGTCGTTCATCAGGCGGAGGAAGCGGTCGATCTTCTGCATCAGCTTCCCTTCACCGAGCGAAGAAAGTCGGCCGAGACGAAGGCCTCGAACTCCTCTTTCTTCTGCGCGGCCATGTACGCCGCATCGGGGGTGATCATGTTGCGCTTGAGCAGGTCGCGCAGCGCCTCGTCGAAGGTCTGCATTCCCTGCGAGCGGCCGATCTGCATCGCGGAGTGGATCTGGAAGGTCTTCTCGTCGCGGATCATGTTGGCGATGGTGGTCGTTCCTTTGAGGACCTCGAAGCAGGCCACCTGCTTGCGTCCCTCGCGCGCCGGCAGCAGACGCTGGGCGATGATGTACTTCAGCGACTCGCTGAGCGACGCGCGGATCTGCGGCTGCTCGTCGGTGGGGAAGCTGCCGATGATCCGGTCGATGGCCTTCGGCGCGCTGGTGGAGTTGAGCGTGCCGAGGACGATGTGGCCCGTTTCGGCGGCGGTGAGCGCCAGCGCGACGCTCTCGTTGTCGCGCAGCTCGCCGATCACGATCACGTCCGGATCTTCGCGCAGCGCCGCACGCAGCGCACGCGCGAACGACTGCGTGTGCGTGCCGACCTCGCGCTGGTTGATCAGGCAGTTCTTGAACGGGTGGACGAACTCCACCGGGTCTTCCATCGTCAGGACGTGATCGTTGCGCGTCTCGTTGAAGAGGTTCACCAGCGCTGCGAGCGTCGTCGACTTGCCGCTGCCCGACGGGCCGCAGATCAGCACGATGCCCTGGTGGTATCCGGCGATCTCCGCCAGCTGCGGCGGCAATCCGAGCTCCTGGATGGTGGGCGGCTTTTCGGGGATGACGCGGAAGACGCCGTTGTATCCACGGTGATCGAGGAAGACGTTGCCGCGATACCGCCCCGCCTGCGGGATGTAGTAGCAGAAGTCGACCTGCTGCTTCTCCTGCAGCACGTCCCACTGCGCGTCGGTGAGCATCTCGCGCAGCATCGCCTCGGTCTGTTCGGCCGTGAAGACCTCGCCCTGCGCGCGCAGCAGATCGGCGGCCATGCGGATGATCGGCGGCTGCCCGACGGAGAGGTGAAAGTCCGAGCCGCCCGCGTTGCGCGTCGAGATGAGGAACGTATTCAGCTTCGCCTCCCCCTGCTGCGAGCGGACGGTGAGCGCCTCGTTGCGCACCGCATTCACGTCGCCCTCGCGATGCTCGCGCTGGGCGATCTCTTCCAGGACGTCGACCGCGCGCAGCCGCACCACGCGATCGGGATCGCCGGTGGCGATGCGCGAGATGGCCTGGGTGACCTGCGGATGCTTGAAGTTCTTGAGGGCCTGCATCACCTCGATGCGGACGTTCGCCTGCGGATCGCCGAGCATCCTGCCGAGGGCGTTCAGCGCGCGCGGATCGCCGATGCGCCCGAGCGCCTCGACCGCCGTCCATTTCACGTCGGGATCGGCGAGCAGGGCCACCAATGGGTCGACGGCGCGCGGATCTTTCGAGCGGCCGAGCTGCTCGGCGGCGGCGATGCGGATCCACCAGTCCGCGTCCTGCAGCAGTGTGATGGTGGCCGGGACGATCCGTGGATCGTCGAAGTGGCTGGCCACCGCAATCGCCGCGGCGCGCAGCTCTTCGTCCGGATCGTGGAGCAGCTCGATGGTCGGCTCGATGACCTGATCGCCGAAGAGGCGGATCGACTCGAGCGCGCGGTCGCGGACGAAGCCGGCCAGCGATTTCGAGAAGCGGATGTAGCGCTTCACGACCGCCGACGGATTGCGCATGCCCAGGAGGATCTTCAGGACCGCGGTGCGCGTGGCGGCGTCACCGGAGGCGACGAGCGGCAGCAGCTGATCGGCGAATTCCGGCGGCTGCGTGGCCGCCGCGCGGGTCAGCGCTTCGATGAGGTGCTGCTGCGTCGAGTAGCCGACCAGCGGCAGTTGCTGCACGAAGAGGGGGATCGACGACATCGGCGCACGCTGCGCCAGGATCTCGAGCGCTTTCTCGCGGATCAGCGGATCGCTGTCCTGCGCCAGCTTCTGCCACCGAGCGATCCCTTTCTCGTCGAGCTCGAATGCCCCGAGCTTGCCGAGGAACGCCGCGCGCTCTTCCGAACGCCCCGATGAGGCGGCCTGCCACAGCAGCGCCTCCATCGCCTTCGACGGCGGCGCTTCGAGCAGCAGCCGCTTGGCCAGCTCGGCGATTTCGATCGTGTCCTTCGTTTCCTTGAGAGGGGAGAGGACCTTCGGCAGCTCGGCGTCGAGCGACAGCCCGAGGCTGAAGAGCAGGCCGGCCGCCGCACGGAAGGCCGCTTCCGGCTTCCCTTTCGCCTCATTGAGGAAGATCGTCAGCGTCTCCGGATCGCGGGTTTTCTGCAGCAGCTTCGCGCCGGAATCACGGAACGCGCGATCGGGGCGGAACAGCATCCAGGCCACGTCGCGCGCGCGGAGATCGTCGGCCGCGGCGAGCTTCGCCAGCAGCGCATCCCGCTCCTCGGCCGTGTTGAATTCCTTGTTCGCGAGGCGCTTGAGGCTGTCTTTCGTTTCGGACTGGAACAGAGCCATTGCGGCGGAGTATAGCGACGCCACGGGCAGCGGCGTGCCGCCGCGGTTCCTCGGAGTTCCTCGGGTTCCTCGGAGTTCCTCGGAGTTCCTCGGCTGAGCCAACGCTTGCCGCCGAGGAACTCCGAGGAACCGCTCCCGCTACGCCGCCACCCGCCCGCGCCATGCCTCCGGCAGTTCCTCGGCCGCCAGGACGCGGCAGTCGCCGTCGTTGAACAGCGCGTCGACGTACGGCAGGACGCCGCGGTTCGGCACCGGCTCGCGCGTGCTCTCGTTGCGCAGCACGAAGCCGAGCGGCTCGATGATGTCGACGTCGACCTCGGCGCGGGGCTCGAACGAGGAACGGTTCGGCAGCAGCAGGACGTATTTTGCTCCCGACCGGAGGAGGTACGCGTGCGGCTCTTCCTCGAAGACGTCCTGCACGATCCAGTACTCCTCCGCCTCGATCTCCAGCTCGCGCACGACGCCGGAGTCGAGCTGCGCCAGCTTGAGCCCGTGCGCCGCGATCTCCTCCGCGCGTACTTTCAGGCCACGGCGGAGGAGCAGCAGCCCCAGCGCGCTGCCGGCGGCCGCGCTGACCAGCAGCGCCGTTCCGGCCGTCAGCCCCGCCCGCGTGAGCGGCCCGCTGCAGATCAGGATGAAGAGATACGGCACCGCGCCGACGCAGACCACGAGGATCACCAGCCGCGAGGAGGGTCGGGAGAGCTCGAGCGCTCGCGCGACATGCTCGCGCTCCGCGCTCGACGGCGGGCGAAGGCGTTCGATCATGCGGTTCGCGCGGAAGGATAACCCCGTCCTTCGTCTGGTGTGGGCTTCCAGCCCACCTCCCGCTCCCGGCAGACCAAGGTGGGCTGGAAGCCCACACCACACCGGCGAACCTTGACCGCGGGCGTTGAAACGGTCTGCAAACCCGCTGAAAACGGAAGAAATCGCGCTGACAAGGGAACAAGATCTGCCTTGCAACGGAAGAAATCACGCTGACATCCGAAGAAAATTCGCTGACAACGGAAGGAAAACCGCTGGCGCGGCAAGGAAAGAGCGCTTCCATCCGAAGAAAATTCGCTGACATCCGAAGAAAATTCGCTTACGACGGAAGCAAATTCGCTTACGACGGAAGCGAATCGATCTTCGTTTGTCAGCGATCAAGCTTCGTTTGTCAGCGATCAAGCTTCACTTGCCAGCGATCAAGCTTCACTTGCCAGCAATGCAAGCTTCGTTTGTCAGCGGTCGACTTTCCGTTACCAGCGGTTTTCGTTACCCGGTCACGCTCGCGGCGATGCGCTGCCGCAGCGCTTCGTGCGGCATCGGCCCGCTTCCGGCGGCCATGTTGTCGCGCAGGTGTTTGACCTTCGAGGTGGCGGGGATCACCGCAGTGATGGCCGGGTGGGAAACGACGAACTTAAGGAGGAGCTGCGCCCAGCTCGTGCAGTCGATCTCTTTCGCGAAATCGGGCAGCGGTTTCATCGACAACCTGCGCAGCAACGCCCCCTCGGCGAAGGGGCGGTTCCCGATCACGGCGATCCCTTTTTCGCGCGCGAGCGGCAGCAGCCGTTTCTCTGCCTCGCGCTCGCCGACGGAGTAGTTGATCTGGAGAAAGTCGACCGGCACCTTGCGGAGCATCGCCTCGACCTGCCCGTACGCACCGGAGGTGTAGTGGGTGATGCCGAGGTAACGGATGCGCCCTTCCTTCTTCCAGGCGCGCAGCGTGGCGAGGTGCGTCTCGGCGTCGACGAGATTGTGCACCTGCATCAGGTCGACCCGCTTCGTGCGCAGCTTGCGCATCGAGTCGGCCATCTGCGCGATGCCGCTCTGCTTTCCGCTGGTCCAGACTTTCGTGGCGAGGAAGAGCTTCTCGTGCACGCCCGCCTTGTCGGCGATGTCGCCGACCGTCTCCTCGGAACGGCCATACATCGGCGAGGAGTCGATCAGCTTCCCGCCGAGGCTCACAAACTCGCGGAGGACCTCCTCGAGCGGCGCGTACGACTCCGGCGCGACGTTGAAGGTCTGCCACGTGCCGAGGCCGATGATCGGGAGCTGCTCCCCGGAGGAGGGGATCGGACGGGTCTGCATCGTCGTGGTTTTCTTCGCGGCCGCCCCGCAGGCCAGCGCGGCCAGGCTCAGCAGACGGATCGCATCGCGGCGGTTCATGCGTGAAGCGTACCGCGCGGCGCAGGCCATCGCGCCGCACCGGAGCGTATACTTTCCTGAAGTCCGTCCATTCGCTGTCCAACTTGTTTCACCCGCCGGAGGTGTCGCCATGACGTCGTTGCCGCTCGATGTGCATCAGGTCCTCGAGGAAGAGTACGTGTCGATGTACGGGCCGCTGGAGCGCCCGACGAGCGGGGTCGATTACACCCATGAGCAGATTCTCGACCGGGAGCGGGTCTGCGAGATCCTCAACGCGAGCGGGAAAGATCTCGAGACGACGCTCAACGACCTGATCGCCGCCGGTGATCTATCGACACTCGCCGACTCGAACGCCATTACCCCGCGCGGACTCGAGCTGTTACGGCAATACGACGAGCTGGAGAAGCTGGCGGAACAGCGCGATCCGGTCTGGGGGAAGCGCGAGCTGCGCCGGACGATCCTCGACGAGGCGCTGCATCGCCTCGTGCAGCCGCTGCGCGACGTCCGCCTCGACAACCTGTATGCGAACGTGCACGAGCGCGCCGGTACCGAGCCGCGCACGGCGCTCTGCATCTCCGGCGGCGGCATCCGCAGCGCAACGTTCGCGCTCGGTGTCATCCAGGGGCTGGCCAGCGCCGGGATCCTGAAGAAGTTCGATTACCTGTCGACCGTCTCCGGCGGCGGCTACATCGGCAGCTGGCTCTCGTCATGGGTGCGGCGCCATCCGGAGGGGGTGACCGGCGTTCAGGAAGAGCTGCACGCGTCCGACACCGCCATCGCAGGCGTGCTGGAAGACGGCAGGCGCAGCGATCGCAATCTGCCGGCGACGAACATCGATCCGGAGCCGGCGCCGGTCCGTCATCTCCGCGACTACAGCAACTACCTGAGCCCGCGCCTCGGCATCCTCTCCGCCGATTCGTGGACGCTGGCCTCGCATTACGTGCGCAACCTGCTGCTGAACCTCCTGGTGCTGGTGCCGCTTCTGGCAGTGGCACTGGCCATTCCGCGGTTTTTCAGCTGGGGACTGACGTTCCGTCACGAGATCACCGATCCCGGCACGTATCTCTGGATCGCCCTCGCGTTCGTGACGATCGCCTTCGCCTGCATTGGCGCGGCGCGGCCGGTCGAGCGCGGCGCACCGGCGGTGAAGAACAGGCTCTCCTCGAACAAGGGCTACCTGATCGGCATCGTGCTGCCGCTGGTCGCGGCCGCATGCGCGGTGGCGATGTACTGGGCGAGGGTCGCGGAAGCCGACGACAAGCGGCTGTCGCGGTGGCACGGCCTCGGCGCCGCCCTGGCGATGGTGGCGGTTCCGTGGGCCGTCTACTACGGCCGGATGGTCTTTCTGCGAAAATCGGCGGCGCCGCGCTCCGGCGCGTCGTTCGTCGGCATCAAGATGCTCTCCGAGCTCTTCGCCGTTTCGATGGCGCTCGTGACGTCCGGCGTGCTCTTCTGGCTCCTCGCCAAGAAAATTTTTCCGGAGCCGATGCTTCCGACGCCGAATGGCGCACTGATGTCGCCGCTCGAGCGGATCACGATGTCGTCTTCACCGCAGGCGCAGTTGTTCACCTGCTTTGCCGTGCCGCTGGCGCTGCTGGTTTTCTTCGTACAGGCCAGCATCTTCGTCGGCCTCTCCGGCCGGCGCAATGAAGACGCCGACCGGGAGTGGTGGGCGCGCGGCGGCGCGCTGCTGCTGATGGTCTCGATCGGCATGGCCGTTTTCAGCGCCATCTCCGTCTTCGGGCCGGTGGCGCTCTACCACGCTCCGGCGATCCTCGGCTCGATCGGCGGCCTGGCCGGCGTCATCGCGGCCGTGCTCGGATTCAGCGACAAGACCCCGGCCAACCAGAAGCAGAAGGAAAAGGCGGGCACCGCCGCGACGATCGGCAACGTCAGCTCCGCCGTGTTGATCCCGCTCTTCGTGATCTTCATCCTCGCGGCGATCTCGTTCGGCTCGACGTGGCTCATCCACGAGATCGGCACGTCGCCGGTCGACGAGAAGGCGATGGCGCGGCAGCTGGCCATGCAGTACGAACATTCGCTGACGCGCGAGGGGACCGCCGGCCCGATCAAAGCCGAAACCAAAGCGAGTCTTCCACCCGGCCCCTTCACCACGCTCGCCGGCCTGCGCACGTACGCTCATCTCCAGACGGTGCAGAAGACGACCGGGCAGCAGCTGATGATCTTTTTACTGGTCGGTCTCGGTGCACTGATCCTGTCGCGCTTCATCAGCGTCAACAAGTTCTCGATGCACGCGTTGTATCGCAACCGTCTGATCCGCGCGTACCTCGGCGCGTCGCGCCACCGCCGCACGCCGGACCGTTTCACCGGCTTCGATGAGGACGACAACCTGCAGATGTGGGAGCTCCGTCCGGAGATCTTCTGGCCGCGCGACATCCAGGAGACGTTCGCCGCCGACCTGCGCAAAGGCGTGGAGGACAAAGACGAGCTGGCCCTCTACATCTGGGAAAAACTCGACGCGAAAACGCAGAAGGCGCTGGGTGGCAAAACGCTCAGTGACACCGCGCGCGACATGCTGGTGCAGGACCTCAACCGGCTCGTGCTGCGCGAAGACCTCGGCCAAGCGATCGGCGAGCAGCCGCCCACCGCGCAAAACCAGATCGGTCCCTCGCTGGCCCATCGCAACCGCGAGCTCCTCGAGCGTCATTTCCCGGCGGGTCTCGTCCCGATGCGCAGGGGCGAGGAGCGCGGTCCGCTGCACGTGATCAACACCGCCCTCAACCTGACCACCGGCGAGAATCTCGGATGGCAGCAGCGGATGGCCGAGTCGTTCACCGTCTCGCCGCTCCACTCCGGCAGCCTCTACGTCGGCTACCGCAAGTCGGAAGACTACGGCGGTCCGCGCGGCATCTCGCTCGGCACGGCGGTGACCATCTCCGGTGCGGCGGCCAGTCCGAACATGGGCTATCACTCCTCGCCGACGATGGCCTTCCTGATGACGATGTTCAACGTGCGGCTCGGCTCGTGGCTCGGCAATCCGGGGGTGCACGGACAGAAGTCGTACGGCAAAGCGCACCCGACCTCGAACCTCCGACCGCTCGTGCACGAGCTGACCGGCGGCTCGAACGATCGGGCCCGGTGGATCTATCTCTCCGACGGCGGACACTTTGAAAACCTTGGTGTCTACGAGATGGTGCTGCGGCGCTGCCACTACATCGTCGTCAGCGACGCCGGCGCCGATCCGAAGTTCTCCTTCGAGGATCTCGGCAACGCCATCCGGAAGATCCGCACCGACCTCGGCGTGCCGGTCGACATCTACGACATCGACATGACCCCGCGCGGCAGCGACGGGCAGTTCGGCGAAGGGCGTTTCGTCGCGCGGGCGACCATCCGCTACAGCACGGTCGACAAAGGCGGCAGGGACGGGACGCTGATCTACATCAAGACCGGCATCTACAAGAACGACCAGTACCTGCCGCGCGACGTCTACAACTATGCGCAGGAGTCGCTGGCCTTCCCGCACGAGCCGACCAGCGATCAGTTCTTCAGCGAGTCGCAGTTCGAGAGCTATCGCGCCCTTGGCCGTCACGCCGTCAACGACATCTGCGCGAACTACACGCCCGACACGACCATCTCCGCGAAACCTTACACGCCGCGCATTCCGGTGGCGCGACGCTACACGTCGCTCGACCAGTTCGACGCGGCCGTCCGCGCGCGCATCTCACCGGCCGAAGTGGTGAATCCAGTACAGGCCGGTGCCCGGTATCCCGAAGGAAAGGTACCACCGCCCGTCCGCGGTGATGCCAACCCGAAAACCGGGTAAGCGGAAACTCGTCCCGAGGCCGCGTTGCGAGAGCGAAACTCGCGCGCGGCCGAGGGAGAGGGTCTTGCGGAAACGCCAGGGCATGCCGCTGAAGACACGGCGCCGCGCGATTGGTGGGGGACACGCGGCGGGGCTCACTCAGAACTGGCCGGGCTCATCCTCCGCGGCAAGCCTCCCCAGCGCCTTTCGCACCTCCACGGGCGACCAGACCTCGTTCTCCGACACCGCGGCCAGCCGTCCGGAGCGGTCGAAGACGAACAGCTGCACGCCGTGGTGGTTCACCGAGCCGCCGCCGTAGCTGACGCGTAGCCGGAGCGCGTCGCGGAGGGCTTCGCCGCCGTCCGCTTCGGCGCGCAGCAGACGCACGTTCGGGCCGAACGGGAAGCCATGACGTCTGCCGTGCTGGCGGAGGATCGCCGCGCTGTCGAAGGCGGGGTCATAGGTCATGCCGTAGATGCCGACGCGCGCGGCGAGACCGTCCTGAGCGCACGCGGTGGCCAGGTCGCGCAGCAGCCGCACGGTCATGACGCACTTCGTCGCGTTCGGGCACTGCGTGTAGAAAAACGTCAGCACGAACGGCTTTCCGCGCAGGCCGGCCAGCCGCAGGGGGCGGTCGTCCTGATCGCGCAGCGGGAGTGACCCGGCGGAGAATGGCTTGCGGTCGGCGGCGGCGATGAAGCGCAGCCCGGAGCCGGTGGCCGCCGGCTCCGGTTGCTTGCGGCAGCAGGGTGGTGTCGCTTTGCGGATGGCTTCGGCCGCCTCGGATGCCTTTCGGCCCAGTGCCGGATCGGCGCCCCAGCTTCCGCAGTGAGGGCAGGCCTTGATCGCTTCGAGTGACGGCATCGCCCCCCAGGCGCGCGGGCCGAACGCCACCAGCGTGCGCAGGATCTCGTCGCGCACGCGCGTCGGCTGGGCGGGGGGGTAGATCAGCTCGGGCGTCGTAACGTCGACCCACTCGTCCTGAAACGTATCCCGGAGGAACGGTTCGAACAGCGGCAACAATTCGTCGGCCCGGTCGGGAAACCGGCGCGCTGCCACCGCGGCCGCCGCGATGCTGAACGGATGGGCCGGGAACTGCAGCTCCGCCTTCAGGTAGCCGTACCGCTCCTCGTCCGGCGGAAACGCCGCCATCGAGGCGAGGAGGAATCCGCGGAACTGCGCGGCCTCGTACGGCAGGCGGCCCGCGTACAGCGGATGATCCTCCCGCAGCCAGGCCGTCAGCGCGCCTCCGACCGCGGCGGAATCGGCGCAGCAGGCCGTTGCCTGGCGCACGACCGCCGTGAGCGCGTCGAGCGGCCGTGATGCGCGCGCCTCACGGATAGTGCGCAGCATCGCCGTTTCGTTGCCCGCGGCTGCATGGCCCTGGCGGGTGAGGGCCAGGACCATGCAGATTGAAAGGGCCGGAATCAGGTGACGCATGGCCCCTGCGCTCATCGCGGACGCACCGACTGGACGTACTGGACGGCGACCGCACGCACGGCCGGATCGGCAGCCTCGCGGGACAGCCGTTCGATCAACCGGTCGTAGGAGTCCTTGCGCGCCGTGGCCCGCCGGCTCATGGCCTGGCGCACGTCGATGGTCATCTGGATTCCGGCCGCCTTCAGCCGCTCCGGCGCCGTCGGGCTGACCAGCAGAGGGGCGACGTAGCGGACGATGTTGTCGCGATCGCCGGCGTAGAGCGCGGCCAGCGCCGCTTCGCGCAGCTCCGGGGTCTCGCGGTCGTCACGGGTGATCGTGACGAGCATGCTCCGCGCCTCGGCATAGAAGCCGAGGGCGCGCACCGCCTCGAGCCGCGCCGCGGCGTCGGTCGTCGTGCGCGCCACCTCGAACAGCGCCGGGTAGTACTCCTTCTTCGGCGCCATCGAGAGGATGGCGATGGCCACCGGTGCCGGCAGCGGCGCCGATGCCGGCTCGAGCAGCCCGGCGATCAGCTTCTGCTGTGCACGCGGGTCGCCGTGGATGACCAGTTTGGTGAACGCGAAGACGCGGAAGTCCGGATCGGGATCGTCGAGCAGCTTCTGGTAGACGTCACGGATGCGCATCGTCGCGAACGTCGTCGATGCCTCCGCGGCCAGCGCCTGTTTTCGGAGGACCGGCGGCGTCGCCGGCTCGGCGAGCCATTCGCCGACCTGGCGGTCCACCCGCTCGTCACCGGCGATGTGCGCGACGATCCGGGCCAGTGCCGCGCTGCGGATCTCGGGCGTTTCGTGGGCATCGAGCAGGATGCGTTTGAATCCTTCGACCTGCTTGGCATCGAACACCAGCGCGTGGGGCGCGATCGCGGCGAGCCTTGCCTCGTTCCGAAGACGGCGGTCGAGGAAGATGGCCGCGGCCTCGTTGACGGTGCGGACGTACGCCGCGACCTCCTGCGCCGCCGCCTCGCGCTCCGAGGGCTGCGCCAGCACGGTGCCGGAGAGAACGCTGCTCATGAGGATGAGCGGAAGAAATGTCGTTTTCATGAGTCTTCCTTCACGGGATGTACGGGTTGAAGTCGTCGTAGCCGAACCCGAGGCTCAGCGTGAGGGCGGGGTCGATCCCGGCGTAGTCGATGAGGCTGCGGACGGTTGGCTGGGACAGCGGCATCACCCCGCCGAGGGTGATCGGGAACGGGTTGAGGATCGAGAACGCCGGGCGCTCGGCCGTGCCGGTTCCGCCCGTGACGTTGTCCCATGGCCACATCGTGTCGTCGGCGTACTGTCCAAGGCTCCGGGTGGCGTCGACGCCGCCAGCGGGCGCACCGTGCTTTCCCTGCAGGTCGTAGGCGAGCGTGCTGGTGGGCGTGTGCCTGCCGTTGATCCACTGCCACCGCGCCCAGAGACGGTCGACGTTGCAATGGAGCAGAAAGAAGAGCGGGTCGCGCGTGGCGATGGCCGCCGAGCCGCCGATCCAGGAGCCGGTCCCACCGCCGAACGACGATGTGCTGTGGGCCGGATTATGGGTGCCCCCTTCCATCGCCTTGAAGCTCGCAAAATCGGTCCCCAGGCCGAGCGTCGCCACGTCGGACGGCACGGACGGATTGCCGTTGTTCCCGTACGGTGTGCGGCGCTGGATTCCGGCCGACACCCCTTCGCCCGGCAGCGGCCAGCCGAAGATCGGATTGAGCGTATTCAGGGTGGCCATGGGCGAGTTGCTGTTCGCGCCCATGAAATCCGGCGTGAAGACGTTCGGCGCCGGGACATCGAATTTCCAGTACGGCAGGGCTACGCTCGGATCGGCTGCCTGCAGCAGGCGCTCGAGGTGCAGCACGAAGGCACGGTGCCACGGCATGAAGGCCGAACCGTTGTGCGCCTGCCGGTGAGCGATCGGTCCGGCCAGGGTTCCGGTGGCGCCGCGGCTGTGCGTCTTCACGAAGTCGATGTAGTCGGCGTAAGTGTTTGCGACCTTCTGCAGCGCCTTGAGGTAGCGGTCGCGCTCCGCCGTGAGGAGGCTGTTCGCGTTCTTGCGGATGCGCACCATCAGCCCCTCGCGCGAGAGCACCGCGCCACTGCCGGCGTCGAGGACCTCCAGGACTGCATCCTTATCGGCCTCGCTCGCCACACGGCCGGCCACGTGAAACTGCACCCACGAGCCGTCGCCGTTGAGCGTCAGCGGCAGGGTGAAAGCGGTGGCGGTGGTGCCGGCGGCAAGCGGATTGGCGGCGAACCGGAGGCGCGACGGCGCGGTCGGCAGGTTGCGCAACGTGACGTTCAGCGTCGCGCCGGGACTGCCGGACGTCCAGCGGATGCGCGAGCCGACCGGCGACCACGCCACGTAGTCGTCGAGTGTGGCGATCGAGCCGATCTCGACCTCCACGCGCGGCAGCGAGCCGCCGCCGATCGGCGGAGCGCCGCTGGGGATCATCAGCGCCTTCCGGCCGATCACCACCTCGTTGCAGCTGCCGCCCCACGTCGCCATCTCCACGATCGCGCTCTTGTCGACCGTGCTGGTCGAGTTGCCGCGAACGTAGAACGTCGACCACGCCCCGGCGTCATTGAGCGTCAGGACGAGCGACGGCGATCCGGCGCCGCCCGCGGTCGAAGAGAAGGAGAGATTGGAGGCGAGTGTCGGATTGCGGACCTCGACCGCCACCCCGCTGGCGAAGTTCAGCCCCCCGAAGGGCGCGGAGGTGTTGGTGATGCGTGCCCGCGCCGGGATGGCGGTGGTGGTGCTTCCGTAGTCATCGTGATTGGAGGGGGTGTTGTTGACCTGGATCTCCACGATCGGCAGCAGACTGCCGGGGCAGCGAACCAGCGTCGCGCAATTCACGAGCGCCAGCGGCAGCATCGCGAAGAGCAAAGCCTTTGACCATGTTCTGAAGCTCATTTGTTTGCTCCCTTCTGTCCGAGCGCTCAGGACAGTAGTGACGCGGGAGCGGCAAACGTTTCAGGTCAGGAAGGAAAAACGGGGAGGGGAACAGCAGGAACGGTGAGTGGTGGAGCTGGACGGGATCGAACCGACGACCTCCTCATTGCGAACGAGGCGCTCTCCCAACTGAGCTACAGCCCCACAGACCGTTGAACGATCGCTGCTAACGTGAAGTCACCGGGGTGCATTCCAGTCCGGCAGCGACGGGCGCGGAGTATACGAAGGTCGATTCTCGAGCGCAAGCGCTTCCGCTCCCGCCCACCCCTTCATGGCGCGCCGGCTGCAAAACACCCGGCCGGAGACAAATGCCATGCGCATGCAACGAGCTCTTCTTCCTCTTCTCCTTTTGCTCACTACCGTGGCGTGCTCGACCAATCCGGCCACGGGCAAACGCGAATTCAACCTGGTCTCCGAACAGCAGGAGATCGCCATCGGGCAGCAGTCGCACCCGGCCATCCTCGAGCAGTTCGGCGTCTACAACGAAAAACCGGAGCTGACCCGCCTCGTGCAGGACGTCGGCCGCCGTCTCGCCGCCGAGTCGGAGCGCCCGAACCTGCCGTGGACCTTCACCGTGCTCGACACGCCGATGGTCAACGCCATGGCGCTGCCCGGCGGCTACATCTACATCACCCGCGGGATGCTCGAGCGGATCAACTCCACCGACGAGCTGGCCGGCGTCCTCGGACACGAGATCGCCCACGTCACCGCCCGCCACTCCGCCCAACAGATCTCCCGCCAGCAGCTGGCCCAGTTCGGGATGGTCCTCGGCGCGGTGATCGCCGGCCCCGAGGTGCTGCAGCAGTACGGGCAGCTCGCCGAGATCGGTCTGGGGCTCCTCTTCCAGCGCTACTCGCGAGGGCAGGAGACGCAGGCCGACCTTCTCGGTACCGAGTACCTGGCGGAGTCGCGCTTCAACCCGGTCGGAGCCGAGCGGATGCTGATGACGCTGCAGCGGCTCGACAAGAATCCATCCGGCGGGCTCGATCGCTACTTCATGTCGCATCCGGAGCCGGCCAAGCGCGTCGCCGACGTGCGCCGGAAGATCCAGGAGCTCGGGCCGATGACCTCCGCCGCGGGCGGTACGATGGAGCCGAACCGCGACGAGTTCCTCCGCCTCATCGACGGCACCATCACCGGAAACTCAACCGAGGAGACGGTGGTGCGCGACAACACCATCTATGACCGCGCGCACGGGCTGATCCTCCCGATCCCGAACGGCTGGATCGCCGACTCCGCCCCCGGCATGCTCTTCTCGCTGCGCCCCGCGAACGGCAACAACGTGGCCTTCCTCGCGCAGGAAGTCTCGACGCGCGAGCTGCAGGGTACCAACGCACAGAACGCCGTCCGCAATCGCTTCCAGCAGATGGGGCTGCAGTACGTCGGCGCCCGTGAAGCCCGCACCGGCAGCGGCGAGCGCTTCCCGGTCGATGTCTGGACCGGCCGCACGCAGCAGGGGCAGGTGGCGGTCGAGACCACGCAGTTCGCCCACGGCGATCACGTGGCCGTCTTCATGTTCCTCTCCCCCGGCGGCGTCAGCCGCACGCAGAGTCCCCTCGGCGAGATGCTCGGTGCCGCACGCATCGACACGGCGCGCGCCCGCTCCATCCAGCCGCCGCGCATCCGCGTGAGCACGGTCCGCAATGGCGAGTCGTGGTCCGACATCGCCCGCCGCGCGACCGGCAACGCCCGCGATGCGGAAGCGGTGGCGAACATGAACGGCTTCGACCTGCAGACCGCACCGCGGGCCGGAATGAGTGTGAAGCTGCCAGAGGACGTGGCGAGAGATACGTAGCGCTACACTACGCGCCGCATGGCGCTTCGCCCGGATGTCGCAACCGAGCTCGCGGACGTCGTTCGCGAGCTCGAATTGCGTTCGTGCGCGGAGGTCGCGGTGGAGGTGCGATCGCGCTCGGGGTCGTACTCGCATGCCGATGGGCGCTTCGCGGCACTGCTGGCGTTCCTCACGCTGATCGTCCTGCTGTTCTCACCCTGGTCCTTTGCGCCGCTGTGGGTGGTGATCGACGTCGCGGCGGCGTACGTGATCGGACACTTTGCGGCGCGGAAGAGCGACGCGGTGCGGCGGCTGGTGACGACGGAGCGGGAGCGGCTCGAGCAGGTACGTAGCGCTGCGATGGCCACCTTTCACGATCGCGGTGTGGCGAACACGGAAGGGGAGAGCGGGGTGCTGATCTACCTCTCCCTTCTCGAGCGGCACATCGAAGTGCTGGCCGATCGCGGCGTGCTGCTGGCGGTGCCGCCGCTGGAGTGGAACCGCATCATCGGCGAGGTGCGGGCCGCGCATGACGCCACGCCGGAGACGCTCGTGCATCTCATCCGCGCGCTGACGCCGCTGCTCGAGAGCTGTCTGCCGGTTCGTGAGGGCGATCGCGACGAGCTCGCGAATGTGCCGCGCTACGTGCACGAATGAAGCGGCTCGTCGTTCTGCTGTCCGTGCTGCTGCTGGCCGCTGTTGCGGTCGACGCTCGTGTCGGCGGCGGCTCGTCGTATTCGGGCGGCGGCGGTTCGTCCTCCTCGGGAGGTTCCGGCGGCGACGGGGGCGGCGGCGAGATCGTTTGGCTGCTCATCCGCTTCCTCTTCTGGCTGACGATCGAATATCCGCTGATCGGCATCCCGGTGGACATCATCGTGATTGTGTTCGTGGTCCGCTGGTGGTTGAAGCCGGGCCGCAGGTCGCCGGTGACAGTCTTCGCGAACGCCATTGCGCCGAAGAACGCCCGCTCGCACGTGACCGCGTTGCGCCGCTACGATCCGAATTTTTCGGAGATCGTCCTCCGCGATTTCCTCTACTCGCTTTATGGCCGCGTGCATCACGCGAGGGGAGCCGGGCAGCTCGATCAATACGCGCTCTACCTCAGCAAGAGCGCGCGCGCGGAGCTGCGGCAGCGCGGCACCGCCGAGGTCACGGGCATCATCGTCGGCGCCCTGCACCTCGACGAACTGCGGGGGCTGGACGGCCCGAACGTCATCCTGCTGGTTCGCTTCGAGAGCAACATGACCGAGGGGGGCACGAGCTGGTACGTGACCGAGAAGTGGATGCTCGAGAGGAAGCGCGACATCCTCTCGCCGACGCCGGAGAAGGCGAAGGCCGATCACTGCCCGCGCTGCGGCGCGCCGCTCCAGACCCGCACCGACGGCGCCTGCCACTACTGCGGCGTAAAGATCGAGAGCGGCGAGTTCCACTGGTTCGTCCGTGCGGTCGTGCAGTCGCACCGCGAGAGCCGCGGGCCTCTGCTGACTTCGAACGTCCCGGAGCAGGGGACGCACGAGGCGACGGTCTATCAGCCGAACTTCGCCCAGCAGCGCGGTGCGTTCGAGGTCGTGCACCCCGACTTCTCGTGGGAGGCGTTCCGGCAGCGCGTCACCGAAGTTGCGACGACGCTGCAGGCGGCCTGGTCGGCGCGCGACTGGGAGCGTGTCCGTCCGCTCGAGACCGAGGGGCTCTTCCAGATGCATCGCTACTGGATCGACGCCTACCGCGCGCAGAAGCTGCGCAACCTCGTCGACGACTTTGCGATCACGAACGTCGAGCCGGTGAAGATCGACCACGATGCGTTCTACGAGTCGATCACCGTACGCATCCGCGCCCAGGGCCGCGACTACACCGTCAGCGACGACGGCCAGATCGTCGGCGGCTCCCGCGACATGCGCTTCTGGAGCGAGTACTGGACATTCATCCGCACCCGCACCGCCTCGACCGCGCCGAACCTCTGCCCCAACTGCGGCGCCAGAATCACCGTCGGCGCCACCGCCATCTGCGACTACTGCGGCGGCAAACTGACCAGCGGCACCTTCGACTGGATCCTGTCGAGCATCGAGCAGGACGAGGCGTACTCGGGGTAGTCTCGAGTTTATCCCGACCGCGGGGAGGGATCTCCGGTGACTCTCGCGCGAGTGTCGCCAGAGATCCCTCGCGTGGCTCGGGATAAACTGAAAGCGACTTACATCAGCACGTTCGTGGTCATCGGTCCGACGGTGTCGGTGCCGTTGCCGTCGACCATGTTGTTGCCGAAGGTGATGACGGTGCCGCCGGTGTTGTGGAGGCCGATGGTGTTGCGGGTCACGGCCGTGCGCTCCAGGCGGACGATGGAGCCGTCGCCGATGTCGATGCCGGTCTCGCTGTCGGAGGCGGTGCAGTCGACGAGCGTCAGCGACGGTTTGCCGTCTTTCTCGAGAGTGCCGGACGCGAAGGCGTAGTGCGTGTGGCTGACGACGGTGTTGCGGACGGTGGCCCGCGCGTAGTTGTCGACGCGGATGCCGGTGGAGTCGGCGCCGTCGATGATCGAATCGGTGATGGTGGCGGTGCTCGGCTCCAGCGGGTTGTGGACGATGCCGTTGAAGACGTTGTGGATGCGGGCGTTGTGGACGAACAGCGCGCCGCGGCGGCCGAAGATCCCGGTCCCGCAGCCGTTGTCGCAGCCGTTGCCTTCGATGACCACGTCGTCGATGTACGTGCGCGCCGCGTCGTGAGCGACGATGCCGCTGATGCCGTTGGCCACGACCATCACGCCGCGAATCGCGACGTACTTGCCGGGCGCATCGACCTTGATGGCCCAGCCGGTGGTGCCCGGCTCCTTGCCGATCGTCACCACCGCACCCGGCGCCACGGTGATGTTCATCCCGCGATCGACGGTGAAGCCGTCATAGCCGCCACTGTCGAGCGCGATCAGCTCGCCGAGGGGATTGGTCTCGCTGATCGCCTTCGCGAAGGTGGCACAGGGGAGTTGGAGACTGCAGGGATTCGTGTCGCTGCCGTTGAGGGAGACTGCCGTCCGGTCGAGCCCCGCGTACGCGCTGCCGACCATCGAGAACACCACGACCACCACTGCCAGAAAATGCTTCATGCAAAATCCTCCGTACGTGAATAGTGTCGGGACAGGCGGGAGCGTTACAAGGCGAGCGATGAAAGATGAGAGATGAGCGATGAACCGCTCCGCGTCGGCTCCCGTTCATCGCTCATCGTTCATCGCTCGGCCCGCGCATCAGCCGATAATGCGGCCCGCATGAACGTCACGCAGCGCCGCTCCCTCTTCCCCGCCCTCACCCGCACCCACAATGGCGCGCCGGTCGCCTACTTTGATGCACCGGGCGGAACGCAGGTGCCGCGGCCGGTGGGGGAGGCGATGACCGACTACCTCTTCCATCACAACGCCAACACCCACTGGCCGTATCCGACCTCCATCGAGACCGACGCCATCCTCACCGGTGCGCGCGAGGCGGCCGCCGACTTTTTGAATGCCGACGCCGGCGAGATCGTCTTCGGCAACAACATGACCACCCTCGCCTTCCACCTCGGGCGAGCCCTCGGCCGAACGTGGGAGGCGGGCGATGAGGTGATCGTCACCGATCTCGATCATCACGCGAACGTCGCCCCGTGGCGCGCGCTCGAGCGCGATCGTGGCATCGTCGTGCGCACGGCGCGTTTCATCGAGGATCAGGCCCAGCTCGATTACGAGCACCTCGCGTCGCTGGTGACGAAGCGCACGAAGCTGATCGCCATCGGCGGCGCCTCGAACGCCACCGGCACCGTGAACGACCTGGAGCGGGTGGCGAAGATCGCCAAAGAGGCCGGCGCACTGATGTTCGTCGACGCGGTACACCTCGCGCCGCACGAGCTGGTCGACGTCCGCCGGATCGGGTGCGACTTTCTGGCCTGCTCGTCCTACAAGTTTTATGGCCCGCACGCCGGCATTCTCTTCGCCCGGCGCGAGCTGCTCGAAGCGCTCCCTTTCCCGAAGCTCGCTCCCGCGCCCGATGAAGCGCCCGATCGCGCGGAGACCGGAACGCAGAACCACGAAGGGATCGCCGGCATCGCCGCGACCATCGACTTCCTCGCCTCCATCGGCGGCGAGCACGGCTCGCGGCGCGAGCGCCTCTCCCGCGCCTTCACCACGCTGCACGAAGAGGGGATGGCCTTGACGCGCATCGTCTGGGACGGCCTGTCGGAGATCCCGCGCGTCCGGCTCTATGGCCCCTCGCCGGAGCGTCCCCGCACGCCGACCGTCACCTTCACCGTCGACGGCATCTGCTCGACCGACGTGGCGGTGGCGCTGGCCGAAAAGGCGATTTTCGCGAGCAACGGCGACTTTTATGCGCAAACCTGCGTCAAGACGCTAAACCCAACGGGCGAAGGACTCGTACGTATTGGGTGCGCCTGCTACACGACCGAAGAAGAGGTTCGCCGACTCGTCGCGGAGGTAGCTCGCATGACGGGACGATCATGATCACGACTGCTCTTCGCTCGCTGGCCCTTCTCCTCGCACTCCCCGCGTTCGCCACCTCCTTCGTGATGGTCTCCGATCCGGAGCTCGCCGCGCAGGCCGATGCGATCGTGGTCGGCCGGATCGTCGCCGTCGAGCCGCGCTCCGACGACCAGCGGCCGCGCACCCGCTACACGGTCGAGGTCGAGGAGGTCGTGCAGGGCAGCATCGCCACGAAGAGCATCACCGTCACCGTTCCGGGCGGTATCGCGAAGAACGGCCGCGGCCTGGTAGTCCACGGCGCACCGGCGTTCCTCTCCGGCGAGCGGACCATCCTTTTCCTGGAACGGAACGCGGACGGCTTCACGCCGCTGCACCTGATGCTCGGCGCCTTCCGCGAGCAGGGTCGTCTCGCCACGCGCGACTTTTCCGGCGCGGCGGAGATCGGTAGCGCGAGCGCGGAGCATCGTCCGCGAGACTTTGCCAAATTTACGGCATGGCTGCGCGACACCAGCCGGCCGCGCGACTACTTTGTCGACCTGCCGCATCCACGCGCGCGGGTCACCGGCCAGTTCACCCTCTTCGACATCGACGGCTTCTCCTTCCGCTGGTTCGAGTTCCAGTGGGACAACCACGTCGAGTTCCGCATCCACGAGCTGGCCGGCAGCGACATCGACGACCGCAACGTCGAGAACGTCCAGCGCGCGCTGGCGGTCTGGAGCGACAACCCCGGCACGCTGATCGACTACCGCTACGCCGGCCGCACCACCGCGCAGGGCGGCTTCACCGAGCCCGACGGCGTGAACACGGTTCTCTTCGGCGATCCGAACAACGACGTGCCGGGCCGCTACCGCTGCCTCACGGGCGGCGTCCTCGCCGTCGGCGGGAGCTGGTTCATGAGCGAAGGGCGGATCGCCTGGGGCGGCAAGGAGAGGCTGGTCGCGCTCGAATCCGAAGTGATCGTCAACGATGGTATGGAGTGCCTCTTCGACAAGCAGCATCCCGACCTGGAGTTCCAGGAAACGCTCGCCCACGAGCTCGGCCACACCCTCGGGTTCGATCACTCCTGCGGCGACGGCATCCCCTGCACCGACCCGAAGCTCGACGAAGCGCTCATGCGCGCCTTCATCCACGGCGGCGATCGCGGCCCGGTCCTGGCCGAGGATGACCGCAACGCAGCGACGTCGCTCTACGAGCCTGTTGGCCCGCGCGTCGGCTTCACCGTCTCGCGCGATCTGGTCCGCCCGAACGAACCGCTCCGCTTTGCGCCGACGCGCGCGCTCGAGGGGGTGACGTACGCCTGGACATTCGGCGACGGCGCAGCGTCGAGCGAAGCCTCGCCCGAGCATACGTATGCAAAGCCCGGGGTGTACGAGATCCGCCTGCGCGCCACCGACGCGAGCGGCACGAACGAGATCGTGCGCCTGCTGCAGGTTTACGGGAACAAACAGCGCTCGACGCGCAGATGACGCCCAATCAACACCCTGAGCGGAGCGCAGCGAAGCCGAAGGGTCAATCAAGGCGCGGCGCTGCCGTTGACGACCGGCAGAATCGCGGCGCCTTGGCTGACCCTTCGACTCGCTGCGCTCGCTCACGGTTTGGACGTGGGGACGCGCTGCGCTCGCTCAGGGTGAACCAGGTTTGATACGCTGTCCGCAGCATGGCCAAACGCGTACACAACGAATCCACGTCTTCCAGGACGCCGCTCATCGTCCTGGCGATCGGCGGGGTGCTCGTGGCGGCGCTGGTCGTCTGGGCGGTCACCCGCTCGGTCGAGCCGGTTCCGCGCGACACTTCCCCTATCGCTTCCGCCCCGATCACCCCGTCCACTCCCGCTTCCGGGCCGATGACCGATCCGGCGATGGCGAACAGCACCACCATGGCGCAGCAGCAGGTGCCGCAGCAGATGCCGCCGCCGGCGCAGACGAGCACTCTCAGCCCGCTGCCCGACATTGTCCCGCCTCCCGGCACGATGAACGCCGAGGCGAGCGTCGCTCGCATTTCGGCCGAGGATCTTCGGGAGAAGGTTGGGCGCGGCGAGGTGACGGTGATCGACGTCCGCGATGCCGCGTCGTATGCCACGGGCCACATCCCCGGCGCGATCCACATGCAGATGGCGAGCGTCGAAGGGCAACTCAGCTACATCCCTCGTGACAAGCCGATCGTCACGTACTGTACGTGACCCGCTGAAGAATCGAGCGCCGGTGCGGCGCTCATCATGAAACGTGCGGGTATCACCAACGTCTCGGCTCTCTACGGCGGTTTGGACGCCTGGCGCAACATCGGCGGCCAGACCAGGCAGGGCGCGCAGCCGTAAATCTCGTCAAGTCTTGTCTCCAACCCTGAGCGAGCGCAGCGAGTCGAAGGGTCAACCAAGGCGCCGCGCCAGCGTCGATCGCGGGCAGCATCGCGGCGCCTTGACTGACCCTTCGGCTTCGCTCAGGGTGTAGAGGCATGTACGAGCTCGTGAACCACATTGCCGACGTGCGGCTGCGCGTCGAAGCGGCGTCTCTCGAAGAGCTCTTCCGTGACGCGATGCGCGGCCTCTACGCGGTCATGCACGCGCAGCCGGAAGGCGGCCAGCCGGTCACGCGAACGATCGTCGTCGACGAGTCGGCCGATCGCACCGCGCTGCTGGTCGACTTTCTCAACGAAGTGCTGCAGCGCGCGCACGTCGGGCGCGAATGCTTTCACGACGCGCGCTTCACGCGGCTCGACGAGCTGAGTGTCGAAGCGGAACTGACCGGCGTCGCGCCGGCGGAGTTCGAAGAAGACGTCAAGGCTGTGACGTACCACGAGGCCGACGTCCGCCAGGAGAATGGAGCGTGGACGACGATGCTCGTCCTCGACATCTGATGGAAAAGCGCCACCTCGAAAAGCTCCACGACAACCTCTGGGAGATCCCGCGGAGCTATCGTCCCGACATGCGCGTCCCGGCCCGCGTCTACACCGACGAACGGATGCTCGACGCCATCCTGCAGGACCGTTCGCTCCTGCAACTCACGAACGTCGCCACGCTGCCCGGCATCCGCAAGTTCGCCATCGCCATGCCGGACGTGCACGAGGGCTACGGCTTCCCGATCGGCGGCGTTGCGGCCGTCGATCCGCAGGAGGGCGTGATCTCGCCGGGTGGCATCGGTTACGACATCAACTGCGGCGTGCGCGTGCTCCGCTCGCGCAAGAGCTTCGCCGACGTCGCCCCGGTCCTCAGCGAGCTCGCGCACTCGATCGCGCGCGGCGTTCCCTCCGGCGTCGGGCGCGGCGGTCCGGTGCGGCTCAAAGGCAACGATCTCGAGCGCATCCTGCGCGACGGCGCCGCGCGCGTGGTGGAGATGGGCCACGGCGAGGAGGAGGACCTCCGCCACATCGAGTCGGGTGGAAAGCTCGACGGCGCCGATCCGTCACTCGTCTCGGAGGCCGCTCGAGAGCGCGGTCACGATCAGCTCGGGACCATCGGCTCCGGCAATCACTTCGTCGAGATCGATCGAATCGACACCATCTATGACGAGGAGGAGGCGCTCCGCTTCGGTCTCGTCTCCGATGGTCTCGTCGTGCAGATTCACACCGGCTCGCGCGGCCTCGGCCACCAGGTGGCCACCGACTACATCCGCGTGATGAGCAAAGCGATGCAGCGCTACGACATCCAGATGCCCGACCGCGAGCTCGCCTGCGCCCCCGTTCGCTCGCCGGAAGGGGAGCGTTACCTCGGCGCGATGAACGCCGCCGCCAACTTCGCCTTCGCCAACCGCCAGTTCATCACCGCCGCCGTTCGCCGCGCCTGGATCCGCGAATTCGCCGACGACCCGCTCGGCATCCTCTACGACGTCGCCCACAACGTCGCCAAACGCGAACGCTATCCCGACGTCGGCGAGGTGATCGTCCACCGCAAAGGCGCCACCCGAGCCTTCCCCGGCCAGCCGGTCCTCATCCCCGGCAGCATGGGCACCGCCTCCTACCTCCTCGTCGGTCAGCAGGCCTCCATGAACGAAACCTTCGGCTCCTCCTGCCACGGCGCCGGCCGGGTCATGTCCCGCACCAAAGCCCGCCACGAAATCCGCCCCGAAGAGCTGAAAAGCCGCCTGCGCGCCCTCGGCATCGTCTTCGAAGCCGGCTCGTCGAAAGGCCTCGTCGAAGAAGCGCCCGAGGCGTACAAGGACATCGACGCGGTGATCGACGTCGTCGCGAACGCCGGGATCGCGAAAAAGGTGGCGCGGTTCCGGCCGATCGCGGTGATCAAAGGGTAAGCGGTTAAACCTTGCGAACCGGGCCGGGACAGCGTGCCAGCCGCTCATCCGTCGTCAGCAGCGTGATTCCCTCGACGAGTGCTTGCGCGAGCAGGAGCCGATCGAAAGGATCCTTGTGGAGCGGCGGCAGGCTGTCGACAGCCACCGCGTGCTCGCTCGTGATCGGCAGTTCGATATAGCCGTGGTCGAGCAGAGCGCGTCGGAAGACGCGTGGCTCCACACGGAAGTCGGCGCGTCCGAGCGCGTGCTTGATCGTGATCTCCCAGAGGCTGGCGGCGCTGAAGAACAGATCGTTCTTCGGGTCTTTGATGTGCCGCCCCGCCGCGGGAGGGACCCGATTCGACCGGACGGCCGCCCAGAGAAGGATCTGCGTATCGAGCAGCAGTTTCACGGCTCGATTCCGAACATGGCGGCGATCTCCTCCTCGCCCATACGATCGAAATCGTCGGGAATCTCGATCTCGCCCTCCAGGAATCCGAGTCGCTGCGGCTCGGTGGGCGCATCGATAGCCACCACCTTCACCAGCGGCTTGCCGGCCTTCGCGATGATGAACGACTCGCCGCGCGAAGCGCGTTCGACCAGGCGGGAGAGCTGTGTCTTTGCCTCATGGATGTTCACGATGTGCATGAGTGAACTAAGTCGGGTGAACTAAGCATTATTTCACCGCTGAGTCTCACGCTGCTCGACCGTCGCGCGCGCGTTCGGCGCGTCAATCTCCTGCCTCGCTCGTCTTCAACTCCACCAGATACCCGCTCGGCGAACGCACGTAAAACTTTCTCCGTTCGATCGATGTCCCCGCATCCACCACCTTCGCCGTCTGCCCGAGCTCCCGCGCCAGCTCCTCAAAGTCGGCGCGGTCGAGGTTCACCCCGAAGTGAAAGTCGCACGACGCGACCTCGCCCGGCTGGAGGGTAATCTGCGCGCCGAACCAGTCCACATTGACATAGCCGCCCGGATCGCGATGGGTCACCCGCGCGCGGAGGCGCCCGACGAAGAACGCCACTTCCTCCTCGACGGAGCGCACGGGGAGGGAGAGGTGAAAGGCGGCCATGCGCGCAGTGTAGAGCCCGTGTGGTGTGGGCTTCCAGCCCAACGCTCGTCCTTGCTCGTCACGGAACCGAAACCGCGTTTCCGTAACTGCACCTGTATCCTTTTGCCTATCCAACGGAGGACCTCTATGCGCCTGAAGCCGATGCTTCTCGTCTCACTCGTTCTGTTTGCCGGCAGCGCCTTCGCCGCCGAGCGGTGGATTCCGATCGCCGGATCGGTCTCGAACTTCCGCACCGACAGCCGCGTCTTCAACCCCTCCTTCGAGAAGGACATCGAGGTCCAGGCCACCCTGATCCGCCTCGGTGACGGCACGCAGAAGGTCGGTCCCGTCACCTTCACCGTCAAGAAGCGGGAGATGAAAGCGTTCGACGACGTCGTGACCGCCCTCTTCAGCACCGACGGCCTCGGCGCGATCGTCCTCCGCTCCAACGACGACTTCCTCGCCACCTCGCGCATCTACGCGCAGGTCGCCAGCGGCACGCTCGGACAGTTCTCCGTCGCCGAGACGCCGGACAAGGCGCAGGCCAAGGGCGTGCTGATTCAGCTCGAGTCGGGCGCCGCCTTCCGCACCAACGTCGGCGCCGTCAATCCGAGCAGCACCGCGACTGCCGAGGTGACGTGGAAGCTGTTCGACAAGAACAACGCCCAGATCGCCACCGCCACCCGCACCATGACTCCGAACGCAGTCATCGGACCGACGAACATCGCCGGCCTCTTCACCATACCGGCCACCGCCGACGTGACCGACGCCTTCGTCAGCTTCACCGCCAGCGCGCCGATCTTCGCGTACGGTTCTGTCGTGGATAACGGCACCACCGACCAGACCTTCGTCCCCGGCCTGGTCGATCCTGGCGTCGAGCCGCCGGTGCAGCCGCAGCAGAAGATCCTCACGATCACCGCCCGCAACTTCGTCTTCGACGTCAACGCCAGCGCCCCGATCAAAGCAGGCGACGAGGTGATCGTCCGCCTTACCGCGACGCAGGGGAGCCACGGCTTCTCGCTCTCCGGCCCCGGATTCGATACGCTCATGAGCGTCCCCGACATCCGCGGAACGGTCGAGCGGACGGTGAAGTTCACCGCCTCCGGCCAGTACTTTTTCTTCTGCACGCTCTCCTGCGGCGAAGGCCACGGCTCGATGAACGGATCGATCACCGTGCCGTAGGAGACAGGGCCGAGGGCTGAGGGCCGAGGGGCGAGAGCGTGCAAGCTGCCCCCTCGGCCCTCGGCCCTAAGCGCGCCGCAGGCGCGCAATCTGCTACACTCGATTCCTCTGGGAGCGTGGGATGGGGATGCAGCTACTCGAGTTTGCTCGTAGCCGCCGTGGCGGGGAACTGATCGGGATCGTCGTCTCGGCGATCGGCATCAGTCTGGCGGCCGCGTTAATCACCTATCACCCCGGCGATTCCTCCGCCTTTCTCACCTCCACCGACACCACCATCCGCAACGCCATCGGCTACTACGGGGCGACGCTGGCGTGGATCTTCGTCAACTTCTTCGGCTTCGCGAGCGCCCTCTTTCCCGCCGCGCTGCTGGTGGTCGGCTGGAACCGCTTCTGGGGACGGGAGATCGACTACGTCCACACGAAGCTGATCGGCTTCTCGATCATCGCCATCGCCCTGCCGCCGCTCTTCGACCTCGCCATCGGCGACGTCTGGCTGCGCGGTGCGCTGATCCGCTCCGGCGGCTACATGGGCCACGAGATCAACCGCGCCGCGACCGGGAACATGAACGCCACCGGCGCCGCGATCGCGCTGATCACCGCGTTCCTGATCGGCCTGCTGCTGGCGACGCGCATTTCGCTCGCCGCGGTCTTCCTGGCCATTCATCGCAAGCTGCTCGACCTCGGGCGGATGATTTCCTTCCACTGGGCGCGCTTCTCGGAGCGGCGCCGCAAAGAGAAGATGAAGACCGCCATCGTGCGGAAGCATCTCGACGTGCTCGACAAGCGTGAGACGGCCGCGCCGCAGCTGCGCCTCGTGCCGCCGAGTGATGATCCGCTGCCGGCCGGTCCGGTCGTGCGCGAAGTGCGCGGCCCCGGCAAGTTCCAGATCCGCAAAGTCACCAAGGCTGACCTGCGCAAAGCGGCCGAAGCGCTTTCGCAGCAGGAGACACAGGATCCGTTCGAGCTCTATCGCCAGGAAGAAAAGCCGGCTCCCATCGAGGCTCCCCCCGCGCCGCCGCGCAAGATCTCGCGTCCGCGCCCCGTCGCCCCTCCGCCTCCGGTCATCGAAGAGGAGGAAGAGTCGCCGCTCGAATTCGAAGATCCGCTCTTCGAAGACCTCGAGGAGTCGCGCTTCAAAGACCTCGACGGTCTTTCGGCTCCCTCGCCGATTGCCAAGCCGGCCTTGCCCCGTCCCGTCGCGCGGAAACCGGAGAAGCCGGCGCGCCGCGAGCTCCGTCTCACGCACGACCTCCTCCCGCCCGTCACCCTCCTGACCGAGGGGCCGAAGCAGGAAGAGATCAAGGACGAGGTCCACCGCAAGTTCCTCGACATCGGCCACCTCATCGAAGACCGCTGCCGCGAGTTCTCCGTCGAGGGCGAGGTCACCGCGTATCACCCCGGCCCGGTCGTCACCACCTTCGAGTTCAAGCCGTCCGCCGGCGTCAAGTACGCGAAGGTGGTCAACCTCGGCGACGACCTCGCTCTGGCGCTCAAGGCGGAGTCGATCCGCATCGAGCGCATCTCCGGCTCGTCGACGGTCGGCATCGAAGTACCGAACAAAAAGCGCGAGCTGATCACGCTGCGCGACATCATCGACACCGACAACTTCACCGGTTCGCCGTCGATGCTGACCCTGGCCCTCGGCAAGGACATTCACGGCGAAGCGGTGGTCACCGATCTCGCCAAGATGCCGCACCTGCTCGTGGCCGGTGCCACCGGTGCCGGCAAATCGGTCGGCCTCAACTCCATGATCGTCTCGATGCTGTACAAGGCGCTGCCGAACCAGCTGCGCATGCTGATGATCGACCCGAAGATGGTCGAGCTGAAGATCTACGAAGACATCCCGCACCTCATCCATCCGATCATCACCGACCCCAAGCTCGCCTCCAACGCGCTGATCTGGGCCGTGAACGAGATGGAGAACCGCTACCGCTGCCTGGCCGAGTGCGGCGTGCGCAACATCGACCAGTACAACGCGCTGCTCAAAGACCTCGACGCCTACCGCCGCGCCATGAAGATGCCGGAAGGGGAGCCGGTCAAGGTCCCGGATCCGCTGCAGTTCATCGTGGTGATCATCGACGAGTTCGCCGACCTGATGATGGTCGCCTCGAAAGACGTCGAAGACTCCGTGACCCGTCTCGCCCAGAAAGCGCGCGCCGTCGGCATCCATCTCATCATCGCCACGCAGCGCCCGTCGGTCGACGTCATCACCGGCGTCATCAAAGCCAACCTCCCGTCGCGCATCAGCTACCAGGTGGCCTCGAAGATCGACTCCCGCACTATCCTCGACGCGCAGGGCGCCGAAAAACTCCTCGGCAACGGCGACATGCTCTTCCTCCCCCCCGGCACCGCGCGCGTCCGCCGCATCCACGGCGCCTACGTCTCCGAGACCGAGATCGTCGAGATCGTCGAGTTCGTGAAGAAGAACCAGGGCGAGCCGAAATACCTCGAAGAGATCACCAAAATGGCCGAGGAGAAGACCGGTGCCGACGGCTTCGAATACCTCGACGACCCGAAGTACGACGAAGCCGTCCGGGTCGTCCTCACCACCGGCCAGGCCAGCGCCAGCTACCTGCAGCGCCGCCTCAAGCTCGGCTACTCCCGCGCCGCCCGCCTGATCGAGATCATGGAAGCGAACGGCGTGGTCGGCCCGAGCCAGGGCTCGAAGCCGCGGGAGATCCTCGTGCGCTCGGACGACTACCCGCCGGCCAGCGGCGAAGCGATTTAACGCTTCCAATCCAGCCGGTAGGGAAATTCATCAGCTGGTCACTCCCTGATACGGAGGGTCCAGCGATGAACCGCATCGTTCAATGGAAAGAGCGCGAAGTATCCGTCCGCGTCGTGGACGGCGATTCCCAGGAATGCGAGGGCTCGTATGCCTTCGTCTACGCCGGGCATGGCGTCACGGACGAAACCGGTGCCCAGCAGATCGATCTTCGTAAGATCAATTGCGATCCGCCGGGGCCTCGACACAATAGCCTGCCGTCGATCGTCGCCACGCCGACCTTCAACGGTCTTCTCGATCGTGTTTGGCCGCCGGTGATTCTCACCGCCACGGCAGTGCCGGGTGGTTTCATTACGATCAGTAGCTTCGATCTCAGCGGCAAACCCGCTCCGCGCATCCCGTTCTCATGGCACGCCGTGGTTGAGGGTGAACTGGTCTGACGTGCTGCGCCTGCATCGGGACTTTCGGGCAGCGGGGACAGAACGCCTTGCGGGACTCCCGCTGCCCGCTCCTGCTGCCGGCGAAATGATCTAGCGCTCACACGATCGTCCTCCGCCTCGTCTACTGGACGATGGCACGCATTGCTTTTCTCCTCGCGCTTCTTTCCGCCACCATCGCCACGAGCGTGCAGGCCCAGTCGCCGCTCGATGCCACCAAGCCGCAGCTCACGCTCTGCCAGGGCAACTTCGCCCTCTGCGCGGCGGCAACCTGCACGCTCACCGGCCGGACGTTTCCCGGCACGCAGTTTCAGGAAGTGATGTGCAAATGCCCGGTCATCGACGGTCAGGCGCTGGCCGACGTCACCGGCGGGAACATGCAGGGAAGCTGTGCGCCGCCGATCGATCCGGTGACCAAGAAAGCCGGCGTCTGGTCCCTCTTCTGGCCGATGCTCAACATCCCGCAGGAAGTCAACGGCCGCTGGCGCAAAAACGTCCCCGCCCTGCCGCACAACTGCCCCGCCACGACCGGAGACCCGGCGGAGCCGGTCCTCTTCGGCCAGTGCTTCAGCTACTCCTGCACGAACGTCCGCAAGGTCAACGGCGTGCTCATCGCCGACTGCTACTGCCCGGCCGAGTACGTACAGAGCTCGACGAAGACGGAGTTCGCCGTCCAGGCCGGCCAATGCCAGAGCAGCGTCTGCAGCCAGGTTCCCGTCGGCGCACCCTTCATCGTCCCCGGCAACATCTGCGACAACAGGTGATCCGGCGTCATCGCAGGACTTGCTCGGGAGTGAGCGCCAGACCGGTGCAGGCCGCCAGCAGCCGCCGGTCCGAGGTGACGAGTCGCCCGAGGGCTCGACTTCGCTGTCGCCAAAGATACTCAGCGCCGTGTAGTGTGGGCTTCCAGCACACCCGTCGTTTCCAGGAGCGGGAGTGGACTGGAACCCACATGACGTTCAACTCTCCTCATTCAGGCGCGAACGATCTGGACTGCGGTGGCAGCGCCGCCGCTCTTTCCACGCCGCGGAGCGGCGCGCGACTCCGTCGCGTATCGGATAGCGGCAGCGGTGCTGCCGCAGTCCAGATGACGCAAGCCGGGGGCGGTCGCGCTGCCACCGCAGTCCGAAACCGGCCCCGCACACAGATCGTCGGACGGCACGAACGCGCGGAGTGCCCCCACGAGTCGCGGCCACTTCGAGGCGAAGGTTGCGTCACGGCAAGCGATCATCGCGGCCGATGCGATCGCTCGGTTCGCCGACACGATCGTTGCGATTCGCGGAGCAACAACCCGGTTCCCGAAACGGAACATTCGGTTCGCGGATCCAAACAGCCGGTCCGCGAATGCAAACCGTCGCTTCGCCGATCCGAAAGTTGCATGAGTCGATCCGAAAGTTGCGTTCGTGGAACCGACTGTTCCGTTCGCGGAACGGACTGTTGCGTTCGTCGATCCAAAAGTTGCGTTCATGGAACGGACTGTTGCGTTCGTGGAACCGGCTGTTGCGTTTGCGGATCCGAAAGTTCCGTTCGTGGAACCGAAAGTTGCGTTCGTGGAAGCGGTTGTTGCGTTCGCCGATCCAATAGTCGGGTTTGCGGAACCGGCGTTTCGAGTCGCGGGACGATGGTTCGAGTCGGAGAGGCGAGCGTTCGGTTCCTGGGCGTCGTGGTTCCGTTCGTGAACGCGGGCGACGGGTGGAGGGATGCGGTTGTCGCGGAGGGGAACGTCGTCGGTCGGACCGAAAGGGCGTCGGACGGGGCGGGGGATCTGGCGCTTGCGTGGCGGTCAGATGCGAACGAACCAGCGGCCGCCGGTTTGTGTCGCCTCGATGCCGAACGGCTTCGCGTCGAAGGTTCGTTTCAGCATCGTCCGCACGGTTGCGGGAAAGTCGGTCGCGCGCGTCCTGTAGCCGCCGGCCTGCAGTGCCTCCGCGATCTCGCGCGCGGTTTTGGGCTGGCCGGCGTCCTTGAGATACGTTGCGACCGCGTCGTACAGGCCGGAGATGGCGTACGGTCCCGGTTCTGGCGCTGGCGTCGGCACGGGCGGCGCTTCCTGCGGCGCGGTCGCTGCTGATATCGGCACGAGCGTCGACTCCTCCGACGGCGGAGCGATGCCGAGGACCTGTTCGAGGGCGGCGATCGCGCGGTCTACGCCCGACAGCTCGATGACGAGCCGTTTCCGCTCTTCTCGTAACCCGGCCAGCACCTCGGTGACTTTCTCCATGACGCAACCAGTATCGCTCAGTTGCGAACTGTTGCGAACTGTTGCGAAGTTCAGGTGCAGATCTCGCGGACGCAGTCGCGCAGCCAGCGATGGGCCGGGTCGGCGTGCTGCCGCGGGTGCCAGAGGAGCGAGACGGTGATTCCCGGCGTCGGGAGGGGAAGGGGGAAGCTGTGCATTCCGGCGCGGAGGTTGCCGGTGTGCCGTTCGGGGACGCTGGCGATCAGGTCGGAGGCGCGCGCGAGAGCGAGGGCGGTGGAGAAGCCGCTGACGATGGCGACGATCTCCCGTTCCAGGCCGAGCGGCTGGAGGGCTTCGTCGATCGCTCCCCGTTCCAGGCCGTCCCGTGAGACCAGCAGATGCCGGCCGGCGGCATAACGCGCGGGAGTGATCTCGCCTTCGCTCAGCGGGTGCCCGCTACGCACGACGCCGATGAAGCGGTCGCGGAACAACGCCTGCGCCCGTACCTCCGGGCCAATCGTGTTCCCGACGACGGCGGTTTCAAGGTCGACCGTCCCGTCGCGCAGCAGGGTGCTGTCTTTGTCGAGCTTCTGCAGGAAGCGCAGCCGCACGCCGGGAGCTTCCTCGGCGGCGCGGGCGATGAGCGCCGGTCCGAAGTTCTCAACGAAGCCGTCGCTGGTCCTGAGCGTGAACGTCCGCGCCAGCTGTTGGAGGTCGGGCTTGCCGGCCGGGCGCAGAACGGCCTCCGTCTCCTGCACGAGCTGACTGACCCGCTCGCGGAGCTCGATGGCCCGAGGGGTGGGGACGAGACCGCGGCCGGCCCGGACCAGCAAAGGATCGCCCGTTGTCTCCCGCAGACGCGCCAGCGCCCGGCTCATCGCCGAAGGGCTGAGCCGCAGCCGGCGTGCCGCGCGCGCCACGTTGCCTTCCGCGAGCAGCACATCGAGAGTGACGAGCAGGTTCAGGTCGGGCCTCGACACCCGCTGACAGTAGCACCAGCCGAGCGTGATGTAGCGTCAAACGCACGAAGGAAGTGCAAGTGGTGCGTCTTCCGCCTCGGCCCGTGACTGCTTAACTTGCCGAGGGATGAGCACTCCCTCAACCATCCTCTCCGGCCGACCACAGACGCTGAGCGCGGACCATGCGCCTTCCGCGACGTGGGCGATCGTCAGTCTTTCGCTCTCCATGCTGCTGTCCTCCCTCGGCACCAGCATTGCCAATGTCGGTCTGCCGACGCTGGCGCGGACGTTCTCTGCCTCCTTCCAGCAGGTGCAGTGGGTGGTCCTGGCCTACCTGCTGGCCATCACCACCCTCATCGTCAGCGCCGGAAGACTCGGCGACCTCACCGGCCGGCGGCGGCTGCTGCTGGGCGGCATCGTGCTGTTCACCGTAGCCTCGGCGCTCTGCGGCTTCGCCCCGACGCTCGGGCTGCTGATCGCCGCGCGGGCGGCGCAGGGTCTCGGCGCGGCGATCATGATGGCCCTGACCATGGCCTTCGTCGGTGAGGCGGTCCCGAAGGAGAAGATCGGAAGCGCGATGGGGCTGCTCGGCACGATGTCGGCCGTCGGCACGGCGCTCGGTCCTTCCCTCGGCGGCGTCCTGATCGCCGGCTTCGGCTGGCCGGCGATCTTCCTCGTCCATGTGCCGCTGGGCATCGTCACGCTGCTGCTGGCGCATCGCTCCCTGCCGGCCGATCGGCGCGGGAGCAATCGGGAGCGGATTCGCTTCGACCATGCCGGCACGCTGCTGCTGGCGCTGACGCTCGCGGCGTATGCGCTGGCGATGACCATGGGGCGCGGCAAATTCGGCGCGCTCAACGTGGGACTGCTGCTTGCGGCGCTCTTCGGCGTCGGACTCTTCGCCTGGGCCGAGAGAAAAGCCGCGTCACCGCTGATCCGGTTGGCGATGTTCCGCGATCGGGTCCTGAGCGCCGGCTTCGCGATGAGCGCGCTCGTCACGACCGTGGTCATGGCGACGCTGGTAGTCGGGCCGTTCTATCTCTCCGGCGCCCTGCGGCTCGACGCGGCGCGTGTCGGACTGGTGATGTCGTGCGGCCCGATCGTCGCCGCGCTGACGGGCGTGCCTGCCGGCCGCATCGTCGACCGGCTTGGCGCCCAGCGGATGACAGTGGCCGGTCTGCTCGCGATGGCGGCCGGCTCGAGCGTCCTGCCGATGTTGCCGGTGAGGTTCGGCGTCGCCGGCTACGTCATTCCGCTGGTGGTCATCACCGCCGGCTATGCGCTGTTCCAGGCAGCCAACAACACGGCTGTGATGGCGGACCTTCGACCCGATCAGCGCGGCGTCATCTCCGGCATGCTCAACCTGTCGCGCAATCTCGGGCTGATCACCGGCGCGTCGGTCATGGGATCAGTGTTCGCGCTCGGAGCGGCGACGACCGACATCATGACCGCGCGCCCGGAGGCCGTGGCGGCCGGCATGCGGCTCACCTTCGTCGCCGCAGCGGTGCTCATCGCCGGCGCCCTGGCGATCGCCAGCAGGCGCTCACACCGCACGGGCTAAGCAGAACGCTCTCACTTCACCCAATCGATCAGGGAACGACGAGGGGCCTCCGGCGGCCGGGCCGCGGGCCCGGACCCGTTGGTTGGCCTAGCCTCCGCGACACTCTGTCGCGAGATCCGAGGCTGCGCTCGCGGAGGCTAGGCCAACCAATCGGGGTCCGGGGCCGCTGGCCCCGGCCGCCGGAGGCCCCTCGTCGTTCCCTGATCCGTGGGCGCAGTGCGTGCGTTCTGCTTAGCCGCTATGACCTTCGCACTGCATCACGCCGAGGTAGGCGCTCCAGGGGCCGACGGTCTCGCGGTACTGGGAGGCCATGACGCGGGAGATCTGGTGGAGGTGGCTGAGGTCGTGCGCGGCCCAGGTGGCGAGCAGTTGCGAGAGCGTGACGGTGCCGAGGGCGGGGTGATGGCCGCGCCGTTCGAGATCGTCCGGCGTGAGGTTCATCGCCTGGAGTTGCGCGAGGCCTTCGGCGCGGAGGGCGGCGAAGGTGTCGAGCAGCTGCTCGAGCGACTTTCCGCGGATGGCGTTGGCGTGGCCGAGGCGATCGAAGGGCTCGAAGGGGCGCGACTCGCCCATGGTCAGGATGTGGTTCGTGCGCGGCATCCAGTCGGTCTGCTCGCCGTGAATGAGGTGGCCGACGACGTCGAAGACGGTCCAGGTGCCTTCGCCCTCGTTGCGCGCGGTCCACGATTCGGGGAGGCCGCGCAGGAGGGCGTCGAGCGCGGCGGGGGTGCGGGTGAGGAGCGCGATGGTGTCGGTGAGGTCGTGCGTCATGCTGCATCCTCCACCGCTCGCCGCAGCGCCGCGCGCGCAAGGAGGCGCGTGGAGTCGAGCGTCGGCAGCGGTGAGTTTTCGTCGTTCATGATCAACGGAATTTCGGTGCAGCCGAGGATGACCGCGTCGCAGCCCGCCTCTTTCATCCGCCCGATCACGCGCTGGAAGGTGAGGACCGCTTCCGGCCGGAACTCGCCGTAGACCAGCTCCTCGAAGATGATCCGATTGATCTCATCACGCTCCTCGCGGCTGGGGCGGACGCATTGCTCGGGGTAGACGTTGCTCTCGACGAGATAGCGCGTGCCGGTCAGGCCGACTCTGCGAAAGCCACGTTCCGCGGCTTGGGCAGTGACGACTTCCGCAATGTGCAGCCAGGGGAGCGGCGAACGATCGATGATGCCGGGCAGCGCCTGGTGAATGGTGTTGTCGGGGCAGATCAGAAACTCCGCTCCGATCCGTGCGAGCTTCTCCGCCGACGACAGCATCAGCTCCCCGACGCCCTGCCAGTCGTCGCGTCCGATGCACTGCATGTACTCCGCGAGCGGGTGCGTGTGCATCGAGACCTCGGGGTGCGCGTGCGGCCCGAGAAGCTCCGCGCCTTCCCTGCAGATGGTGCGATAACAGAGCGCTGCCCCCTCGGCGGAGCAGGCGACGATTCCGATGTGACGCGGCATGGCGGGATGTTATCGGAACGATGAGCGATGAGCGATGAACGATGAACGAGGAAGGATGAACGATGAACGATGAACGGGGAGCGACGAACGGTGCTGCCACCGTGTGGTGGGCTTCCAGCCCACCCCCCTTGTCTGCAGGCCCCTGGGTTGGGCTGGAACCCACACCACACGGGAGACTTGGCCCACACCAACAATTGTCAGCGCGCCTCGATTGGACGGTAGGCGGGGTCGCGGCCCCGAATCTCGTCCCACAAGGCGCCTACGTCGACCTTGCGGTCACGCGTGCGATCGACCCATTGCGTCGGCGCGAGGCGGATGCCCCAGACCGGGTCGTACTGGTCGGAGCGGAGGCTGTAGCGCGCGTCGCCGATGACGGTCGGGTCGGAGGGCGCTCGCGCGGTCCAGCCGTCGGAGAACCAGGCGAAGCGGTGATAGTCGGCATCGTCGGCACGCACGAGCGGCACGCTGGTGACGGGCGCGTACGTTGGCGCGCCGAGCCACGGGACGCGGATGCGATCGATGTAGAGGAGGCCGTCGGTCTCGTAGATGGAGCGCCAGACCAGGGTGTTGCCGAAGGTCGGAAAGACGGCGGCGCGGTTGATTTGCGTGCCGCGAGCCGCGGCAAGGCGCGTCTGCACCGCGGTCGCTCGCTCGCGCTGGACGTATCCGGCAGCGAGCCACGCCAGGCAGAGCGCGAGCGCGGCGAGCGCGATGCGGCGGTGCCGGGAGACGACCGCAATCAGCAGGATGAGCGTGAACAGCGGGTCGATGATCGAGATGACGTCGAGCCCGACCCGGTAGCGCGAGAACGGCCAGAAGAGCCGCGTGCCGTACGTCGTCGCGGCGTCGAGCAGCTCGTGAGAGAGGTACGCCAGCAGCGCGGCAACGTACGCGACGCGGAAGCGTGAGCGGAGGAAGGGGAGCGCCACCACGAGCGCGCCGGCCGGTGCGAAGAGCAGCGAGTGGGTGAAGCCGCGGTGATGCTCGATGGCCAGCAGCGGATCGGCGCTGCTGCGGATGAAGATGTCGACGTCCGGGAGCAGCCCGGCCGCGGCACCGATCAGGAGCGAGCGGCGGTCGCGCGTGGCGGCGAAGGCGATCGTCGCTCCGGCCAGGGCGTGGGTGAGGGGGTCCAAGGTGTGCGAGTTTAGTTTGTCCAGCGCCTGGATCTGGACTGCGGGCGCGCAGCCGAACGATGAACGATGAAGGATGAACGATGAACGTGCAAGCGGCAGCAACCCGTTCATCGTTCATCCTTCATCGTTCATCGTTCGCCTTACAAGTGTCCGCCCCTACCTCCTGTACACGTCCGTGTTCAAGTATTTGAACCCCGAATCGACCATCAGTGTGACCACCGTCTTGCCGGGGCCGAGGCGCCGGGCGAGGTTGATGGCGGCGAGGACGTTCGCGCCCGACGATGTGCCGGAGAAGAGCCCTTCCTCGCGGGCGAGGCGGCGGGCCATCTCTTTGGCGTCGGCGGTGGCGATCGGGAGGATCTCGTCGACGAGCGACGGATCCCAGAGCGGCGGGAGGTAGCCGATGCCGACTCCTTCGATCTTGTGCGGGCCGGGCTCGCCGCCGCCGAGGACGGGCGATTCGGCCGGCTCGACGGCGGCGATGCGCACGTTCGGGTTGTGGCGTTTGAGCACCGTTGCGATGCCGCGCAACGAAGCGGCCGTGCCGACGGAGTGGACGAAGGCATCGACGTCGGTGGCGCGGGCGATCTCCTCGCCGAGGGGGTGATAGCCGGCGATCGCGTCCTCGTTGCGCAGCTGATCGGTCCAGAAGGTGTTCGGCTCGCGACTCAGCTCGCGGGCGGCTTCGATCATGTCGAGGATGAGCTTCTTCGTGGTCAGGCCGCCTTCGCTCGCGACGAGGGTCAGCTCGGCGCCGAGGGCGGTCATCTGGTCGAGCTTCTCCCGGGCGAAGGCGTCGGAGGTGACGATGCGCAGGCGGTAGCCCTTCGCGGCGCAGACGAGGGCGAGCGAGGCGCCGGTGCTGCCGCCGGTGTATTCGACGACGGTGCCGCCCGGCCGGAGGCGGCCGTCGGCTTCGGCGCGCGCGAGGACGGCCTGCGCCATCCGGTCTTTCATGCTGCCGGTGGGGTTCTCCCATTCGAGCTTGACCAGGATGTCGGCGCAGCCGGCGGGAACCACGTTGCGCAGGCGGACGATGGAGGTGTTGCCGATCGCGTGCAGAAGATTCATGCGAACGAAATTAGCCTCCGCGGCGAGTCGCCGCCAGCGGCAGGAACGCCATGTTCAGTATCATCCTTGCCATGCGCATCGACGTCCTCGCTCTCGATGGTGTGTTCGATCTCGGGCTCTCCGCGGTGCTCGATGCCTTTCAGACCGCGAACGAATTGAACGAGCTGGCGGCGCTCTCCGTGCCGCCGTTCGAGGTGCGGGTGGTCGGGGTGCGCAAGAGCGTCCGGACGGCACAGGGTCTGCGCGTGCCGCTGCAGGTTGCCGAGGCGAAGACGCCCGACTGCGTGGTCGTGCCGGCGATCGGTTTCAAGATGCCGGGGCCGCTCGAGGCGGCACTGGAGCGGGCAGACGTGCGCGACGCGGCGGCGCTTCTTCGCGACCGGTCGGACGGCGGCGCGCTGATGGCCGCGGCGTGCATCGGCACGTTCGTCATGGCGGAGTCGGGGCTGCTCGACGGGCAGCAGTCGACGACCACCTGGTGGCTCGCCCCGCTCTTCCGCAAACGCTATCCGCGGGTGCAGCTCGACGAGTCGAACATGATCGTCCGCTCGGGACGTTTCGTCACCGCGGGAGCGGCGCTGAGCCACATGGATCTCGCTCTCTGGCTGATCCGCGGCGTCAGCCCGCAACTCGCGTCACTCACTGCGAGCTACCTGATCGTCGACGCCCGGCCGTCGCAGTCGGCCTACGCGCTGACCGATCATCTGATCCACGCCGACCCGGTCGTGCAGCGCTTCGAGCAGTGGGCGCGCGCGCGTCTGGCGGAGGGCTTCTCGCTGGACGATGCTGCACTTGCCGTCGGCGCGAGCAAACGCACGCTCGCCCGCCGCATGCAGACCGTCCTCGGCAAAACGCCGCTGGCGTACGTTCAGAGCCTGCGCGTCGAGCGCGCGGTCCACCTCCTCAAGACCGGCAGCGCCAGCCTGGAGGAGGTCGCTGCGCAGGTCGGCTACAGCGACGCGACCACATTGCGGACGTTGCTGCGGCGCCAATTGAATGCGGGGGTGCGGGAGATTCGGGGAGGGTGAGAGGCGGTTCCTCGGTTCCTA
>DASWOB010000025.1:0-60689 GCA_036398925.1 Thermoanaerobaculia bacterium
CGTAATCGATGGTCATCGGTCGTGAAGAAGCGCATCCGGTCAGCAACAGGAGCAGCAAAAGCCAACGCATGGCGAAAGGATAAGCAGAACGCACGCACTGCGCCCACGGATGAGGGGAACGACGGGAAGCCTCCGGCGGCCGGGCCGCGGGCCCGGAACCAATGGGGGTCCGGGGCCCCTGGCCCCGGCCGCCGGAGGCCCCCCGTCGTTCCCTCATCTGTTGGTGAAGTGAGAGGGGGCGTCCCGCCGGGTGGCAAGATCGATCATGCACCACGCCCTTCAGCGCCCCGCAGGATGCCCGCGCCGGCGGGCGTCTCGCCCATAGGCGCTACTTCTGCCTCACCACCACCCAGCCGGCGATCGGGGCGGCCAGTACCCAGGCGGCCAGCACCAGCAGCAGCGGGGTGCTGACGTGCATCGTGGAGACGAGCTCGCGGACGCCGACGGCGATGCTTCGGCCGAAGAAGGAGACCACCAGGGTCACGGCGACCAGCAAAGTGGCGGCCTGGCCGATCAGGAGGGAGCGGCGGGCGCGGGCGACGGCGTCGTGGCGGCGGCGCAGCTGCATCCGCCACCACATGGTCCCGGAGGAGCGGATCGGTGCTTCGACGATCGCTTCGGTGCGCTCCTGGAGGAGCGCTCCGGCGACGAGGTGCAGCTCGCTGCACGAGGCGCAGGCGGCGGCATGCGATTCCAGCTCTTCGCCGAGAAAGCCGCGGCCGAGGGCGTCGAGCAGCTCGTCTTCGCGCGGGCAGAGCTCGTTCGGGTTCATCGCGGCACCTGGGCAGTCAGCAGCCCTGCGAGTTTCCTGCGGGCCCGCAGCAGGAGCGTTCGGATACTGACCGCGCGCAGGCCGAGGACCTCCGCGATCTCTTCGTGCGACGCGCCCTGTGCGTAGGCCAGCCAGAGCATCTCGCGCTGGACCGGCTCGAGCTTCTTCATGGCCCGTCCGAGGTCGGTGCGGATGGCCGCCTGCCGCTCGGGAACGGGAGACTGGCTGCGCGGCTCGGGAGTGTTCGGCGTTTCGGAATCGAGCGGTACGTCATCGTGATGCTTGGCGCGGCGGGCCGCATCGCGGACGATGTTGGTCGCGATGCGGAAGAGCGAGTTGCGGCGATGCGCCTCGCTCTCGTGCCTGGCGCCGGCCCGGTACAAGCGGTAGTACGCCTCCTGCAGCACGTCGTCCGCTTCGTGCGTGTTGCCGGTGATGCGCGAGAGATACGCCCAAAGTGGCCGCGCGGTCCGGTCGTAGAACGCGCGAAACTCATCCTCGGTCATCAGAGGGACGGCCGTCTCGAGCTCGCTCGCTTCGGGCATCGTCAGGTCGTGCATGAGGAGGGGGAGGCGCATCTTTCCGATCATTGTACGGAGTTCTGGTCGGACTGCGGCTGCGCCCACAGGCCGAGCTTGCGCGAGAGGAAGAGCGAGACCGCGGCCGAGCCGATGAATCCGAGGCCGACGCAGAGAGAAATGACACCCATCGCGAAGAGCGCCTGCGCATCATCTTTCTCCATGCTGCCGCTGACCATCATCATGCCGAGGGCTGCCGCCGCGACGATCACGCCGAGCTGAATGCTCCAGAGGACGCGCGCCTGCGGCGGATGCGCGACGCGGGCGGCGCTGCTGGTGGTGTGCACCGGAATCGGCGCCGACTCGAGGAACTTCGTTCCGGCCGGCGTCTTGATGTACTCGAGCAGCTCGGTGCTCGTGCTGAAGCGGTCGAGGATTTTGTTGTGCACTTCGCTCTGGGTGCGCGAGAGGCGGTTCCACCGCTTCTGCTCGATCATCATCCGCACCACCCACGCCAGCGCGAAGCCGATCACCACCATCGTGAAGAGGATGATCAGCGGCTCGAGGATGTCACCGAGGCGGCTGCGCTGGCCGGGCATGGCGAACTCCGCGACGTAGAAACGGGGGTTTTCGCGCACCTCGGGATTGCGGGCCAGGAACTTCTCCAGCTCTTTGTAGCGCCCGACGAAGTTGTCATCGGTGAGGAGGGTCGGGTCGAGCCGGAGGATCATCCGCAGCTCGTACGGGTGCCGCTGCAGCATCGCGCTGAACTGATTCCGGATCTCGTAGACGTTGCGCTCCTCTGTTTCGGCAGCGACAGCCGCCTTTTCGGTCTCGGCCGGCGCGGCCGTGGATGTCGCCGTCGACGTCGCAGCAGTGGTCGTGGTGGCAGCAGTCGCGGTCTCTTCCTGCGCGAACAGCTCTCCGAAAGCGGCCAGCAGCAGGGTCAGGATCAGGATGGTGCGGGTTGCAAGGCTCATGGTGTCTCTCCGTTTGCCTGCTGATACGGGTGGGGTGGGGAAATGTAGACAGACCGCTGTTCCTCGAGAAGCGCGGCTTCCCGAAAGGGGTGGAGACGTTCGAGATCGTCGTGAACGAAAAGCCGGCACGCGTGGGGATCGATCCGTACTTTGTGCTGATCGACCGCCATCCGCGGCAACGTGAAGGCGTTGTGACCGCAGTTCGGAACGTCGGCATGCCTGCGAGCGGGGCACCGCCCATTTGGCTTTCGAACGTTCCCCTACAACCTGATCTATGTGGTCGATGGACAGGAATTGGTGATCGTCGCGGTCGCCCACCACAGAAAGCGTCCATGGTATTGGCAGTATCGCGTTCGATCGATGCGGTAGGCCAACGCGTCATCCGCCCACCCGCGCGCATCCGCTAGACCGGCTCGAGATACTCGATGTGGATCGGGTCGAAGAGAAAGAGCACGCGCGGCTTTTCGGCGAACCTGCGCCCTTTCACCCGAAAGTCGTCGTACGTGGCGATCGCGTAGTAGAGCGCGCCGCAGACGAACGGCAGCGAGTTCGGGAAGACGATGCTGTCGGTCGCCATCGTAACGATCACCGTCACAGCGAAGACGCCGAGCAGGCCGAGGCCGGCGGTGATGCGGTTGGAGACGAGAGCGCGCGCCGCGATCTTCTGAATGCGCGTGCGCGTGGGCATGTGCCAGAGGACCGTACCGCGCTCCGCGACCGAGAGGAGCAGCGGAAGAAAGACCATCATCCCCTGCTGCCACGCCATCGCCAGCAACTCGAAGGAGTGGGCGGAGAAGAGCGCGATGACGGCCACGATCAACACCGCCACCCACACCGGCGGGCGTTTCCTGAGCCGCGTGGCGACGTCGACGAGCGCGGCCTGCATCATGAGAAAGCCTCCCTCGACGACGAGGAGATAGATCAGATCGACACGCCTCTGCACGAAGCCGAACGGAACATGCACGAGCGCCTCCGACGGCAGGAAGTCGATCAACGCGGCGAGGGAGAAGAGCACCGCCAGGATCGCATCGGGCAGCGGATAGGCGAACCGCCCGCCGTGCTGAACGAGCTTCAGCCGGACGGGATGCGGCTCGGCCGGTGGCGCGGCGGTCTCGCTCATGGGAGGACACCATGATAGTCGTGTGGTGTGGGGGGTCCAGCCCACACCACACGGTGCTGCCTGTGAACCGCTACCAGATCCGGACGCGCTCTTCCGGCTTCACGTAATTCGCGTCGCCTTCCTTCACGCCGAACGCTTCGTACCAGGCGTCGACGTTGCGGAGCGGCGCGAACGCGCGGACCATGCCGGGCGAGTGCGAATCGGTGGCGATGAGCTGCCGCAGCGCGTCGTCGCGCACGAGCGTCCGCCACACCTGGCCCCATCCGAGAAAGACGCGCTGGTCGCCGGTGAATCCGTCGAGCACCGGGGCCGGCTTGCCGCCGAGCGAGAGACGGTAGGCGTCGAGCGCCATCACGATGCCGCCGAGATCGGCGATGTTCTCGCCCATGGTCATGCGCGGCACGATGCGCATGTCGGGAAGCTGCGGGAACTCGACCGCCTCGTACTGCGCGCCGAGGCGCGTGGCCTGCGCTTCGAACTTCGCCGCGTCCTCGGCCAGCCACCAGTCGCGCAGCACGCCGTGGCCGTCGGACTTGCGGCCCTGATCGTCGAAGCCGTGCGTGATCTCGTGACCGATCACGCCGCCGATGGCGCCGTAGTTCACGGCCGGATCGGCTTTCGGATCGAAGAACGGCGGCTGCAGGATCGCGGCGGGGAAGACGATCTCGTTCTTCGAGGAGGAGTAGTAGGCGTTGACGGTCTGCGGGGTCATGCCCCACTCCGCGTCGTCGACCTTCTTGCCGATGCGGCTCACGTCGCGCGCCCACTCGAACCGGTCGGAGCGCTCCACGTTGCCGACCAGGTCGCCCTCGCGGATGTCGAGCGCGGAGTAATCGCGCCACTTCTCCGGATAGCCGATCTTCACGCCGAAGTTCGCCAGCTTCTCGAGCGCGGCCTTCCTGGTCTGCTCGTTCATCCAGGGGAGCTTCTCGATCCGCCCCTTCATGGCCAGGCGGAGGTCGGCCACGAGCTTCTCCATCTTCGCCTTCGAATCGGGCGGAAAGTACTCGGCGACGTAGGTGCGGCCGATCGCTTCACCCATCGTGCTGCCGGCTGTGGTCACGGCGTGCTTCCAGCGCGGGCGAGGCTCGAGCTGGCCGTTGAGGAACTTCGAGCGGAACTCGTACTCCGCGTCGACGAAGCGCTTCGACAGGAGCGGCGCCGCGTCGTCGACGATGTGGAACGCCTGCCACGCCTTCAGCGTCTCGACCGGCGTGTCGCCGTAGATCTTCGCGAGCTTCGGCAGGGCCGTGTTCTGGCGGACGATCGCGCGCCTGGCCTTGTCGAGCTTCGCTTCCTTGAAGTAAACGGCCCACGGAAATCCGGGCGCGTTCTTTTCGAGCTCCGCCAGCGTCATCGGGTTGTACGTCTTGTCGCGGTTGCGGCTCTCGCCGCGCGTCCACTGCGCCTCGGCCAGCCTGGTCTCGAACGCCACGATCGCTTCGGCGTTCTGCCGCGGCTCGGCCCAGCCGGCCAGCGTCAGCATGTCGGCGACGTATTTCGTGTAGCGCTCTTTCTGCGCCTTGAAGTTGTCCTTGAGGTAGTACTCGCGGTCCGGCAGGCCGATGCCCGACTGCGCGAGATAGAGCGCATAGCGCTCCGGATTCTTCGCGTCGTCGGAGACGCTCGCGTTCACGAGCGGACGGCCGAAGCTCGACATCGTGCGGCCGGTGAGGCGCGCCACGTCGGCATGCGTCCGGGCCTCCTTCACCGCGGCCAGATGCGGCTCGATCGGCTTGGCGTCGAGCTTCTCCGCGGTCGCTTCATCGAGATAGCTGCGATAGAGCGCCGCGACTTTGGCCTCGTCCGAGCCGGCCTGCAGCTTGGCGAGCGCCCAGCGGTCGAGGATCGCGCGCACGCGCACCTCCGAGAGGTCGCGCAGCAGTTCGAACGAGCTGAAGCGGGTGCGATCGGGCGGGATCTGCGTCGAGGCAGCCCACTTGCCGTTCACGTAACGGAAGAAGTCGTCGCCCGGCTTCACCGAGCGGTCCATTCCTTCGAGATCGAAGCCCCACGTGCCGAAGCGGCGTGCTTCGGTGGACGCGGGCTTTTCCTGCGCGACGGCCGGGACTGCCAGCGCAAGAAGCAGAAGCGTAGCGAGGAGTGTGCGATGGGTCATCACGCGCACGTAACCCCGCCACTTATGGAAAGAATTCTCACTGCGCACGTGCGGGAGGCGCGCGCGAAATGGGCCGGGCGGCGCGTGGCGGGCACGAGCGGTCGCAACCGGCGTGAAGGGGATGCGATCATGACGCGATGCTGAAGCGATGGCTGCTCTACTTCGCGATCGCGACGCTGGTCGGCCTCTACTTCGCGACACAGCTGGCCTGGGTTTATCCGCCGCCGGTGCGGCGCAGCTGGCCGGACGCCATCACCATCAACCTCGCCTACTACTGGACCTGGTTGTTCGTGCTGCCGGTGATCCTCGCCGTGGCGCGCCGCTTCCGCTTCTCGCCGCAGCGATGGGCTGTGCCGCTGCTCGCCCACCTCGGCGTCAGCGTGGCCATCACGCTCGTGCAGCTGGCACTCGCTTCCGGCGCGCTGATCGCCCTCGGGATGCGGGAAGGGACGATGGGCTTCGGCGAATCGATCGCCGTGAACTTTCACTCGTCGTATCCCACGTACTGGGTGATCGTCTTCGCCTTCTACGCGTGGGACTACTTTCGCGAGTCGCGCGCGCATGCGCTGCGCACGGCGGAAGTGTCGGAGCGGCTCGCGCACGCCGAGCTCGATGCGCTGCGCGCGCAGCTCGACCCGCATTTCCTGTTCAACACCCTCAACTCGATCTCGTCGCTCATGTACACCGACGTCCAGGCCGCCGACCAGATGATGACTCGCCTCGGCGAGCTGCTGCGCGCGGCCATGGAGCGCAAGGGCGATCAGGAGGTGGCCCTGCGCGACGAACTGGTCATTCTTTGCGGGTATGTCGAGATCGAGAAGATCCGCTTCGAAGAGCGCCTCGCCTTCGAGCTCGACGTCGCGCCGGAAGCGCTCGACGCGCGTGTGCCTCCGCTCCTCCTGCAACCACTGATCGAGAACGCCATCCGCCACGGCATCAGCCGCCGCCCGGAAGGGGGCAAGCTCGAAGTGCGCGCCCGCGTGGCCGGCGACCAGGTGCGCATCACGGTGACCGACGACGGCTTTGGTGCCACGAGCGACGACGAGCGCGTGGGACTCGGCAACACGCGGGCGCGATTACAGGCGCTCTACGGCGATCGCGCGTCGCTCAAGCTGGAGCGGGGCGCGGTGCGGGGGACGGTGGCGGAGATCGTGTTGCCGTTTCGCCCTGCGGCGTGAGGTTGATGGCGTGGTGTGGGCTGGAAGCCTCCTCCGCGCGCTACTTCCTGAGCTTCGCCAACCTCCGCTGCCCCCCCTTGCGCAACGTCTCCTTCTGCGCGTCCTTGAGATTCGCGTCGCTGTCGATCAGCCGCAGCGCCTCCTCCGACACCTGGATGGCTCGCTCGTTCTGCCCGGCGATCATCAGCACCTCCGCGAGGCGATCGCGGGCCCGGGCGGATGCCGGATGGAGCTCGGCCCCGAGCTCGACCAGCGCCAGCGCCTCCGTCATCCGGCCGGCGGAGGAGAAGGCGAAGGCGGTGTCGATCAGCATCTCCTCGCCGAGCGGCTTCGGATCGGCGCGGAACTCCTCGCGATAGGCGTTCATGGCGTCGGCCACGCGTCCCATCGCCAGCAGCTCGATGCCGCTGAGCGGCTCGTTCCGCAGGCGTTTGGCCGGCAGACGCGCCGGCGCCGGCGTGGAGGCACGGGCGATCACCGTCAGTCCCTCGGCGGACGGCTCGAAATGCGTGTCGCGGGTGATGCGGACGGCCTTGTTGTCCGGCAGCAGGTACATCGGCAGCCAGCCGTCGGTGGTGTCGAGGAACTCGACCCCGTCGCCGGCGCGGCGGATGTGGATGATCTGCCCGGAATCCATCCTGTAGCGGCCGGCGAAGCGATCGGCGTCGGCGGCGGTCCACGGCAGCGGGCGGAGCGGTCTCTTCTCGAGGCCGGGCCACCGGTACTCGCGCGCGATCGTCTCCAGCACCTCGCCGGCCAGGCCGCCGCCGGTGTCGGAGTTCGTCATCACCACCGCCCCCTGACGGCCGTCGAGCGATCCGAGGAGCGTCGCGCGGAAGCCCTCGTTCGCGCCGCCGTGTCCGAAGTAACGCGCGCCGCCGCGCTCCTCGATGAAGAAGCCGATGCCGATCCAGTTGCGCGGACTCGCTTCGAACCGCGGGGTGAGCATGTGCCGTGCGCCGTCGATGGTCAGCACCTTCGTCTCGCGGCCGGCCAGCGCGTTCTGCATCTCGATGATCACCCTGGCGAGGTCGCTGGGAGTGGTCCAGAGACCGGCGGCGGCCATTTCGGGATAAAGGTGAAACTTCCCTTCGACCTCGCGCATGCCGACGCGATAAGCGGTGGCGGCCTCGTTGTGACGCGCGCGCGGCAGCGGCTGCTCGTACGTGCTGCGGGTCATGTTCAGCGGATCGAGCACCGTCCGGCGCATGAAGAGCGGGAAGGGGAGGCCGGTCGCATCGCTGATGGCCGCCTGCACGATGCTCGTGCCGCCGCCGGAGTAGCGGAACTTCGTGTTCGGTGCGAGGTCGACCACGATCGGCGCGGTGTTGGTCGGCGCTTTCCCGTCGAGCAGCTGCACCAGCGTCGGGCGCGGCTCATCGAACGCATAGCCGGGAAAGCCGTGCACGGTCGTCCCGGCCGCATGCGACAGCAGCAGGCGGACGGAGACTGGCGTCTTCGCGGTCAGCTCGTTCTCCGGCAGCTTCCACGAGCGGAGGATCGTGTTCACCGGCGCATCGAGCGGCAGCTTCCCGCGCTCGACGAGCTCCATCGCACCGATCGCCGCGACCGGCTTACTGATCGAGGCGGCCTGGAAGAGCGTCCCCGGCGTGGCGGCGCGTCCGCTCCCGACGTCGGCCAGGCCGACCGCCGCGGCGAGGACGATCTTCCCGTCCTCGACCACCGCGTAGCTCACGGCCGGGACGCCGAGCTCCTTCATCCGCTGCTCGAGCGTCTTCCCCCGCACCCCTTCGATGGCCGTGGGTGTCGTGAGATTCGTCTCGATGGCGCGCCGTTTGGCGTCGTCGGCCCGAACGAGCGTCGGCAGGAGAAGGAGGATCAGCAGAAGCGTGCGCATACTGGTCAGTACGTCGCAGATCGCAATCGGTTCACGAGCGCCAGCCGGAAGGCGGTTCCTCGGAGCTCCTCGGCAGGTCCGAGCCACACGCCGAGGAACCCGAGGAACCCGAGGAACTCCGAGGAACTCCGAGGAACCGCTTCTCCCTCTCTGGCTCAGTGCGTCAAGTGCAACGAACCCGGTCCGTCCGTTGCACTGGATGAAAGGCGGGAGGGACTTACCCGATGAGGGCAATGACATACCGCGGGCCGTTTCGCGTCCGCGTGGAGAACAAACCCGATCCTGAGATTCACCATCCCGAAGACGCCATCGTGCGGGTGACGCGCGCGGCGATCTGCGGCTCCGACATTCACCTCTACCACGGCCTGATGCCGGATCTGCGTGTCGGACAAACCTTCGGCCATGAATTCATCGGCATCGTCGAAGAGGTCGGGCCGAACGTGACGAACATCAAGACGGGCGACAAGGTGCTGGTGCCGTTCAACGTCTGTTGCGGAACCTGCTACTTCTGCTCGCGCGGGCTGTACGGCAATTGCCACAACACCAATCCGTCCGCCACCGCCATCGGCGGCATCTACGGCTACTCGCACACCTGCGGCGGCTACGACGGCGGACAGGCCGAGCTGGTGCGCGTGCCGTTCGCGAACTTCGGCCCGGAGATCATCCCGGAGGGGATCTCCGACGACGACGCGCTGCTCTGCACCGACGCGCTCCCGACCGGCTATCACGCCGCGCAGATGTGCGACATCAAGGAAGGCGACACGGTGCTGATCTTCGGCGCCGGCCCGGTCGGCATCTTCGCCGCGCGCTCGGCGTGGCTGATGGGCGCCGGACGCGTCATCGTCACCGATCACCTCGACTACCGGCTCGACTTCATCAGCCGCTACGGCCCCGCGGAAGTGATCAACTTCACGCACCTCAAAGACCCGATCGTCTACTTCAAAAAGATCACCGGCCACATCGGGGCCGACTCGGTCATCGACGCGGTCGGCTGCGACGCCTCCGGCAGCATCATGCAGGCCATCACCGGCTTCGGCCTGAAGCTGCAGGCCGGCAACGCGGTCGCGCTGCACTGGGCCATCAACTCCGTGCGCAAAGCCGGAACGGTGTCGATCATCGGTGCGTACGGCCCGCCGATGAACCTGGTGCCGCTCGGCAGCATCTTCAACAAGGGTCTGACCATCCACGCCAACCAGGCGCCGGTGAAGCGGCAGTTGCCGCGGCTGTACGAGCACATCCGCAACGGCGTGATCAAGCCGAGCGAGATCATCACCCACCGCTTCGCGCTCGAAGACATCTCCGAGGCGTACCGCGTCTTCACGAGCAAACTCGACGGCTGCATCAAACCGGTCGTCATTCCCGACCGCGCCGCGGCGTAAGGCGTAAAGGAGCAAGCCATGACTGCCTATCGATCAGACGATGACGACAAAAACCGCGGCTCGTATCACAGCGGCGGCGAAGGACGGGGCGGCGCGCACTGGACCTCGACCCCGCGGCCGGAGGGCGACACCTCGCTCGCGCCGGAGCACGTCACCTCCACCGTCCCGCGCGATTACAAACAGATCCCCGGCTGGGGCGTCGACCGCGATCACCGCCCCTCCTATCCGAAAGAACTGCCGAGCGACGTGATGAACGTACGCGGCGAGGTCCGCGACTGGCAGATCCCGCACGACAAAGTGCACGTGTCGATCGAGCATCCGAACCTCACCCCGGTCTTCGGCACCTCCTGCCCCCCGCGAGGCCTCAGCGGCGCCATGCGCGACTACGCCTACAGATTCGGCGAAGGAACGAACCGCCACTGGATGACCCTCATCCTCGCCGACCGCGTCGACATCCTCGAAAGCACCATCATCGACGCCCTCCGCGGCCACCCCGACCGCTTCATCCAGGAAAAAGGGTGGAAAGCCAACTGGAAACACGGCATCAGCCCCTCGATGAAACGCGCCCTCAAAGTCGGCGGCGTCGTGGCCGGACTGACGGCGGTGGGGTTTTTGATTGCGACGGCGGCGCGGGACAGGGATTAGCGGGTAGCGGCGGGCCGCGTGTGGTGTTGAACGATGATCGATGAGCGATGAACGATGAGCGATGAACCGGCACACCGGCCGGGCGGGGTTCATCGTTCATCGTTCATCGTTCATCGTTCGCTCCCCACACCACACGGCGGGGCTCACTCCACATCGGCCCGCCGCCACCACACTGACCGTGAGCTCACGGCACACGACGGAAAAAGACATCATCGATTGCGCGACTGTCGAGGTCACGCGGCGGTACACGCCGCAGATACGTTCCGCGCAGGAAGTGGTAGTTCCCGGAGGCGTCGGGTAATGGATCGAAGCGGTAGCGAAGATCGATCTCGACTACGCCGGCGCGGTGAAGTGGTGCAACCTCATCGACTTGACTGATTCCGTCGTGGTTTGCGTCAACCCAGATGCGGAGGCGTCCCCACACGTGGTCATTCACCGTGATCCTGCCGTCGCCGTCGCCTCCTTCGCCGACGGTGTCATACACCTCGAGCGCGGCGAAACCATCAGGAGCTTTCGCGCCGGAGGGAAGAGTCGTCCCGACGCCGAAGAGCTCCGAACCATCATCTACGCGGCCATTCGGAATCGAGTCAATCCAGAGGAATCCTTCCTCTGTCTGCGGATTGGTCCACGTAATCCGTTCGGCGATGCCGTCCGCGTCGAGATCGAATCTTACCGGCTGTGAGGAGTCCGTCGTCAGGATACCGTCACCATTGAGATCGAGAACGAGGGGGCAGTTGGCGTTGTTCTGATTGTCGCAATTCGTGACACAGGCTCCGCCGCCGCTCTCTGTCGGAGTCGTCCAGCGGTCATCCGCCGCCGCACATTCATCCGCCTTCACCGTGCGATAGTCATCCTGCGCCGGCCGTCCTGACATGATTCGGCCGTCATTGCATCCCGAATCATCGAACCCGAGCGCGTGACCGATCTCGTGGGCAATGGTCTTGTCCAGGGGGGCGCACGATGAGCCGTCGCTTCTGCGCGTGTAGACGGTAATACGACCTCCGACGACGCGATTGCCGCTGACGATGGGTGCGAACACACCGCATCCGCCGCCGCTGAGTGGCGAGTTCTGATCGCGTACTTCTACCGCGATGCTGACATCACCAGTCCCGCCCGCGTTGATCGTCGGAAATCCGTCGCCCGACTCCGCACAGCCATTCCACATCTGCGCTGCGCCCTGAACGGCGCTGGAGCAGGCGAGGACGTTCTGGTCGCAGTGGACGCCCATCGTTCCGCCGTTGTTCGGGTCGTACAGAAAGCTGTTGCAGGTCGATTGTGCCGAGCCGCTCACCGCTCCGCCGAACAGTGCGATCAGCGTCAGGAACGCGCGCTTCATCATTTCACCGCCGGCCGGTGCTTTCCCTTCTCCTCCTCACACGAGACGAGGTGCTGCAGAAACTGATCGAGTGTCTTGATGCCGCGCGAGGTGACTTCCTGCCGAAGGTGATCGGGAACCAGCAGCTCGCCCGCGGCTGTCTCGAAGACGAGGTGCTTGCTTGCTTGTGTGTAAACCAGACGGCCGGATGGGTCGACCGGAACCTGGATGGCGAAGACGAGCACACGATCGCCGACGCGGGGCCGCGCCGCGTGTGTTGCCGGCTGGATGCAGTAATCGACATCGCCGACCGAGAAGCTTGCGTCGGGGTAATGCAGCAGGAGCTTTCCGTCGCTGAGGCGGAACTCCGGGCTGCGCTTGATCTGCCGCTCGACGTCTACCGTCAGCAGTGCGGCCGGTGCGTCCTCGAAAAACCCCATCGTGCGATCGGCAATGCGCCCGGAGAAGATCGTGCGCGAGCTCGACGCCAACTCCGCCACTGTGACGACGCGAGCGGGAATCTCCGCGGGACGCTCACCGAAGCAGGTTCGTGCAGTGGCGGCATGAGGCCCCGAGTGCGCTCGCATGCGGCTGCGCTCCCCGAACTCGCGCAGATCACGAAGGGCGTAGACGTCGAAGAGCTTCTCGGAAAGCTGACCGGTGGGCGCGAAGGCCAGATCGAATGGGACCCATAACGGCGTGGTGCGGTTCGGGTTCGTGCTTCTCAAAAGCTCGCGACCGGCACTCTGGCCAACAGCTTGGAACGCGATGAGAAGAAGCAGGAGGGCAGGAAGCCGTCGGGTCATGATTTCTCCGGTGCTAAGGGATGTGCGGATTGCCGAGTGTACGTGCGCAGGTCGACCTGAGCAAAGTTATTCTGTGCGTGCTGTCGACGAGAACGTGCTCCGCCGCACTACACTGCCCGGGATTAGCGGGTAGCGGCGGGTGTGGGGTTGCGGACAAGCGATGAGCGATGAACGATGAGCGATGAACCCCGCCCGGCCGGCGTCCCGGTTCATCGCTCATCGCTCATCGTTCATCGCTCCGCGGCACCCAGCCGCCGCCTGCCGCACTACACTTCCCCCCGTGCGGCCCATCCTTCTCGCCACTGCTTCTTACGGCTATCTGGCCGACGATCTCGCGCGGACGGCGGAGTACGACCGGGCGGCGATCGCGACGCGGCGGTTTCCGGATGGCGAAAAGTATCTGCGGATCGAGGCGGATCTGGAGCGGCGCGATGTGGTGCTGGTGGGGGGGACGGTCTCCGATGAGGCGACGCTGGAGCTGTTCGACCTCGGGTGCGCGGCGATCGAGTACGGCGCGCATACGTTGACGCTGGTCATTCCGTGGTTCGGCTACGCGACGATGGAGCGCGCCACGCAGGCAGGGGAGGTGGTGACGGCGAAGACGCGGGCGCGCTTGCTTTCGGCGATTCCGCAGGCGGGGTCGGGCAATCGGGTGGTGCTGTTCGATCTGCACAGCGAGGGCATCCCGCACTACTTCGAGGGGTCGCTGCGGCCGTACCACGTCTATGGCAAAGAGCTCGTCTTCGCGGCCTGCAGGACGCTCGGCGACGACGCGTTCGTGCTGGCCTCGACCGATGCGGGGCGCGCCAAGTGGGTGGAGTCGCTGGCGAACGACATGCACGTGCCGGCGGCCTTCGTCATCAAGCGCCGGCTCGGCGATGCGCACACCGACGTGGCGGGGATCAGCGCGGAAGTCAGCGGGAAGCGGGTGGTGATTTACGACGACATGATCCGCACCGGCTCGTCGCTCATGGCGGCGGCGCGGGCCTATCTCGATGCGGGAGCATCGAGCGTCGCCGCGGTTGCCTCGCACGGCGTGTTTCCGGGCGACGCGCTGGAGCGGATCGCGGAGAGCAGGCTGCTGACGCAGATCGTCGTCAGCGACAGTCATCCGCGGACGCGCGAGGTCGCACATCCGATCCTGACGGTGCAGCCGGTAACGCCGGTGATCGCCGCGTTTCTGAGGAATTGACGGCTGAATCGTCGCGTGGAGGAAAAAATATGCTCCGATGGAGGATTTGAAACCTCGCTTCGAGGGAAAAATATCCTCCGATGGAGGATTTGAATCCTCGCTTCGAGGAAAAATATCCTCCGATGGAGGATTTGAATCCTCACTTCGAGGAAAAATATCGTCCGATGGAGGATTTTGAATCCTCACTTCGAGGAAAAATATCCTCCGATGGAGGGTTTGAAACCCTCACTTCGAGGATTTTTTCTCTGACGTTCAGAGCCGCATCGTCGTTTGTCAGACGCGTAACTGCCTCTGTCTGCTGATCTTCCCCCACTCCGTGTGAGGATGACCGGGCGCGGCCTACCGCAGCAGCGCCGCGAGCGCGTTCGTCAGCGCTTCCGGCTCGATCGGTTTCATCAGGAACTGTTGAAACCCGGAGGCCAGGAGCGTCATCCGCAGGTTGACGTCCGAGAAGGCGGTCAGGGCGGCGGCGGGGAGGCGCGACGCCGGGATGCGCAGGGTGCCGCGGATGGTGCGGATCAGGGAGAGGCCGTCCTCGTCGGGCATGCCGACGTCGCTGACGAGGAGGTCGGGGAGCTCTTCGCGCAGGGCATCGAGTGCTTCCGCGGCGCTGCTGGCGACGCGTACCCGCGCTCCGGCGTGTTCGAGCATCGCTTTGACGATCGACGCGGTGGATGGCTCGTCCTCCACGAGCAGCACGCGGGCGCCGGAGAGGCTGGCCACCGGCGCCGGTTTCTCCGGCTCGTCGGGGCGGGTGGTGCTGAGCGGGACGCGCAGCGTGAACGCCGCTCCTTTGCCGCGCCCTTCGCTGGCCGCTTCGATGGTGCCGCCGTGCATTTCGACGAGCTGCTTGACGATGGCCAGGCCGAGCCCGAGGCCGCCGAAGCGGCGGGTGGTGGCGCTGTCGGCCTGGCGGAAGCGCTCGAAGACGTGTGGCACGAACGCCGGATCGATCCCCCGTCCGCGATCGGCCACCGTGACGCGCGCCATGCCCTCCTCGACGGCCACCGTCACGATCACTTCCCCTCCGCGGTCGGAGAATTTCACGGCGTTCGAGAGAAGATTCCAGATCACCTGCTGCATGCGATCGGGATCGCCGGAGATCACCGCGTCACTCTCGGCGTCGAGCCGCAGCGCGACGCCGCGTGCGTGGGCGGCGGGACGCACGGTGTCGACCGCGGCGCGTGCGACGCCGGCCAGCGAGAACGGCCGCACCCGGAACTGCATCTTCCCCATCTGAATGCGCGACAGGTCGAGCAGGTCGTCGATGAGCTGCGCCTGGGCGCGCGCACTCCGCTCGATCGCGCGAAGGCCCTCGTCGAGCTTGTCGCGCTCGCGCTCGAGCGGCAGGAGCTGCGACCAGCCGAGGATCGCGGTCATCGGCGTGCGCAGCTCGTGGGAGAGCGTGGCCAGGAACTCGTCCTTCACGCGATTCGTCTCCGCCTCGTTGTGATAGGCCCAGATGTTGTGCAGCGCGCCGGTGGCCTCGCGCGCGATCTCCTGCACGATGGAGATCTCGTCGCCGGAGAACGCCGCGCCGCTGCTGCGCGCCACGAGGATCGCGCCGATGGTCGACTGGCCGGTGCGCAGCGGCACGACCGCCATCGAGTGCGGCCGCAGCTCGCGCAGCACCTCCAGGTGCTCCGGACTGGTGGCGATCTGCTGCAGCGCCTCGTCGTCGAGCTCCGCCCGGACCGAGATCTCGCCGCGCTCCACCGCCGCGAGGGTCGGGTGGTTGCGATTGGTCGCGGAGTCGAACGAGCGCACCCGCTCCATCAGCTCGCGTTGATGAGGGGTGCGGCCGGAGACGGCGTAGCGCACCATCTGCTCGCCCTGCGCGACGTCGGCCAGCGCGAGCTCGGCCAGCTCCTGAACCAGCAGGTCGGTGAGCCGCTGCAGCGCGATGCGGGCGTCGAGCGTCGACGAGAGGACGCGCACCGCCTGCGCCACCAGCAGCTTGCGCCGCTCGCCGGCACGCAGCGCGGTGATGTCGCGCGCCACCAGCGCCATGCCGATGATCGCCCCCGCATCGTCGCGCAGCGCGCTCGCGCGCAGTCCGTACTCGACCTTGTCGTGCGTGACCAGCAGCGACTCCGCCTGCCCTTCGCGTGATGCGATGGCCAGCGCCTCGCGCGCCGCGGCGGGGAGTGCTTCGAGGAATGCGCCGCGCCGGATCGCGCCGAACGCACGCGAGGCGGTGCCGTTGTAGGCCAGCACGTGACCGGTCGGATCGAGCACCATCACCGCGTCCGAGAGCTGATCGAGGACCGTGGCCAGGAAGTGATCGGAGATGAGCGCGCGGCGCGGCGCGGCGGCCGGCTCCGCGAGGCGGCTGTTCATCCGCCCGAGCGTCGTCCGGAAGCGCCGCCGCCGCTCCGTCGCGTCGATGGCCTGCCGCACGACGCTCTCGATCGCGCGCGGGTCGGCGGCGGGAGCGATCGACCACTCCGTGCCGAGGCGCGCCAGCAGGAGATCGCGCCGCAGCCCCGCGTCGGTCGACGGGGTGGTCAGAAAGACGATGTGCGCCTCGGGCGCCGCACCACGCAGCGTGCGCGCCACGCGTAGCGGCGCTTCGACGTCGGAGGCGATCATCGCCACGTCGAACGGCGTCCGCGGCTCGACGCTCGGCGCTTCGTTGTAGACGTCGAAGCCCCTCGCGCGGAGCGCCTCGGCGGCCGCGGTGTCGCCGCACCCGATGTGAAGGAGGGAAGTCATGGTCAGAGCAGCGGCTGCCCGAGCAGAGCCCTCCCGGTCCAGAGGCGGAGAAGATCGGTGGTCGGCGCCATGACGTGACTGGCGCGAACGTCGCGCAGCAGGCGCGCCAGGACGCTGTTGTCGCGGTAGGCGATCCCGCCGCAGAGGGCCATCGCTTCGTTCACGACGTCGACCGCGACCTGGCTGACCTCCGACTTGCTGCTGAGGATGGACGGCAACGCGGCGGGGTCGCCGGTGTCGCCGGCGTACGCCGCGGCGTAGAGGAGCTGACGCGCCGCTTCGACGCGGCCCCACAGCGCGCCGATGCGGTGCTGCACGATGTCGCTGTTGGCGGGCGATTCGCCGCTCGCGGTGTAGAGACGCGTGCGGACGTGGTTGATCGTAAAGTCGAGCGCCGCCTGGGCGATACCGAGGTACGTGCCGGCCATGGCTGTCAGAAAGTATGGCGCGATGACCTCGAAGACGTACCAGGTCTGGTCGCCTTCGTCGCCGAGGAGGTTCAGCCGCGGCACGCGGGCCTCCTCGAGGTTCATGGTGATGGCGGCATTGCCGCGCATGCCGAGGCCATCCCAGGTGCCGCTCCAGCGGACGCCCGGGGCGTCGCGGTCGACCAGCACGCAGTTGAACTCGCCGACCGCGGTCTCGCTGGCCAGGGTCGAGACGACGTACGAGTCGGCGTGGCCGCCGTTGGTCACGAAGTGCTTGAGCCCGCGCACGAGAAAGTCATCGCCGTCCGCTTCGAGCGCGGTGGAAGAAACATAAAAGTGAACTCCGGTGCCGGGCTCGCTGAGCGACAGGGTGGTGATGTGCTTTCCGGCGGCAATCGGCTGGAGGTACCGCTCTTCGTGCCATGCGCTTGGCTTCGCGGCGATCGTCGCGGTGGCGACGCAGTGCATCCCATAACAGATCGCCGAGGAGGAGCACGCCTGCCCCAGCACCTCGGTCAGCATCGCGAGCGCGAGCATTCCTTCGCCGCGTCCCCCCAGGTCCTCCGGCACGTGCAGGCCGAGCAGCCCCGCCTCACCGAGGGCGCGCAGGGTGTGCTCGGGCCAGATGCGCTCGGTGTCGACTTCGGCCGCGCGCGGTGCAGCGATGGTGGTGGCGATCTGTTGGGCCGTTTCGCGAAGCGTCGTGAGACGCGTGGAGAGGTAAATACTCGACATCAGCTTCGAGCACTGCGAATCCACCGCCACTTACGAGCGGGACCGGGAAACGGCTGATCCGGGCTCCTCGGAGTTCCTCGGGTTCCTCGGTTCCTCGGGGGGCTGTGCCGAGGAACCCCGAGGAACTCCGAGGAACCCGAGGAACCGCCCCTTACAACCGCGGCAGCGAATCCATCAGCGCCTGAAACCGCGGATGCTCGCGCAGGTGCACCAGGTCGGCGTCATGCTCGAGCCACTCCCGGTACGTGTAGCCGCCGCGCACCGCTCCTTCGATCGCGGTCAGGGCGGCGTGCATCGCTACAACTACTGTGACCTGCCGGTCATCGACATGATCTTCGGCACGTTCCGGAACCCGGAGACGTTCGAAAGCAAGTGCGGCTACTGGGACGGAGCGTCGTCGAAAGTGGGGGAGATGCTGATCGGGCGCGACGTGACGAAGGCGGCGTGAGAACGCTGCACAGCGACGGGGCTGCCGATTCCACACAGTTCATTGGGCTTCGCCGGAACTGCCCAGATCGCGTTGCAGTGGGGCTGTGGAAGCCTGTCGAAAACGCCTGGAAATGTAACAGCGAAAAACGTTGCGAAAGGGTGGTGCCGGACCTACGTTGAAGATTGCCTCAGGGACGAACGCTCTATCGCGGATGTCAACGTCAGTGAGGCAGCCGAAGTGGCGCGATAGGCCACACTGGCAAGCGGTTCCGGCACGAATGCTTCATCGCGGATGTCAACGTGCCGAAGCCGGTTCCGATGGTGCGATGGACCATCGAGACATGATTGGCGCGAATGCCCTCTTGTGGCTGTCAACGCGCTGAGAAACTCAGGCCCCGGGGGCAAGAGACCCCGGGGCCGTTTCTTTTTCGTTTCTTTTTAGGATCTACGGCACGATGTTGTAGTGCCGCACGCGGTACTCCGGCTCGATCAGATACTCGAGGTCCCTCGGCATCAGCCGCGTCTTGGTCACATCCTCACCGGCGTACGCGCGAATGTGCTCTTCGCTCGGCCAGTAGGAGATGACCAGGAACTCCTCCCGCTCGCCGACCGTCCGGCGGAACGTGTCGACGCCGAGGTTGCCCGGGATCGCGCGCAGCTTCGAGATGCCCTCGGCCTTGAGGTACTGCTCGTACTCATTCGCCCGCGCCACCGGGACTTCCCCCCGCCACATCCGGGCGATGCGCCTCGCCGGATTCGTGCTCGCGGTGGGGGTGGTGGCGCACTGCGCGGCGAACAGGAGAACCGAGATCAGCAGAAAGGTTTTCTTCATGGCACACTCTCCTCACGAAATTCGGAGGAGCAGTCTATGCCGGTAGTGCAACACGTCGAACCACGGAAGGGTGACGTTCTCGTTCTGGTCGGGACCATGAAGGGTGCATTCGTCTTTCGCGCCGATGCCGCGCGCGGGACGTGGGAACGGGGCGGGCCGTACTTTCCGGGACACGCCATCTACGCGCTGGCGTACGACGGGCGCGGCGGGCGCAATCGCCTCTGGGCCGGCGCGGCCAGCATGCACTGGGGCGCGCTGCTCCGTTCGAGCGACGACTTCGGCCGGACGTGGACCAACCCGGAGGAAGCGAACGTGAAGTTCCCCGAGGCCACCGGCGCCGCGCTCAAGCAGATCTGGCAGATCGTCCCGGCGGGGGAGAGCGAGCCCGACACGCTCTACTGCGGCGTCGAGCCGGCCGCGCTGTTCGTCTCGCGTGACGCCGGCGAGACGTGGTCGCTCAACGAGGGGCTCTGGAATCACCCGCAGCGCGAGCGGTGGGAGCCGGGCGGCGGCGGTCTCTGCATGCACACGGTTCTGCCCGATCCGGCCGACACGAAGCGGATCCGCATTGCCGTCTCCACCGGCGGGATGTACGTGACGGAAGACGGCGGCGCGACCTGGCGTCCGTCGAACAGTGGCGTGCGCGCCGACTTTCTCCCCGACAAGCATCCGGAGTTCGGCCAGTGCGTGCACAAGGTCGCGCAGTCGCGGAAGAAGCCGGAGCGGATGTACCTCCAGAACCACTGGGGCCTCTACCGCACCGACGACCGCGGTGAGACGTGGAACGACATCGCGAACGGCGTCCCCTCCGACTTTGGCTTCCCGGTCGTCGCGCATCCGGAAGATCCCGACACCGCCTGGATCATCCCCCTCGAATCGGACGAGTTCCGCTGCACGCCGGAGGGGAAGCTGCGCGTGTACCGGACCAAGGACGCCGGCGCGTCGTGGAGCCCGCTCACGAACGGCCTCCCGCAGAGCGACGCGTACGAGTGCGTCCTGCGCGACGCGATGGCCGTCGATCCGCTCTCGCCCGCCGGCGTCTACTTCGGGACGCGCAACGGCAAGCTGTTCGGCACCGCGAACGAAGGGGAGAGCTGGTCGCTCCTCGCCGACGGCCTTCCGCCGGTCGTGGCCGTAAAGACGGCGGTGGTCTGATGGCGCTGACCTTCGTCATCTCCGGCCCGCTGCGCGAGCTGGCCGGCAACCGCGGCGAGCTGCGCGTCGAAGGGGCGGCGTCATCGCTCGCCGATGCGCTGACGCTGCTCTGGAGCGAATGCCCCTCCTTCCGCGATCGTGTACTGACTGAACGCGGCGAGGTGCGGGAGCATCTCAACATCTTCGTCGATGGCGAGAGCGTGCGCTACTCGGGCGGCTTCGCCACGCCGGTGAATGAGGGGTCGGAGATCGTGATCCTGCCGGCGCTTTCGGGGGGCTAGCCGTAGTTTATCCCGACCCTGAGTGACTTTATCCCGACCGTAGGGAGGGATCTTTGGTGCCACCGCGCTTCAGCCGACATGGGCGCGGTGGCACCGGAGATCCCTCCCTGCGGTCGGGATAAAGTCACTCAGCCCCGTTGTACGATTTCGCCATGTTTCTGCTCGACACTGAACGTCTCGTCATCCGCGCGTGGCGCCCCGAGGATCGCGCCGCGTTCCACACCATCATGAGCGACCCCGAGGTCACCAGGTACGTGCACGGCGGCCAGCCGTACACCGACGCGCAGACCGACGAGTGGCTCGCGCGGCAGGCCAGGCAGATCGCGGAGTTCGACCTCTGCATGGGTGCGGTGGAGGAGAAGAGCAGCGGCCGCGTGGTCGGCCTGGCCGGCACGCAGCCGCTCGGCACGACCGGCGATCTGGAAATCGGCTGGATCTTCGCGCGCGAGACCTGGGGCCGCGGCTACGCCACCGAAGCCGGCGCCGCCGCAATGCGCCACGTGCTCGAAACGCTCAACCGCCCCCGCGTCGTGGCCATCATCGACCCCGACAACGAGCCGTCAAAGAAAGTCGCCGCCCGCCTGGGGATGAAGTACGACGCCCGCTACACCGGCACGCAACTCGGCCACCGGCTGCCGGAGATCGTGGTGGATTTGTTCGTGAGAGAAAAGTAGAGGCGGTTACTCGGGTTCCTCGGAAAATCTCGCCGAGGAACTCCGAGGAACTCCGAGGAACTCCGAGGAACCCGAGGAACCCCACCCCCCTCCCATGGCACGTTGCGTGGAACGCAAACGCACATGCGCGTCTTTGCGTTCGCGGTAGCGCTCTTCACGCTCTGCTGCACGAATACCAGCGCGCCGCAGAGGTCATCCGGCATGAAGCACTACATCGCACTCGGTGACAGCATCTCCATCGATTACTACCCGGCCGTCGACGTCCAGCGGCGTCATGCAGGCCGTGCGGACTCCGACGAGCTCGGCGCGGCGTCGCTGCTCCATCACAACGACAATCGCCTCTGGCCGGAGTTCCAGCGACGCGATCTGGTGACGATGCATCCCGGCATCGAGTTGCAGGACCTCACCGCCGACGGCGCCACGACACGCAGCCTGGCGATGCAGCTCGGCCGCGTCACGAAGAGCGACGAGCCGACCCTTGTGACGATCACCGCCGGCGGCAACGATCTCCTCGGCGAGATCGGCTCGCGCGGCAATCCGGTCGCCGAGATCTTCGGGCGCCTGCGCGAGTCGGTCGAGCGCCTGCTCGTGCTCCGCCCGAACAGCATCGTCATCGTCTCGACGGTCTACGACCCCACCGACGGCACGAATCGCTTCCCCGGCAGCAGCCAGACGCTCGACAAGGAAGCGGAGTGGCTGCGCGCCTACAACGACGAGCTGCGCCGCTTCGCCGCGAGCGATCCGCGCCTCCGGCTGGCCGACATCCAGAAGCATTTCCTCGGGCATGGCGTGAGCGTCCCGGCGAAAGATCGCTGGTATCTCGAGGAGTCGATCATCGAGCCGAACGCGCGTGGCGCCAGCGAGGTGCGGCGCGTCTGGCTGAGCGTGCTAACGTCGTCCTCGTGACGACGACGATCCACCTCATCGACGCCTCGCCGTACCTCTTCCGCGCCTTCTTCGCCGTGCCGAAGTCGATCCTCGATCGCGACGGCAACGTGGCGAACGCGGTCTACGGTTTCACCAGCTTCCTGCTCAAGTACCTCGCGGACGAAAAGCCGACGCACATCGCGGTGGCCTTCGACCGCAACTTCAACGGCAGCTTCCGCAACGACGACTACCCCGCGTACAAAGCGCAGCGGGAGGCCTCGCCGCCGGAGCTCGACGCGCAGGTCGAACCGTGCGTGGAGATCGTCCAGGCGATGGGCATCACGTCGTTCATCGACGAGCGCTACGAGGCCGACGACCTCATCGCCACCGCCATCGAGCAGACCCGCAAGAGCGGCGTGCACTACGTCATCGTCACGAGCGACAAAGACCTCACCCAGCTGGTCGACGACCGCACCATTGTCGTCGAGCCGGGCCGCGGCTGGCGCTTCGACGCCGCTGCAGTGGTGGAGAAATTCGGCGTGCGGCCGGAGCAGATCACCGACTTTTTAGGATTGGCGGGCGACGCGGTCGACAACATCCCCGGCGTGCGCGGCATCGGTCCGAAGACCGCCGCGGAGCTGCTCCACAGATTCGGCTCGCTGGAAGGCATCTACGAGCAGCTGCCGGCGATGAAGAGCAGCGGCCGGCGCAGCGACGGCACGCTCGCCGCGAAGCTCGAAGAGCACGTCGAGATCGCCGCGATGTCGAAGCGCCTCGCCACCGTCTCGACCGAAGCGCCGATCCAAGTGACGATCGACGCGATGCGCTATCGCGGGCCGGAGGACGCGCGGGTCGATGCGGCATTCGCGCGGTTCGGGTTCGCATCGTTACGCGAGCGGATGCGCGTCTGATCTCGATCTGCGACGCCACGGGGAGCAGGCGGCACTGCGCACGGATGAGGAGACGACGAGGGGCCTCCGGCGGCCGGGGCCATCGGCCCCGGACCCCATTGGTTGGCCCAGCCTCCGCGACACACTGTCGCGAGATCCGAGGCTGTGTCGCGGAGGCTAGGCCAACCAACGGGTCCGGGCCCGCGGCCCGGCCGCCGGAGGCCTCCGGTCGTTGTCTCTACCGCGAGCGCGAACCCAGCTCCCTCCGCAGCTTCTCCAGGTTCTTCTTCATCGCGTCGTCGCTGACCGTCGGCAGCAGGGCGTCGAGCAGCCGCAGCGCCTCCGCCACTTTGCCGGCTTTTGACGTCGCGATCACCGCGCGCAGGGCGTCCATCTGCCGCTCGCGCTCGACGTTTTCGTCGTGCGTGCGGATGAATTTCTGCAGGTGCGCCTTCACCCTCGCTTCCGTGGTGCGGGCGAGGATGACCCGCATCGTTTCGATCGCTTCCGCATGCTGGCCCGCTTCGTATTGCTCCTCGGCCATGCGCAACTGCACTCGCCAGATCGCCTCGAGGCTGAGGCGCGTGACTTCCGGGTCGGTGCCGCGGATGGCGATCTCGCTGAGACGCCGCGCGTCCTCACGCCGCCCGGCCCGCGCGTAAAGCTGGATGAGATTCAACGTGACGTCGCCCCATGCTTCCTCGAGGGAGAGGCTCTTCTCCAGCGCTGCAATGCCCGGCGTGACGTCACCCGGCGCACCGACGTACGTTGCGCCGAGCTGAGCCCACGCGTAGGCGTCGTTCGGATCGAGCCGCGTGGCGTGCTCGAAGAGCTGCCGCGCCCGCGCAATCTCTCCGCATGCAACGAGCGCACGGCCGTACTCGACGTACGCGAAGACGTATTGGCTGCCGAGGCTCACCGCCCTTTCGGACGACACCTCGGCGGCCAGGGCATCGCGGCGCTGCCGGTGGAGATGTGCGATCAGGGCGTGCACTTCCGCATGTTTGGGATGGATGCGCCGGAGCTCGATCAGCAGCGCTTCCGCCTCTGCCTCGGTGCCGCGGTTCGAGAAGAACATCGCACCGAGGGCGTAGAGCAGCTCATCGCGCGGCGCGGGCGTCGCCTCGCCAACGGCCGGCACCTGCAGTTCCTCGAGTGCATACGTCATGGGGACGAACGTCCGTTTGCGCACGGACGACCGCAGCTCCTCCTCGAGCGCGGCGTAGTCGGTGCCGAATGTGGTACGGAGTGCTTCCTCGTGCGACTTGCCGGCGCGCAGTTGCTCGATGAACTGTCCGAGCTGATCGTGGCGATCCCGCGGGCCGTGCAGGAGGTAGTGCACGAGCGCCCACGACTGCGCGTAGAACGCTACCTGCCGCGGCGTTTCACTGTATTCGCGCGACTGGCGATCGACCGCGAAGTGATCCTCGAGCGGCGCCAGCTGGTTGTCGCGCAGCCACTTCACGTGCTGCGGAAGCGGGAGGCCGACGCTGACGTTGCCGCCCTTCGCGGTGAAGGTGGAGTAGTACTCGGCCAGCCCTTCATTGAGCCAGAGCGGCGGATCGCCCACGGTGTTGCGCAGGAAGTGATGCGTCAGCTCGTGATAGATCACCCGCCCGGCGCCGCCCTCCTCGTCGGCGCGCATGATCATGAAGTTGGCGATGCGGCCCGCCAGAAAGACGCCTGCCGCCGGGACGTTCTCCCGCCCGATGAGCGCATCGCGATACGGTGCGAAGGTGCGGCCGTTGCGAAAGACGAAGACGTACGTCGGCAGCTTCGAGTCGAGGTTCAGCCGGGTCAGTTTGCCGAGGGCCGCACGCATGCGCAGCAGATCGGTGGCCAGCTGGCGGGTCTGTCGTGGGGAGACGTTGCTGAAGATGCGGAACTCACCCGCGGTGAGCGCGAGCCAGCGGTCGCTGCTCGACGGCAGCGGCACCGCCGCACTCGCGGAGAGCGTGAGGAGAACCGCGAGGAGAAGGGCGTGGACGCGCAAGGTCAGTACCGGATCTCGGAGAACAACGCCGCGTAGACCTCGATGGCATCCCACAGGTTCTGCAGGCGGAGGTTCTCGTTCGCGGCGTGCTGGTTGTTGTCGGAGTTGACCGTGGGGACGATCACCAGAGGCGCGCCGAGGATCTGCTCGAAGAGGTAGAGCGGCAGGCTGCCGCCGAGGGACGGCGTGGCGAGGGGAGCGGCGCCGTGCCCTTTCTCGACGGCCCGCAGCACCGCCTGCGCAAACGGATGATCGAGCGGCGTGCGCACGCCGGTGTAGCCGTCGCTCCAGTCGAGCTGCACTACCCGTTCGTGCGCGCGCAGCACCTCGGGTGAGGGGCGTTCGTGCACGATGTGGAATCCCTGCTTGCGGACGTGCGCTTCGATCTGCTCGCGCACGCGCGCCGTGGTCTGCGCCGGCACGAGGCGGATGTCGATGGTGGCCCGCGCCTCGGTGCGGATGGCGTTGACGGCGTCGCCGCCGACGCTGCCCGACTGGAAGCCGGTGAAGTTGAGCGCCGGCGCGAGGATGCGCTCGGCCAGCGGCGCGCCGCCGCCTTCGCTGCGCCCGAGGTTGAGCGTGCGACGGAGCTCGGCATCGGGAGCGGGGATCTTCGCTACGGCATCGCGCTCGCGCGCGGTCAGCGGGCGGACGTCATCGAGAAAGTTCGCGACTTTGATGTTGCCGTCGTCATCGCGCATGGAGCCGAGCAGCGTCACGAGCGTGGAGATCGGATTCGGCGCCCAGTTGCCGTAATGGCCGCTGTGGAGCTGGCGCGCGGGGCCGAAGGTCGTCAGCGTGACCGACTGCGCGCCGCGCACGCCGAAGACCACCTGCATCGCACCGCTCTGATGCACCGGACCGTCGCAGAAGATCCAGCCGTCGGAGGCGAGCAGCGTTTTGTGCTTCTCGAGCAGCGCGCCGAGGTGCGGGGAACCGGCTTCTTCCTCCCCTTCGAAGAAGAACTTCAGGTTCACCGCCGGCTTGCGGCCGGAGGCGCGCAACGCATCGAGCGCGGCGAAGAGAGCGATGATCGGACCTTTGTCGTCGCTCGCGGAGCGGGCGTAGATGCGCTCCTCGCGCAGCTCCGGCTTCCACGGATCGCCGCGCCACTCGGCCGGGTTCACCGGCTGGCCGTCGTAGTGCGCGTAGAAGACCAGCGTCTTCGTCGCGCCGGGCGTGCGCAGCTCGCCGAAGACGGCAGGAGGTCCGCCGGCCGGCGATTCGAGCAGCCGTGGCGCGAGACCACGCTTCTCCATCAGCGCGACCAGGTGCGCGGCGTTGCGGCGGATGTTCGCCTCATCGCTGGCGACGTTCGGAATCGCCAGAAACTCGAACAGCTCGCGCACGATCGCGGCCTCGTGCGCCTCACGCCACGCGCGGATGTCGCTGGCGTGTGTGGGGGTGGTCAGGGCGAGGAGGAGGGCGAACGCGACGATCCGCATCCGCCGATTCTACGGCGGGGGGCACTTTACGGTTCAGCTGCTCAGCTATTCAGCTGTTCAGCTATTCAGCTATTCAGGCGAGTCATCGCCGCTCGCCGCCTGAACAGCTGAACAGCTGAGTAGCTGAGCAGCTGAGCAGCTGAGTAGCTGAGCAGCTGAGTAGCTGAGCAGCTGAGTAGCTGAGTAGCTGAGCAGCTGAGCAGCTGAACTACTCATCCCCGGTGCGCACGCTCGCGCTCCAGTCGCCGTCGCGATCGCGCGTGACCTCGACCTGCCACGGTTGGCAACAGACCGGGCAGTCCTGCACGTACGACTGACGGCTGCCGCCCGCGGTCTCGACGTCGAGGTCGGCCGGCTCGCCGCAGTACGGGCAGGTGACGCCGACGTACTCCCTCATTCCACCCGCACGCCTTTCCAGAAGGCGACCCGCCCGCGGATCTCCTTCGCCGCTTCTTTCGGCTCCGGGTAATACCAGCAGGCGTCTTTGTTGACGTTGTCGCCGACCACCACGTCGTAATAGCTGGCGATCCCTTTCCAGGGGCAGGTCGTATGGGTCGTGCTGTCGCGCAGGAGGGCGCGGTCGACCGATTCGAGAGGAAAGTAGTGATTGCCTTCGACGACGACCGTGTCGTTGCTCTCGGCGAGGGTGGTGCCGTTCCAGGTGGCTTTCATGCGTGAATCCTAACCCTCGCCCCGATTCCTCGTACGTCAGACTATGGACACGGAAGCATGAGAGCCACGATCCTCCTCACGCTGCTCCTCACCACCTTCGCCTCCGCGCAGCCGCCGGGCTTCGAAGGACTCTGGCGTGCGAAGCGGGTCTTCGAGATCGAGGTGCAGGGGACGCTGACCATCGAGCGCGAAGGCGATGCGTGGCGGGCCGACATCGGCGGCCGCACTGCCGCGGTGCGTGCCGACAAGAACCGCCTCACCTTCGACCTCGGCGAGGCCGGTTCGTTCCGCGGCGAGCTGCAGGGCGAGCGCATCGCCGGCCACTGGACACAACCGTATTCGGTCTCCGGCGGCTACCCGTTCGCCACGCCGGTCACCCTGACGCCGGTCACGCTGAAGAACGAGCGCGCCAACCGCTGGCGCGGTACGGTCACGCCGCTGCCCGACGCGATGACGATGTTCCTCCCCATCACCCGCGACGCCGACGGCACGCTGCGGACGTTCCTCCGCAATCCGGAGCGCAACGTCGGCATCTTCGTCGGCCCGGCGCGCCTGGCCGTCGACGGCAACAACCTGCAGCTCTTCGGCAAGCGACGCCCGGAAGCGCCGGAGCGGATGATGGCCGGCGGCCGCTACGACGCCGAGAGCGACCTGCTTTCGCTCGACATCCCCTCGCGCGGCGGGACGTACGACTTTGAACGTTTCACCCCTCCGGCAAGCACGCCGTGGAGCTACCGCAAACCGTCGCTCGAGAATGACGGCTGGCCGGTGGCCGGTGCGGAAGAGGTCGGGCTCGACACGAAGGTGCTGGCGCCGTTTCTCACGTCGCTCCGCGAGCCGCCGCTGAGCAGTCTCTACGCGCAGGACATCCACGCGCTGCTCATCGCACGCAACGGCAAGCTGGTCGTCGAGGAGTATTTTCGCGGTGCGCATCGCGAGCAGCTGCACGACACCCGCTCCGCCGCGAAGAGTCTGACCGCAATCCTGGCTGGCGCCGCGAAGGTGCCGGTCTCGACGAAGGTGTACGCGGCCTTCGACCGCAGGGAAGCCGATCCGCGCGCGCAGAAGCTGACGCTCGAACATCTGCTGACCATGTCGTCGGGCTTCAACTGCGACGACTCCGACGACAACTCGCCCGGCCACGAAGACCGGATGTCGGAACAATCGGAGCAGCCCGACTGGTACCGCTTCACCCTCGACCTCGGATTCATCCGCGAGCCGGGCGAAAAGTCGGTCTACTGCAGCGTGCAGCCGCACCTCGCCGGCGGCGTGATCACGCGCGTGACCGGCAAACCGCTGCCGGAGCTCTTCCGCGAGACGGTCGCCGAGCCGCTGCAGATCCGCCACTACGCGCTGAACATGACTCCGACCGGTGATGCCTACATGGGCGGCGGCGTGCGGGTCACCGCGCGCGATTTTCTCAAGTTCGCGCAGCTCATGCTCGACGACGGGAAATGGCGCGGGAAACAGATCCTCAGCCCGGAGTTCGTCCGCCAGTCGGTCGAGCCGCATTACCCGCTCGGCAGCCTGCGCTACGGCTATCTCTGGTGGATCATCGACCTGCCGTACAAAGGGAAAACCGTGCGCGCGTTCTACGCCGGCGGCAACGGCGGACAGACCTCGATGGCCATCCCGGAGCTCGACCTGGCCATCGTCGTCTTCGGCGGGAACTACGGCGACAACCCCCGCACCCTCGGCGTGCAGCGCGAGCTCGTTCCGAAGCAGATCCTCCCTGCCATCCCTTGATTTCGACCGCTTTTCCCACGCCTCGCTGCCGCGCGGCAGTGCCGGTCGCACACTGCGCGCATGAAGATCCACCGCAAATGCGACGTCGATGACGCTTACCTCCCGATCCCGACGCAGATCGTCTCGAACGAGGAGTTCGTACCGATTCCGCAGACCGTCGAGCAGCAGCGCGTCGAAGCGAAGCTGAACGAGATCGCCGACGGCGCATCGAAGAAGCTCGGTGTCTCACGGCGGCAGTTCCTGGCCTCGAGCGGCGGGATGGCGGCGGCGTTCCTGGCGATGAACGCGGTGTTCGGATGCCGCTCGTTCGACGTCGACCCGTCCGAGGTGACGGAGCCGCGGGCCACGCTCGAGAGGTGGCCGAAGCCGTACTTTATCTTCGACGTACAGACGCATCACGTCGCGGCGGGACGGGTCATCGAGATGCCGCCGCTGCTGCGCTATCGCGAGTTCGGCGGGATGATGGGCAACACCCACCTGCAGGGGCGGCAGCACGCGTGGGACGATCTCTACCTCGCGAATTACGTGAAGGAGATCTTCCTCGACAGCGACACGGTCGTGGCGGTGATCACCGGCCTGCCGTCGCGTACCGACTCACAGAACGTGCTGCCGGCCGCTGACATGGTGGAGACGCGCACGCAGGTGAACGGGCTGGCGCGCTCGAAGCGGCTCATCGCGCACGGCCTCTTCTCGCCCGACCTCGGCAGTCAGAACATGGAAGAGATGCAGCGCCAGGTCGAGCAGCTGAAGATCGAAGCATGGAAGGGCTACCCCGGCCAGCCGCTGGCCGCCGACGGCAAGGGGTGGTGGATGGACGACGAGAAGGTCGCCTATCCGGCCTACGAATACTCGCGGCGGGTCGGCATCAAGACCATCTGCGTGCACAAAGGCCTGCCACTGCCGATCTGGGACATGGAGCATTCCAGCCCGCGCGACGTGCCGAAGGCGGCGCTCGACTTCCCCGACATGAACTTCCTCATCTACCACGCTGCCTTCCGCAGCGTGCAGGATCTCCTCGCCGCCGCGCAGGACGACTTCAAGACCACACAGTACGTGCCGTGGATCTCCGACCTCTGCGACGCGCGCAGGAAGAATCCGAAGATGACCAACGTCTACATGGAGCTCGGCACGACCTTCGGCATGGTCGCGGTCACGCACCCGCGCGCGGCGGCCTACATCGTCGGGATGATGATCGACGCGTTCGGCGACGACCACGTGCTGTGGGGGACGGACTCGATCTGGTGGGGCTCGCCGCAGTGGCAGATCGAAGCGTTCCGCCGCCTGCAGATGCCGGAGGAGTACCAGCAGCGCTTCGGCTTCGCGCCGCTGACCGACGCCGTGAAGCGAAAGATCTTCGGCCTCAACGCCGCACCGATCTACGGCATCGACCCGGAGGCCAAACTGCGCGCGCTGCCGGACGACGCGCTCACGAAGCTCAAGGCCGCGTACAAGGCGGCGGGCGGTGCGCCCTCGAATACGCAGTACGGATGGGTGGCGAGGGCGTAGCTGCTCAGCGACTCAGCTGCTCAGCGATTCAGGCTGCAAGCGCGGCACAGAACGCCTGAACAGCTGTGCGGCTGAACAGCTGTGCGGCTGAATGAGGGAACAGCTACGCGCGCTTGCGCGCAACCCGCGGCACCGGCGCACTCAGCACCGCATCGAGCAGTCCCGGAAACGCGGCGTCGAGCTCCTCGCGCCGCAGCATGTTGATCCGCCGCACGCCGTCGCCGCGCGTGGCGATCACTCCTGCCTCGCGCAGCACCTTGAAGTGATGCGACAGCGACGACTTCGGCATCCGCACCTCGAAGGTGCCGCAGGCGGCCTCTCCTTCCGTCGCCAGCTGGTGAACGATTTTCAGGCGCAGCGGGTCGCTCAAGGCATAGAGCACGTCGGGCAGTGAGAGCTTCGCGGGCATTGCCGGCGATGTTAACCGATTCGTCATTGTTCGAAAAGTTTCGAACGACTATATTGTTCGAAGAATTTCGAACAAGGAGCAAGCGAAGTATGTGGAGCATGGAACTGCGCGGCATCGGCAACGAATCACTGGTGGAGGCCGAGCGGCCCCGCCCCGAACCGGCTGCCGGACAGCTGCTGGTGAAGGTCAACGCGGCCTCAATCAACTACCGCGATCTGGCCCTCATCCGCGGCGATTACGGAAAGATCGACAACTATCCCCTCGTGCCGCTCTCCGACGGCGCCGGCGAAGTGGTGAGCGTCGGCGAGGGCGTGACGCGCTTCAAGGAAGGCGACCGGGTCATCTTCCAGATGCGCCCGTACTGGCTCGACGGCACGCCGACCCGCCACGCCATCACCAACTCCGTCGGCATGACCCTCGACGGCGTGCTCGCCGAATACCGCGTGGCCGACGAGCAGCACGTCGTCCGCACGCCGGCCCACCTCACCGACGAACAGGCCGCGTCGCTTCCGATCGCCGCCGTCACCGCCTGGACCGCGCTCGTGAACGGCGGCCGCCTGCGCGCGAACGAAACCGTCGTCGTCCAGGGCACCGGCGGCGTCTCCCTCTTCGCCCTGCAGTTCGCGAAGCACCTCGGCGCACGCACCATCGTCCTCTCCAGCAGTGACGAGAAGCTCGCCCGCGCCCGCGCGCTCGGCGCCGATCACCTCGTCAACTACCGGACCACTCCCGAATGGCAGGACGAGGTGGTCCGCCTGACGAACGGGGAGGGCGCCGAGCACATCCTCGACATCGGCGGCAGCGCGACCTTCGAGCGCTCCCTCGAAGCCATCCGCCCCGGCGGCAACATCTACCTGATCGGCTTCCTCGGCGGCACGCGCCTCCAGCTCGACCTCCCGAAGATCTTCCGCCGCGCCGCCGTGCTGCGCGGGCTGTCTGTCGGACCGCGCTCCGCATTCGAAGAGATGAACGCCGCCATCGAAGCCGGCCGCATCGAGCCGGTCATCGATCGCGTGTTCGAGCGGAATCAGCTCGGGGCGGCGCTCGACTACATGGCCACGGGAGGGCAGTTCGGCAAGATCGCGATTCGGGTGTGATGACAGCGCCGTTGGCGACGATCATGCTCCTTCCTCTCGCCGATGAAGACACTGGCCAGCATTCTGTTGCTCCTCTCCCTCACCGCCTGCGCCACCAGCGCGCCGTCCTCACAGCCGCGGCCGCAATCGCAAGCGCCGCAACAACAAACCGAACGCTGGCAGCTCGCGAATCTGCCGCATGAGCGGGTCGATTACTGGGTCGAGCGGTTTTCGAACGGCGATAAGCGGGCGGAGATGGAGTCGTACTTTGCGCGGATGCCGCGGTACCAGACGATGATCGTCGAGAAGTTGCGGCGGAAGCGGATGCCGGAGGAGCTGCTCTACCTGGCCATGGTCGAGTCGGGGTTCAACACCGAGGCGCATTCGGCGCAGGCGGCCCGCGGGATCTGGCAGCTCGTGCCCGATACGGCGCGTCGGTATGGATTGAAGGTCGATGACACGGTCGACGAGCGGATCGATCCGGAAAAGTCGACCGATGCGGCGCTGTCGTATCTCTCGTATCTCTACAACCGGTTCGGGTCGTGGTATGTCGCGGCGGCGGCGTACAACGCCGGCGAGAACCGGGTGGGGCGGATCATGACCGAGGCGACCGGGGCGGAAAAAGGGACCGACGCCGATTACTACCGGATCTGGCAGCAACTGCCGGCGGAGACGCGCGACTATGTGCCGGCCATGATCGCGGCGGCGCGCATCGGCAAAAGCGGCGGGCTTGCGCCCGCCGTCTCTCGCTGATGATGACCAGCGCTTTCGCGCTGACGAAGCTTACCGCTGGCGGGACAACTCGCCGCCGGACAGTACGCCGTCATTGTTGCGATCGTGTTGGCGGAACGACTGGTCGTTGCCGGTCCACTCGCTGCGGGTGACGATGCCGTCGCCGTTGCGATCGACGCCGCGGTAAAGCTGCTGCTGCCGCTGCGGCGTCGAGGAGTTGTGGTTCTGGCGGTCGGCCTGCGAGAGGACGCCGTCATTGTTGCGGTCGAGGCGGTCGAACGTGGCCGGTTCGCCGCGCCATTCGTTACGGGAGACGACGCCGTCGCGGTTCGTATCGAGGCGCCGGACTTCGTTCTCGATGACGTTGCGGTTCGAGGCGATGGCCTGCGCTTCGGTGCGCGAGATCACGCCGTCACGGTTGCTGTCCACCAGGGCGAACTGGTTCGAGTCGCCCGGGAACTCGCTGCGGGCGATGCGGCCGTCGCGATTCGTGTCGAACTGATTGAAGTACTGGTTGAAGCCGGCGTCGGTGCGCGCGCTGCGGGTCTGCTTGTCGTTGCGGCGCTTGCCGTTGACCTTCCCTTTGTTTTCCTTCACCGCGAAGGCCGAAGGCGCCGCGGCGACGAATAGCGTCAACGCCAGAGCGGAGATTGTTTTCCTGTAGTCGATCATGTCTCCCTCTATTGCGGCATGGGTGCCACTCTCGGGCCGCTGAAAACAAAAGACTTATACTGCTGAGCGGCTCCGCTTCCGTCCCCTGGGGAAGGCAGTGTGTCCGCCCCGGCGTTGTCGAGACCGCAATGAACCGTCCCCACCTCCTCGGCATGTTGCCGGACGAGCTCGCGCGGCAGCTGCGCGCGCACGGTGTGGAGGTGCGTGACGCCGAGGCGAGGAGGATCGTGGCGCACGCCATCGCCGGCGGGAACGACGGCTATCCGGAAGCGCGCCCGGTTCCGCGGCGCGTGGAAGTCGCGTGCGACGCGATCCTCGACCGTGCGAAGCTCGAGATCGTCGAGCGCGCCACCGATCCCTCCGACGGCTTCGTCAAGTACCTCTTCCGCCTGCACGACGGCAGCGTGGCGGAGGCGGTGCGCATCCCGCTCGAAGTGGAAGGGCGCTTCACGGTCTGTCTCTCCAGCCAGGCCGGCTGTGCCATGGGATGCGACTTTTGCGCGACCGGCCGGATGGGCCTCGTGCGCAGTCTCGAGCCGTGGGAGATCGTCGCGCAGTTCGTGGCGGTGCGCGACGAAGCGCCCGGCAGCGTTACCGGTGCGGTCTTTCAGGGGCAGGGGGAGCCGCTGCACAACTACGCGAACGTCATGCGCGCGGCCGAGATCCTCTCGCACCCGTGCGGAGGACGCATCAGTGCGAAGGCGATCACCATCTCGACGGTCGGCCTGATCCCGGCCATCGAGCGCTACGCCCGCGAGCAGCGTCCGTGGCGCCTGATCGTCTCGCTCACCTCCGCCATCGACGAGCGCCGCCGCGCGCTGCTCCCCGCCGCCAGCGCCTGGAGCGTGCGCGAGCTCGCCGAGGCCGTACGCACCTATCAGCAATCCGCCGGCGGACGCGTGACCATCGCCTGGGTCCTCCTCGGCGGCATCAACACCGGCCGCGACGAAGTGGAAGCCCTCCGCGACCTCTTCGCCGGCATCCCCCTCCGCCTCAACCTGATCGACGTGAACGACGCAAGGGAAGATGGTTACGTGCGGGCCACCGAAGAAGAGCTCGGACACTTCCGCGACGAACTACGCACCCTCGGCATCCCCGTGGTCCGGCGTTACTCCGGCGGCGCGGCCAAGCACGCAGCATGCGGGATGCTCGCCGCGCAGTTGGTCAGTGGTTCAGCTGTTTAGCTGTTGAGTTGTTGAGCTATTGAGCTGTTCAGCGAGAGTTGATTTGTTTGATCCATCACTACCCTCGCTCAACAGCTCAACAGCTCCGCTCCTCCTCAACAGCTACGGCCCCTGAGCTGTTGAGTGATTGAGCTGTTAAGCCGAAGGAAGTATCTGGTCCATCGCAACAACTTCATCGCTCAACAGCTCCGCTCTCCTCAACAGCCAAGCCCCTGAACAGCCCAACCCCTGAACAGCTGAACAGCTGAATAGCTCAACAGCTAATATCCCCCCCAATGCCCGAACGCCTCGAAGCCACCGTCCGCCGGATTCGCTTTCACAGCAGCGAATCGGGGTTCACGGTGCTGACCGCCACGCGGCACGACACGCGGGCGGAGCTGACCATCGTCGGGTCGTTTCCGCTCGTCGATGAGGACGAGCCGATCGTCGCGGTGGGGGAGTGGCGCGACGACAAAAAGTGGGGGAGGCAGTTCGTCGCCGAATCGCTCTCCATCCTCATCCCCACCAGCCGCGAGGGGATCGAGCGCTATCTCTCCGCCGGCCATGTGAAAGGCATCGGCCCCGGGCTCGCGAAACGGCTGCTGGAACGTTTCGGTACCACCCTCCTCGACGTCATCGACCGCGAGCCGAAACGCCTGCTCGACGTCAGCGGCATCGGCAAGTCGACGCTGGCAAAGATCACCGGCAGCTGGAACGAGCAGCGCGGCGTCCGCGAGCTGATGGTCTTTCTCGCCGCGCATCGCCTCGGCGGCGCGCGCGCCTTCCGCATCCACAAGCAGTACGGCGACGCCGCGATCGCCGTCATCCGCGACAACCCGTACCGCCTGGCAGCCGAGGTGCGAGGGATCGGCTTCCAGACCGCCGACCTGATCGCGCGCGGCATGGGCTTCGACCTGCAATCGCCGGCGCGGGTCCTCGCCGGGCTGCGGCACGTCGTCGACGAAGCGCGCGCGCGCGGCCACTGCGGCATTCCGGTGAGCGACGCGATTGCCGAAGCGACGAAGCTGCTGGCGGTTGGTCCGGAGCTGATCGAAGACGCCATCCGGGTGGCCATCTTCGGCGGTGAGCTGATCAGCGACGAGCTGCGCGGCCAGCAGGTGCTTTTCCCGCCGCCGCTCCATCGCGCCGAAGAGCGGATCGCGCTGACGCTGCAGGCACTGGCGCAGGAAGAGGCGCCGTGGCCCGACCTGGACGTCGAAAACGAGATCGCCCGGGCAGAGGCGGATGCCGGCATCGTCCTGCACGAACAGCAGCGCGAAGCGATCCGCACCGTGCTCCGCTCGAAGGTGGCGGTCATCACCGGCGGTCCCGGCGTCGGCAAGACCACCCTGGTCAACGCCATGCTCTCCATCTTCCAGATGATGGAGATGAAGGTGCTGCTCGCCGCGCCGACCGGTCGCGCGGCCAAGCGCCTGAGCGAGAGCACCGGCGCGACCGCGACCACCATCCATCGCCTGCTGGAGATGAGCGGCGAGAGCGGGACCTTCCAGCGCAATGAAGAGAATCGCCTCCAGTGCGACCTGCTGATCATCGACGAGACCTCGATGGTCGACGTGCCGCTGATGGACGCGCTGCTGCGCGCGCTCCCGGAGAACGCCGGGCTGGTGCTGGTCGGCGACGCCGATCAGCTGCCGTCGATCGGGCCGGGCCAGGTGCTGCACGACATCCTCGCCGCGGAGCGCATCCCCGCCGTCCGCCTGACCAAGATCCATCGCCAGGCCGAAGGGAGCGACATCATCGTCAACGCCCACACCATCAACCGCGGCGAAGTGCCGCGCTTCCGCGGCCCGGGCGAGCCGTCCGACATGTTCTTCTTCCCCGCCGCGTCGCCGGAGCAGGCGGTGCAGCACGTCGTGGAGCTGGTCACCGACAAGCTCCCGCGCAAGTTCGACCTGCGCGGCAAGAAGGACATCCAGATCCTCGCCCCGATGCGCAACGGCACGGTCGGCGTGAACGCGCTCAACGACACGCTGCAGCGCGCGCTCAACCCGCCGTCGCGTTACACCACCCAGATCGCCCGGCCGAACAACGTCGTCTTCGTGCCGAACGACAAGGTCATGCAGACCGAGAACAACTACGACAAGAACGTCTTCAACGGCGACGTCGGCGTCATCACCCGGATCGACCCGGAGAACGAGATCTTCACGATCGATTTCGGCGGCGAGAGCGACGTCGAGTACGCCTTCGACGAAGCCGAGCAGCTGACCCTCGCCTACGCCACCACCATCCACAAGTCACAAGGCTCCGAGTACGCCGCCGTGATCGTGACCCTCCTCCCCCAGCACCACATCATGCTCCAGCGCAACCTGCTCTACACCGCCGTCACCCGCGGCCGCAAAGTGGTGGTGGTGGTCGGCGACCGCCGGTCGATCGCCGACGCCGTGCGGAACGGCAAGGGTGGGGAGCGGTGGACGCGGCTGGGGAAGCTGCTGGCGGGGAACGATGAACGATGAAGGATGAGCGATGAACGATGAACCGGGACGCCGCCATGACGTTCATCGTTCATCGTTCATCCTTCATCGTTCGGCCCGCGAACTCCGAGGAACCCGACGAACCGCTTTTACTTTTTCGCCTCCACCAACGCCCGCTTGTACAAATCGTTCACCGCGCCGAGCGCCTCCAGGGCCATCTTCGAAAACTCGGCCGGATTCGCTTCGAGGACGAGGTTTTTCTTGCTCTTGGCGGGGCCGATGTCGATGCCGATGTCCTGCAGGCCTTTCACCAGGCCGCTGTTGTTCGATTCGCCGCCGCTGATGAACGCGCCGGGGTCGCCTTCCGCGCCGATGCCGTCGGTGATGCGGGAGAAGGCGGCGCCGCGGTGGTCCTGGGTCCAGAAAAGTGTGCCGACCGGGTGGATGAAGACCGCTTTCTGCGCGCCGACTTCCGCGCGGCGCGCGAACTTGCCGCCGCTGCCGGAGAGGGCCGCGAAGTCGACCATCATGGTCGGGTAGAGCAGCGCCGCGTTGAGCTCCTTCGAGAGGTTGCCGAGGGCCTTGATGTTGGCCTGGCTCATTCCCTGGTCGGTGATGCCGCCGTCCCAGTTCGTGAACCAGAGCGGGATCTCCGTCGGCGAGAGGATCACCACGTGGGTCTGCCCCCCCGGCAGCACTTTCGTGTACGGCTTGGCGGCGTTGCCGCCGTTGATCTTCAGGGTCTGATAGGCGGCCGAGGCCTTGACGGTCTCGAACGGCACCACTTCCACCCCGGTGGCCTTGATCTGCGCCACAAAGTCGGCGTACGCGGCGTCGACGATCGCCTGCAGCGCGGCGTAGTCCATGTTGCCGAGCATCACTTCCATCGACGCCTTCGCGCCGGAGCTCGAGCCGCCGCCGACGCCCCCCAGCCAGTCCTCGGCACGCGCCGTGACTTTGTTGCGGGTGACGAACAGCACGCGGTAGGTGGGGATGGCCACCCGCTGCGCCGCCTTCACTCCCTTGAACGGTTTCATGTCCTGGACGAGCTTCTTCACCTCGGTCGTCGCCGCTTCTTTGGCCGAGATGGCGTGCAGTTGCGGAGCGAGCAGCGACACGGCGAGCAGTGCCGCGGCAATGGTTTTCGTATGCATGGACCTTCCTCCTCTTTGTCTGGTATCGCGCAAGAAAGGTGAAAAGTCCCTCACGCCTCTCGGGGAGCGGCCGTCCGGCCGTTGGTTGCTCCGTCTGACCCGCGATACGATTCGCTCCTCCATGAACGTTCGGATCCAGGGAGTGACCGTCGTCGTCAAGCGTGCCGCCATCGAGTCCGCCTATCGCGGCGGCGTCGCCCAGTACCGTGCCGATGCGCCGTCGTCCGTCAGCAATGACGACGAGCTGCTCGGGACGTCCTTCGATTCACACGAGGAGGCCGGCCGGTGGGTCGAGCACCTCCGCGCGCGCGGCGTCGATCACGGCGCCATCGCCCTCGTCGATGCCACCCATCCCGACGCGCCTCCGGCCTGGCTCCAGTTGCAGGAGGACGGTGCCTACCTCCGCGGCGGTCACGGCGGCGAGCGTCCCTTCTCGCGCTTCGACTTTTTATCCAGGTCCAGCAGCGGGCTGACCTACGTGCGCGACCGCAAAGGCGGGGTGATGCGCGTCCTGACCGAGAGCGAGCTCGAAGACTTCACCAGCCCCGCGCCCTGCCCGGAATGCGCCGAGCAGTTCGGCTGCGAGCACTTCAACTGCGCCGGTGAGCCGCTGCTCTCCGAGTCCGAGGTCGCCACCGAAGTGCCGCGCCAGTGGAGCGTCTTCGCCACCGAAAACGGCGTCAGCCGCGGTGACCTCGAACGCCTGCGGGCCATCGAGATCGACAGCGAAGGCGAATACCGCGTGACCCCCGGCACGAGCGCCGACATGCGCATGCTGGAGCTGGTGCTGCTGCTGAACGAAGCGAGGTAAAGGGAGGTAGGGGGGGAGGGCGGTTCCTCGGGTTCCTCGGCGTCTGGCGTTGCGCTTCTCCGAGGAACCGAGGAACTCCGAGAAACCCACGACCTCCGCATGGTCCCTTTTTCGCATGTCAGCTCGTGCCGACTGGATGACCCTCCTTCCTGCCACTGCTGTCAGTACACCATCGCGTCCACGGGCGGAGACGAGCGCTAGCCATTTCGTCCAGTTCTACGAGAGCGAAGCGTTCCTGGCGACGGTGGTGGCCGACTTTGCGGCCGCCGGACTGGACGCGGGGGATGCGGTGCTGCTCGTGGCGATGCCCGAGCATCGCGCGGCATTTTTGACGGAGCTGCGAAGCCGCGGTGCCGACGTCGACCGTCTGGTACTGCTCGATGCCCGCGAGACGCTCGCCGCCTTCCTTGGCGACGGCATGCCGCAGCGCGAGGCCTTCCTGGCGCATATCGGCGGGCTGCTGGACCAGCTCGGCGAGGACGTTCCGGCCGTGCGGGTCTACGGCGAGATGGTCGACCTGCTCTGGCGCGAGGGGAACGCCGCCGGTGCGGTGCGGCTCGAACAGTTCTGGAACGAGCTGCTGACCCGGAAGCCGTTCACCCTCCTCTGCGCCTACCCGATGGCCGACTTCCGCAGCGCCACCCACACGCGGTTGTTCGACGAGATGTGCGCGCAGCACGCGCGGGTCGTCCCGACCGAGCGTTACATCGCGGCCGATGCCGATGCGCGCGCGCTGGAGATCAGCCGCCTGCAGCAGCGCGCCGAGGCGCTGGAGTGGGAGATCGAGCAGCGGACGCGGCTCGAGCGCGAGCGCCAGCGGGCCGCGGAACGGAACGCCTTTCTCCTGGCCGCGACGACGGTGCTGAACGGCTCGCTCGACCTCGAAAGCCGGATGCGCGAGCTGATGAAGCTGGCCGTGCCGCAGATGGCGGACGGCTGCGCGGTCGACCTGACCGGCGACGACGGCACGTTCGAGCATGTCAGCGCCGGGCTGCTCGAGGGGGAGATCCTGCGCGTCCCAATGACCGCCGGCGCGCGGATCATCGGCACCATCACCTTCTACGGCAGCCAGCTGACGGCGGAGGATGAGCTGCTGGCGCGCGAGCTCGGCCAGCGCGCCGCCATCGCCATCGAAAACGCGCGCCTCTACCGCCTCGCCCAGGAGGCGAACCGGATCAAGGACGAGTTCCTGGCCACGCTTTCCCACGAGCTGCGCACGCCGCTGACTGCCATACTCGGGTGGGCGCGCATCATCAGCCTGGGTGGCCTCGACGAAGCGACCCTGAAGACGGCGGTCGAGACGATCGAGCAGAGCGCGCAAATGCAGGCCACGCTGATCAACGATCTGCTCGACGTGTCGAAGATCGTGACCGGCAAGCTGGCCCTGCACAGCTCGGCGACCGATCTCGCCGGCGTGGTGCGCAACGCGGTTCAGACCGTGCGGCTCGCCGCCCAGGCGCGCGACGTGCGCATCGAAGTCGGCCCCGCGCCCGAGCTGCTGCTCGTCACCGGCGACCCGACTCGCCTGCAGCAGATCATCTGGAACCTCCTCGCCAACGCCATCAAGTTCTCGCACCGCGGCGGCGGGGTGACGATCACCCTCGACCGCGTCGACACCGCCGCCCGCATCGTCGTCCGCGACACCGGCCGCGGCATCGCCCCCGAGTTCCTCCCGCACGTCTTCGAGCCCTTCCGCCAGGCCGACGGCTCCAGCACCCGCGCCCACGGCGGCTTAGGTCTCGGCCTCGCCATCGTCAAGTACCTCACCGAGCTGCACGGCGGCAGCGTGAGAGTCGAGAGCGACGGCGAAGGGCGGGGAGCTGCGTTCACGGTAGTGCTGCCGCTCGCGGCGGGGTGACGCGCTTCTGATCTGGACGGGGCTCTACACCACACGTCGCGCTCACACCACCGCCGCCTCATCGATCGACAGCGTCCCCGCTTCCGCGTCGACCGTCCCCCGCACTCCCACCGGGATGGTCATCTTCTGCTCGATGTGGCCGAAGGAGAGGCCGGAGATGGCTGGTTTGCCGAGGGCGCCGAAGCGATCGCGCAGGACGTCCTCGAGGCTGAACGACGGTCCTGAGTAGCGGCATTCGGTGCAGCGGCCGAAGGCGAGGGCGGCCATGCGCTCGAATTTGCCGCCGAGGGCGAGCTGGGTGAGCATCCGGTCGATGCGGTAGACCTCCTCGCGGATGTCTTCGAGGAAGACGATCGCGCCGTCGGTGTCGAGCTCGTACGGGGTGCCCATCAGCGCGGCGACGAGGGTGAGGTTGCCGCCGGCCAGACGGCCGCTCGCCTTGCCGGGGGAGAGGCGGATGACGCGGTTGGAGCGGTCGACGAGCTCGGACGGTTTCTTCTGCGGCGCGGCGAGGAGACCCGGTGCTTCGGCGGTCATGATCACGCGGCGGAAGTTGTCGAGCGAGTACGGCTCGATGTTCGAGCCGCCCACCGGGCCGTGAAACGTCACCAGGCCGGTGCGCTGGTGGATGACGTTCAACAGCGCGGTGATGTCGCTGAAGCCGACGAAGACCTTCGGCTTGCGGGCGATGAGGTCGTAGTCGAGGTAGGGGAGGATGCGCGGCGAGCCCCACCCGCCGGTGTAGCAGACGATGCCGTCGATCTCATCGTTCGCGAACATGCGATTGATGTCGTCCGCCCGATCGCGATCCTTCCCCGCAAAGTAGCCGTGCCGGTCGTACGCATGCGGCGCGATGATCACGCGCAGGCCGATCGCCTCGAGCTGCTCGCGCGCGAGCGAGATGTCCTCGTGCTCGAACGCCGCGGAAGCGGGGAGGACCAGGCCGACCGTGTCGCCCTCGCTGAGGCGCTTCGGTTTGATCACCGCGCGCCGCGATGTGGTGGCGGTGCGGGCGGGAGCGGCAGCGGTAGCGACGGCGGCGAGAGAGACGAGGCGCGCGAAGTTGCGGCGGTCGATCATGGGGTGATTCTAATTAGGGCCGAGGGCCGAGGGCCAAGGGCCGAGAGAAAGGCCGTCGCGAAGCGTTCCTCGGCCCTCGACCCTCGGCCCTCGGCCCTCAATTTGCGTGTGCCGAGGCCAGCTGTTCAACGAACCCTGGAGGCTAACGTGAGACGGAACAAGAGGTTGGCAGCACGTTGGGTCATTGCTGCGGCGGCAGTGACGATGATCGGGACGTCCGCTTTTGCGGAATCGCGTCCCTCGGAGGAGACACGACGAGGCCGCGACGGACGCGGGACCATTCGCCGTGAGGGAGGCGAGACGCGCCGGCGCGATGAGGGTGCGTCACGTCGCGGTGACGAAACACGCCGTTCTGCCGCGGTGGAGCGCCGCGAAACGGCTCCGCGGAGCGACTCGCAGGTCGAGGTGCGCGGCAGCCGCTCCGAGTCGGGCCGCATCGACCGCAATCGCGGCGGCGAGACCCGGACGTACGATCGCGCGGACCGCGGCAGCGAGAGCGGCCGCGATCGCAGCGGCTCGCTGGATCGGAATCGCAGTGACCGCAACCGCGACAGCGACCGCGGCGGCTCGTATGACCGCGATCGCAGCCGCGGCGGCAACGAGTCGTACCGCAACGGCAATCGCGGCGATCGCAACGAGTCGTACCGCGACCGCTCGAACGATCGTCATCGCGGCAACGATTCGTCGCGCTATCGCTCCGAGCATCGCTCGCATCATCGCCAGCCGCACTACGTGCACGGCCGCGTCTCCCGCTATCACCGGCACGGCCACGGCTATCGCGTCTACATCATCGGCTCGCCGTATCCGTTCTTCGTTCCCGATGCCTACTGGCACCACGACCGGTTCCGGGTCGGCCTCTCCATTCGTCTCGGCGGTTACTACAACGACCTCGGTTACTACGACTACTACGACGGCCGCTCGAGCGGCGGGATCCGCGGGATCGTGGAGAGCGTCGACTATCGCCGCGACACGTTCGTCGTCCGCAATGACGCCACCGGCAGCTTCGTCACCGTGGTGATGCGCGACCGCGGCCGCGACGGCGTCCGCGCGGGCGATTACGTCGAGCTGTACGGCGACTGGACGCGCTCCGGCATCTTCCAGGCGTACGACGTCGACCTGCTCGATTACGACCGCGACTACCGTCGCTGATGATTTACGAGGCGGCGATGAAGCTCGTCGCCGCCTCGATCACCTTCGCGTCACGCAGGATCCGCCGGTGGCCGAGCCCCTCGGTCGTGACCAGCCGCGCGCCCTGCCAAACTTCGGCGAGCGCCGCCCCTTCGCGATAGAACGTGTCCTGGTCCTCGCGGTCGTGGAAGATGAGCAGCGGCGTGCGCAGCTCCCTGGCCGTCTCTTCGAGCGAGTAGTCGCTCCACTTGCGCAGGAAGCGCTCTTCGATCCGCGCGCGCATCCGGTCGAGGATCGGCTGCTGCAGCTCGAGAATCTCGGCGAAGCGGGCCGTGTATTCGACCGGGTTGAGCGGCGGCGCGACGAACACCAGCCGCTGCACCTCGAGGCCGTCGCGCAGCGCGAGCGTCGTCGCGGCACAACCGAGTGAGTGGGCGATGACCGCATGCGGCGTCACGCCGAGCGCGTCGATCACGCCGCGCAGTCCCCAGGTGAAGTGCGGCAGCGAGGAGCGATTGCCGTCCGAGGCGCCGTGGCCGGGGGCGTCGAAGGCCACCACGCGATGACCGCGCTCCACCAGCGGCGCAACGAACGAGGCCAGCTGCGAGCCGCGTCCTTCCCAGCCGTGCACGAGGATCACCAGCGGGCCGCTGCCCCAGCTCCAGGCGCGCAGGTTCGACGACTCGCCGAGACGCACGTCGAACGGCACCGCGTCAGCCAGCAGGGCGCGCTCGCGGTCCGGCGTGCGAAAGCGGCGCGGCGTCATGAAGAGATCGGCCGCGAGCCGCGACGCCGTAGCCGGCGAGGTGTGGGAGAGGACGCGCAACGCGCCGCGCATCAGAACCACCCCGAATGGGGGAGAAGGAATGCGACCGGCGGCGATCGCCGGGGTATTCGTCATGGGCAGTGACCCTCCTGTTTGCGTCGTGCAGTAAGAAAAATAGCACGATCGTTCGTTTGGAGGTAGCTGCGGATGTGGAAACTGCGGTTCCTCGGGTTCCTCGGGGGAGTACCGGCGACTTTCGCCGAGGAACTCCGAGGAACTCCGAGGAACCCGAGGAACTGGTTACTTCGACGTCTCGTGATACGCGTCGTGCAGCTTCACCGGTTTGGCGGTCTTCCGGAAACGGACGTTCAGCAGCTCGACGAAGACCGAGAAGCCCATCGCAAAGTAGACGTAGCCCTTCGGGATGTGGAACTCGAGTCCCTCGGCGATCAGGGTCATGCCGATCAGGAGGAGGAAGCTGAGGGCGAGCATCTTCACGGTCGGATGACGATCGACGAAGGCGCTGATCGAGCCGGCGGCGAAGAGCATGATCACGACCGCCACGACGACCGCGGTGACCATGACGCCGAGGTGCTTGGCCATGCCGACCGCGGTGATGACCGAGTCGAGCGAGAAGACGATGTCGAGCAGCATGATCTGCACGATGACGGAGTTGAGCGTCGGGGCAACCCGTTTGGCGGTCCCCCCCTCCTCCCCTTCGAGCTTGTCGTGGATCTCGTGCGTGGCCTTGCCCATGAGGAACAGGCCGCCGACGAGAAGGATCAGGTCGCGGCCGGAGATCTCATTGCCGAAGACCGAGAAGAGCGGCGCGGTGAGCTTGATGATCCAGGCGAGCGACGCCAGCAGCAGGAGGCGGGTGACCAGCGCCCCCATGAGGCCGATCGTGCGCGCTTTCTTCTGCTCGTGCGCCGGGAGTTTGCCCGCGAGGATGGAGATGAAGATGACGTTGTCGATGCCGAGCACGATCTCGAGCAAAGTCAGTGTCAGTAGGGCGATCCACGCCTGCGGATCGGACAGCCATTCCATGTTGCGCTCCTGGCCGCGGGTCGCGGCGTCGATGTGCGGCGGATTCTAATCGCGTTCAGATCTTCCCGGGCCACTCCGTGCGAAATGACTGCCGGACCGAACGATGGATTTCCTCCGGCAGCGGCCCCTTCGAAGCGATGGCGATGTTCGCCCGCATGTTGTCCAGGTTGCGGCTCCCGACGATGGCGCTGTGCACGCCCGGTACGCCGAGGGTGAAGCGCAGCGCCAGCTCGTCCCAACTCATCCCGCCGCGGTCGATCTCGTGCTCGATGGTCTTCCAGCGCAGCCAGTACTCCTCGGCGTCGTGGCCGTGCGGCCGTTCCGCGAACCGCCACGGCGCATTGGCTAGCGGTCTTTTCGCGATGACGGCTAAGGCGGTTCCTCGGGGTTCCTCGGGTTCCTCGGAGTTCCTCGGCGGTGTCGCGGTTCCACCCGAGGAACTCCGAGGAACCCCGAGGGACCCGAGGAACTCAGCAGCTCTCTGATCGACGATGTTGATCGACGTCTGCACCGCCGCGAGCTCCCGCACCGCGAAATCGAAGGCCTCGTTGTCGCCCGAATACGCCGCCACGCGCACTTTGCCTTTCTCGACGCAACGCTGCAGCGCCGCGGTAACGTCGCCGCGCTGCAGCACGTCGAGGGGACAGGAATGAAAGTGCACGATGTCGAGGACGTCCGTGCGCAGCATGCCGAGGGCGCGATCGACGGCCGGCTCGATGATCTCCGGCGTCCAGTCCTCATAGCCGTCGATGCCGTAGCCGATCTTCGTCGACAGCACGATCTCACCGCGACGATGCGCGAGATGGCGGCCGATGCGCTCCTCCGACAGGCCGTAGCTGCGCGCGGTGTCGAAGAGCGTGACGCCTTCATCGACGAGGGCGTTCAGCAGATGCCCGACTTCGTCCTCGGACATCGAGCCGTCGCCGATGTGGCCCGCACCGAAGCCGACTTCGCTGACGGTGAGACCGGTGCTGCCGAACGGACGTTGCTTCACGCGGCCGGACCTTTGCCCGCGCCGCTCTGTTCGATGGCGGTGCGGATCTCGGCGAGGTCGCTCTCCGTCAGCTCCAGCGACGCGGCGGTGATCCAGCCGTCGACCTGCTCCGGCGTTCGCGCACCGACGATCGCGCCGGTCATCGCCGGCCACGACAGCGTCCACGCGACCGCCACCGCTCCGGCTTCGACGCCGTGACGCTTTGCGATCGGCAGCAGCGCATCGCGCAGTTGCAGGTTGCGCTCGATGTTCGGCCTCTGGAACTCGGGCGAGCGGCGGCGCCAGTCGTCCTCGGCCAGCGAATCGGCGCGATCGAGCGTCCACTTGTTGGTGAGGAGGCCCGACTGCATCGGGGAGTAGCAGATGACGCCCGTTCCGTGATCGGCACACCAGCCGAGCTCGCGCGCGGCGACCTCGCGGCGGATCAGCGAGAACGGTGGCTGGAGCGAATCGACGTGACGGATGCTTTCGCAGCGCTCCAGCAGGTCGACGTTGAAGTTCGAAACCCCGATCCAGCGCACTTTCCCTTCGTCGACCAGGCGGGCCATCTCACTCCATGAATCCTCGACCGGCGTGCCGCTCTCGTCAGGCCAGTGGAACTGCAGCAGATCGAGTTGGTCGACGCCGAGGCGGCGCAGCGACTCTTCGCATTCCTTGCGGATGCTGGCCGGCTCGAGCGTGCGGCGCGGCGGTTTCATGCGGTCGTCGTCATCCCACACCAGGCCGCATTTGGTGAAGATGAGCGGGCGCTCGCTGGCCGGCACATCGCGGAGGAAGCGACCGACCAGCTCCTCGGAATGTCCGAGGCCGTAAACCGGGGCGGTATCGATCCAGTTGATGCCGCGCGAGACGGCGTGGCGCATCGCTTGGATGGCCGCGTCGTCGTCGGAGGGGCCCCAGCCGAACGCCCAGTCGCCTCCGCCGATGGCCCACGCGCCGAATCCGACGCGAGTGATCTCCGGTCCGTTGTTGCCGAGCTTGCGTGCAGGTAGTGCCATTGTGAAATTCTTCTCCTCTGACGGATCCGCGAAAGGGAGTAAATCATGAGCAAGACCACGGCCGCCGCGAGCGGCACCTTCACCATCGGCGGCGACCTGACCGTGAACCGCCTCGGCTTCGGCGCCATGCGCATCACCGGCGACGGCGTCTGGGGCCCGCCGCGCGACCGCAATGAAGCGCTGTCCGTGCTGCGCCGCGCCGTCGAGCTCGATGTGAACCTGATCGACACCGCGGAGTCGTACGGCCCGCATGTCAGCGAGGAGCTGATCGCGGAGGCGCTGCACCCGTATCGCGACGGCGTGGTGATCGCCACGAAGGGCGGCTTCGATCGCTCTGGTCCGAATCAGTGGGAAGTGAACTGCCGGCCCGAGCGGCTGCGAGAAGGACTCGACGGCAGCCTGCGCCGTCTCCGCGTCGACCGCATCGATCTCTATCAGCTGCATCGCATCGACGGTGCGGTGTCCGAGGACGACCAGTTCGGCACACTTGCTGAATTCCAGAGTGAGGGGAAGATCCGGCACATCGGCCTGTCCGAGGTGACGGTCGAGCAGATCGAGCGCGCACGGCAGCAGATCGCCGTCGTGACCGTGCAGAACCGCTACAACCTCGGCGACCGCGAGTGGGATTCGGTCGTCGATTACTGCGAGCGCGAAGGAATCGGATTCATCCCGTGGTACCCGCTCGCTGTGGGGAAGCTCGGCAAAAAGGGGGGCGCGCTGACGAAGATCGCACAGCAGAAAGGTGCGAGCGCGTCGCAGGTGGCGCTGGCGTGGCTGCTGCGCCGCGCGAAGGTGATGCTGCCGATTCCGGGTACGTCCAAGGTGAAGCACCTCGAGGAAAACGTCGCCGGTGCGGCAATGGAGCTGTCCGACGAGGAGTACGAATCGATCTGACGCGGAGGAAGACGAATGGCCCGAGGATGGGAGAGCAAATCGGTCGAGTCGCAGATGGAGGACCGGCAGGAGCCGTCGTGGGCGCGCGAGGCGAGGCCGTCGCGCGACGATCTCGAGCAGCGCGCGAAACGGGAGTCGCTGGAGATGTCGCGCCGCCGGGTGGAGCGCGAGCTGGAAGGGGCGCGCAGCGACACACACCGCATCGCGCTCGAGCATGCGCTGCGGCATCTGGATGACGAGCTGGGGCGGCTGCGGTAGCGGTTTCAGTACACTGCGCCGCGCATGTCCCGGAACGTTCTTCTCTCCTGCGAGAATCTCGGCAAATCGTTCGGCTCCCGGCCGCTCTTCGAAGGACTCTCCTTCACCCTCTTCGAAGGGGATCACGTTGGCCTGGTCGGGCCGAACGGCGCGGGCAAGTCGACGCTGCTGAAGATCCTCGCCGGCGCGGAGGAATCCGACGATGGCATCCGCGCGCTGCGCAAGGGCGTGCGGATCGGCTACGTCCCGCAGGACCCGGTTTTCACTCCCGGCAAGTCGGCCGAAGAGGTGATCCTCGACGCGCTGGCGCACATGACCACGCTCGACGACCACGAGAAGCACGCCCGCGCTTCTCAGGCCCTCGGCAAAGCGGGGTTTCTCGACGCGAGCGTCGCCTCGGACGTGCTGAGCGGCGGCTGGCGCAAACGGCTGGCGATCGCGGTGGAGCTGGCGCGCGAGCCCGATGTGCTGCTGCTCGACGAGCCGACCAACCATCTCGACGTCGAGGGCATCCTCTGGCTCGAAGAGCTGCTGCGTGAAGAGCCGGAGGCGTTCGTCGTGGTCAGCCACGACCGCTACTTCCTCGAGAACATCACCAAGCGAATGCTCGAGCTGAGCAGCCAGTTCGCCGGCGGTCTGCTCGAGGTGAACGGCACGTACAGCGACCTGCTCGTGCGTCGCGACGAAGTGCTGCGCAACGAGGCCGCCTATCAGGAGACGCTCGCGAACCTGGTGCGGCGCGAGGTGGAGTGGCTGCGGCGCGGGCCGAAGGCGCGCACCACCAAATCGAAGGCGCGCATCCAGAACGCGGAACGGATGATCGGCGAGCTGCAGGAGAGCCGCGCGCGCGAAGGCGGCCGCTCCGCAGGTATCGACTTCACCGCTTCCGATCGCAAGACGAAGCGCCTGCTGGTGGCGCGGAATCTCGCGAAGACCCTCGGCACGCAGACCATCGTTCGCGATCTCGATCTGCTGCTCACTCCCGGCGCGCGCCTCGGCATCCTCGGGCCGAACGGCTCCGGCAAGACCACGCTGCTGCGGATGATCACCGGCGAGCTGAAGCCCGACGCCGGCACGATCGAGCGCGCCGACTGGCTGCGCGTCGTCTACTTTGAACAGAACCGCGAGTCGCTCGATCCGAGCCTCACCCTGCGCCGCGCGCTTTCGCCCGACGGAGATACGGTCGTCTATCAGGATCGCGCGCAGCACGTGGCCGGCTGGGCGAAGCGCTTCCTCTTCCGCAGCGAGCAGCTCGACACGCCGGTCTCGCGGCTGTCCGGCGGCGAGAAAGCGCGCATCGTCCTCGCGCGGCTGATGCTCAAGCCGGCCGACCTGCTGGTGCTCGACGAGCCGACGAACGATCTCGACATCGCAACGCTCGATGTGCTGGAAGAATCGCTGCTCGAGTTCCCCGGCGCGCTGGTGCTGGTCACGCACGATCGCTATCTGCTCGACCGCGTCTCGACTCAGGTGCTGGCGCTCGACGGGCGAGGGGGCGCGGAGTACTTTGCCGACTACCCGCAGTGGGAGGCCAACCGCGGTTCGCTGCGCGCGTCGAACGCCATTCAGCCGGGGGGCACGCAGGAAACGCGCAAGGCGGCGAAGAGCAAGCGTCTGTCGTACATCGAACAGCGCGAGTTCGATGGAATGGAAGCGACGCTGCTGGCGGCCGAAGAACGCCTCGAGAACGCCCGTCAGCGCGCCGAGGACCCAAGCGTCGCCGCCGATGCGAACGCTCTGCAGCAGCGCTTCACGGAGCTGAACGCCGCCCAGGAGGAAGTCGATCGGCTGTACGCACGGTGGGCGGAGCTCGAAGCGAAGCGGACGTAAGATGGTGGAGAACGGCGGCGACGGCCGCCGCAGTCCACAAATCGCGAGTTACACCCGGCTGCGCGAGTACCGCTGCGGCGGCCGTGATGCCTGCGGCCGTGCATGCTGCCGGTTGAACGGCTGCATCGGCCGGCTGGGCGCGACGTCGGTATAGTCGAAGCCTTCCAGCCGTTTCCGCGCGACCGTCTTCCTGGTCATCTTCTCGAGGTCGCGCACGTACGGCTCGTCCTCGGGGGTGACGAAGCTGATGGCGTCGCCGATCGCTTCCGCGCGGCCGGTGCGGCCGATGCGGTGGACGTAATCCTCGGCGTGCATCGGAAAGTCGAAGTTGATCACGTGCGAGATCCCTTCGACGTCGATGCCGCGCGCGGCGATGTCGGTGGCCACCAGCACGCGCACGCGGCCGGCCTTGAACGCGCTGAGCGCGGCCACGCGCTGCGACTGGCTGCGGTTCGAGTGCAGCGTGGCGCTGGTGATGTGCGCCTGCGCCAGCTTGCGCGCGATCTTGTCGGCCCCATGCTTGGTGCGCGAGAAGACCAGCACCGAGTCGAGCGACTGGTCGCGCAGCAGCTCGATCAGCAGATCGACCTTGCGGGCCTTCGGGACGGGGTAGAGGAACTGCGCGACCGTGTCGGCCGGGTTCGAGCGGCGCCCGATCTCGACCGTCTGCGGGTTGCGGAGAAACTCGCCCGTCAGCTTCTCGATGTCTTTCGACAGCGTGGCCGAGAAGAGCAGCGTCTGGCGCTCGCGCGGGACGGCGTTCACGATCTTGCGGATCTGCGGGAGGAAGCCCATGTCCAGCATGCGGTCCGCTTCGTCGAGGACGAGCATCTTCACGCCGGTGAGGACCACGTGGCGCTGCTGCATCAGGTCGAGCAGGCGGCCGGGGGTGGCCACGATGATGTCGACGCCGCGGCGGACCGCGTCGATCTGCGGACGTTCGCCGACACCGCCGAAGATGGTGGCGATGCGCAGGGGAAGGTACTTTGCGAGAGCGCGGACGTTCTCATCGATCTGCAGCGCGAGCTCGCGGGTCGGGGCGACGATGAGCATGCGCGGCTGGCGCGCGGTCGGCATCTCGTCGAGGCGATGGAGCAGCGGTAGCACGAACGCGGCGGTCTTGCCGGTGCCGGTCTGTGCGATGCCGATGAGGTCGGCTTTTTGCAGGATGTGCGGGATGGCGCTCGACTGAATGGGCGTCGGAGTTGAATAGCCCATTTCAGTGACCGCCTGGAGGATTTTCGGGCTCAGCCCGAGTGAGACAAAAGACAAAATTTCGGTTCCTCGATTGGTTGTGGGTACGGCCTCGACTGTCAGCAATCGGTCGCGAGGCCGCAACAGAAGGGGAGCTTTGGGTTGAACCGGACGGGTATGACGATTATTCTCAGCGTCGCGTGCGGACGAAGGCAGGGAGCCGTCTTCCGTTGCGTCAGATGAAATAAGGAGAGCTATGGCTTCCAAGGTCTTCGTAGGGAACCTCGATTACAACACGACGAAAGAGGAACTGCAGCAGCTGTTCGCGCAGATCGGAACGGTGAAGGATGTCTTCCTTCCCACCGATCGTGAGACGCGGCGGCCGCGCGGTTTCGCCTTCGTCGAGCTCAGCTCGGACGAAGAGGCCGCGCAGGCGATCGAGAAATTCAACAATTACCAGATGGGCGGACGCTCGCTGCGGGTCAACGCGGCCGAGGATCGCCCGCGGCGTGCACCGGGTGCTGGTGGCGGCGGCGGCGGCTACGGCGGCGGCGGCGGTGGCTACGGCGGTGGTGGCGGCGGCTACGCCGGTGGTGGTGGCGGTGGTGGTGGTTACGACTACGACCGCGACAACTACGGCGGCGGTGGCGGCTACGGCGGTGGCGGTGGCGGCGGCAAAGCCAAAGGCAGCCGGCGCAACATCCGCGGCAAGAAGCGCTCGCTGTAAGCGATGTTTTTTCCTGGAGGGCGGGCGCAAGCCCGCCCTTTGTTCGTGTGGCAGCGCTTACGCGTGGACGCCCGGCGCTTCGCGGCCGGTCTTCTCGACGTACTCCACGTACGACCCGCCGTAGAGCAGCGGCCCCTCGTGCTCGTCGCCCGCCAGCTCGAGCACGCGGTTCGCCAGCCCGCGTAGGAAGGCGCGATCGTGCGAGACGAAGATCATCGTCCCCTCGTACTCGTGCAGCGCTTCGACCAGCATCTCCTTGGTGGCCAGGTCGAGATGGTTGGTCGGCTCGTCGAGGATGAGGAAGTTCGGCGGGTCGAGGAGCATGCGCGCCATCACCAGCCGTGACTTCTCGCCGCCCGACAGCGAGCGGATTTTCTTGTCGACCTCGTCGCCGGAGAACTGGAACGCGCCGAGGATGCTGCGCAGGACGCCGATCGCCTCGAGCGGAAAGTCCTTCTGCATCTGCTCCCACACCGTCAGCTCCGGGTCGAGCAGGTCGAGCGACTGCTGCGCGAAGTAGCCGACCTTCAGGCTGGCCCCGAGCCGCACCGACCCCTCATCGGGCGGCAGCGCGCCGACGATCATCTTCAGCAGCGTCGACTTGCCGGCGCCGTTCTTTCCCATCACGCACCAGCGCTCGCCGCGGCGCACCTGGAACGAAAAGTCGTCGTAGATCTTCCGCGGGCCGAAGGCCTTCTTCACGCCCTTGAGCATGACCACGTCCTCGCCGGAGCGCTGCGGCGTGCGGAAGTCGAACTTCATCACCTTGCGCTTCTTCGGCAGCTCGATCCGCTCCTGCTTTTCGAGCATCTTCACGCGGCTCTGCACCTGCGCGGCCTTGGCGGCGTGCGCGGTGAAGCGGTCGATGAAGCGCTGCTCCTTGGCCAGCTTCGCCTGCTGGCGCGCGTAAGCCGCTTCCTGGTTCGCCTCGCGGATCTCGCGCTCTTTCACGTAGAACTCGAAGTCGCCGTTGTAGGTGAGGATGTCGCCGTCGTCGATCTCGACGATCTTCGTGACGATGCGGTTCATGAAGTCGCGGTCGTGCGAGGTCATCAGGATCGTGGCCGGCACGCCCTTGAGGAAGCGCTCCAGCCAGACGATCGATTCGATGTCGAGGTGGTTGGTCGGCTCGTCGAGCAGCAGCACGTCGAACTTGCCGAGAAGGATCTTGGCCATCGAGACGCGCATCTTCCAGCCGCCCGACATCGCCCCGACGTCGCCGTCGATCTGCGGATCGGTGAAGCCGAGGCCGTGCAGCACCTCGCGGGCCCGCGCTTCGAGCTCGTAGCCGCCGTTGTGCTGATACTCCTCCTGCACGACGCCGAAGCGGTCGAGCACCTTGTCGTAGTCGGGACGCGACGGATCGCCCATCGCGTGCTCGAGCTCGATCAGCTCGTGATGGAGATCGCCGAGGCGGCCGGAGCCGGCGATCGCCTCATCGAGGACGCTGCGGCCGGCCATCTCGTCCACTTCCTGGCGGAAATAGCCGATGGCCAGCTTCTTCGGCACGTTCACCACGCCGTCATCGGCCGACTCCTCGCCGGTGATCATCCGGAAGAGGGTCGACTTGCCGGCGCCGTTGGGGCCGACCAGTCCCGCTTTCTCCCCCGGATTGACCTGGAACGAAGCTTCGACGAAAAGGACCTGTTTGCCGTACTGCTTGCTGACGTTGGCGAAGGAAATCATGCGCGGCGGGGAACGTTCGCGGCGGAGTCGGCATTTCAGGCGCGCGCCGCTGCTCAGCTGCTCAGCTGCTCAGCTGCTCAGCTATTCAGGCGGAGCACCACGCGCATCGCCTGAACTCCCTGAGTCGCTGAACAGCTGAGTAGCTGAACAGCTGAGTAGCTGAACAGCTGAATAGCTGAGTAGCTGAACAGCTGAACAGCTGAACAGCTGAACAGCTGAACAGCTGAACCGCTGAACAGCTGAACCGCTGAGGCGTGCAACAATCGCCGTACTTTCCCGTTGTATGGACTGACATGGCAGCGAAGCGTTCAAAAAAGAAACTGATCATCTGGGTTGTCGTCATCGTGGCGATCCTCGCCGGCGTCGGCGCGCTCATGGCCTCCAAGAAGCGCGAGAAGCCGATTCTCATCACCACCGAAAAGGCCGAGCGGCGCACCATCACCCAGGTCGTGACCGCCACCGGGAAGATCCAGCCGGAAATCGAGGTGAAAATCTCGCCGGAAGTCTCGGGCGAGATCATCGAGCTTCCGGTGCGCGAGGGGCAGCTCGTCAAGCGCGGCGATCTGCTGCTGCGCATCAAGCCCGACAGCTACCGCGCGCAGGTCGAATCGCAGCAGGCGGCGCTCGAAGGGGCTCGCTCCGCCAGCCAGCAGGGGCGCGCGGAGCTCGCCAAGTCGAAGGAAGACTTCGAGCGCGCGGACGACCTCTTCAAGAAGGGTCTCCTCTCCCAGTCGGAACGCAACGCCGCGAAGACGAAGCTCGACATCTCGAAGGCGGCCCTCGACTCGTCGCTCTCCGAGATCCGCCGCGCCGACGGTGCGTTGCGGCAGATCAACGAAGCGCTCTCCAAGACCGTGATCTACGCGCCGAGCGACGGCACCATCAGCTCGCTCACCAGCCGCGTCGGTGAGCGCGTCGTCGGCACCAGCCAGTTCGCCGGCACCGAGGTGATGCGCATCGCGGACCTCAACAACATGGAAGCGCGCGTCAACGTGAACGAAAACGACGTGGTCAACGTCAAGATCGGCGACACGGCCCGCATCAACGTCGATGCGTACCAGGACCGCACCATCACCGGCGTCGTGCGCGAGATCGCCAGCACCGCCCTCACGAAGAACGCAGGCTCGCAGGAAGAGGTCACCAACTTCGAGGTGAAGATCCGCATCAGCGATCGCTCGCTGCGCCTCCGCCCCGGCATGAGCGCTACCGCAGACATCGAGACCGACACGGTCAAGGACGTCATGGCGGTGCCGATCCAGAGCGTGACCGTCCGCAGCACCGACAGCAACCTCTCCCCCGAGGAGCGCGAGAAGCAGACTAAAAAACGCGCCGAACAGGACAAGAGCGACAACCGCGCCGACGTCAGCAACGAAGCGGTCGACAAGCGCCGCGAGCGCCTCGAGCGCGAGAAGCTCCAGCGCGTGGTCTTCCTCCGCGAGGGCGAGACCGTGAAGATGCAGAAGGTCGAGACCGGCATCTCCGACAACAGCTACATCGAGATCAAGAGCGGCCTCCAGCCCGGCGTCGAAGTCGTCTCCGGCAGCTACACCGCGATCTCCCGGCGGCTCAAGAACGGGGCGAAGGTCGAGATCGAGCAGGAGGGCGGGGAGTAGCTCCGCCGTGAGCGATGAACGATGAGAGATGAGCGATGAGCGTCCCCGCGGCGTGGCCGCTCATCGTTCATCGCTCATCGTTCATCGTTCGCCCGGCGGGATGCCGATGCTGGCCATGAACGACCTCCTGATCGAGCTCCTCGAGTCCTTCCGCATTGCGGTCAACGTCATCCGTGCGCACAAGATGCGCTCGCTGCTCACCGCCCTCGGGGTGATCATCGGCATCATCGCCGTGACGCTGATGGGCTCCGCCATCGGCGGGATCGAGACCGGGTTCGAGCGCAGTCTCTCCGTCATCGGCGACGACGTGCTCTACGTCGAGAAATGGCCGTGGCACAACGTCGACGACTGGTGGAACTACCGCAACCGCCGCACCATGCAGGTCCGCTACGCCGAAGACCTGATGCGCATCATTCGCGACACGCCGAACTCGCACCTGGTCATCGCCGTGCCGACCGTCGGCACCGTGCGCAACGTCCGCTTCGGCGACAACGAAGTGCGCAGCGTCTTCACGCAAGGCACCACCTCCGACTTTCTCGTGACCTCCACCTCGCAGTTCACCGAGGGAAGGTTCATGACCGATGCGGAGTCGAGGGGCGGCCGCAACGTGGTCATCCTCGGCTACGACGTCGCCGACGCGCTCTTCCCGCAGTCGAGCGCGCTCGACAAGACCGTCTCGATTGACGGTCAGCCGTTCCGCGTCGTCGGCGTCTACGCGAAGCAGGGCACCTTCCTCGGCCTCTTCAGCTTCGACACGCAGGTGGTCGTGCCGATGGGGGCGTTCCTGAAGGCCTTCAGCGCGCGGCTCGACACCTCCATTCGCGTGAAGGTACACGACAAAACGCGCATGGAAGAGGCGAAGGCGGAGCTGACCGGCGCGATGCGCCGCGTGCGCGGCCTCCGTCCCGAACAGAAAGACGACTTCTCCATCAACGAACAGCAGGCGCTGCGCTCCACCATCGGCCCGATCAAGAGCGGCATCGCCATGGCCGGCCTCTTCGTGACCGGTCTGGCCCTCTTCGTCGGCGCCATCGGCATCATGAACATCACCTACGTCAGCGTGAAAGAGCGCACTCGCGAGATCGGCACGCGCAAGGCCGTCGGTGCGCGGCGGCGGACCATCCTGCTGCAGTTCCTCATCGAGGCGGTGGCCATCTGCCTGATCGGCGGGCTGGTGGGGCTGGCCCTGTCGTGGCTGATGTGTGCCGCCGTGGCCGCGGCCTTCCCGTCGTTCCCGCTGCAGTTCTCGGTCAGCCTCGTGGTCACCGGTCTGATCGTCTCCACGCTCACCGGCGTATTGTCCGGCTTCGCGCCGGCGCTTTCCGCTTCCCGGCTCGACCCGATCGAGGCGCTGCGCTACGAATGAATACTTCTGAAATCTTCCGCATGGCGCTGCTGGCCATCCGCACGAACAAGCTTCGTTCGATCCTGACCATGCTCGGCGTGACCATCGGCGTCTTCTCGGTCATCGGCGTGATGACGGCGCTCAGCGTGATCCAGAGCTCGATCGAGGGCGGCCTCTCCTTTCTCGGCTCGAACATCTTCCAGTTCGCCAAGTACCCGACCATGAGCTCGAGCGACACCGAGGAGATTGCCAACCGGCGCAACATCACCCTGCAGGAGGCGCGCGAGTTCGAGCGGCAGATGGCGGGGCAGGCCAACGCGATCTGCTTCAAGATCTTCGACGACGACAAATCGGCCGCCTACCGCCGCAACAAGATCCAGGGGATGACCGTGGTCGGCACGAACGACGCCTTCCTCGTCGCCAACAGCTACACGCTCGGCTACGGCCGCAACCTCTCCGACGAAGACGTCGACTTTGCGCGCAACGTGGCGGTGGTGGGGCACGACGTCCAGACCAAGCTCTTCCCGAACGAATCGCCGCTGGGCAAGGTCATCAAGATCAACGAAAAGCCGTACCTGATCGTCGGCGTGCTGGCGGAGAAAGGCTCCTCGTTCGGCCAGAGTCAGGACCGGATGATCATCGTGCCGATCACCAAGTTCCTCTCCGACTTCGGCAGCGCCAACCGCACCGTCAACATCGCCATCCAGTCGACCTCGCAGGCCACGTACAACCAGACCCTCGACCGCGCCATCGGAGCGATGCGCATCGCGCGCGGCCTCAAGCACGGCAAACCGAACGACTTCGAGATCTACTCGAACGACACCCTCGTCTCCGCCTTCGGCCAGATCGCCGACACCATCCGCGTCGGCGCCTTCGTCGTCAGCGCCATCGCCCTGCTCGCCGCGGGCATCGGCATCATGAACATCATGCTGGTCAGCGTCACCGAGCGCACCCGCGAGATCGGCGTCCGCAAAGCCATCGGCGCGCGCCGCAACGACATCGTCAAGCAGTTCCTGCTCGAAGCGGTCGTCCTCTCCGAGGTGGGCGGCGTCGTCGGCATCCTCACCGGTGTCCTCGGCGGCAACGGTATCGCCCTCGCGTTCGACATCGCCATGGTCTTCCCCTGGGGATGGGCCCTGACCGGCCTCGTCGTCTGCAGCGTGATCGGGATCGGCTTCGGCTGGTACCCGGCGTGGAAGGCCGCCTCGCTGCACCCGATCGAAGCGCTGCGATTCGAGTGAGCGATGGTCTCCCCGGGCAGCGGTTCGATGCGGCCGGCCGGTATCGGCGCAACGATCTCGGAATCAATGAGTTACGCGGCCGAGTGGATGGAATGCGGCGATGGATTGCGGCAATAGGCCGGTGTAGTGGGACCACCAGGTCGATGCATTCGAGCAATAGGTCGGTGTAGTGGGACCACCAGGTGGATGCATTCGACCACCAGGTCGATGGAGTGCGACCACCAGGTCGGTGGAGTGCTCGCAATCGGTGGACGCGTTCACGCAACGACCAGGAGTGGTCCTGGAGCCCGGCGCCGCGTTCCTCTTGCCGCACCGGGACGGAGCCGGGCTTCGAGCTGTTGAGCGAGGAAGTGATTGATCGCACCGCAACTTCTCACCCCACAGCTCAACAGCTCAACAGCCCTCACCCTCGTATACTTTGCGCCCCCATGCCTTCCCGACGCGGCGTTCTTAGTGCCGGATTGCCTGCCTGCGCTCCGCTGCCCGCGTTGATCATCGGTATCGTGGCGATGCGCCAGCTCGGCGTGAGCACGGTGGCCTGGTCGATCAATATCGCCGCCACTGCGGTCGGGCTGCTGATCTGGGCGTTGGGGCGTCGTTTGCCCCCGCCGGCACGAGGAGGAACGCGAGCGTTCCTTGCGGTCGCAAGCCTTGCGACGATCCTCCTGCCATTTGCCTCAGACGGCATGCTCGGGGTGTACCGGTGGATCTCGCTGGGAGGCTTCCGCCTTCATGCGTCGGCGATCGCCGCGCCGCTGATCATTTTGTGCGTCGCGGCGGCAGCGTCGCAGAGCACCGGTCGGGCACTTGCGATCGCCGCGACCGGCGCACTGATCCTCGCGTTGCAGCCGGATGCGGCCCAGGCAACGAGCTTCGCGGCCGCCTGTGCTGTCCTCCTCGTCCTTGCGCGGCCGCGGCAAATGGGCAAGGTCGTGCTCAGCGTCGTCGTGTTGCTTGCGGTTTCGGCCGCCGCTTTCATCCGCCACGACCCGTTGCCGCCAGTCGCTCATGTGGAGGAGATTTTCGAGGTCGTCGCTTCCCGAGGGGTGGGATGGGCCGCAATGGCGACGGTCGCGCTGCTGCTTCTGCCGCTGCCGTTCTTCGCCGCATGGCGTCGGCACCGGCACTCCACCGCGCTTGCGCTCGGCGTCTACGTGGCGATGACCGTTCTGGCGCCGGCCTGGGGAACGTTCCCGGTGCCGGTGATGGGAGCCGGAGCGTCGCCGATCCTCGGGTACTTCATCGCGCTGGCAGCCGGCATTGGCGAGCAGCAGAAACGCAAAGAGGACAGGATTGCTCCTGTCCTCCCTGGTCGCGCGTAGCGCGGGTATTAGACGGTCGTGACGTTCGCGGCCTGAAGGCCTTTCGGCCCCTGGACGACATCGAACTCGACTGCGGCGCCTTCAGGCAGCGAGCGAAAGCCGCCACCCTGAATTGCCGAGAAGTGCACGAACAGGTCATCACCATTTTCGCTGGTGATGAAGCCGAAGCCCTTCGCGTCGTTGAACCACTTGACGTTACCGGATGTTCTCATGTGAATCTCCTTTCTGTGCTGCCCTTCGGAGATTCAAACCTGCGTTCATCCTCTTCGAGCTGGCAAACCACGATTATGCATCATGGGCAACGGGAGCATGGGCTCGTGAATTCCGCGGGCGGTGTGAGACCATGGCTGAGATGGGCGCGCGCGTTCTCGTGGTCGATGACGATGACAGCATCCGGCGGCTCGTTTCCGCCATCCTGCGCCGCCAGCGATACGAGACCGACGAGGCCCGCGACGGACGCGAGGCGATCGGCAAGCTTCAGACGCAGACGTACGCCGCGGTGTTCCTCGACCTGATGATGCCGGTCTGCGGCGGCGATGAGGTGATCGCCTTCCTGCAGGAGCACGCCCCCGACCAGAAGCGCGTGATCGTCATGACCGCCGCCGGATCGCGCCACACCAGCGCTCTCAATGGGTCGGTGGTGCACCAGGTGCTGCAGAAGCCGTTCGACGTGCAGGCGGTCATCGAGAGCGCCGCGCAGGTGACCGGAGACGAGCGGGAAGCCGCCGCCGAACCGGTCTGACGGCGGGCGCGACCGATCGTTCGCCGTTTGCGACCTTAGTACTCCATTCGCTAAATCCGCGCACAGGAGTAATCTTGGTGAAAACGTACGGGGAGGGCGGGTGTGAGGTGGACAACGCCATATCGGATCGAGCTCAGTGAGGACGAGCAGTCGGTGCTTGCGGAACGTGCGCGATCGTCGAATGCACCGTACCGCCAGGTGATTCGCGCGCGGATCGTTCTCTACGCTGCGGAGGGGATGGAGAGCGCCACCATCGCCGCGCGGCTGGATTGCACGCGTTCGTTCGTGAGCCGTTTCCGGAAGAGGTTCTTCGAGGAACGCCTGAATGCGCTCGAGGAGCGACCGCGGCCGGGCCGACCGGCGCGTTTTTCCCCTTAACGAAATCGCGTCGGTCAAAGCGGTTGCTTGCGAACTGCCGGCGCAGTTGAAGTTGCCGTTTTCGCGTTTCAGCATCGAGGAGATTCGGCAGGCAGTGCTCGAGAAGGGAGTGGTCGAGGCGATCAGCACCACGACCCTGTGGGAGTGGCTCCATGAAGACGGCCTCCGTCCCTGGAATCACCGGTCGTGGATCTTTCCCCGAGATCCTGAGTTCCTGGCCAAAGGATCACGAGTGGTCGATCTCTATGCTCGGATGTGGGAAGGCAAGCCATTGGCTGAGAACGACTTCGTCATTTCGGCCGACGAGAAGACCAGCATTCAGGCGCGTCGCCGGAAGCACCGGCGAACGCCTCCCGGTCCTGGCAAGCCGAGTCTGGTCGAGCATGAATACGAGCGCAAGGGAGCACTCGCGTACCTGGCCGCGTACGACGTGCATCAGGCAAACGTGTTCGGACGATGTGACCAGACCACCGGAGTCGTTCCGTTCACCAAACTCGTGGACCAGGTGATGGAACAGGCACCGTATCGATCCGCGGCACGCGTGTTCTGGATCGTCGACAACGGCTCGTCGCATCGAGGAGCCACCGCGTGTGAACGCCTTCGCGCGCGGTGGCCGAATCTGATCCTCATCCAAACGCCCGTGCATGCCAGCTGGTTGAATCAGGTCGAGATCTACTTCTCGATCCTGCAACGAAAGGTGCTCACACCGAATGACTTCCAATCTCTGCGGGAGCTTGAGCGAACGATCCTCGCCTTTCAGGAACGATTCTCGAAACTGGCCACGCCGTTCAAGTGGAAGTTCACGCGCGACGACTTGCGCCGCTATCTCGACAAGCTCAACCTCCTGCCGCAAGCAGCGTGACCGAATTTAGCGAATGAAGTACTAAGC
>DASWOB010000026.1:0-21691 GCA_036398925.1 Thermoanaerobaculia bacterium
AGGCTGGCATCACCACGCCGCCCTGGTGATGATGGCCATGCTCTTTCTGACCCGCGAGCGTCTCGAGATCGGCGAACCGGTGCTCACAGCCGCCGACGTGCAGATGATGCTCGTGCACTATCTTCCGCGACGTGACCGCAAGCCAGAGGATCTAATCGATCTTCTCCGAAGACGTTTCAAACGGCGAGGAGAAGTCTTCCCCGAGGACCCGCCCGAAATGTGACAAAGCAGAACTAATTGTGTTGGACCTGACGGTGTTTCTGGCAACGCAGCTTCCGGCGATAGCGCACGACTCACTGCTCTTTAAGAATATCGAGAACGACTCCGTGGCGCGGCTTCTTGGCATTTACATGCAGACCGAAAAGCAGTCGTTCATCGCCCTGGATGAGATATCCAAGTATGGAGCGGTGACGGCAGACCTGCTCAGAAGCCGTAGCGTAATTCAGCTCGACAACGCTCACGTCCTCTTCGTGAAGGACTGGCGGAGGTGAGGCCTTACTTTGGTGTAAAGCTGATGCGGCCCGGCTTCGGCCCGGCAGCCGAGCTACCTGCGCCATCGCCAGTGTGACGGCGTCACGGCGGTTGCAGTTCGCCACTCGGTTCTTCGAACGTCATTGGCGGCAACCGCCGCGCCGCTCTGGCTTCGGCACGCGGGACCGGCCGCACAACTTACACCAAGGACGTTGGGCGGACCGAAAACGCGCAGACCTCCCGAGCGTGAGCCCGTTCTCGCCTAAAATGATGTTGTTCACCGGCGCAAACCGCAGGTTTATCCTGCAAGTAATTGTATCCATACGCGAGTGGTAACCGGCAGTGGACGATTGGCGCAAGATGAAGTACTGATAGGCGGCGTAGAATGTAAGAACGCCGGTCGGTCGCATCGTGACATCGCTGTCTTGCTCCCTTTGTCAAACTCGATGTATGCTCTTGTGACTCGGTCAACGCAGAGGAGTTCTACGATGGAACATTCGCGAAGAATTTTGCTGGTTCTCACGACCACGTGCATTCTTGCGGGCGTCCTCAGTTGCAAGAAAACCGAGATCACGGGCGCAGTGCATGACGCGCAAGGTAAACCGGTCTCAGACGCAAGAGTATCGATTCCCAATAGTGCTTACCAGGCTCAAACCAATGAAGGCGGGCGGTACACGATTCCATTCGCCCCCGGGACGTTCGAAGTTCGGGTCGAGAAGGCTGGATATGTCACGCAGAGCCTGCAACTTAGCCTGACGACAGCGGCGCCTTTCCAAGCTGAAACCGTCGTAATACGTAAACTTCTAGCCGCGGACGACGCCAAGCGGCAGCTCGAGAGCATATTCGCGAGCGGAAGTCGTTACGAATACATACATACAGGCGAATACTCGCCGTATAGCGGAGTAACTCAGTACGTCCGTGTTCGCTCCGGCCTGGTCAGACAAGAAGCAGCGAAGGCTGCGGCACTAGCGGACGCCGGGTTCGTATCGTTCGAAACGATAGCGTCGAGGGTGCCAACGCCCTTCCGAGGCGAGGTCGACCATATTGCGATCACCCCCACTGAGAAACTCATGCCCTTTCTTGCCGGTGCGTTCTCGGGTCCAAGCTCTGCGTGTAACGATCCATGCATGAAGGTTGTCACAGCCACGCCTCGTATAAACATCAGGCATATTGCTGAGCCGGCGGCGGTCGCAGGACGCCCAACAAGCGTTGTCAGCTATCAGTTAGATTGGGTCAATACGCCGATCGGCGACATCTTCGGTTACCGCAGTGGTGCTTCCGAAAAGACCGCAAATTTTGTACTTGACGCTGACGGCTGGCAATTAGCGGCGCCATAGCTGCCTGCGAGAACACGTCGGCAACCGGCCGCCCAACTTCACGCTACCTTTAGGCAGCCGTCAATAGAAATCCTTGCTCCGGCGAACGCGCCGGTGCCGGGGATACGCTGAACGGACCGCGACTCGAGATGCTACCTTCTCGATCCTCGCCGATGGCGGGACAGGCGTACTTTCTGGTCGATGTCGTGGTGCCTGCCCGGAGTGACGGAGAACGGTGAAGCCGGCCATCTGGCGAGCAGTGGCAAGCATGAAGCGGTCATCTCCGGACAGTTGTTCACACGCAAAATGTCTTTGTTGTAGGTCAGGCGGCCTTGGCGTATGCGGCGCGGCACGTGAACACGCGCGCTGCATCAAAGCCGTCCTTCGAGCGCGTCCACCCCCAGATCATCGTGACGAGCTTTCTTGACACGGCCGTCATTGCCTTGGTGCCCGCCATCTTCTCGACTTCAGTCTTGCGATGGTAGTAGTCGCCATAGAGGGAGCCATGGGACTCTCTGCGGTCACATCTTCGTTCTTCTCTCCCCATAACCAAACTCTACCCGCTGTAGCGATACCTTCCATTCCGAGAAGTTTCCGGCGGCGCGTGAAAAGGTCGAACGTGTGACCCCACTCGCTGGCCCTTTGACCCCACTCGCTGGCCCGAGGAACAAGCGGGGACGGGCGGGGTGTGCCACGGTTCGCGCCTGCGCCTCGGGATCCTTCACTTCGTTCAGGATGGCACGGAGGGAGGATGACGCGCGGAGGGGGATTGCGCGGGCGGGCCGCTCCGTATGGAGCGTACCCTCGTGTTGTGTGGGCTTGCAGCCCACCCCTGTTTCCTGGGACAGGGAGTGGGCTGCAAGGCCACACAACACGGGTCAAATGCCGGTCACGCGCACCACTTCTTCAAAGGTGGTCGTTCCTTCCGCGAGCTTCCGCAGGGCGCTCTGTTTGAGCGTGCGCATGCCGCGCTTGATGGCCATTTCTTTGATCTTCAGAAAGTCTTCGCGGCGGTCGATGACGTCGCGGATGGCGTTGTCGATCGGGAGGATCTCGAAGATGCCGGTGCGGCCAAAGTAGCCGGTGTTGCGGCAGCGGATGCAGCCGGCGCCTTCTTTGACGATGATCCGTTTGCCGGCCGGGGCCTGGAGGTTGAGCATGCCGGCCTCTTCGAGGCTGAGCGGGCGGTTGCGTTTGCACTCTTCGCAGATCTTGCGCAACAGCCGCTGGGCCATGGTGCCGACCAGCGTCGAGGAGATGAGGAACGGTTCGATGCCGAGGTCGATCAGGCGGGTGATGGAGCTGGAGGCGTCGTTGGTGTGCAGCGTGGAGAACACGAGGTGGCCGGTCAGCGCGGCCTGCACGGCGTTCTGCGCGGTCTCCTGATCGCGGATCTCGCCGACCATGATGATGTCGGGATCCTGGCGCAGGATGGTGCGTAGGGCGGAGGCGAAGGTGATCCCGATCTTGTTCTGCACCGAGGTCTGGTTGAACTCCTCGTAGACCATCTCGATCGGGTCTTCGATGGTGGTGATGTTGACCTCCGGCGAGGAGACGTTCTTGAGCGCCGAGTAGAGCGTCACGGTCTTACCGGAACCGGTCGGGCCGGTGACCAGGATGATGCCGTGCGGGCGTTTGATCCAGTCGGAGAAGGTCTTCAGCTCGTCCTCGTAGAACCCGAGGCCGCCGAGGTCGCGCAGCATGACCTCCGGGTCGAAGATGCGCATGACCAGCTTTTCCCCGAAGGCGGTCGGCAGCGTGGAGACGCGCAGCTCGATCTCTTTCCCTTCGCGCTCGGTCTTGATGCGGCCGTCCTGCGGCCGGCGGCGTTCGGCGATGTCCATCCGGCACATGGTCTTGAGGCGGGAGGTGATGGCGAGGTTGACGAGCCGCGGCACGCGCTGGATCTCGTGCAGCACGCCGTCGATGCGGAAGCGGATGGAGGCCTGCTCGCGCTTCGGCTCGATGTGAATGTCGGAGGCGCGGGAGTCGTACGCGTGCTGCAGCAGAAAGTCGACCGCGTTGACGATGTGCGCATCGCTGGCCTCGATCTCGGTGCCCGACTTGAGCTTGACCAGCTGCTCGAGGTTGCTGAGGTCGATCGCGCCCTTGGTCAGATCGCGCTCGGCCTTGGTGACCGAGGCGCGGAAGCCGTACTGCTCGTTGATGACCCCCATCACGTCCGACTCGGCCGCGACGACGATCTCGAGCTCCTGCCGCGCCATCGGCTTGTAGCTGTCGATGCCGGTCACGTCGAACGGATTGACCACCGCCACGAGCAGCCGCCCGTCGCGCACCGCCACCGGCACCATCTTGTGCTTGCGCGCGAACGGCCGGGCGATCTTCGACTCGATCATCGCCACGTCGAGCTTGAGCGGATCGATCTTGAAGAACGGCAGGTGCGCCTCTTCCGCCAGCAGGCGGGCTAGTAAAAAGTCATCGATGCGCGTGCCGTTGCCGCTGGCATCGGTGAGGTTCATCCCGGCGATGACCTTGAACGCGCTCTGCTCGTCCTCGACGCGTGCCTTGGTGACGCGGAGATGCGCGCGCCACTGCCGGTCCGCCGCGTCGATCTCGCTGCGCTGCCGCTCGTCGATGAAGCCGGCGCTGAGCAGCAGATCGCCGAGCCAGGCGACCGTGATCTCGCGGGAGACGCGCGGGGTGGGGACGTTCGTGAGCGTCATTTTTTCACTTTATCCCGAGCCGCAGGCGAGGGATCTTGGGTGCCATGGCGCGACTGCCGGCAGCGGCGCGATGGCACCAGAGATCCCTCGCTGGCGCTCCAGTTTATCCCGAGCCGCAGGCGAGGGATCCTGGGTGTCATCGCGCCGCAGCGGGCAGTCGCGCGGTGGCACCAAAGATCCCTCGCTGACGCTCGGGATGAACTGGGGCTCCAGCGAGCCGGAGGCGAGGGATCCTGGGTGCCATCGCGCGACTGCCGGCAGCGGTGCGATGGCACCAAAGATCCCTCGCTGCCGCTCGGGATGAAGTGAGGAGAATCTACCGCACCTCCAGCAAAAATCCCTTCAGATACTCCCCTTCCGGGCAATAAATCGATACCGGATGGTCACTGCCGGCGGAGAGCCTGCGCACGAAGGAGACGCGCCGTCCGGCGTCGAGCGCGGCGGCGAAGATGATCTTCTGGAAGAGGTCGAGGTCGACGTGACCGGAGCAGCTGAAGGTCATCATCAGGCCGCCCGGCGAGATCATGCGCATAGCGAAGAGATTGACGTCCTTGTAGCCGCGCGCGGCGCGTTCGACGTCGTGACGCGACTTGGCGAAGGCGGGGGGGTCGCAGATCAGGAGATCGAACTCGCTGCCGTCGCGGCGGCGGACGTACTGGAACGCGTCGGCGATGGTGTAGGTGGCCTCGGAGCCGTTCAGCTCGTGATTCGTCCTGGCCATCTCCAGCGCGGGGGCGGAGACGTCGACGTTCTCCACCGACGCGGCGCCGCCCGCCGCGGCATAGACACCGAAGGCGCCGGTGTACGAGAAGAGATTCAGCACGCGCTTGTTCGCGGAGAGGTCGCGCGCGAGCTGACGGTTCTCGCGCTGGTCGAGAAAGAAGCCGGTCTTCTGCCCCTCCCCCGGATCGACGCGGAACTTGAGGCCGTGCTCGAGCACGTTCGCGATCGGCTCTCCTTCGCCCTCCCACTCTCCCTCGGTGGAGAGGTGTTCGAGCGCCCGCACCGGCAGATCGTTCTTGAAGTAGATGCCGCGCGGGCTCAGCTCCTCACGCAGCGTTTCGACGATGAGAGGACGCAGCAGCTCGACGCCGCGATTCGCGATCTCGACCACCAGCACGTCGTCGTAACGATCGACCACGATGCTGCTGAGGTCATCGCCTTCGGCATGCACCAGACGCCCGCAGTTGGTGGTGCCATCGCGAAAGACATGGCCGCGCCGGCGCACCGCATCGCGGACGCGTTTGCGGATCAGCTCCGGCGTCAGCTCTTCGCCACCGAAGGTCAGCCCGCGCAGGCGGACCTGCGAATGACGCGAGTAGAAGCCGCTGGCGACGCGGTTTCCCTCCGGGTCGACGAGGTCGGCCAGGGCGGCGTCTTCCGGCCCGTGCTCGGCGTGAATGGCGCCGGCGAAGATCCACGGGTGACGGTTCGAGACGACCCGTTCCTTGCCGCGTTTGATGGTGAGACGGCGGCGCCGCTCGGGCGCGAAGTGTTGCTCGATCATGTGGCTATAATGACTCGCAAATGACCCATCCCCGTCGCAAGCAGTTCCATACCACCTGTCAGGAAGAAGTCTACCGGCAGGTGAACTCGTACCTGGACGAGCTGGTCGACGAGCACTCCGACGACGCCGACCACTGCGATTTCTACCTCAAGTACGGCTCGACCGTCCTGGAGGTCTCCGTCGATCCGTACGAGGAAGACGACGCCGTCATCGAGGTGCTCGCCTTCTGCGTGCAGGGAGTCGAGCCGTCGTTCGAGCTGATGCAGGAGCTGCTGATGCTCAACGCGCAGGTGCCGCTCGGCGCCTTCAGCTTCGTCGAAGGGGACATCTTCTTCTCGCACTCGTTCCTCGGCCGCCGCCTCCGCGGCGAGCAGCTCATCGCCTCGCTCGACAGCGTGGCCTCGATCTCCGACCTCTACGACGAGAAGCTCGTGGCCCGCTACGGCGGCGAGACCGCGCTCGAGCGGCTCCGCAGCAGCGCCAAACGGCATCGCGTCGTGCAGATTTCGGCGCTCAATAACTAACGGCATATCCATTGCTCTAGTGGAGGTCGATGATCACGCGAACCCTCACCGGCTCGGCGCTTACGCTCCTCCTGCTCGGCTCGCTCCTCACGGGCTGCACGGGGGGGACCGAGTCGAACGCGGCTGTCGAGCAAACTCCTTCCGCCGACGCTCCCGACGGTCAGACCAACGTCGACGCGCGTCAGCAGCTGCGCACGATCGGCGATGCCATCCCGGTCTATGCCGATGCGCAGTACCGCGAGGATCTGACCAAACGCGACGCGGTAGCCCTCCGCAATCAGTTCGGTGACGCGGCCGAGGTGTACACGCTGGCCAGCGATGACTCGTTCCCGCAGGTCTACCACTACTACACGACTTACCTCTCCCAGTTCCGCGCCTTCCCCGCCCGCGACACCCTGCCGTCGGACGGCAAGCAGTGGCGGACGCTGGAAGTGCAGCTGAACCAGGCCATGCAGGACCCGTTCATCCCTGGCCGGGCGCTGAACGTCCATGGCAAGCAGGTCACGCTGCAGATCGCGGAGACCGAGGCGGAGCCGAAGACGGTGATCCGCTACATCGTGACGCCGGCCGGAACGGCAGCGCCGGCGGCAACGGTGGCGGCAGCCTCACCGGCGGCGCCGGTTGCACGGTAAGCTATTCCGCTCTTGCTGAAATGCTGTCCGGCTGCGAAGCTGAACAGCCGACTGTCATGTTTCGCCGCATTCTGATTCCGACCGACTTTTCCACCGCGGCCGAGTGGGTGTTCGACGACGCCGTGCGCATCGCCGGCTCGTGCTGCGCGGAGCTGGTGATCCTGCACGTCCGCCGCACCTGGTCGTCGCATCCCGATCAGCTCCGCTTCCCCGCCGATCCGTCGCTCTACGAGTACGCCGAGCAGCAGGAGCTCGATCGCCTGCGCGATCGCGTGGCGCGGGCGAATGCCGACCTGGCCACGCGATTGATCGTCCGTCAGGCGCCCGACACCGGCGGCGAGATCTGCCGGACCGCGAAGGCGGAGAAGGCCGACCTGATCGTCATCGCCACGCACGCGCGGCATCACGTCGCGCATCTGTTCGTCGGGTCGACGACGCGCTCCGTGCTCCCCGATCCGCCGGCGCCGCTGCTCGCCATCCGCTACGGCACGCGCCGCCGCGAGTCGATGAAGCGCGTGGTGGTGCCGGTGCACCTCGAGCAGACCACGCACGCGGCGCTCGACCTCGCCTACCGCGTCGCGAAACGCGAAGAAGGGGAAGTGCACCTCGTCACGGTCTGCCCCGACTCCGACCGCCAGCGCGCCGAGGCGATGCAGCGCGAGCTGGCGCGGGCGGACGTCCTGACGAAGCCGGTGGTGATCAAGGGCAACGACGCGCCGAAGGAGATCATCCGCTACGCCGATAAGTCAGGCGACGCGGTCTTCCTCAACGCGAAGGGCGACCCGAGCGAGACGAAGCTCGACATCATCCGCCACGCGACCGTGCCGGTGATGATCACCCCCGCGGCCTAAGCGGGACGACCGGGGGCCTCCGGCGGCCGGGCCGCGGGCCCGGACCCGCTGGTTGGCCTAGCCTCCGCGACACTCTGTCGCGAGATACGAGGCTGCGCTCGCGGAGGCTAAGCCAACCAATGGGGTCCGGGGCCGATGGCCCCGGCCGCCGGAGGCCCCCCGTCGTCTCTACCGCAGCGCGGCAATGAAGTCAGCTACCGTCTCGAAGCGGTTCGCCGCGTCCTTCTCCAAGGCGCGGTGAATCGCCTCCGCCGCCCGCTCCGGCACATGCGGCGCCCGCTGCCGGATGGAGACGAACGTCTCCTCGGTGTGCCCGCGCACGACGGACGCCAGATCGGTCGCCGTGCCGAGCGGATGCTCGCCGGAGAGCAGCTCGTAGACGATCAGCGCAAGGCTGTACTGGTCGCTCCGTGCGTCCGCATGCTTTCCGCTCAACACCTCGGGCGCCATGTACATCAGCGTCCCGACGACGCCGGCGCTGTGGCCCGACTGCACGACCGTCGCTTCGTCGTCGCCGATCGGGCCGGTCATCTTGGCGAGGCCGAAGTCGAGCACGCGCGGCTCGAGGGCCGGCGAGTCGCGCTCGCGCACGATCATGATGTTCTCCGGCTTGAGGTCGCGATGCACGACGCCGACGCGATGGGCGGCATCGATCGCATCCCCCACCGGGCGGAGGATCTCGAGCGCCGCCTCCATCGTCCTCGGCCCTTCGACGATCGTCTTCCGCAGCGTCTCGCCGTCGAGATACTCCATCACCAGATAAGCATGCCCCGACGGCAGCACGCCGAAATCGTGGATCGTGACGATGGCCGGATGGCGCAGCCGCGCCACGATGCGCGCCTCGCGCTCGAACCGGGTGCGCATCGACGAGCTGCCGACCAGGTGCGCGAGCAGCACCTTCACCGCCACCGGCCGGTTGAGCCGCTTCTGCGTGGCGAGGTAGACCGAGCCCATGCCGCCGCGGCCGAGCAGCTTCGTGACGACGTACTTTTCCTCGATGATCCGCGGCACGCCTGATTCGGGGACGAGCGGCTGGCCGTCGTAATCGCAGCGCGGCTGCTCCTGCGGATAGCAACGGCCGCAGGCGGGGCAGAGACGCAGCGCGTCGTTGACGAAGGTGTGGACCGGCGTATGGGTCGGCGGCGACCAGACCAGCGACGGCGATTGCTTGAGCCGTGAGTAATCGAGCGTCAGCGCGAGCTGCGCGGCGAGGGTGCGCAGGAGCTCGCGATCCTCGCGGCTGTACGGCTCTTCACTCATCCGCTCGCCGAGGACCATCAGACCGGCCAGACGCTTCTCGATGAGCAGCGGCACGAGCAGCGCCGCGCGCGCCTGGCGCAGCCACTCCCGGTCGTGCTCGGGCAGCCGGCCGAGCACGGAGCGCGTCAGCCGGCTGTGCACGTCGAGCGGCTCGTCGTCGTTGGCCAGCAAGGTGGCCAGCATCGACGACGTCGGCAGCGGATGCGCTTCGTGCGGCGTGTTCTGGCCGCGGACGAAGCCGCGATGCAGCTCCGCTCCGTCGGGATCGAGGTGCCAGAGCGAGATGTGGACCGGGTGCAGCGCCTTGTCGATCTCCTCGATGGCCGCCCGCGAGAGGATCAGCATGTCCGACCCGCCGCGGATGATCGACACGACGTGCAGGAGCAGCTGCCGCGCGTCGTACTGCTCGCGGAAGAACTTCCGGTCGAGCGCCTCCAGCAGCGTCTTGCGATAGCGCACCGCCAGCACGAGCGGCACGAGCAGCACCAGGTAGACCGCCGGCTGGCCGGTCAGCAGCACCGCCAGCGAGTCGCGGCGATGGGCGTACAGATACACGACCAGGCCGATCACCGGCAGCGACAGCAGCACCAGCAGCGTGCCGCGCGCCAGCGCGTACTGGATGCTGCGCCGCACCAGCACGCGGATGTTGAACATGCGATGACGGACCACCGCGTAAGCGAAGATCGCCGAGCCGAGAATCGTGGCCGGCGTGTGCAGCATGCGCACGGTCAGGCTCGCCGTATGACCGAGCTGCAGGAGGTTCACCAGGTAGCCGGAGGTGAACGTCACGACGCCGGGCAGCATCGAGAGGAAGACCAGCTTGATGCGCCGCCGCGGATTGACCTCGCTGATGCGTACGAAGCGGAACGCCAGGATCGCCAGCGCGGAGAGGAGCATCACCGTGCCGATGGTCGAATACGGATCGCTGATGATCGTCCGCGCGCGGGCCACGCTGCCGTTCGCGCGGAGGATGCCGGCCGACGCCGCCTCGAGGAAGATCGGCACCGCCACGATCCACGGCACCAGCCCCCACGCGCGCGGCTGCTTCTGCGTGTAGTCGGTCGGAAAGACGATCGCAAAGTGAACGCACGCCGCGAAGAAGGCAGCGATGAAGGCCGCGTCAATGAGGTAGATCGCGAGCCGCAGCGAGGGCGGCCAGGAAGCGAGCATCGCTCCGACACCGGCGGCCGGATAGAAGAAGACCCCGCCCGCCCAGTAGATCATCACCAGCGCCGCCAGCCGCGCGTCCTTGCTCGGCCCGCGCAGGCGGAGCAGCGTCGCGCCGAGAGCGAGCATCCAGAGATGCAGCGGGAAGGTGAGATAGCTGTGCAGCGACTGAAGGACGCGCGCCACATTGCCGCGCAACCCGAGGCGACGCATCTCCTCGAACGGGATGGGCGTGACCTGCAGGACGCCTTCGTTCGCGGTGATGACCGCGACCGGCTCACCGGCCCGCTCGAAGAAGAGCGGGATGACGCCGGGGCCGACGCGATGCCCGGCGATGGACAGCACCCGATCGCCGACGCGCATCCCCGCGCGATCGGCCGGACTCCCCTCCACCACGTCCTGCACCCGCCCGTCCACCCGCGAGTACTCGAACCCCATCCACGGCCGCGTCACGACGTTCGCGAACATCAGCGACACCAGCACCGCCGCAAGGCCGACCTGCAACCAGCAGAACGCAACCAGAGGGTGCCGATGCGGGGGGGCGGTCATGGAAGAAGAAGATTGTAACGATACAGCTATTAGCTGTTAGCTCCTGGCTCTTAGGGTATGCGCCGGGAGCGGCGCATAGGCGCCATCACTATCATGCTCTGCCCATGAGTACCTTCGCCATCCGTAACGCCACACGCGACGACGTACCGCTGATCCTGCAGTTCATTCGTTGGCGAGTGAGTGACGTGGGCGCTTAGCGGGGCTTGGCTGTTAGCTGTTGGCTGTTAGCTGTTGGCTCTTGGCTCTTAGCTCTTAGCTCTTAGCTCTTAGGGTATCGGCCGCGCGCTGCGCCGGAACGGCCGTGCTCCTCGAGGGCTAAGAACCGAAGCGACGCGCAGGCCCAGCTCGCGGCGAATACCCTAAGAGCTAAGAGCTAAGAGCTAACAGCCAAGAGCCGGTGTTTGCTATTCTCCCCTCCCGAAGCGGGCGTCCAACCGCCTGCAGCGTTCCAGCGGAGTTAGCTCAGCGGTAGAGCATCTCGCTTACACCGAGGGGGTCGTGGGTTCGAATCCCTCACTCCGCACCATTCTTCTCACAGGCGGCGCGACGGGGCGTGCGATACACTCCGGCGCCAGATGATCCGGCTGCTCCCGGCGAAAGCCCGCATTCTGCTGCTCGACGACGATCCGTCGATGCAGCGGCTCGTTTCGAAGCTGCTCAGCCGCGCCGGCTACCGCATCGACGTGGTCAGTACCGGCTCCGCGGCCATCGAGCACCTCGGCAAGAACCAGTACCACGGGCTCCTGCTCGACGTGATGACCCCCACCGAAGGGGGCCTCACCGTCATCCGCCATCTCCGCGAAAACCATCCGAAGCTGCTCGACCGCACCATGCTCGTCACCGGCTCGCCCGAATCGGCGATCAAAGGGGTGATCGACGACGTCTTCGGGGTGATCTTCAAGCCGTTCGAGGCGCAACAGCTTCTCGACGCGGTCGACAAACTCGTCAAGCAATGAAGTTGCGCCTCACGCTGCTCCCCGATCTCCTCGCCGTCGCCCGTCTCGCTCCCGATGAGGCGATGCCCGCATGGGCGCGCGGCCCGCTCCTCTCCGTCACCTGGACCGCCGACGAGCTGTCGATCATCTGTACGGATGAGGCGGTTCCTGAAGGCGTTCAGGCGGAGCGCAACTGGCGCGTCATGAAAGTGGAAGGGCCGATTCCGTTCGACGCCATCGGCGTCGCCGCCGCGCTGGTCAGCCCCCTCGCCACGGCGCGCATCAGCGTCTTCTTCCTCTCCACGTACGACACCGATTACCTGATGGTGAAAGACGACCTGCTGGCGGACGGCATCGACGCGCTACGCCGCGCCGGTCACGATATCAGCTGATCGCCGCCCGGCGCGTGGGACGCGGTGATGGCCGTGCGCGTGCGCGCCGCGCTGCGGACGCAGCTCTGGACGAGCTCCGCGAGCTGCTGGATGTCGATCGGCTTGCGCAGGATGATCTGCACGATCTCCACGTCGAGTGTGCGCGCCGCCTCGGGTTGCTCCGCCAGCACGAGCACGACCGGACGCGTGGCCGGATCGAGCTCGGCGATCTTCTGGATCACCTGGAGCGTGTCGGGGCCGGCCAGGGTGATGTCGAGGATCGCCACCGCATAGCCGACCTCGCCGAGTTTCTCCAGCGCGTCGTTGCCGTTCGAGACGCAATCGGAGAAGAGATCGAGATCGAGAAGACGGCTGAAGAGCGACTGCCGGAGCGAGGAATCACGGTCCGCGATCAGCACGCGGCTGCCGAGGTCTGCCACCATCGCGGACCCCCTCGTACAAATAATCTGCCAACTGCTGAGCTGTTTCCACAACTGGTAGAGACGCTGGAACACATCCCGCAATTTTTCGAGGCCATGGCACTCAACGACTTACGCAACAACGGAATGATGTCCCACCTGCTCGACGCGCTCGATCGCGGCGAGGACATCGGCCATTACGGCCGCCTCGTCTTCGCCATGGTCGCGCGCCATTTCCTCTCCGAGGACGAGCTCTGTGTCTGGCTGCAGAAGAACCCGAACGTGAGCGACGAAGACGCGCGCGTCCTCCTCCGCCAGGGCGAAGGGCGCGACTACAACCCGCCCAAGCGGGAGCGCATCCTCCAGTGGCAGAAGGAACAGGCCTTCCCGATCTGCCCGACCGACGACCCGGAAGCGTGCAACGTCTACCGTGACCTCAAGTTCCCCGACTCGGTCTACGAGCACATCCAGGAGTTCTATGAAAAGAAGGTGGAGGCGGAGCACTAAGGCTCCGTCACCACCTCCGGATCGGGGATCTCGAACCCCTTCTTGTAGATGTTGATGATCGACATCAGCAGAGAGAAGACCAGCGGGCCGATCACCAGGCCGACGAAGCCGAACGCCTGCAACCCGCCGAGGACGGCGAAGAGCAGCGGGATGGCCGGCAGCTGCGCCTTCCCCTTCATCGCCCACGGCCGGACGATGTTGTCGACCAGCGAGACGAACAGCACGCCCCACAACGTCATCACGATGGCCGGCCACCAGGGACGCGCCCCCATCGAAGCGGAGATCGCCAGGTAAATCGCTGCCGGCACCCACACCGCCGCCGCACCGACCATCGGCACGAGCGACAGCAGCGCCGCGACCGCACCCCAGAAGGCCGCACCAGGGACGCCGCAGATGGCCAGACCGATACCGGTCATGATCCCCTGCGCCAGGCCGGTGAAGAGCTGGCCGCGGAAGGTCGCGTCGATCACGTCTTTGAAGCGTTCCGCGAACTCGCGGTCGTAGCGTTTGGGCAGTGGCGACAGCACCGAGAGCTGCCGCAGGATCGGCTCCCCTTCCGTATAGAAAAAGTACATCGACAGCAGCACCATCGCGAAGCCGAGGAAGGCGCCCGCGACGCCGCCCAGCACCGCGCCGCCATTGCGCGCCACCCAGCCGGGGATCTGCCGTACCGCCGGCAGGATCATCCGCTCCGGACTGAGCGTGGCCGGATCGAAGTTCGGCGCAAAGCGGCGGATGAAGTGGAGCTGATGGGTCAGGTCGATCCTCCGGATCATCTGCTCCGCCTCGCCGGTCTGCAGCTTCTCGACGACTTCATTCGCCTGCTGGACGAGCAGCATCGACAGGATCACGGCCGGAATGACGATCACGAACGTGACCCCGATCAGCATCACGACCGCCGCCTTGGCCGAGCTTCCCTTCATCTTCCGGCGCAACTTGCGGAAGATGCCGAACGACAGCGTGCAGAGGATGGCGCCGAGGAGGATGGCCGTCATGAACGGCCAGAGGATCTTGAACGCGGCGTAGAGCAGCAGCAGCGCCACGAGCGCGAAAAAGATCACCCCCGCGAGCTGCCACTGCGGCTTCGATTCGATGCCCCTTCGCCCGGTTTCGCCTTCCTGGATCACTATGCCCCTCCTTCGAACAGCTCGCGTCGCGCCGCGCTCGTGATCGCGCCGACGATCGGATTCTTGATCTTCCGCTCCGCCGTGACGGCGTAAAAGCGCTCTTTCACTTCCGGCAACCGGCCGACGACCCTCACGTTGTACTGCAATTCGATTTCCTTTTCGATGGCCGACGGCGCCGGGAAGATGCCGACGCCGTTGCGCCCGAAGACCGTCAGCAGCGCCAGATCGTCGAACTCGCCGACCCGTTTCGGCTCGATCGCATTCACATCGAGCCACCCTTCCAGCGCGCGCCGCAACTGCGTTCCCGCTCCGGGCATCAGCAACGGCGCACCATGCAGCGACTGCGGAAAAGGCTTCTTCTTCAGCCCCGCCGCCATCGAGGGCGTGGCGAAGAAGGTCGTCCCGCTCTCGCCGAGCAGATGGTTGTACGCCCGCAATGGCGCCGCCGAGGCGGGGGCGTCGCTCAGCACCAGGTCGACTTCATGCTGCGCGAGGAGCGTGAAGAGCGTCTCGCGCGACGCCTCGCGGCAAACGAGCTCGATCTCCCTCCCCGCGTCGAAGGCCGGCCGCAGGATCCGATACGCGATCAGCTTCGGCACCACGTCCGCGATCCCCACCGTCACCCGGGGAGGCCTCCCCGTCGGCCGGTCGCGCAACGTATCGCGCAGCTCCCGCCCCAGCGCAAAGATCTCTTCCGCGTACCGAAACGCCACCCTCCCCGCCTCGGTCAAGACCAGGTTCCGCCCCGACTTTTCGAACAGCTTCTCCCCCAGCGACTCCTCGAGCATCCGCAACTGCGTCGAGATCGTCGGCTGCGTCAGATTCAACGCCTTCGTCGCCGCGGCAATGCTCCCCTCCCGGGCCACGACCCAGAAGTAGAGGAGGTGGTGGTAATTGAGCCACTCCATGGTCATCAGCTCCTCGGCGCTTCAGCTGCTCAGCTTTTCAGCTGCTCAGCAATTCAGCTGCTCAGCCATTCAGCTGCTCAGCCATTCAGTTGCTCAGCTTTTCAGCGACTCAGCCACTCAGGCGCAGAGCCCCGGCGCTCGCCCCCAAGAGCCAAGAGCCAACAGCCAAGAGCCAAACACCATCCATAGACTATTTCAATCGACACCGCCCAAACAATCGATCCAACCAATGAATGCACCAACACCCCCGCTGGTTGAATGGATCGTTATGAAGAACCAGATCAAGACCATCCTGCTGTTGGGTGTGCTCTCCTCGATCCTGATCGGGTTCGGCGCGTTGCTCGGCCGCCAATACACCGGCGTCTTCTTCGTGCTGGCCATGGTCATGAACCTCGGCGCGTACTTTTTCTCCGACAAGATCGTCCTGCGCATGCACCGCGCGGAGCCCATCGAAGAGCATCAGGCCCCGCGCATCTTCGGGATGATCCGCGAGCTGTCGATGCGCGCCGAAATCGCGATGCCGCGCGTCTACCGCATCCCCTCGCCGCAGCCGAACGCCTTCGCCACCGGGCGCAATCCGAAGCACGGCGTCGTCGCGGTGACGGACGGCATCCTGCAACTGCTCGACGAGCGCGAGCTGCGCGGCGTGCTCGCGCACGAGATCGCCCACATCAGGAACCGCGACATCCTCGTCTCGACCATTGCCGCCGCGGTGGCCGGAGCGATCACCTACATCGCACATATGCTCCAGTTCGCCGCCATCTTCGGCGGTGCGAGCAGCGATGACGACGGCCCGAGCCCGATCGCCGCGCTCGGCCTGGCCATCGTCGCGCCGATCGCGGCCACACTCGTGCAGCTCGGCATCTCCCGCTCGCGCGAATACCTCGCCGACGAGACCGGCGCGCAGCTGACGCACGATCCGGAGTCGCTGGCGCGGGCGCTGGCGAAGCTCGAACGCGGTGCGGAGATCGTCCCGCCGCTCGGTTCCCAGCCGGCCACGGCCAGCCTCTTCATCGTCAATCCGTTCACCGGCTCGCGTGGTCTGGCGAACCTCTTTTCGACCCATCCGCCGATGGCCGAAAGGATTCGCCGTCTGCGCGGCATGCAATTAGTAAGATACGCCGCCTGATGGAAACGATCGCCTCACCGTCTTTGTGGATCATCTTCAGCGTCTTCGTTCTGGGGATGCTGGCTCTCGACCTCGGCGTCTTCAACCGGAAGGCGCACGAGGTTCGCTTCAAAGAAGCGCTCGGCTGGAGCATCGTCTGGGTCACGCTCTCGCTGATCTTCAACGCCTGGATCTACCACGAGTTCGGAGCTCAGAAGGGGCTCGAGTTCCTGACCGGCTATCTCATCGAGAAAGCGCTGTCGGTCGACAACATCTTCGTCTTCGTGATCCTCTTCGCGTCGTTTGCGGTGCCGAAGGTCTACCAGCACCGCGTCCTGTTCTGGGGCGTCCTCGGCGCGATCATCATGCGCGCGATCTTCATCGGCCTCGGTGCCGCGCTGATCTCGCGCTTCCACTGGATCATGTATGTCTTCGGCGCGATCCTGATCTACACCGGCATCAAGCTCATGGCCGAAGGGGAGGCCGAGCCGCATCCCGAAAAAAACCCGATCTACAAAGTCGCGCGCCGCTTCTTCCCCGCCGTCCCGGAGTACCACGGCAAAGCGTTCATGATCGTCAAGGACGGGAAACGCTACGCGACGCCGCTCCTCCTGGTGCTGTTCGCCATCGAAGCGACCGACGTCGTCTTCGCCGTCGACTCCATCCCCGCCATCTTCGCCATCACCACCGACCCGTTCATCGTCTACACCTCGAACATCTTCGCCATCCTCGGCCTGCGGGCGATGTACTTCCTCCTGGCCGGGATCATCGACAAGTTCCACTACCTCAAATACGGCCTCGCGCTGGTGCTGCTGTTCGTCGGTGTGAAGATGATCATCGCCGAGTGGTACAAGGTCCCGATCGGCGTCTCTCTCGGCGTCGTCGCGGCGTTCCTCGGCCTCTCGGTAGCGGCCTCGATGATGTGGCCGAGGCATGTGGAGGTGGAGGTGGAGGCCGACGCGCTGAAAGACATTCAGGAGAACCCGGACGGCAAAGCCGATTGATCGGTGCGCTGCCGTAGGCGACCGTAGGGCGGTCCTGCCGCCGCCCTGCGGCGCGACCGGCCCGCGTCGCGCTGAAGGTATCATCCGCCGCGCTTGAAGATATCCGAGACAACTCTGCCGGACGTCCTGATCCTCGAACCGAAAGTGCACGGCGATGCGCGCGGCTGGTTCATGGAGACGTTCAACGCCAGCACCTTCCGCGAGCACCGCCTCCCCGAAGTGTGGGCCCAGGACAACCAGTCGTTTTCCACGAAGGGCGTCGTCCGTGGGCTCCACTACCAGCTCCACGAACCGCAGGGAAAGCTCGTCCGCTGCAACCGCGGCCGCATCCTCGACGTGGCGGTCGACATCCGCAAAGACTCCCCCGACTTCGGCAAATGGACCGCCGTCGAGCTCAGCGACGAAAATCGCCGCATGCTGTGGATCCCGCCCAGGTTCGCCCACGGCTTCGCCGTCCTCAGCGACGACGCCGAAGTCATCTACAAATGCACCACCCTCTGGCACCAGCCGAGCGACCGGAGCATCCTCTGGAACGACCCCCAGATCGGCATCGAGTGGGGCGTCGCCGAGCCCTCCCTTTCCGCGAAAGACCTCGCCGCCCCGCCGCTCCGCGAAGCGGAAGTCTTTTCGTCTTGACACCCCCCTGCCCGCCGTTTACGATGCGCGCCTCTTTCGGGGAATGCAGTTCCCCCCGAACGAGTTAACGAGGTTCCGCTGCCCCCGGGCAGCGCTACGACGCGGGGTCGTAGTTCAGTTGGTTAGAACGCCGGCCTGTCACGCCGGAGGTCGCGGGTTCGAGCCCCGTCGGCCCCGCCAAATTAAAGCACTCACGCGCCGCGACCTCGCGGCGTTTCGTGTTTTCAGAGGGTTGCTGTAGAAAGTTGTAGCCTCGCAACGTGACTCGCAGGGTCGCGATATTCGAGGGCCGAAATCTGCACGGACCCGCGACCAAAACGATGATTTGTTTCCGGTTTTGGCCTCGATGTTCCACGGAAAAGGAACGTGCATGCAGGCTTCTCCACGTAGAAGAAGAATATCGACAGCAGCACGAGCGCGAGCCGAGAAAGGACACGCCGTCGCTTAGAAGCGAGATGTTCACTTCAGCCGCAAAGCGGGCAGTAAGTCCAGTCATATCGATTACTCGGAGAGCGGCAGCCGAAGGCCGCCGCTTCTTTTTTACGCCTCGAGCGAAGGAAACGCGCCGACGGTGAATTCGACCGTCACCGTGCTCACCGCCTCGGAGCTCTTGGCAACACTCTCCGGCGTGGCCAGGCGCGCCGTCACCTTCCCGTCGGTCTCGCGGAGGAGCACCTTCACTGAGACCGTGCCGCTGGACATCTCCACTTTGGGCAACCGCGCGCGAAGGGTGGCCTTCAGCTCGCGGTGGCGCTGGGCCGCGTCGTTGCGCAGCTTCTTCGAGACCAGTTGCTCGAGCTTCTCGCGCGCGATGCACCAGGCGATTCCTTTGACCGGTGCGGCCTCGATCGCCGGAACGACGTCGTCGCCGAGGTCGTCGATCAGCGCCTTGCGGGCATCGTCGTCGAGCGGGATCAGGTGCGAGGCGAGGCCTTTGGTCGCGCGCCCGATCAGCGCGGGGATGAACGAGAACACCCCTCCGATGTAGCGCTCCAGGAGCCTCGACTTTTCGGGCGGCGTGCGGCCCACCCACCGCTCGCAGAATTCCTCTTCCGGCATCGCCGCCTCGCGGGCCAGCGCGACGAACTGCTCGCGCTGCCCGCGGTCAACCTCGGCCGCTGAATGCGCCAGTTCCTGCACCAGCGAGGCGGTGAGCTCGGAGAGCGTCGGATCGGCGGCCATGGTCTTGTCCTCGTCACGCCGGCAGCGCGTTCTGCTGCGGCGCCTGCGGCCAGAAGTCCGCCCGCATCTTCACCTCGACAAAGCCGGTGATCTGCGTCTTCGTCTCGAGGTTGCTGGAGTTCTTGGTATCGACCGTTGCTACCTTGAATTTCGTGTTCGTCCTCGACGACGAGATGCCGCCGCTGATCGCCGCTGCGAACGAAGAGCGCACCAGCTTCGAGATCTTGTTCTGGCTGTAGCTCGCCGAACCGTTCACGCCCCAGTTCAGCGCGCGGTTCTCGTACTCGGACTCGCGCGTCGACGTCGTGGTCGTGCTCGTGTCGGTCGACTCGGCCTCGAAGAGCAGCGTGGTGCGGATCAGCGCGTACTCGGGGTACAGGCGCATGATTCCCAGCTTCACCAACGCCTGCAGCTCGGCGTACGACTTCTTGACGGTGCGGCGAAGCTCGGCCTTGGCGAAGTCGAGCAGTACGGCGGGAGCGATCTTGTGGGCGGTATCGACGTGATCGAGGATCGGCTTCGGAGTACTCGTTCCGGCGAGATTGACCTCGATGCCAGCGAAGAGCGTTGCCAGGGCGGCGCGCTTGTCGGCCGCGGATGCGAGCACGACGGCCTCGCCAGTGGTTACTTCGCCGAGCTCCAGCACCTTCGAGTCGGCATCGCCGGCGTACGACGGCAGGACGGCGTTGTTGAGAAACTCGCGAGCCGCTTCGTCCATGTTCGGGAACGTCTTTGACTCGAATTCGGCCAGCGTTCCGGCGACCGAGTCGACGAGGGTGATGTAGTCCGTCAACTGCTCGCGGTTCGTGTCGTGCAACGCCTGGATGACATTGCGAACGAGGCCGGTCGTAAAGTCGACGAAATCAGTGAACGGGAGTGTGGACGCGATCTGTCGGGCCTTCTCTGCTGCAGAACCAAACTCGGGCATGGGGGTCCTCCTTTTCTTCAGACTGATGAATAGTGACGAAAGAGGCTGGACCGTTTCACGAAACCGCGACGACCTAACTCGCCAGCTCGACGAGCGCGCACGCGACGTGAGAACCACGCTCATTAGCACCCGAAACAGTGTGCTGGATTCTTCGGAAATCCGTGGTTTACAAGGTGCTTTCTCGAGAAACACGAGAGAAGGCGTTAGACCTCCGGCCTGTCACGCCGGAGGTCGCGGGTTCGAGCCCCGTCGGCCCCGCCAAATTCAGCGACTGATTCGCCGCCACCTGGCGGCGTTTTTCATTTGTGGCGCACCCTCCCCTCCAAGTGCCACTCTCATTGCCACTCTCAATCCTCGCATTTTCGCGGTGGTCGTTTGAAGGCACGCCGAAAGAGAAGCGGGGGTCACCCATTAGAAACGGGAGAAGCGGGGGTCACACCTTCGTTCTTCTCTTCCCATGCTCAAGCTCTACCCGCTGTAGCGACACCCTCCATTCCGAGGCGTTTCCAGCGGCGCGCGAAAGATCGAAGGTCTGACCCCACACCCTCACCGACCCCACACCCTCACCGCTCGTGTCGCCGTTCGACAAAGCGGACCTCCGAGCGATGCTGCCGAAGTGATCACAAAGCATTGCCGTCCGGGAACAAACCGGGCCCGCCTCTTCCTTACCTCTGGTATCTTTGAGTAAGGAACAAAACGATGCCTACCTCCACCATCACCAGCAAAGGACAGACGACGGTCCCGAAGGAAGTCCGCGAAGCGCTGGACCTCGAGCCGGGCGACAAACTGACGTGGGAAGTGCGCGGCGGGAAGGTCGCGATCACCACCGAGCGGCCGGCCTTCTATCGTTGGGAAGGCTTCATCAAGCACGGTCCCACGGACGTCGTGAAGGTCATCGAGGAAGCGCGGAAACGCAGAGGGCGCATCTGACGTGCAACGCGTCGTAGTCGATGCGAACGTCTTTCTGTCGTTCATCGTCCATCGGAACGACAAGCAGCGCGACCTCGCGAAAGCGCTCTTCGCGAAAGCGGAGGACGGCGAGCTGGTGATGATCCTGCCGCAGTTCGTCGTGTTCGAGATCGTGTACGTGCTGCAGAGCGCGTACAGCATCCGCGACGAAGAGCTGGCGACGCTGACGCGGGATCTCCTCGCGCTGCCGGGCGTGCAGCTCACCGACGAGTCGCCATGGCGGCGCCTGTTCGACGTGTGGCCGCGCCCCCTCCCCTCACTGGCTGATGCAGCGATCGTCGCTGTGGCCGCGGCGAGCCGGTACGAGGCGGTCGCGACCTTCGACCAGAAGCTCGCAAAACGGCTGAACGACTTCGGCGTCGCCGCGTACTGGTGAGCCGCGATTCGGACGCTTTCGAAGGGCGCCGGAGAGGGGTTCGCCGGGGCATGGTCGAGCAACTCGGCGCGTCGCTTGGCGAGTTGCACGCCTGCGAGACCCCTCTCGGATACGAGCAGAACGCACGCACTTGACCCACAGATCGGGGAACGACGGGGGGCCTCCGGCGGCCGGGGCCATCAGCCCCGGACCCCGCTGGTTGGCCTAGCCTCCGCGACACTCTGTCGCGAGATACGAGGCTGTCCCGCGGAGGCTAGGCC
>DASWOB010000027.1:0-15346 GCA_036398925.1 Thermoanaerobaculia bacterium
ATCTCCGACACCGCTACATCGAGACGCCGGGACGCGGAGATCATCACGCCACCGACAGAGAGACCCCATCGATGGCAGCGGCTAGACGCCGCATGGGATTCGCCCGCCCATATTGACAATGCCTGCTAATGGGTGACCCCCGATGGCTCCGCCGTCATTGCTACTGGTTACGCGTTCGCCTTGTCCAGCGAGCGCCGCGCGGCCGGTATGCGCTCGGTCCCTCGCGCCGCTGGCAGCGGCGTGAACAGGGCCAACAGCAGAATCAAGGAACTCATTGTTCCTGAGCTCTCCTGTTCATCTCATCTCGACCATCGAGCATTGCGCGCGCCGTGTTTGTCAGCTCCGCCGGGTCACGGCCGCCAGCAGCGTCTGATTCGACCCGATGACCTCCGCCAGTAAGACCTACTTTCGAGCTTTCCAGCGCGCCGCTGACGCTGCCAGCGCTTCATTGGCTGGCACGCTCGATGCGCCCCGCCGCGCCTCTTCGCGAATCCGCTCCGTACGTCCTGACCTCGCTAACTCTTCGAGACGCCGCCTCGCTTCATCCGCTGCCGCAACAGCGCGCGCGTAGTCGCCGGTCAACGCGGCGAGGTTTTCGGCGAGGCGTGTGTACACCGCCGCAATTGCGATACGGTGCCTGTCGGCCTGCGGCCCTTTGGGGTCGAGATCGAGCGCCCGCTGTCTCGCTCGTGCCGACTCTTCGAGATCGCTCAGCGCCACGAGATTGCCGAAGAGATGCAGGTAGTACGAATCCGGATGCTCGCGCCAGATCCACGTTGCGAGATGAAATCCCAGGTTCGTCATACTGCTGGTGTTCCAGCCCTTGCCGCCGGTCAGGTCCTGCATGTACGCCCACACCTTTGCGTCTTCGCCTTCCGGCTCACGGACGACGAACGTCACCGGTGAGGAGACGAGGCGCGGCTCGGTCGGCGGCTCAGGGTCAACGACGACCGTGACATTGCCTCCGTGGGGCGGATTGGGCTCGGCGATCAGTCGAAGCGCGTACTTGCCCGGTCGTGAGAGGCGCGTGTCGTAGAAGAACTCCGGTCCGGCCAGAGCGTAGTCCACCGGCAGGTCCAGAGTCCGCGATTCGCCGGGGTTGACGCGCCGATCGAAGCCGTCCGCGTACCCACACGCATGACTTTCCAGTCCGCATCGGCTGAAGAAAGGCTCCCCGTTCTCCGGCTCGACGCGAAGCATCAACGAACCGGGGATGGTCACCGGCTGATCCGACCGATTCGTGAACACGATATGAAATCCGACCGGCATGCCCGGCAAGGTCACGGGCGGATCGAGCGTGAGCGTCATCTCGACCGTGCGGTCAGCGGCAAGCGCTTCGGACGCCGTGAGGGCCACGAAAAAGAGCACTGCTGCGAGGCGTTTCATCATTTCGCGTCGGTGGTCACGGGAGCGGAACGGCGATCTGGCGTATGGTGACATATTCACTCGTCACCGCGCCGTTGGCATCAATTGCATGTGTAGTCCGATGATTCCATCGCCCTTCTGCGAATCATTCGCCGGGCTGTTCCATCAGGCAAAGTTGCGACGGCTGAGTATGGCCAGGATGAACGCGCTGGCTGCAGTGCCCGCCGGTGGTTTCTTCCGGTGGATTCGCGTTGTATTGGTGCACGAGCTCGACAGCGCGAAGTGAGCGCGCCATGCAGCTGCGCCCACGCGGTTCTAAAAAAGTGGGGAGGGTCGTGCGGCCCTCCCGGCGTATTTGTACGCCTGGAACTCCTCGGGTGCTATTGGTTGCGGCGATTGGCTTTGACCAGCATGCGGCGGCTCTCTTCGAAAATGGCGCGAGTGGGCAGGTCCGCCATGCGCTGCCTGGCTTTTTCGGCTGCCCATGCATCTGCTTGGGTCACCCGCTGAAGCTCGGCGCGTGCCTTGTCGATGTACTGGAGCGCTTTGTCGAGGTCTCCCGCTTCGTGGAAGGTTTCGGTCGCTGCCACGCGGTAATAATTCGCGATCGCGAAGCGCAGGTCGGTGGCGACAGGGCTGTCCGGATGTTGGGACAAGGCGGCAGAGAGCACGGTTACCTGGTGCAAGGGATCTTGGTGCGCGAGCCGCGGCGCCAGGTATGGGAAGTATTTCGAATCTCGACGCTCTGGATAAACCGCCGCAAGCGCCTGCGACCATTTGCGGGCCTGGATGGCGCGCAACACGACTGCGTCGGCGTCATTCGGCGTCTGAATCAGAAGCTTCGCCGGTCCGGAGACCGCGATACGGCCAGCTTCCAACTGTCCAGCGCCGAGCAAGGCAACCTGCAGTGTCCATTCGCCGGGCTCAGAGACGATGCGGCTGTCCAGCGCCCATGAGGGTTGCGTCAGTGCCCTTGCCGGAATGACGATCTCCGCAGCCGCACCCGTTCCCACGACGAGGGGACCGTCATCGAGAGTCTCGAAGCCGCCAAGTTCCTCGAATCCCCAGTTTGCACGGAACGTCGTACCCGAGGGGGACGTCGCCAGCACCTGGATCGTGCGGTCGATGACGATCGGTGTGCCGGCGTTACGGACGTGCAGTACGAGTGGTACTGACGCCCCGGGGAGTGTGGCCACGGTCGGCAGTGTCAGCCTGACCATGAGCCCGGTCGCTGGCGTTGCAGCCGCCGGCGACGATTGGACGGCGACGCGCTCGTCCGCGTATCCGGCCATCCAGGACGTGATGCAGAGCGAGAACATCACAACTAGACGGGTCATACTCGAACCTCCGTATTCTGTGCTCACGGAGCCGGGATCGGCTCTTGCTGATGCCTGATGGTCATGTACTCGCTGTCATCGGCCGTCAACCAGTGAAAGCCGGTGACTCCGTCACCTTTGTTCGTCGCCGAGCTCACGGTACACGGCAGGGCCGGATGGAGTGCCCCGTATCTGCGACTGTCGGGCAAATGGCTGGAGCAGCACGGGTTTTCAATTTCGGCGCGCGTGTACATTACAGCCGAAGCGGGGAAGATTGTAATCACGGCTAAAGACCCTGCGCTGCGCGGCGCTGAGAATTGAGCGCGCGCCATGCCGGTGCGCCAGGCGTGCGTCCGGCAAAAGAAGGGGAGGGCCGTGCGGCCCTCCTCGGTGCCCTACACACGCACGTTGCTACTGGTTACGCGCGTTCGCCTTATCCAGCGAGCGCCGCGTGGCTTCCCACATCGCGCGCGTGCGCAACCCCGCGATTCTGGAATCAGCACGCGCGCTCGCCCACGCGTGCCCGCTCTGCTTTGCCCGCAAAAGCTCAGCGCGTGCTCTTTCGGTGTGTTCAACCGCTTTATCGATGCTGCGCTCTCGATAGAACGCGTCTACGCCAGCAGCAGCGTAGTAGTAGGCGAGCGCAAAGCGCAACGACGGGACTACCGGGCTGTCTGGATGACGGGAGACCGCCTCGGATATCACTTCGGCCTTTCGCAGTGCGTCCTCGTGGGCATACCACACTGCCAGGTAAGGGAAATATGCCGATTCGACCCGGCCCGGATATACGCTAGCCAACGCGGTGGTCCAATCGCGCTCCTGAATCGCACGCCAGGTGATCTCGTCCGGCCCGCGCGGGGTTTCGACGACCAGCTTCGCCGGTGTGGACATTGCGGCCGGTCCTTCGCTGATTTTACCCTCTTCGAAGACGTAGACCTGTAGCGTCCACGCGCCCGGCTCCGCCAGCATTCGGCGATCCAGCGCCCAGGATGCTTGCGTTAGATCGCGTGCCGGCACCACGAGGTCGACACTCCCGCCCTTGAGAAGGACGGGCTCATCCTTGCCCGTTTCAACTTCGCCGCGGCCGAACTCGTCCCATCCCCAGTCCGAGACGAACGTCACGCCGGCTGGCGAGGTCATCGACACCTGAATCGTACGGGAGAGAACGAGGGGTGCCGAGGCTGTATTACTGACGTGAAGGATGAGCGGGACAGGCGCGCCCGGCAGGGTCGTGCCTCGGGGTAGTTCCAATCCAACCGCCAGTCCCGGCACCGGGGCCCTGGGCGAAACCACGGGCGGGCCGACGGGTATGCGCTCGGTTCCGCGGGCGGGTAGCAGCGGCGTGAAGAGGGCCAACAGCAGCATCAAGGATCTCATTCTTCCTGAGCTCTCGTGTTCATCACAAACCCGAAATCGGCGCCTCGTCCAGTCAACGCCGCCGTCAGCCGATCATCGGCGCCGCATGTTGGCCTTATCGAAAGCTTTCCGGCGCTCCACGTAATGCTCACGGTCCGGCAGTTCCTGCAGCCGCTCGCTCGCCTTGCTGCTCACCCACAAATCGGGGCTCTGCTTCAAACGGAGAAGCTCGCGGCGCGCCAGGTCGGCGTACTCGACAGCCTTCTCGATGTCGCGATCTGCACTGAACACAGATTGGCTTACGGCAGCGTAGTAATACGCCAGCGAGAACCGCAGCCAGGGTGCCACCGGGCTCGAAGGATGCCGCGCCAGCGCTTCGCCGAGAACGTGCGCCTTCTGCAGCGGGTTTTCCGTGGCGAACCAGATCGCGAGATAGGGGAAGTACGGCGAATCGCGCCGCGCGGGATAGACGGTCTGCAACGCGACGTTCCACTCACGCCGCTGGATTGCCTCCCACGTGGCCCGCTCAGTTTCTGTCGGCGTTTCGATGCGGAGGGCCGCCCGGGAAGAGATAGCGATTGGCCCCGCCTCCCGTTTCCTGCCGTGCTCGAACAACAGCACCTCGATACCCCAGGCTCCGGGCTCCTTCATCAGTCGCTGGTCAAGAGCCCACGACGGATTTGAGAAGTCCGTTGCTGGTACCGTCACCTCGACAACTCCGCCTGTATTGACCGTAACAGGCGCATTTCCGGCTGTTTCGAAGGTACCGAACTGTCGCACATCACCACCCCATTCAGCGGCGAATGTCTCACCCGCTGGCGACGTCATTCGCACCTGCACCCCGCGCGAGAGCGTCACCGGCGTCCCGACATTCCGGATGCGCAGGTGAAGTGGAACCGGGGCCGCCGGAAGCGTGCTGTCGACAGGCAACTGCAGGGCCACGGTCAGGCCGGGGGCAAGTTCACGCGGCGCAACCACGGCCTGGACGACGCGCATGTCCGCGGGTGCAGCCAACGCGACGGAAAGGGGAAGGAGTGTGAAAAGCATCACGGAGGTCCATTTCATCTCGAGTTCCCTTCCTAAGGAGCCGGAATCGGCTCTTGCTGCAGCCTGATGTTCATGTATTCGCTGTCGGCATCAGAATCCCAGTGGAAGTTCACGATCCCGTCGCCAAGTTGAGCGTCGTTGGCCGAGTTCATCGTGCACATCATCGCGGCCGGATCGACCATGTTCTTCGTGCAGTGGCCGAGATCGTCCGGACGATGATACGCGTAGTTCACACGCCATGTGTGTGCCAACTCATGTACGACATTCTCACCGTTCACGGTCGCCGCGTCAAAGTTGCGCAACGGTGTATTGCCTCTCACCATGTCCTCGATGTTTTCCACGAAGGTCCAGCACGCGTTGGGTGAAGGAAGTAGCCTTGCGGCGCCGATCTCGACCTGACCGAGTAAGTCGTCGATCGGATCTCCCTGGTAATCCCACGGGACGGACCCGGCGAGGACGTGCTTCACATTCGGATCTCCGGGACGCGCTCCGCCCGCTAAATGCGGCGAATTTTCGAACCACTTATTCGCCAGAAACAAGCGGTGAAACAGCCCTTCGGCGTACGGCACCTCGCGTAGCTGCTGCGGTACGTCGAGGTACTGCACAAAAGCGTCTTCGAACGGTGTCTTTACAAACGATTCATTGCGCTCATAAAACCCCTCGTCGAGGAGCCCGACGCCGTCGGAGAGCGGAACATCCGCGAGGGAGTTGTCGATGGTGTACGTGTGTGACAAAGGTGCAGTCAGCGTCAGAATCAGACAATCTCTACAATTGCGCACACGATCGACACCGTGGGTAGCGATCAACGCATCTTCCGAATAGAAGTCACGTGGCCCGGAACCATCGAGGCGCGGGGCGTGGACGAAGCGGAGGCGGTCTCCGGGCCGAAACCTCACACCACGTGGAACACGAACGGTCACGACGCTGTCCCCGGCGCGGGCCTCTACGATCGACGCGCCGGCGCGGAACATCCGCTTCTTTTCCAGGTATACACGTTTCCACGCCGTCAGCACGGCTGTTCGCGCGCAACCACTACCACAGGAAAAGGCTGCGTCAAGACTGCCTTCGATCTGATAGTTGTCTCCGGCGTAGCGGCCGGTAATCAGTAACTCCGACGTTGCGAAACCCTCCGCATCCGATACCGCGCTGGGAAGCGTCAGGCGCCCTGGGCCAGCCTGGTTGTCATTGGCATGGCGCGCGGCTGAAGGGACGTACCACGCGGAATCGGGTGGGTCGATGACCCGGAAGTAGACACGCCGTCCCGGGACACCGACGTGCGCGCGAATTGTGATCCGGGCGTCGTTCGTCTGCGCCGCCGAGATGTAGGCAGCGTCCGTTCTATGGCGTGCAATCAGCACCTTTCTGTCGTCCTGGCTGCTTGCGTCGTCCAGTTCGAACCGGATCGGTATGGCTGCCTCGGGCACCTCGACCGAGATGGCCATGCTTTGCTCGCCATTGCTGCCGCCGAAGCACCAGAACGCGACCAGACGATGCTGGCCGGGTGGCAGGTTGACGATGAACGATCCGGGGCCCTCGTTGGATACGAAGCGGCCCTGACCACCGGGGACGGAGATGTTCGGGCCGCGCATGCTGCGGTTGAACTCGTACGATACAAGGACGTTCCCTGCCGGTTGCGGCGAGTCGAGCAACTCGGCTTTGAAGGTGATCGGACGCTCCGGCGTCACCACTTCGAAATTGAGCGCGGCATCATTTCCGATGGGTGGGTCCTGCGAATCGACGCATCCTGCGGTTGCGCGATATTTAGTGGTTCCGATGCGACGACAGTCCAACCCGTAGAAGTGCTCCTTCGACCCCGGCCCACCACTCCACGTGTGGTATGACGGCGAACCCTCGAACTCCATGTGAATGTCTACTCTGTTGCTGACCGCACCGTCGCCCCGAAATACGAGGCCGTACCCACGGGGATCATCAGTGCTGGTGAAGCCGATTGTGACGTTGCATGCGTGCGACTCCGATACGAACACGCCGGCCAGGACGACCAGGGCGAGAAATCTCCAGAGCAATTGTTGTCGGTTCATCGTCTTGGGCACCTCTCTTCTCTGCGGTGATTCAATCCGGTTCAAATTACGGTGCCCTTTCACCGGCGCCACGATCAGGTGCCGAATTGCGCCGCGTCTCTACCGGGGAGGGCGCGAATGGTAATGGGCTGATTAACATCCGTCAATGCGTCCGTAAAAGTGTCTGTAGTAATCAATTCACAGTCAGACACCTATGGGACTCTATTGCTTTGATTGGCCTTCCGCTGCTAACGTCCTCACCATGCAGCGGCGGCGTCACTCGCGTACGGTGCAGTTCTACTGTATGAGCCGGGCGTACTTGCTGAAGCTCGCGGCCAGACGCGGAGTTCCGGCGCCTGTCGCCGAGGAGCTGGTGCACGAAATCCTCCTCTCGCTCCTTCACCGGCGTGGCGGTTCACGCGGGGTTGCAAGGTACCTTCGCGGTGCTTTGATCGGCGCGGTTGCGCGGTTGCGACCTCTATAGTTGTCTGTTTGCGGCGTACGGCAAAATGGAGGTAGGGATTTCAGCCGTCGCGCACACTCCGTGATCGATGGCCGATGCCGGCGAACCGCACACTCGATTGGAGCGCTTTCTGCGCGCGATGGGCATCCGGCCTGGCCGGCTCCTCAGTGAATGCCGCGCGCTGGCGCGTGCGAAGCATTACGAAGATGTCAGTGAACGCTACCTGTGGGACATCCGGAATGGACGGTATCAGCCGTCGGAGGGGAAGATCCGGACGATCGTGGCGGCACTGCGGCGGATCACTCTGCTGTCGGTCCGCGCCTCCGATGTCTTCGACGTCGAGCCGGCCACGACCACCCTTTCGGCTGCGCAGATCCTCGGCCATCCCGACCCGTGGAGGACGCAGGGGCAGCAGCTTGGGCTATTCTGGTTTCCCCGCTTTCCCGCCGGGTGGAGATCGCGCTTGAGCCAGCTTCGTATCACCGATCCCGAGATCTTCGAAAAGCTCTACACCGAGCTCGCGCCGATCATGCTGGCCATCGCCTACGACCGGTGGGGTGTGCCGCGGCCCGACGCCGAGGCCCTCGTGCACGACGTCTTCACCTCGTTTCTCGTGCGCGAGCCGAACGTCGACAACGTGCAGGCGTACCTGTTCGGCGCGACGCGGCTGGCGTGCCTCCAGTACTGGCGCCGGCGCGGCCGTTCGCGGGAAGAGCCGATGCCGGCCGAACTGGCAGACCGGTCGCGCCAGGGCGAGGGAGACGATCTCGACTGGGAACTGCGCCTGGCCATGATTCAGGCGCTGGCCACCATCGGTCCGCGCTGCCTGGAGACGTTGCAGCGCTTCTACCTCGGCGAGGAGTCGGCGCAGGAGCTGGCCGAGCGGCTCGGCGTCTCGCGGCACTGGGTCTACCAGATCCTCTATGGATGCCGGAAGCAGTTGCGGCTGATGGTGTTCGGCGAGGAGGATGCGGCATGATCGGCCATTACACAGCGGACGAGCTGGCCGACCACCTCGCGCTCCCGCAGGCTTCGATCGAAGAGCACGTGCGCGGCTGCGAGTCGTGCGGGAAGGCGCTGGCGCGGGAGCGTACGCTTCGGGCGCTGCTCTCCGACCCCGCCATCTGGGCCACGGCGGCCATCGTTCGCGAAGGAGTGCCGCCGCCGGCCGACCGGCGCGAGCAGTACGCGGAGCTTCGTCAGGAACGTGCGGACGTGCTGCAGCGGTTGCAGCCGCTGTTGCGCTCGATCGACACGTTCCGTCGCGGAGAGGTCGAGCACTCCCGGCAGTTCCGCTCGGCGGCGGCGGTCCACGTGCTTACCAAAGAGGCGAACCGGTTGCGGCAGATGAATCCGCAATTTGCGCTCATGGTGGCCGAGGCAGCTATTGCCATCGCGGAAAAACTCGATAGAGATCAAGTTTCGCCTGCATCGCTTGGCTACGCGTGGTTGGAACGGGCAATCGCGTGCGGCACTCTGGGAAGACACCGCGAAGCTGACATCGCCGTATCGCATTCAGAGACGGCGTTTGATTCCGATGAAACGACGGAGCTTTGGGATTGGGCAAACGTTTGGTTCAGCCGTATCAATGCGCGACTCGAGACATCACGTCTAGATGAAGCGCTGCAATACATCGACCGAGCTGCAGACGCCTATTTGTCGTACGGTGATAGATGGCGTTACCTACGAGTTCTCCTTGTGAAGGCTGGCATCCTTTACCTCCGTGGTGAATACCGCGAGAGTGCCGACGCGTACGAGCAAATCCTGGCGATGCTTCATGCCGGGACTGACACCGAACCTTACGCTACCGCTCAGCACAACGTTGCGCATTGCTACCTTGGCCTTGGCGAACTGGATCGGGCAGAGGCCCTCTTTTCGGAATCGCTGGCAACGTGGGACCGCCTGGGGTTTGAGATCCAACGCACCCGGGCTCTGTGGGGGCTCGCCTCAGTCGTATTCGTGCGGGGGGAGTGGAGTCAGGCCCTCGCAGCGTTAGAGGTGGTTCGCCGTCAGCTCGTCGCTCTAGGTGTAGTGAACGATGATGCGTTGGTCCGACTCGAAATGGCCGAGGCTCTTTTACTTCTTGGGCGTCCGGCCGAAGTGCGGCCACTCCTCGACAACGTCGTGGTGCAGTTTGCGACCGAGGGCATGATGCGGAATGCACGTATGGCCTTGGCCTACATTCGGGAAGCCATGCAGGCGGAACGACTCACGGTACGGGACCTGCGCCACGTACGTGACTACCTGGCCAATCTGCCGATGCGATCCGTCGAGCCCTTCGTTCCCCTCGCCTGATTCTTCCGACTCCCCTGAAACCGCGCGGTGACTGGCAACTTCCTCATGGGGTCGCCCTTCCACAAGGAGGGAACGCATGAGGAGAAAGCTTTTTTCGATCGCCACGGTGGTACTGATGCTCAGTTTTGCGGGAGTCGCGGGTGCCGCCACGACTCAGAAGAAGCAGGCGAGCGGCGTAAAGCGGCTTATGGTGTGGCTGCAGGGCAAGCTCATCATCCCCTGGCCGACCACTGAGGAGCAGGGCAAGTTGATCCTGCCACATCCTACGCAGGGATCGTAGTTTCATCGACGGGCGGCCCCCGACTGCCCCCGAGAAGTTCCTGCCCGGCGGTATCCTGCCGCTTTCGCACGCCCAGAATCTCTCGCGGAGGCACCGATGCAGACGCGCGAGATCACCACGCTCCACCCCAACGCTCTCCGGCCTAAGGGGGCACCACGCATTTCCCCTGAGCGGATCGCGGAGTACGTACGGCTCACCCGGATGGTGCGCGCCAATCACGCTGCCGCGGGCGCCTTCTTCGACGCTCTCTCCCGGCACCCGGTTGCTCAGTGGCCGTCGCTCTTGTCGGCGAACCGCGAGGTCTGGAACGCCCAGATGCTCGTGCGGCTCGCCTGGGCGGCGGGCGACATCGAGGAAGAGGCGCCGGCCGAGGCGCTGGCGATGCTCGACGCCGGCCTGCATCTCGCGGCGCTCATTCCTCCCTCTTCGTTTGCGTACGAGGAGGGGTGCCTGGAGCTTGCGTGCTGGCGCGCCGCCGCCCTCGCCGATCTCGGCCGGTTCGACGAAGCGCTGGCGGAGATCCGCAACGCGCGCCGGTTCGTCATCCGCGACAGCGGACGGCTGGCGGGGCTGGCGAAGGTGCTGGTGGAGCGGGCGTACGTGCACTTTCGCATGGGGCGCCATCGCCATCTGCAACGCATGCTGTGCGCCTCTCTTCGCATTGTGAAGGAGTTCGGCCTCGATCGGCAGCGCGCTCTCCGGGTCTTGTTCCTGGCCACCGCCGTTCCACCCGCACCAGTTCCCAACGGAGGAATCGACCATGTTGCGTAGAGCCGCTCTTCTCTCCATCGCCTTCGTCGCCTTGATCGCCGCGCCGCTGGCGGTCGCGCTGATGCCGGCAGCGGCGCTCACGCTCGTGGTGGTCGATGCCGCTTCCGGCCAGCCGATTGCCGGCGCGGAAGTCGATCAGTGGATCCGCGGCATCGACGGGGTGATGCAGACGGGGAAGCTGAAGACCGACGGCGACGGGATGCTCCGCCTCGCTGACCGGCGCGAGGGATCGGCGACCTTTCTCGTCAAAGCGTCCGGCTATCGTCTGGCCGAGGTGCAGGAGCTGTTGCGCGACGGCGAGCACGCGGAGGTCCGCGTGGCGCTGCAACGCGCTCGCGCCCTCGGCGGGCGTGTCTTCGGTCCGGACGGCGCGCCGCTCGCTGGCGCCGTCGTGATGGGCGGCTATCCGGGCGATCGGCCCACCAACCCGGTCTTGCGCGCCCGGACGAACGAGAACGGCGAGTTCCGCTTCCCCTCCGACGCGAACGACGACACGCCGTTTTACGTGATTGCGCCCGGACACGCCCTCACCGTCACGACATTGCGCGCGTCCGACGACAACGTGATCCGGCTCGAGCCGCTGGCGCGCGGGATCGTGCGCGTGGTCATGAAGAATGGTGCACCGCCCACTCGGCCGCGACGGCTGCGTGCAGCACCGTCCGGCGGCACGATCATTCCGGAGCACGTGCTGGCCGAACTCGCGAAGGCCAACGGTCTCGCCCTCGCCGACATCATTCGCACCGACGACCACGGTGTTTCCGCTCTTCCGCGCTATCTCGGTCCCGGTGCATGGGACGTTTACCTGCGCGCCGAAACGTCGCCCGATGTGCAGCGCCTTGGCTCCATCCGCACGCCTGTACGCGGGACGCGGGTGTTCACCGCCAACGAATGAAACCTCCCATGCGAGCGCCCCCATCGCGTCCGACGCGATCGACCGTTCTTTCCGTGCCCCCTGCCAGAACCCCTCGGAATGGAGGGGAAGAGAAGAACGAAGCTCTGACCCCTAGGGCCCTCGGCCGTAGTAGTTGTTGTTGCGGTTTTTTGTGGTGAGCTGCTGTTCAGCTGCTCAGCTGCTCAGGGGGTTCAGGGGTTGAGCTATTGAGCTGTTGAGCTATTGAGCGAGGAAGTGATTGATCAAACAAATACTTCCTCGCTCAACAGCTCAACAACTCAACAGCTCAACAGCCCGCAAGGCGGCTAGATCGCGATCTCGCTGAGCTTCGTCAGGATGCCAGGGACAGGGTCACACCTTCGACTTTTCGTCTGGCCGCCGGAAACTCCTCGGAATGGAAGATGTCGCTACAGCACGTAGAGCGTGATCGGCGGAAGAGGAGAAAGAAGGTGTGACCCCCACCAGGGTCCGCTGAAGAGGAGAAAGAAGGTGTGACCCCCACCAGGGTCGAGCCGAAGCCGGGCCGCATCAGCTACACACCAAAGTTCTATGAAAGCGATTGTCAAGGACGGTTCTCCTCTTTGCTGATTGCTTTTCGGTCTTCTCCTTGGCAATCAGCTCCTTCCGACCCGAAGAGGACGAGCGTGAGTGCTTCTGGGTGGGCGGTACAGTCTTCCGTCTCGGACTCATAGTCGGTGCACTCCATCGATTCCGCTGAGACGATTACAAGCGACTCGTCGATCGTCTCGAAGACGTCGACCACGGTTCTATCTGAGACTCACGCCTCGCGGCGTGGTCTAACGCTTATTCGGGTCATGCGAGGGAGCCTATGGTTAGGCGAGTGCCTCGGCAGACTGCCGGCCGGGCTGAAACTTTGGACTGAGACTTCCCTCGACCCTGCGTCTCGGATTCGCTGGCGAACGCCGTGTGAGTCACCCTCACTCGTCGCCCTCACCGCATCCGAGCGCTATGTCACTTGCACATTCAGCTTCGTCCCATCCCAGACCTCTCCTGTCTTCCACAGGCGCAGCGCGATCGCCACGATCTTCCGCGCCAGCGTCAACTTGGCCATTTCCTCGCGCACGCCACGAGCGACGCACGCGTCGTAATACTCTTTGAACGGTCCATCCTGCGCTGCAGCTGCATTCGCCGCTCCCTTGAACACTGATTTGAGCAACGGATGGTGGTTGCGGTTCAGCCCTCGCGTGAGCGGTTCGCGCTTCCGCCGGCGTAGCTTCCCTTCGGCGAACTCCTGGTCTGCGCTCGACCGCGTGACCACGGCAAGCCCGACGTACGGCCACGCCTGACGCTTCGTCCGGAACCGCCACGGTGTCGCCATGATCGCCAGAATCTGCGCGACGCGGACCGGTCCGAGGAACGGAATCGACCGCAGAATCTTCCAGCCAGGCTGCCGCCGTGCTTCCGTGATCATGGCTGCCTTCGCCTTCGGTCGCAGTTCCTGCAGCACATCCAACTCGGTCAGCAGCGCCTCGGCTCTCATGCGCGCGCCGCGCTCCTCGAGCCGCGCCAGCCACTCTTTTCGCGTCGACGGCCGGTACACCGATGTGCCGGGGGTCTTAATGCCCCGGGCACGGAACAGCGCCTTGATCCGCAGCATGACCCGCGTGCCGTCTTCGACCAGAGCGACGTAGCTCCTCACCAGCTCCTTCAGCGTCAGCAGTCCGGTCGCACCGTGGTACACCGGCTTCAATGCTCCGAGGCGCAACAGTTCGGACAATCGGTCCGCGTCCACCCGATCGCTCTTGTTGCCGATCTCCCCGCGGCCTCGTGTATTGCAGACGATCACACGCTCGGCATGCTTGGTGAGCACGTCGTGCAGCCACTGCGCCTGCGTCCCTTCCTCGAACGTGATGTGCACCCGGGATCCGAGGCCCCGCACCAAGCCGACGATCGCCTTCGCCTCTGTCGCCACGGTCGCCCGCATCACGATCGAGCCCTGCTCGTCGCGCACGCTCACCACCAGGGTCGCCTGATGGACATCGAGAGCCACATACTGAATCGCCTGTTGTTTCATGGCAGCCACTCCTTTCCTGCGTTTGGTGTCCGGAGACTCCAAGGTAGCAGGAGGGAGCGTGCTTTCAATATGCGTTAGGCCGTTCTGAGTACAGCTTGTGTTGATAGCCCCAGATGATGACATTGAAGGACAAGGCAGTCGCTAAGCGCCCGCTCGATCAACTTTGGTGATGCGGCGATGAGGTTGCGATCATACCGATACGTAATTGCTGCGTTAACCATTCTCACGGTCTCGCCACTAAGCGTCTCGTATGTGAGTGCCCTATCGTCGCGAGAAGCCCGAAAAATTACGGCGCGACGCCGTGACAGCGGCAGGACCTTGATCGCGAATGGTTCACGAGGGTCGTCTCCGAACCACTCACCCTTGACTAGAATCCCCAGCGGCCGGTCGCTTGTGATGAATTCCTCCGTCTCGTCTGCTTGAACCACGCACCATTCCGACCAAAAGGCGTGACGAGCTACCTCGAACGCACGTTTGATCATTCTGCCGACCTCATACGCCCCCGACGCGACATCTCTCGTAGCATCAATAACGAGAGATTCGATTGTCCATGGGTCGAGTATCACGCCGCTAGCTGCGGAAAATGCTCGCGCAAACTGGTCGTCAACAAAACCGCGCTCTGGCTTAGCGTAGTCAATGGAATCCGGCATGTCCGTGACCACCGCGTCGCGAAAGCCGCGCCCACGCGTCTCGGCAAATCCGATGAAGAACGAGACGTACCATCGCTCCTCCCTCGTCAGGGATTCGCCACGTTCGAGTTTGTCGAGAGTCTGACTGGCCAGACCATCGAGTTCGGCAAGGGCCGCCTCGACGCCGCGATCCTTCTCACCTGATGTCTTCAAGATCGAATTGAACTCGGATTCCACCGCTACGTTCTTCGGAACGTCGGGACGTAGTTTGCCGGCGACTCGATCAAAGACGTAGACCCGACGCCCGTCGAACGCAAATCGCCGCATGTACGACTCAGGGATCAGGTGATGACGCTTCGCGTCGGATTTCAGTGGTTTACGACGCACACGGCCCCGAACATGATTCGGGGCTACGCGCATTCTCGCGTCGTTCCGGTTCTTAAGAATAGGCACGGCGGCGGGTGGTGGAAGCGAGCAGCCACGATGCCGATTCCCCCCATCGGCCTAACGTCCTTGGTGTAAGCTGTGCGGCCGGTCCCGCGTGCCGAAGGCTGAGCGGCGCGGCGGTTGCTGCCACTAACGTTCGCAGAACCGAGTGGCGAACCGCAACCGCCGTGACGCCGTCACGCTGGCGATGGAGTAGGCAGCTCGGCTGCCGGGCCGAAGCCGGGCCGCATCAGCTTCACACCAAAGTTGGGCAGCGTTACGCGCGTTGAGCAATTAGGAACGGGTTGAGGACGGGGTCACACCCAATGGCCTGAAGTTAAGCGACAATAGGCTAAACCATTGACTGGAGTGGGTATGGGCGTGAAGCGCGGTCCGGTCGTGAGTCTGGGTGCGGTCATGCAGTTCTTTCCGCTCGACGAGATCCGGCGGATT
>DASWOB010000028.1:0-102726 GCA_036398925.1 Thermoanaerobaculia bacterium
CAAATTCGTAGCGGGACGAACCCTTCTTCTTAGTATCGCGCCGCCTGAACTCGTTTCTCCCGATCGGCACCTCTCGGGTATTTCTCTGAGGGCTGAGGGAGAAGCGAAGAAACGGCAGGGAAAGCTATAGGCGGCCGGGCCGCGGGCCCAATGGGCTCCGGGGCCGATGGCCCCGGCCGCCGGAGGCCCTCCGTCGTCTCCTGATCCGTGGGTGAAGTGCGCGCGTTCTGCATAGCCGTGTCTCTTCGGCATAGAATGACCACCCCTATGACTAGTCAACACCTTGACCAGTCAGCGTGATGACTATGAACGTACGAACGATCGAGACCACCACCCACGGTCGCTTCCTTCTCGAAGAGCGCGATCCGGCCCGCCTTCTAATCGGCTTCCACGGCTACGCCGAGACGGCCGACGTTCACTTCGAGGAGCTGCAGAAACTGCCCGGGATCGAGGGGTGGTCGGTGGCCGCGGTGCAGGCTCTCCATCCGTTCTACACACGAACGGGGAGCGTGGTCGCCAGCTGGATGACCTCGCTCGACCGCGAGCTGGCCATTGCCGACAACCTCTCTTATGTGCGGAAGGTGGCGGCCTCGCTGCCGAAGCCGAACACGCTCGTCATCGCCGGCTTCTCTCAGGGCGCAGCGATGGCCGCCCGCGCCGCGGCGTTTGCCGGACTCGATCCGGCCGGGCTGATCCTGCTGGGCGGCGACATCCCGCCGGAGATCGTCTCGGCCGCGCACCTGACCCTGCCGCCGGTCCTCCTCGGACGGGGAACGCGCGATGAGTGGTACACCGAGGAAAAGTTCAAGAAGGACTTGAGCTTTCTCGAAACGAAGACCCGCGTGACCCGCTGCGTCTTCGCCGGCGGGCATGAATGGACCGACGCATTTCGGGAGGCGGCGGGGGAGTTCCTGAGGGTCGTTTCGCGTTAACGTCCCTGCTTCATGTCGCGTCTCGAACGACTCAAACTACGGCTCAAAGAGCTCCCCGAACGCCCCGGCGTCTACCTGCACAAGAACGTCGCGGGAGAGGTCATTTACGTCGGGAAGGCGCGGAATCTCCGCAACCGCGTCGGCTCCTACATCCTCGGCCGCGGTGCGCGCGACGCCAAGACCATGACCCTGATCGCCGAAATCGATTCGATCGATTTCGTGACGACCAACAACGAGCTGGAAGCGATCCTCCTCGAAAACAACCTCATCAAGTCGCACCAGCCGCGCTACAACATCCTTCTTCGCGACGACAAGAGCTACCCGTACCTCAAAGTCACCGCCTCCGAGGACTACCCGCGGGTGGTCTTCACCCGGCGCATGGACCGCAAGAAGGGCGATCTCTACTTCGGGCCGTTCTTCGCCGGCACCGCGCGGCGGATCCTCAAGCTGGTGGCCGACCAGTTCAAGCTGCGGAGCTGCGACCTCGACATCAAGCGCGGCAAGAGCGCCCTGGCGCGGCCCTGCCTTTACTACGACATGCACCAGTGCCTCGGCCCCTGCGTGGTCGGCCTGACCACCGATGAGGCCTACCGCGAGATGGCTGACGACGTGGTGCTCTTCCTCGGCGGCAAGTCGAAGGAGCTGCAGGAGCGTCTCAAGCAGCGGATGTATGCCGCCGCGGAGGGGGAGAACTTCGAGGTCGCGACTTACTACCGCGACCTGATCCGGACCGTGGAGCGGATCCAGGCGGAGCAGCAGGTGGCCTCGGCCGACGAAGACGATCTCGACGTCTGGGGGCTGTACGAAGAGGGGAGTGACGTCGCGGTGCAGCTCTTCGTCATCCGGAACGGCAACGTCGTCGACCGGCGGGAGCTCTTCTGGGAGAAGGTCGCGGAGTACCAGCCGGGGCACTTCCTGTCCGAGGTCCTGCAGCGCTACTACCAGGACAACCTCTTCATCCCGCCGGAGATCCTGATCCCGTTCGACGTGGAGGATGAAGAGCTCGTGCGCGACTGGCTCACCCAGCAGGCGGGGCGTAAGGTGGGCGTGCGGGTGCCGCAGCGGGGGAAAGGCGTGGACCGGATGGAGCTGGCGAACCGCAACGCGCAGCTCTCGCACGAGTCGCGCTTCCGCAAGTCGACCCAGGACCGCCTGCAGATCGCCGGGGAGCGGCTGGCGCAGCTCATCGGTTGGGGCGACCGCGACATCCGGAAGATCGAGTCGTTCGATATCTCCAACATCCAGGGCACCGACTCCGTCGCCGGAATGGTGGTCCTCGACCGCGGCAAGTTCGACAAGAACCAGTACCGCGTCTTCAACATCAAGACCGTCATCGGCGCGGACGACTTCCGCTCGATGGCCGAAGCGGTCGACCGCCGTTATCGCCGCCTGCTGGAAGAGTCGAAGCCGCTGCCGGACATGATCCTCATCGACGGCGGCCGGGGGCAGCTCAACGCCGCCCTCGCCGCGCTCAACAAGCTCGGCATCGAAGACATCCCGATCGCCGGCCTGGCCAAGCGGGAGGAAGAGATCTACCTTCCCGGCCGCGAAGAGACCATCCGCCTCGAGAAACACGACGTCGCCCTCCATCTCCTGCAGATGGTCCGCGACGAAACCCACCGCTTCGCCGTTTCCTCCCACCGCCGGAGACGCCGCAAACGCACCCTGCACAGCGAGCTTGACGACCTCCCGGGCATCGGCCACAAACGCAAACGCCTCCTGATCGAACGCTTCGGCAGCGTCAGCGCGATCAAGCAGGCCAGCGCGCAGGACCTGGTGAATGTGCTGGGGAGGAAGGTGGGACAGTCGCTGTATGAGGAGCTGCACAGCTCTTAGCTCTTAGCTGTTGGCTCTTAGCTCTTAGGGGGCGAGAGTCACGGCATCGCGCCCGGGCGTTCACGGCCGCTCTCAGCGGCACCGCACAATCAGGCGCAGAACCATGCTTCCGGCCCCCAAGAGCTAAGAGCTAACAGCTAAGAGCCGGGTGGAGCGATAATCCGCCGTCCTAATGCATCAACTCGAAGGGTGGGGCGGCATTCATGAACCTCGAAGGTGATATCAGCGAGATCCAACTGGTGGAGCGGCTCGTCGACCTCTGGCGCGAGCAGTTCACCGGGGCGATCCGCTTCGAGAACGACGGGATCATCAAGATCATCTACTTCAAGGGGGGGGACGTGCTCTCGGCGAGCACGAACGACCGCTCCGATTCGATCGACGAGATCCTGATGCGGGCCGGCAAGGTCTCGCGCGAGCACGTCAAGCAGGCGCTCGCCAAGCGGAAGGAGAACGAGACCCTCGGCGACGCGCTGCTGAACCTCGGATTCATCACCCGGAAGGAGCTGACCTGGTCGCGGCGGGTGCAGGTGGTCGGCGTCATCCGCTCGATTGCTGCCTGGCCGACCGGCTCGTTCACCATCGTCGCCGACTACCTCCCGAAGCGCGACGAGGGAACCCTCTTCCCACTCCCGCAGATCCTCGTCGAGCTCATCGTCACCGAAGCCGACCGGCAGCGCTTCGAGCGGGCCATGGACGGCGGCACGGCCGTCTTCACGAAGTCGGCTGATTTCGACGATGTCTTCCGCCGCCTCGGACTCAACGAAGAGGCGGAATCGATCGTGGCGCAGGTGGACGGGGAGAGCACGGCCGCCGAAGTGGCGCTCAGCTCCGGCAAAGACACCTTCAACGTGTACAAGCTGCTGGATGCCCTGGCTACCCTGCGCATCCTCCAGCGGACCGCGAAACCTCAAGTCGAACCTCAGGTTGTGGCGCTGCCGGTGGACGACGATCTCTTCTCCGGCGCCGGCGTGGCCGATGCGGCCGATCTCTGGAACGATCCTCCTCCGCCGCCGGTGGAACTCGGCGACCAGCCGATCAACGCATCCGGGCCGCAGTTCGAGCTCGACGAGGCGGATGCCTTCTCGTCGCCGACCCTCGAGGTGCCGGGGCTGTCGATCCCGCCGGAGTCCGATTACCAGCCGCCCCAGCCGCTCGAAGCGCCGGTCACGCCGATCGATCCTCCGGTAGAAGCCCAGAGCTGGGATACGAGCGCTTCGTACGACGACACGGCCTTCGACGAGCCGCCCGCCCCGGCCAGCATGCCGGCCTGGGACACGCCGCCGCGCGAGCCGGTTGCGGTGCCGATTCCGGCGCCGATCGAGCCGCCGGTCGACGCGGACGAGGAGCAGTGGGGCTTCGACGAAGCGCAGATCGAGGCCGCCCGTCGTGCGGACGTGCCGGTTTCGGCTCCGGCGCCGATCGCGATCCCGCCTGCCGCTGCGTCGCGTCCGGTTCGTGCTACGGCACCGGTCAAGCGCTCGAGCGGAGGACGCTTCGGCCTGCTGATCGCGCTCCTGGTGATCGGCATCCTGGCCGGGGGCGGATACTTTGGCTTCCTCTGGTGGCAGCGGCAGCAGGAGCCGGAACCGCTCGCGCAGGTGACTCAGCCGGTCCGGCGCTCGCGTCCGGCCGTTCCGGCGACGGCGACCGTCGTCGAAGCGCCGATCACGTCGACCACTGGGACGCTCGTGGCCGACGGGGGCATTGCTCCGCCGACCACTGCCACGCTGCCGCCCGCCACCGCGACGCAGCCGCCGGCGACCGCCACGACAGCTGCCGTTCCTCCGGCGACGACCACCACCGCTCCCGTTTCCCGGCCGGTTCCGCCGCGGGCGACCCCGGCCCCGCCGTCGAGCGTGGCCATCTCCCGCTCGCCCGCTGGCACCGCCACGATCACCAACAACCCGCCGGCCGCTGCGTCGGCTGACAACGATCCGCTGCGGGCCCGCTACGACGGGATGGCTCGCGATTTCGCGGCGAACCGCTCCGGCGCGTTCACGGTCCAGTTCGCGATCTTCTGCCAGCCGGGGAGCGTCACCAACGCCCTCAACGCCGGCGGGAGCAACGTCTGGTTCCTCAAGCACGGCGCGCGCTGCTACCGCACCTACTACGGCCGCTTCGCCAGCCGCGAAGAAGCGGCGAACGCGCTGGCCAACCTCCCGCGCTCGCTGAAAGATCCAAACGCGAAAGTCGTGGCAGTGCCGTAGGTCAAGTTTATCCCGACCGCAGGGTGGGATCTCCGGTGCCATCGCGCTGTCGTCGACTTCGCGCGGTGTCACCAAAGATCCCTCGCGCCGCTCGGGATAAACTGAGAGCATGCCCTTCCTGATCGACGGCTCCAACCTCCTCGGCGTGATGAAAGTCGATCGCCGCAGTGACGAGTCGAAGCGGAAGCTGGTGACGCTGCTGGCCAGCTTCGCGAGGGCGAAGAAGACCCGCGTCACCTGCGTCTTCGACGGCCCGGAGCCTCCCAGCTTTGCGCGTCACCTCGGCGCGGTGACGATCGCGTTCAGCGGCCACCGCTCGGCCGACGACATCATCGTGGAGCGGGCCGCCAACGGCCGTGGCTGGAGCGTCGTCACGCAGGATCGTCACCTCGCAGCGAGGGTGGCCCGGAGGCATGTCGAGATCGTCACGCCGACCGCCTTCATTCGCGACATGGAAGCATCGGCCAGCAGCGAGGAGAACGTCGACGACGACTGGATGGCCTTCTTCGACGATCCGAAAAATCGAATCGACTTTTGATGTCGGCGTGCCGACATTCTTTCTAACTTCAAAAACAGCAACCATTTAGCTGTAGCTATTTCCAAGGAAGATTTCGGCCGGCACTCTGTTATGGGTCGTTGCGTGGAGCCGATCGGAGGATCGCGGTTCGCAAGAATCGAGGAAAGTCCGAACTCCTACGGGCAGCAGGCTGGCTAACGGCCAGGCGTGGTGACGCGACGGAAAGTGCAACAGAAAACAAACCGCCAAACCGCGATTCGCAAGAGTCGCGGAGGTAAGGGTGAAACGGTGCGGTAAGAGCGCACCGCGTCGCACGTGAGTGTCGACGGCACGGCAAACCCCCTGCGGAGCAAGACCAAATAGGGACGCGATGGGACCGCCCGTTCCCACTCGAGCGTTCGGGTAGGTTGCTCGACCGCCGCAGTAATGCGAGCGGCAGATGAATGATCCTCTCCCGCGCAAGCGGTGACAGAATTCGGCTTACAGATCGGCTCCACGCACTTCTCAATTCTCAATTCACATCCGGCGCGATAGCATCGCGGCGAATGCTGCTCACCCCTCCGCGCGCGCTTCCTCCCAACGCTCATATCGCCGTCCTGGCCGCCGGTTCGCCCTCGGAGACCGACAAGATCGAGGCCGCGGCGCGGCACCTCGTGCAGCTCGGCCATCGCGTCACGCTGGCGGAGAACATCGGCAGCCGGCACCGCAACTATCTGGCCGCTCCGGATGACGAGCGGGTGGAGATCGTCAATCGCTTCCTGCGCTCCGACGAGTACGACGCCTTCTTTTTCTCGCGAGGCGGTTACGGGGCCATGCGTATCCTCGACCGGATCGACTGGGAGGCCATCCGGCGCAATCCGCGGCCGGTGGTCGGCTTCAGCGACGTCACCGCCATCCATCAGGCCATGGCCACCCACGCAAACGTGGGCGGGTTTCACGGGCCGATGATGTACCCCGATTTCATGGCCGGGCTGCCCGACGATCGCGCCGACTGGTTGTGGCGTGCGTTGCGCGGCGACGCGCCGCTGACCTGGAGCTTCGCGCACGAAGATGTGCTGTTCGAGGGCGCCGACGCCGAGGGGACTTTGTTCGGCGGATGTTTATCGATCACAGACGCGCTCGTCGGGACTCCGTACGATCTCTGGGTCGAGGGTGGCGTGTGGTTCTGGGAGGATGTAGGGGAGCCGATCTACCGTATTGACCGTATGTTGACCCACTTACGGCTGTCTGGCAGAATGCAAAAAATCCGGGGTGTCATCATTGGGAAATTGAAAGACTGCGGTGAAGAGGCAGAGCTGCTTCGCTTCCTTCGCGAGTTTTTCGAGCCGTTCGGGATTCCGGTCGTACGGAATCTCCCTTTCGGCCACTATGGCGACAACCTCCTGATGCCCATCGGTTCGCCCATTCAGCTCAGCACTCGCGACCTTCGCATGACGATCACCGAGCCGATCGTTCGATGAGGTTGCCCGATCATGAAGGCCGTTTTCAAGACCACCGGCGGCGCCGGTAAAGACGTGAACAACACTCTCCTCACCTTCGCTGCCGGGGAACGGATCTTCGCCCAGGGTGACCTCGGCACGGAGATGTTCATCATCCAGGAAGGCGAGGTCGAGATCATCAAGCACATCGGCGCCGAGTCGCATGTGCTCTCCCGCCTCGAGAAGGGCGACTTCTTCGGCGAGATGGCCGTCCTCGAAGCGCTGCCGCGCACCGCCGACGCCATGGCCGTCACCGACGTCAAGCTCGTCGAGATCAACGGCTCCCGCTTTGATGAGATGCTCCGCCGCAACCCCGAGGTCGCGGTGCGGATCATCCGCAAATACTCGAAGCGCCTGCGCGAAGCCAACACCCTCCTCGAAAAACTGGTCGGCCGCGAGATCGACGCCGATCACGTGGCGATGGACGCCACCGTCGTCGCGCCGGCCGAGAAAGCGACCCGCCACCGCCTGGTCGACGTCGCCACCGGCACCGCCTTCTTCTTCAGCAACGGCGACGAGACCACCATCGGCCGCGCCGACCCGGTCACCGGCATTCTCCCCGACGTAGACCTGACCCCGGTCGACACGAACCGCTCCGTCTCCCGCCGGCACGCCAAGATCCTCCGCACCGGCAACGAGTACCACGTGCTCGAAGAGATCGGCACCGTCAACGGCACGTACGTCAACGACCAGCGCATCCCCACCGGCGTGCCGGTGACCCTCCACAACGGTGACCTGGTGAAGATCGGCCTCATCGCCATGAAGGCCGTCTTCGACTAGTAGAGAAACGTCGCGTTGCCCCCACGGTCGCCGACAATTGCCCGCAGCGTGATCGCGACCGATCTCGAGCTTCAGTACGTCAAAGGTGTCGGCCCCGGCCGCGCGGCGGCACTCGCCGCGGCCGGGCTGACTACCATTCGCGACCTGCTCCTCTACTTCCCGTACCGCTACGAAGACCGCCGCCATCCCGTCCGCATCGCCGACCTCGGGCGCTCCATCGACACGCCGGTGCTGCTCCGCGGACGCCTGACCTCCGCGCAGGCCCGCGTCTCGCCGATGAAGCGGATGAAGCTCTTCGAGGCGATGCTCGACGACGGCTCCTCCTCGGTGAAGCTGATCTGGTTCAACCAGCCCTACCTCGCCGACCAGCTCGAGCGGGGCGATCGCCTCTCCGTCTACGGCACCCCGCGGCGCAGCAGCCACGGACCGCTGGTCATCGAAAGCCCCGATTGGGAAAAGTTCGAGGGCGACGAAGAGGAGGAAGGGGCCATCGTCCCGATCTACTCCAGGGTCGGCAACGTTCCGCCGAAGACGCTGCGCAGGATCATCGAGGCCGCGCTCGAGACCCTCCCGTCCTTGCCCGATCCGCTGCCGGAGCCGATCCGCTCCCGCCTCGGCGTGATCGACCTCCATTCGGCCATCCGCGAGCTCCACCAACCGGCCGAGCTCACCCCGGAGTTCCTGATCGGCCGCTCGCCGGCGCACCTCCGGATCACGCTCCAGGAGTTCTTCACCCTGCAACTGGCCCTGCGCGTCCGCCGCGCCAGCGAGGAGATCACCAGGAAAGAGCGGGTCATCTCCATCGACGACGAGCTGCGCGAAGAGGTGCGGCGCATCCTGCCGTTCCGCCTCACTCGTGCACAGAAACGTGTGCTCCGCGAAATCGCCGACGACCTTCGCTCCGACCGCCCCATGTACCGCCTCCTGCAGGGGGACGTCGGCAGCGGCAAGACCATCGTCGCCCTGATCGCGGCGATGATCATGATCCGCAACGGACACCAGGTGGCGCTGCTCGCCCCGACCGAGATCCTCGTCGAGCAGCACTACCAGAGAATTCGTCAACTAGTTGACCGTTCAGTGGTGATGGCTCGCGCCACCGGTTCCATGTCAGCTGGGGAGCGCAGGACCCTGATCGCCGGTCTGCGCGACGGCTACATCCAGCTCGTGGTCGGCACGCACGCCCTCCTCGAGGAGAAGATCCGCTTCCAGTCCCTCGGCCTGGCCATCGTCGACGAGCAGCATCGCTTTGGTGTGGAGCAGCGGCAGAAGCTCTTCGCCAAAGGCTCCACCCCCGACATCCTGGTGATGACCGCCACCCCCATTCCGCGCTCGCTGGCGCTCGCGATCTACGGCGACCTCGAGCTGTCGGTGATCGACGAGCTCCCGCCGGGCCGTCAGCGGATCAAGACCGCGGCCCGCTCCTCCGACGATCTCGACCGTGTCTACGACTTTGTCGAGGCCCAGGTCTCCCAAGGGGCTCAGGTCTATGCCGTCTACCCGGTCATCGAAGAGTCGGAGAAAACCAGCCTCAAACCGCTCACGCATGGCTTCGAAGCGATGCAGCAGCGCTTCCCGAATCGCCGCGTGGCCATGCTCCACGGCCGGATGAAGGCGGACGAGAAAGAGGAGACCATGCAGCGCTTCAAGCGCGGCGAGATCGACATCCTCGTCTCCACCACCGTCATCGAAGTCGGCATCGACGTCCCCAACGCCTCGATCATGCTCATCATCGACGCCGACCGCTTCGGCCTCTCCCAGCTCCACCAGCTGCGAGGCCGCGTCGGCCGAGGAGAGCGCAAGTCGTACTGCATCCTCGTCCGCGACGAACGCGCCTCCTTCGAAGCCAAAGACCGCCTGACCGCCTTCGAACGCTCCCGCGACGGCTTCGAAGTCGCCGAACAGGACCTCCAGTCGCGCGGCCCCGGCGAATTCCTCGGCACGAGACAGTCCGGCCTCCCAAGGTTCCGCTTCGGCAACATCCTCCGCGACTACGACCTCATGGAAAAAGCGCGCGACCTCGCCATTGCGATCCTCGCCGAAAGTGTGAGTGAGGCCGAACGCCTCGCCCACACCCTCCTCGGTATGAGCGTCCCCGAAGCGACCGCCAAAGACTGAGACCGCAACGGGTGAAACGAATCACGTCTGTTCCGCACTATTTATCCGATACGTGAGTCGACCGCGAGCGCTCTTGCAGACGGCGGGTTGCATGTCTCGTAAAGGAGCGCATCATGAGAATTCGTGTTTTCATCGCATCGGTTGCTCTCGTCGTAGTCGCGACGGCCGCGCAAGCCGTGGATTTGAGCGGAAAGTGGGTGGGGACCAACCAAGTCGTGGTGCCATGGTGCCCGCCGACTACTTCATCGGTTGGCGCCGCGGAGTTGGAGATCACCCAGGACGTCGACGCCATCTCCGCAACATTGGCAGGTTGGTGGAACAACCCGCTTCATTGTGTTCCGTCCGCAAGCCCGGAGCCGTATGAGATCGACTTCGCCGGAACCGTCGACGGAGCGTCGTTTCACGGCGAGATACCGTTCTCCGAGGAGGACGCGTTCGGAGTAGTGTTTCATTTCGTCGTAACAATCGACGGCTCGATCGATGAGCACGGCCAGATGAACCTGACACTCATCTTCCCGACTGGACCGGAACACGATCATTACCCGGAGTATCCCATCGACGTGATGATCACGGCCCAACTCACCCGCGTGCCGCCGCCGGTCACGCCGTCCACATCGGTCAACGCACTGTGGCCTCCGAATCACAACATGGTGGACGTCGGGCTGATCCGCGACGCGACGACGACCCTGATCGTCTACAGCGACGAAGACGATGCCGGCGAACGGGACGCCGCGGGATCTCTACTTCTGCGCGCGGAACGCGCCGGCACTGGCGACGGCCGCGTCTACCTCATCGTCATCACCGCGGCCGATGGGGCTACGCACACCTGTCTCACCACGGTCGTCCCGAAGAGCGCGAGCGCGCGCGACATCGCCTCCGTCAACTCGCAAGCGGCTGCCGCGCTCGCGCAGTGCCCGTCACCTGCAGGCTACTTCGTCATCGGTCACTGATCGCTGGCCGGCGCGTAAATCGCAGGCAATCCCGCATCGTGGCGCGCTCGTGATCGTCGAGCGCGCCACGCCTGCTACCCGTGCCGGACACGGTTCCTGCAGCCCAGTCCCGCGTCCTAATAGTAGAAGTCGTAGCCGACCAGGTCGGCCTGCACGTTCCAGTTGCTGGCGTGATAAGTCGTGTCCCAGTCGCCGTAGGGGCCGCCCCAGAGGATGCCCGCCCACTCGACTTCATCCTCGTTGAGCCACTTGAAGATGGGCGAGCCGCTGTCGCCGGGCTCTGAGTAGATGTCCGTGACCTCGTTGCAGAGCAGCCAGATCTGCCGGCTCGAGGAGTCGTAATGGCCGCTCCAGAGATCGACGCAGGTGCTCTGCACCGTTCCATACGTCCAGCCGGTGGTTCGCCCGATCTTGTCGAGCCACTCGTTCGTCGGTGTGCTCGGGACCTCGCCGGTGATGGTGAGGTAGTCGTTGGTCTCGGTGATCGAGCCGGCGGAGCCGTAGCTCCACCACGACGTCTCTGCAATGGTGTTGAGCGCGTTGGCCGATGAGCGCTCAGTGCTGAAGTAAATCGCGAAGAGCGTGTCCGACCACCGGCACGACCGGCCGGAAGCGCAGCCGCCCAGCGTCGTCGACGGCAACGGGTTGTCCCACTCGTTGGCGATGTCGTACATCGTGCTGACGGTCGGCTGATAGAACGTGGTGCTGGCACCGGCGAACGGTGCCGTGGAGCAGTGCGAGGCCGTGATGAAGCCGGCGTAGTTCGTATCGGCGTCCCAGCGAGCGTTGATGCCGACCGTGCAGGAATAGTTGCCGGTGAAGTTGGTCTGCACGCCGCCTGCGACCGGCCGCTGGTAGTCACGCAGCGTGGTGCGCGCCTGCGGCTTTGGCGTGACTTCGACGCGCAGCGCGGCCGCCGGAAGGCCAAGCCGAGCGGCGACACCGCGGAAACGCTGGACCGCGTGCTCGTCAGCCACGCCGACCGTGACGGTGTTGTTCACCTCGTCCAGGTCGATCGAATGCGCTCCTTCGGGGAGGTTCGAGCTGATGATGCCGCGGAAGCGCGCGAGTTCCGAGAAGGAGTAGCGCGCCGGCTGCACGGTGAGCTGCCGGCGGCCCTTCTGTGCGGCGGCCCTGCCGCGGCCCGACTGCACGCGCGCATCGAGGATGCGGCCGACGCGCTCCAGCGCCTCGGCTTTCCTGCCGTTCTCCGTCACGCGGACGACGGCGTTCCCGTCTTTGTCGAAGTACCACCCCGCGAAGCCGGGAGCGTTCGCCTCGATCTGCGCGAACTGCGCTTCGAGCGGGTTGAGCCGCCGCCCCGGCGCGTCGGCGGCGAAGAGTGTGGAGCCGCAGAGAAGCAGGGCCGCGGCGAGTGCGAAGAGGTTTGCCATGCCATTCGGTTTCATTCGGTCTCCTTTGAGCTGCATCGCGATGATGAAGAACCGGTCGCATGGCTGATAGGGGCATTATTTGACGTGCATGCGTGCAGAAGTGGTGGATCTTCCTCGCTCGACCGCCGTGACGACTCGATGCGCGGGTGTGTGGGGGCGGGTCAAGTAGCTGAGCGTTCGCTTCGCGCCTGCCCCCATACGCCTCTGGTAGACTGCGCCGTCATTTTCAACCCCCTAGCGTGAGTCGACCTTGAATCCATCTCCTCAGTACGTTCTCAGCGGGCTTCGGCCGACGGGCCGGGTGCATCTCGGCAACTACTTCGGCGCGGTGCGCAACTGGGTTGGCCTCCAGGAGCGGTATCCATGCTTTTACATGGTGGCGGACTGGCATGCGCTGACGTCGGACTATGCCGATCCTTCGAACGTGCGGCAGGCGACGTTCGATGCGGTGGCGGACTGGCTGGCGGCGGGGCTCGATCCCGAAAAGTGCACGATCTTCGTGCAGTCGCAGGTGAAGGAGCATGCGGAGCTGCATCTGCTGCTCTCGATGGTCACGCCGCTGCCGTGGCTCGAGCGGGTGCCGACCTTCAAGGATCAGCAGGCGCAGATCGAGGACAAGGACCTCAATACCTACGGGTTCCTCGGTTACCCGCTGCTGCAGACCGCCGACATCATCGTGTACCGCGCGGCGTACGTCCCCGTCGGTGAGGATCAGGCGTCGCACCTGGAGATCTCGCGGGAGATCGTGCGCCGTTTCAACAACTTCTACGGCGAGGTTTTCCCCGAGCCGCAGGCGCTCTTCACCGCCACGCCGAAGGTGCCGGGGCTGGATGGGCGGAAGATGTCGAAGTCGTATGGCAACACCATCGGGCTGACGGCCTCGGCGGATCAGATCCGGACGCTGGTCTCGACCATGTTCACCGACCCGAACCGCGTCCGGCGCACCGATCCGGGCAATCCCGACATCTGCAACCTCTTCCAGTTCCACAAGCTTTTTTCGGACGAGGCGACCATCAGCCGGGTGGACCACGAATGCCGGACGGCGCAGATTGGATGCGTGCAGGACAAGAAGCTGCTGGCCGACATCATGATCGAGCAGCTGCGGCCGATCCGCGAGCGCCGCGAGGCGATCCAGCGCGATCCGTCGATCGTCTGGGATGTGCTGCGCGCGGGGCAGCAGAAGGCGCGCGAGCGGACCGGCGAGACGCTGCAACTCGTCCGTGACGCGATGAAGATCGATTTTCCCGAGCTGCGATGATGGCGGACGAACGGGACAACGTGGTCGAGACCAGCGAAGCTATCGAAGACGGCGAAGCTGTGGAGCCGGAGGCGGTCGCCCCCGAGGGCGACGCGGCGCCGGAGCAGACTGCCGCCGTACCGATGCCCGGTGAGTCGGATCGCGACGAGTCGGCGTACAAGATCTCGGTCGGGACGTTCCACGGGCCGCTCGATCTGCTGCTCCATCTGATCAAGAAGCACGAGATCGACGTCTACGACATCCCGATCGTGCTCGTGACCGAGCAGTACAACACCTACCTCGACGCGATGCAGTCGCTCGACCTCGACATCGCCGCCGACTACATCTACATGGCGGCGCTGCTGATTCACATCAAGTCGAAGATGCTGCTGCCGCGCGAGGACGATGGCGATGAGGCGATCGAGGATCCGCGCAAGGAGCTCGTCGACCGGCTGGTCGACTACCAGCGCTTCAAGGCGGTGGCCGAGACCTTCGCGGAGCTCGACGTGCTGCGCATGGGAGTCTGGTCGCGGCCACAGGCGCCGCTGCCGGGTGCGGAGGAGCCGACGGAGATCGACATGAGCGAGGTCTCGCTCTTCGATCTGGTGGATGCGTTCCGCACCGCGCTGACGCGATACAAACAGGCCCATCCCGCCTCGCTCGAGCTCCGGCGCGTTGTCCACAAGGTCTCGGAGAAGATGGGCGAGCTGTACCTGAAAGTGCGGGAGAAGTCGCCCATTCGCCTGCAGTGGTTTCTCGAAGGGCGCGACCGCAACGAACTGGTGGCGATCTTTCTCGGCATGCTCGAGCTGGTCCGCCTCGGCGGCATCACGCTCCAGCAGAAGGGGAACTTCGGAGAGATTCTCGTCGGGAAAGGCACCGACGTCGATCCGGAGTCGTTCAAGATGTTCGACAGCTAATTTGAGAGCGATGAGAGATGAGCGATGAGCGATGAGCCGGGCGGATTCGCCAGGTTCATCGCTCATCGCTCATCTCTCATCGTTCGGTGAGTACAAACATGGCAATGGAAGCGAGTGAACTACGCGCCGCGCTGGAGGCGATTCTCTTCGTCAGCAGCGATCCGGTGAAGGTCGACGATCTGGCCGACAACTTTCCTGATGCGGGGCGCGAGGCGATCGCGCAGCAGCTCGAGGAGATCAAGCGCGGGTACGACGAGCACGTCGCCGGCTTCATGCTCGAGCAGACCGCGGGGGGATGGCGGCTGGCTTCGCGGCCGGAGCACGATCCGGTGCTGCGGAAGTATTTCGCGAAGAAGGGGGAGAACCGTCTCTCCATCGCAGCACTCGAGACGCTGGCCATCGTCGCCTACCGGCAGCCGATCACCGCTCCGGAGATCTCGGAGATCCGCGGCGTGAACTCGACGGGCGTCGTGCGCACGCTGCTGGAGCGGCGGATGATCCGCGTGTCGGGACGCAAGAACGTGGTCGGCTCGCCGTTTCTCTACCGCACCACGAAAGAGTTTCTCGTCCACTTCGGGCTCAACGACATTCGCGATCTGCCGCGGCTCGAGGAGTTCGGCGATCTGATCGGCGAGCAGATCAACGACGATCTCGTGGCGGCGATCAATGCGGCGGAGACGACCCCGCCGAGCGAGGAAACGCCGCTCGCGCCGGAGGAAGAAAGTGCGCTGGCGAACGTCGACGTGCTGATCGACTCGACGCCCGAAGCGGAGAGCGGCACGAGTTTCGAAGCAGCGCTCGAAACGGAGGAAGGGGAGTCGCCCGTTGCTGCTGAGGAAACTCAGTTAGAATCGAGTGACGGCGACGAACCGCCGAAAGACTGATGGAAGAGCGACTGCAGAAGATCATCGCCCACGCCGGCTTCGCGTCGCGTCGAGAAGCGGAGACGATGATCCGGGAGGGACGGGTGACGGTGAACGGCAGCGTCGTCACCGAGCTCGGAACGAAAGCCGATCCCGACAAAGATCACGTCAAGGTCGACGGGAAGCTGATCACGAAGGCCGAGCCGCACCGCTACATCCTTCTCTACAAGCCGAAGGAAGTGATGACCACCCTCGAGGATCCGCAGAAGCGGAAGACGGTCATCGATCTGGTGCGCGGCGTCCGCGAGCGCATCTACCCGGTGGGCCGCCTCGATTACCACTCCGAGGGGCTGGTGCTGCTGACCAACGACGGCGACCTCGCCTTCAAGGTCTCGGATCCGAAGCAGGGCTCGGTGAAGACCTATCACGTGAAGGTGCGCGGCGTTCCGGAAGAGCGGCTCATCGAGAAGCTCGAGCGCGGCATCACCATCGACGGCAAGCGCACTCTCCCCTGCGAGATCGAGCAGATGAAGCGCACCGCGCGCGGCGAGGACGAGGGGAACTCCTGGTACCAGGTCAAGCTGCGCGAAGGACGGAACCGGCAGATCCGCAAGATGTTCCAGGCGATCGGCCATCCGGTGGCCAAGTTGCGCCGCGTGGCGATCGGCCCGATCGCCGATCCGTCGCTGACCGCAGGCGAGTGGCGCGAGCTGACCAAGCGCGAAGTGAAGATGCTCGAGACGATGCAGGAGATGCCGAAGCCGAAGGCGCGCCGTGCGCCGCGTGCGACGGCGGCGAAGAAACAGGCGGCCGCCGCGGCTCCTGCCACGCGCAAAAAGCCGGCCGCTCGCAACAAGCCGACGCCATCGCGCAAGGCATCAGCACCGAAGACCACCTCGCGTCCCAGTGCCGGTCCGCGCAAAGCGACGCCCGGCGGAGGACGCGAAGGACGCGTGGCCGCACGCCGTTCGGCGATGACCACCACCGGACGGCCGACGCGCACGCGCACGACCACGCGCCGCGGATAGCGCATGCAGCAGCCGCTCATCGTCGCCATCGACGGTCCCTCCGGCGTCGGCAAGACCACTACCTCGAAGCTCGTCGCGCACGAGCTGAACATCCCGCACATCGATACCGGCGCGATGTACCGCGCCATCGGCCTCGCGGCAACGCGCCAGCAACTCGACCTGCGCGATGACGTGGAGAAGCTCGAGCAGCTCGCTGCCAGCGCGCCGATCGAGTTCCTGCCGGGCGATCCGCCGCGGGTGCTGCTGGCGGGCGAAGACGTGACGAGCCTCATCCGCACGCCGGAGATCAGCATGGCCGCGAGCCACGTCAGCGCCGTCCCCGGTGTCCGCCGGGTGCTCGTGCAGCTCCAGCAGAACCTTGGCCGCAGGAACGGGGGAGTGCTGGAAGGGCGCGACATCGGTACGAAGGTCTTTCCGGAAACGCCGCATAAGTTCTTCCTCACCGCACGTCCGGAAGTGCGCGCGCAGCGCCGCTATCAGGAGCTGCTGGCGAAGGGCGGAACGGTCGATCTCCAGAAAGTGCTGGCCGAGACGGTGCAGCGCGACCAGCAGGATTCCACCCGTGCCGACTCGCCGCTGACGTACGACGAGACGTACGTGGTGGTGGACACGTCGGACCTTTCGATCGCCGAGGTCGTGGAGGCGATCGTGAGCAGCGTCCGTGAAGATGAGAGATGAGCGATGAGAGATGAGAGATGAACCGGGCAAATCGCCGACGTTCATCGCTCATCTCTCATCGTTCATCACTACCATTTGTTCCTTCCTTCCTTGACTCACTCAGTAGCGCTGGCTAAACTCCCGATTTCGGCACGTATCAACAAGTTACGTTGATTTTTCCGTCGCGGAGAGTGGGCGGGGAAGGGCCGTTCGAGGAGATTTCCAGTACATGGCGTCCAATGACGAAACCAGGAAGTCCCAGAAGCCGGGTCAGGCGGACACCAGCAATCTGGAGAACCTCGGGATGGAAGAGCTCATGGAGCTCTACACCGAGCCGACCCGGGCCGAGGGCGAGATCGTCCGCGGCAAGGTCGTCAAGATCACCCCGTCGGATGTGGTGGTCGACATCGGCTACAAGAGCGAGGGGCTTCTTCCTGTCGCGGAAGTGACTGACTTCAAAGGCGAAGTCAAAGTCAAACGGGGCGACGAGATCGAAGTCTTCATCGAGCGCCTCGATGATGGCTCCGGCTACGTGATGCTGTCGCGCGAAAAAGCGGCACGCATGCGCGTCTGGGACGACATCGAAGCCGCGTTCAAGGCCGACGAGCCGATCACCGGCCGCGTCATCGACCGCGTCAAGGGCGGACTGCAGGTCGACGTGGGCGGAGTGAAAGCCTTCCTTCCGGGCTCGCTCATCGACACCAAGCCGATCAAGAATCTCGACACCATGCGCGGCCAGGAGCTGCGCTTCAAGATCGTTTCGTTCGACAAGAAGCGGAGCAACGTCGTCCTCTCGCGCCGCGCGATTGTGGAAGTCGAGCAGGCCGCGGCGAAGACCCAGACGTTCGGCCGCCTCAAAGAAGGCGAGATCACGCACGGCGTGGTGAAGAACATCACCGACTACGGCGTCTTCGTCGATCTCGGCGGCGTCGATGGTCTCCTGCACATCACCGACATCTCCTGGGGGCGCGTCAATCATCCGTCGGAGTTCTTCAACGTCGGCGATGAGATCGAAGTGATCGTCCTGAAGTTCGACGCCGGCAGCGAGCGCGTCTCGCTCGGTTACAAACAGAAATCGACCGACCCGTGGGCCGACGTCGCGGAGCGCTATCCGCTCGGCAGCCGGGTCAAGGGCCGCGTGGTCTCGCTGACCGATTACGGCGCCTTCATCGAGCTCGAAGAGGGCGTCGAGGGACTGGTGCACGTCAGCGAAATGTCGTGGACCAAGAAGATCCGCCACCCGGCCAAAGTATTGAACATCGGCGACGAGGTGGAAGCGGTCGTCAGCGACGTCAACGTTCAGAACCGCCGCATCTCGCTGTCGTTGAAAGCTCTCGAACAGAACCCGTGGGACACGATCGCCGAGCGCTATCCGGTCGGCACCGTGATCGAAGGGCGGGTCCGCAACCTCACCGACTTTGGCGCGTTCGTCGAAGTGGAAGAGGGGATCGACGGCCTCATTCACATCTCCGACATGGCCTGGCACCGCCGCCTCAAGCACCCCAGCGAAGTGCTGAAGAAGGGCGAGGTGGTGAAGGCGCGCGTGATCAACGTCGACGGCGACAACCAGCGCCTTTCTCTCTCGATCCGCGAGTTCCTCCCGAACGAGTGGGACACCTTCGCCAAGCAGCACCAGATCGGCGACGAGGTGATCGGCATCATCTCCAAGATCACCGACTTTGGGCTCTTCATCCGTCTCGCGGATGGCGTGGAAGGGCTGGCGCACGTTTCGGAAGTGCAGCGCGACACGCGGCAGAAGCTCGACAAGAGCTTTCACCCCGGTGAGCCGATGCGCGCGCGGATCATCAAGATCGACGCGGTCGAGCGGAAGATCGGCCTGACCACGCGCGACGTCGAGACGCTGACGGAAGAGGAGCGCGCGCAGTTCGCCGGCGGCCAGGAAGGTGGCCACCACGAAGAGGCGGCCCACGATGACGTGGCCCATGGCGACGCCGTGCACGAAGAGCCGGTCGCCCACGGAGCGGCTTCCCAGGACGTCGCTCCGACGGTCGGGGACGAAGGCGGTGGCACCACTCCGAGCGGCTCCGGCGAGCCGCCGGCTTAAGAGCGCAAGCGATGTCCGAGATCGATCCCGTGACAGCGGCGCCGGAAGAACCCCTTCGGGCTCCGGCTCCGCCGCCGCTGCCGCCGCGGTACGCGGCGCCGCAGGCTCCTCCGCCCGTTCCGCCGAAGAAGTCGCGCGTCGGCGCATTCCTCTTCGGCGCGTTCAGCGGCTGCCTGGTGGTCTTTCTCGGGATGCTGTTCCTGGCCATGATGATCGCGGCGGTATCGGGCGACGAGACCGGCGAGTTCTCGCTCAGCGATCAGAAGGTGGCCATCCTTCCGATCGAGGGGGAGATCCTCGACGGGCGCGAGACGCTCGACCTCCTCCACAAGTACGAGAAGAACGACACGATCAAAGCGATCGTCGTCCGCATCAACAGCCCCGGCGGGGCGATCGCGCCGTCACAGGAGATCTACTCCGCGATCCGCCGCGTGCGCAAGGACTCCGGCAAGCCGATCGTGGCCTCGCTCGACAGCGTCGCGGCCTCGGGCGGTTTCTACATCGCCGCAGCGTGCGAGCGGATCGTGGCGAATCCCGGTTCGATCACCGGCTCGATCGGCGTGATCATGCAGTGGTTCGACATGAAGGACCTGGTGCGCTGGGCGAAGCTGAATCCGGAGACGATCACGAGCGGCGCATTGAAAGATGCCGGCTCGCCGTACCGGCAGATGACCGACGCCGAGCGGCAGTACTTCCAGAGCATCGTCACCCAGCTTCACACGCAGTTCGTGCGCGACGTGGCGCAGGGGCGCGCGGGGAAGATCAAGCAGGAAGAGGTCGCCCGCGTCGCGGACGGCCGTGTCTTTACCGGTGAAGAAGCGCTCCGGCTGAAGCTCGTCGACGAGCTGGGAAGCATTGATGACGCCGTCCGTGCGGCGGGCAAGCTGGCCGGCATCGACGGCACGCCGGATCGCGTCTGGCCGAAACGGGAGGAGGGGACGCTGTTCGACCTCCTCACCAGCAGCGGCGAAGGGGAGGCCATCCTCGAGCGCATCATCAGCCGCAGGGTCCCGAAGTTCCTGTACAAGTGGTAGAGGAGGAGGGAATCTTGGATCAGCCTAGGGATGACCACGACGAGATCGGCGAGCTCGAGGACGAGCTGGAAGACGATGAGCTCGATGACGAGGAGCTCGAAGTCGAGAGCGAGAGCGGCGCGCATGGCGTGATGACCAAGGCCGAGCTCGTGGACGAGGTGGCGCGTGTCGTCCAGTTGACGAAGAAGCAGGCGGAGATGATCGTCAACATCGTCTTCGATTCGATCGTCGACTCCCTCCGCTCCGGCCAGAAGATCGAGCTCCGCGGCTTCGGCAGCTTCCGGCTCCGCAGCCGCAAGTCGCGCACCGGACGCAATCCGAAGACCGGCGAGAAGGTCGAAGTGCCGTCCAAGAAGATCCCGTACTTCAAGCCGGGCAAGGAGCTGAAGGAGCTGATCAACAAGTCTCTCGGCGAGGGCGATCAGCAGAACGCGGAGCCGGTGGCGGCCGAATAACGGCGCCATGGAGATTCTCTTCACCCCCTGGAGGTATCCCTACTTGACCGCCCCGAAGACCGGCACCCCCGCCGGCTGCATCTTCTGTATCGCCGCCGAGGCGGACGACCGCCGTTCCACGCTGACGCTGTATCGCAACGACGAAGCGCTGGTGATGCTGAACCGCTACCCCTACACCAACGGCCATCTGATGATCGCGCCGATCGCGCACGAGGCGCGGCTCTTCGAGTCGACCAACGCTGCGCTGGGGTCGCTGATCCGCTTGACGGCCGAGGCGCAGCGCATCCTCTCCGACATCTATCACCCGGACGGCTTCAACGTCGGGATGAATTTCGGCACGGTGGCAGGAGCGGGCGTCGCCGATCACTACCACATGCACATCGTGCCGCGGTGGAGCGGCGACTCGAATTTCATGACCGTGACCGCGCAGACGCGGATCGTGCCGGAGGAGCTCGATGTGACGTTCGAGAAGCTCCAGCCGAGGTTCACGGAGCTGGCCAGAGGATGAATCAGCGCCCGCTGATCGCCATGATTCTGGCGTATCTCGTCCCCGGCGCCGGTCATCTGTTCCTCGGCCGCCGCGCGCGCGGTGCCGCCTTCTTCGCCATCGTCGTGACGCTCTTCATCGTCGGCATCGCCATCGACGGCAGCATCTACACGTTCGCCGACAGCCAGCGGCAGCTGCTCAGGCAGCTCGCCACACTCGGATCGCTCGGCTCGGGACTGGTCTACTTCATCGCCACGATGACCGGACCGTACGGCAAGGTGATCGCGAGCACGTTCGAGTACGGGACGATGTTCACCCTCTCCGCGGGGCTCATGAATCTGCTGCTGGTGATCGACTGCTACGACATCGCCCAGGGGAGGAAGGAGTGAGCTTCTTCCGCTCGCACGTCGGTCTGATGTTCATCTACGCCCTGGCCGTGGCGCTCTTCTTTTCGCTGCTCTGGAAACACGAGCGGCGCGATCGCATCCGCACCTTCCTGGTGATTTTCTGTTCGCTCTTCTTCGGTGGCATTGCGATCGGGTGGGCGATGTTCCCGTTCCCGCGATGATGAAACTGGCTGTCGTTGCCGGAGAAGCGTCCGGCGATCTGCATGCGTCGGAGGTCGTGCGCGAGCTGAAGAAGCTCGCGCCGGGGCTGACGTCGTTCGGGATCGGGGGCGATCTCCTCGCGCGCGAAGGAACGCTGCTGCTCAAGCACGCCAGCGAGATGGGGATCGTCGGCCTCTTCAACGTGATCCGCCACCTGCCGATGTTCCGCCGCGCCTTCTCGGATCTGATCGCGCGCATCGAAGCGGAGCGTCCGGACGCGGTGCTGCTGGTCGACTATCCGGACTTCAACCTGCGCGTGGCGCGGCGCTGCAAAGAGCTCGGCCTGCGCGTCATCTACTACATCTCACCGCAGCTCTGGGCGTGGCGCTCCGGGCGCGTGCGGCACATCGCCAGATACGTCGACCACATGCTGGTGATCTTCCCCTTCGAGGAGGAGTTCTACCGGAAGCACGACGTGCCGGTGACGTACGTCGGTCATCCGCTGGTCGAGCAGCTGAGCGGCGTTCGCCGCTCGGAGCGCAAGCTCGATCGGCTGCGCATCGCCCTGTTGCCCGGCTCGCGACGGCACGAGGTCGAGACGCTGCTGCCGCCGATGCTCGAGGCGGTGCAGATCCTCCGCCGCGAGCGCGACGTCGAGCCGTACCTGATCCAGGCCCCGACCATCGAACACGACTACCTGGAAGCGATCATGAAGCAGGCCGGCGTAGACGTACCGATCCTCCCGCACGACGGCGGCGAAGGGGTGGCTGCCGCCGACGTGGCGCTGTCGTCCTCCGGGACGGCCACGCTCGAAGCGGCGCTCCTCGGCACGCCGGTGGTGGTGATGTACCGCCTCAGCCGCGCGACGTATCTGCTGGCGCGGCGCCTGGTGAAACTGCCGCACTTTTCGCTGGTGAACATCGTGGCCGGCAAACGGGTCGTGCCGGAGCTGATCCAGGGCGACGTCAACGGCGCGCGGATCGCCGAGGAAGTGCGCACGCTCGTCGAGCCGGCACACTACGACCACGTGCGGGCGGAACTGCTCGCGATCCGGGAAAAGCTCGGTGAACCCGGCACGGCCGAGCGCGCCGCGCGCGTGGTTCATGAAATGATGACGACGTAGCTGCTCAGCTTCTCGGCTGCTCAGCGATTCAGGCGGTGCGGTTCCGCGCTCGCAGCCTGAACAGCTGAACAGCTGAGAAGCTGAATCGCTGAAAACGAATGAAAGTCCTCAGCCGTCTCTACGGATACCTCGGCAAGTACAAAGGGTGGGCGATTCTCGCCTTCGCCTCGATGATCGTCTTTGCCGCGACGCAGACGGTATTGATGGTGATGATCCGGCCGCTGATCGACGAGGTGCTGATGCCACCGGCGGCGGCGCGCTCGGTGCAGCAGCAGGCCAAGCCGGACGACACGAAGGCGGCGGTGCTCGATTCGATCCTGCGGCGCGATCAGCCGGAGGGGAAACGCGGCGCGCTCATCAACGCGTTCGACAGCACCTCCCGCGCCTGGAACGAGTGGTGGAACGGCAATCCGGCGGAGAAATGGAAACGCGTCCTGACGGTCCTGCTGATCGTCTTCGTGCTGCGCGCCTTTACCTCGTTCTTCTCGGAGTATTCGTTTCAGAAGGTCGGACTCTCCACCGTCCGCGACCTCCGCAATCAGCTCTACGAACGGATCATCCACCAGAGCCATCGCTTTTTCACCGAGCGGGCCACGGGGGAGATGGTCTCGCGCGTCGTCAGCGACGCCGACGCCATTCAGGCCGCGGTCTCGACCCGCATGGGTGATCTGCTGCAGGAGTCGGTGACGCTCCTCGGCCTGCTGGTCTTCATCTTCATCTCCAATACAGAGCTGGCCATCATCAGCATGGTGGTCGCGCCGGTGATCGTCATCCCGGTCGTGCAGTTCGGCAAGCGCCTCCGCCGCACCACGCATCGCTCGCAGGAGCGGATGGCGGAGATCGCGACGATCCTCGAGGAGACGATCCGCGGCGTGCGCATCGTGAAGGCGTTCACGATGGAGCCGTTCGAGATCAAGCGCTTCCGCGAAGCCACCCGCAAGCACCTCGGCTGGAACCTCAGCGCGCAACGCGTGCAGGCGCTGACCTCACCGGTCATGGAGCTGCTGGCCGGCCTCTGCATGATCGCGCTCTTTCTCTACGCGCACCGCCGCATTGCCGCCGGGACGCTGACCACCGGACAGTTCATCAGCTTTCTGGCCGCCCTGGCCGCGATGTACGCGCCGGTCAAGAAGCTGAACAAGGTCAACCTCTCGCTCAACACCGCGCTGTCCGCGGCCGAGCGGGTCTTCTCGATGCTCGACGTCGACAACGAGGTCAAAGAAAAGCCGAACGCGAAGGTGCTGAGCGGCGTCGGGAGCGGCGTGCGCTACGAGCACGTCTCGTTCGCCTACAAAGAACAGCCGGTGCTGCGCGACGTCGACATCCACGTCGCACCCGGCGAGATCGTGGCGCTGGTCGGCGGCAGCGGCGCCGGCAAGTCGACGGTGGTCAACCTCCTGCCGCGCTTTTACGACGTGAACGCCGGGCGCATCACCGTCGACGGCCACGACATCCGCGACGTCACGCTGCACTCGCTGCGCACGCTGATGGGGTTCGTCACACAGGAGGTCATCCTCTTCAACGACACCGTGCGCAACAACATCGCCTACGGCCGCGACAACGTCTCGGACGAGGAAGTCATCGCCGCCGCGAAAGCCGCCAACGCGCACGAGTTCATCAGCAACCTGCCGCAGGGCTACGACACCGAGATCGGGGAGAGTGGCGTGCTGCTCTCCGGCGGTCAGCGGCAGCGGCTGGCCATCGCCCGCGCGCTGTTCAAAGATCCGCCGATCCTGATCCTCGACGAGGCGACGTCGGCGCTCGACACCGAGTCGGAACGGCTCGTCCAGCAGGCGCTCAACAACCTGATGCAGGGGCGGACGACGCTGGTCATCGCGCATCGCCTCTCCACCATCCGCAGCGCGCACAAGATCGTGGTGCTGGAAAAGGGTCAGATCGTGGAGATCGGCACGCACGACGAGCTGCTCGCGCGGCGCGGGATCTACCGCAAGCTGTACGACCTGCAATTCGTCGACGACGAGGTCGTCGCTTGAAGAACGTTGATGAGGCGATCGTTTGAGACGAGTGATCGGCCTCCTCGCGGCGACGATCATCTTCGCCATCAACAAAACCGTCCGCGCCGAGCATGTAAACGCCGAGGTGATGGAGCGGACGCCGCAGTACATCCTCTCCTTCTGGCACGCCCACCTGCTGGTCATGCTCTACTCGAAATACCGCCGGCCGATCACTGTGATGAGCTCGCGTTCGCGCGACGGCGAGCTGATCGTCGGCGCGTACCAGTGGTACGGCGTACAGGCGGTGCGCGGCTCGTCGAACAAAGGGGCCAGCGAGGCGCTGCGCGGCCTGATCCGCAATGCCAAGGCGGGCAGCAACATCGTCTTCACCCCCGATGGACCGAAAGGTCCGCCGCGTCTCGCCAAAGACGGCGTGATTTACGCAGCACAGGCGACCGGGCTGCCGATCATCCCGCTCGCGTTCGCTGCAAAGCGGCGCAAGCTGATCGCCTCCTGGGACCGGATGGTCGTGCCGTGGCCGTTCACGCCGGCGGTCTATGTGTACGGCGAGCCGATCGTCGTGCCGCGCCGCGCGGAGATCGAGCCGTATCGGCTGCAACTCGAACAATCGATGAATGCGCTGGTGGAGCAAGCCGAGCGCTTAATGAGAGAACGATGATCACATCCATGACCGGCTTCGGCCGCGCCTCCGGCGCGCTTTCCGCGCGCTACTTTGCGACCGTGACGACCAAGAGCGTCAACCACCGCTTCCTCGAGCTGTCGGTGCGCCTTCCTGAATACATGTGGGACATGGAGGCGCCGCTGCGCGCTCTGGCCAGCGAGTTCTTCTCGCGCGGCAAGGTCGACCTCAGCGTGCGCATCCAGCGGACGCAGCAGCCGGAGTACAGCGTCCGGATCAATACCCAGATCGCGAACGCCGTCATCCCGCAGCTGCGCCTGATCGCCGACGAGCTCGGACTCGGCTCGTCGCTCACCGGTAGCGATCTGATGCGCGTGCCCGATCTTCTGCAGGTCGAAGCGGTCGACGCGGAGATCGTCGACGAGGAGCGCGAAGCGCTGACGGCCATCGTGCGCGACGCCTTTTCGCAGATGACCGCCATGCGCGCCAGAGAAGGGGAGTCGCTGCGCACCGACATCAGCGCGCGCTCGAAGAGCATCCGCGAGCTGCGCGACCGGCTCTCCGGCCACCGCGACGAAGTGCGCGACGAGCTGCTGGCGAGCTATCAGCAGCGGGTCCAGGAGATCGCGAAAGCGGCCGGCGTCGAAGTGCCGCAGGAGCGGATCGCCCAGGAAGTGGTGATGATGGTCGAGAAGGGGGACATCGCCGAGGAGCTGACCCGGCTGGCGCATCACGTCGAACAGCTCGAGAAAGTGGTCGACGGCAAGGAAGCGGCCGGCAAGAAGCTCGACTTCATCACCCAGGAGATGGTCCGCGAGATCAACACCATGGGCTCGAAATCGCGTTCGGCGGCCATCCGCATGCTGGTTGTAGAATTGAAGACTGAGGTCGAGCGAATCCGCGAGCAGGTGCAGAATGTCGAATAACTTCCACGCGGACGGGACGCTCTTCATCGTCTCCGGTCCGTCGGGAGCAGGGAAGACCACCCTCATCGAGCGCGTCCGCGGCGAGCTCGCCGACCTCGGCATCAAGCTCTATTTCTCCGTCTCCCACACCACCCGCAAGCCGCGCATCGGGGAGGCCGACGGCATCAACTACCACTACGTCTCGCAGGAGACGTTCGAGGAGATGGTCCGCCGCGGGGAATTTCTCGAACATGCCCACGTTCACGCCCACTACTACGGTACTTCCCGCCTGGAAGTGCAGCAACGTCTGCGAGATGGGCAGGATGTGATCCTTGACATCGATTATCAGGGCGCCAAGCAGATCGCCGAGGACACCGACCTCCAGGCGCGATCGCTCAGCGTCTTCATCTTTCCCCCTTCGCTCGAAGAGCTCGAACAGCGGCTGCGCCGCCGCGGGCTGAACAGCGACGACGAGATCGACCTGCGGCTGCGCAAAGCGATCGCGGAGATCAACGAGGGGAAGGACTTCTACCGATACGTCATCATCAACGACAATCTCGGAGTGGCCGCCGAATGCCTGAAGGCGGCCATCATCGCCAAGAAACTACAGACCAAGACCGCACTCGAAGCCATCGCACAGATGGCCGAGCGTTTCCAAGAGGAGGAACGTAATGGAAGGACTGCCCGAAGGAATTGACAGTAAGTTCCGCTACGTCCTGCTCGTCTCCAAGAGAGCCGAGCAACTGATCCAGGGCGCGCAGCCGCGCACCCGCAGCAAGCACTTCAAGCCGACCCGCGTGGCGATGGAAGAAGTCGAACGCAATCAGGTGAAGTGGCAGCTCACGCCGCCGGCCGAAGAGACGACGTCGCTCGAGACGGCGGAGTAGAAGACTGCAGCTGCACAGCTGCTCAGCCACACAGCTGTTCAGGCGGCGAGCGCCGCATGCCCGGCCTGAGTAGCTGAACAGCTGAGCAGCTGAGCATCTGGCGTGAGCAGCTCCCACACATGAACATCGTTCTCGGTGTTTCGGGCGGCATCGCGGCGTACAAGACGCCGGAGCTGGTGCGCCGCCTGCGCGACATCGGCGCGGACGTTCGGGTGATCCTTACACCGAACGCCGCGCGGTTCGTCTCGCCCCTCTCCCTCGCCGCGGTCTCGAACCACGGCGTGATCGTTGATCAGTGGGGCGACCCCGGTCACGGCGGAGTCGATCACATCGAGCTGGCCCGCTGGGCCGGCCTCCTCCTCATCGCCCCCGCTACCGCGAATATCCTCGCCAAACTGACCGCCGGCCTGGCCGATGACGCCCTGACCACGTACGCGCTGGCCCATCGCGCCGAGGTGCTGGTCGCGCCGGCGATGAACACCTTTATGCTCGGCCACCCGACCGTCCAGGCGAACATCGCCACGCTGCGCGCGCGCGGCGTCGGCATCATCGAGCCGGTGAACGGCCTGCTTGCCTGCGGCGACGAAGGGGCGGGGAAGATGCCGGACGTGCCGGATCTCGTCGCGATCGTACAGGCGCATTTCGTGGCGCGCGATCTGGAGGGACGGAACGTCCTCGTCACCGCCGGCCCGACCCGCGAGCCGATCGATCCGGTGCGCTACATCTCCAATCGCTCCTCCGGGAAGATGGGCTACGCGATCGCCGAAGCAGCCCGGCGCCGCGGCGCGAACGTCACCCTGGTCAGCGGACCGACCTCGCTGATCGCTCCCGCCGGCGTCTCGATCACCCGGGTCATGACCGCCGAAGAGATGCACCGCGCCGTGCTCGATGCCGCTCCGCGGAATCAGATCGTCATCAAAGCGGCGGCCGTGGCCGATTTCGCGCCGAGCGTCGTCGCCGATCGGAAGATCAAGAAACAGGCAGGCACGGACGAACTGACGCTGACCCTGCGCAAGAACCCCGACATCCTCAGCGCCGTCAGCGGCGTCACCCCGCGTCCCTTCATCGTCGCCTTTGCCGCGGAGACCGATGCGGTGGAGGAGAACGCCCGCGAGAAGCTGCAGCGCAAGGGGGCCGATCTGATCGTGGCCAACGACGTCGGCGACCGCACCATCGGCTTCGACGTTGACGAGAACGAGGTGCTGGTGATCGCTCGCGACGGAGTCACGACGCGCATCGCCAGGTCGTCGAAGGCAACGGTCGCCAACCGGATCCTCGATCTGATCGTGGCGCGGCTCTGAGACGAGAGGTGGGCTGGAAGCCCACACCACACCGGGAGATCGTCTCGCTTCAAATTGAGTGAGGCGCAGCACCCCGGGACGTCGCCCGGACCTCAAATTGAGTCAGGCGCACCATCCCGGGATTGTGCTCGGACCTCAAATTGAGTCAGGAGCACCATCCCGGGATTGTGCTCGGACCTCAAATCGAGTCAGGAGCACCATCCCGGGATTGTGCTCGGACCTCAAATTGAGTCGGGCGCACCATCCCGGGATGGTCCTCGGACCTCAAATTGAGTCGGGAGCACCATCCCGGGATGGTCCTCGGACCTCGAATTGAGTCGGGAACACCATCCCGGGATGGTGCTCGGAACTCAAAGTGAATGAGGAGCACCATCCCGGGACGTTGCTCGGAACTGCCGCGCTACTCGTACCCCTCGCACTCCAGCAGATCCTTGTCGGTGATCTTCCAGTACGAGTTGTCCTTGCAGAGGGAGACCGCTTCGATGATGCATTCGTCGCCGTCTTCGTCGACCACTTTGATGTCGTAGTCGTCGCAGGGGATGCCGCTCAGGGTCAGGGAGTCGCCCTTGGCCAGCACTTCATCCTCGAGCTGGTCCGGGCCCCAGGTGTCCTCTTCCGAAGACGACAGGTAGAGGTGGTGGATCTCCCACTTGCTCTGGTTGATGACCTTGACCGTGGCGTCCGCGGCAAAAGCGGGCGTGGCAGCGCAGAGCAGAAGCGCGGCGAGCGTGAGCGTCGTCAGTTTCTTCATGGTGGGTAACGTTCTCTCCCTGTTGTAGATAAGGTTTGGACCGCGGCGAGTATAGACGATAATCGCGGCCATGCATGACGACGTCCTGCGCGAGCTGGCGTACCTGCGCGAGCTCGGGTTCACCCACCTCGATCTGACCCCGAAAGCCGCCTTCGCCGGCCAGGGGCATCATGGCGCCGCCGCGACGCTGGAAGAGACGGTCGACGACCGTCCGGCCGCCGAAGCGGAAGCACGCATCGCCGCCGCCGCCATCACCAGCGGCTCACCCGCGACCTGCGTGACCCTCGGCGAGCTCCGTCCGTTCGCCCTCGACTGCACCGCCTGCCGCCTGGCCGCCACCCGCAAGAACGTTGTCTTCGGCGCCGGCAATGAGAACGCCGACCTGATGTTCGTCGGCGAGGCGCCGGGCCACGATGAGGACGTGCAGGGCGAGCCGTTCGTCGGCCGCGCCGGGCAGCTGCTGACCGACATCATCAAAGCGATGAAGCTGACCCGCGACGACGTCTACATCGCCAACGTCATCAAATGCCGCCCGCCGGAGAACCGCAACCCGGAGCCGGACGAGCTCGAGGCCTGCCGCCCCTACATCCGCAAGCAGGTCGAGCTCATTCGCCCGAAAGTCATCGTCACCCTCGGCCGCTTCAGCCTCCAGAGCCTGACCGGCCGCAGCTACGCCATCACCGCCGTACGCGGCAACTGGCTCGACTACGAAGGCGTCCGCCTCATGCCCACCTATCACCCTGCGTATCTGCTCCGGAACCCGACCGCGAAAAAGGACGTCTGGAGCGACATGAAGAAGGTGATGGGGGAGCTGGGGATCGCGTTCTGACTCACTTTATCCCGACCGCAGGGAGGGATCTCCGGTGCCACCGCGCCATGCCTGATTCGAAGCCGGCGCGATGGCACCAAAGATCCCTCGCTTCGCTCGGGATGAACTAACAACCCATGTTTGCTCAGATCGCGCTCCCGGTGGCTCTCCACGGGACCTACACCTACGCCATTCCCGACGAGCTTCGCGACGGCGTGCGGCTCGGGTCGCGCGTGGAGGTGCCGCTCGGGCCGAAGCTGACGACCGGCTTCGTGGTCGGTCTGGTCGATGAAGCGCCGCCGGAGACGAAGATCCGGCCGATCCGGGCGGTCCTCGACGACGAAGAGCCGGCGCTGATTCCGGAGGTCATTCAGCTCTGCCAGTGGGCCGCCGAGTACTACATCGCGCCGCTCGGCGAGATGCTCCGGGTCGCGCTGCCGGCCAACATGGCCAGGCGGGGCAAACGGCAGGCGATGCTCACCGGCGACGCCGATCTCATCGAGCAGGCGCTCGCCGACAAGCGCATCCTCGAGAGCGACCTGAAGATCGTCGAGCAGCTCGCGAACCGGGCCATGCCGCTGGCGGCGCTCTTCGAAGAGATGAAGGTGCCGCGCTCCGCGGTCGAGCGCCTCCGCGACGCCGGCATCATCAGCGTCGGCGACAAACTGAAAGACGCGGAGGGGGTCCGCTACGACCGCTTCGTCGTGCTCGAAACGGCGCCGGACGGCCTCACGCCGAAGCAGCAGGGGGCAGCCGATCTCCTCGCCGAGCGCGGCGGCGAAGCCTCGGTGCGCGCGCTGGAGCACGCCGGCGTCAGCGCGGCGGTCCTCGGCGCGCTGGTGAAGAAGGGGATCGTCCGGATCGAGCGCCGTCCGCGCCGTCACACCCTCGACGCCTTTCTGGCCGGCCTCGGCGAGGCGCAGGCGGGGGAGATCCGCTACTCCGTCGAGCAGCGCGCGGCGATCGCCGAAGTCGAAAAGTCGCTCGGCACCTTCGCGCCATTTCTTCTGGAAGGCGTCACCGGCAGCGGCAAGACCGAGGTGTACATCGAGTTGATGCGCGCCTGTGTGAAGAGGGGGGAACAGGCGCTGCTGCTCGTGCCGGAGATCTCGCTCACGCCGGTCTTCGCCTCGCGGCTCAAGGAACGCTTCGGCGAGCGGATCGCCATCCTGCACAGCAACCTCTCCGCGAGCGAACGGTACGACCAGTGGTGGCGCGCGCGGCGCGGGGAAGTGGACGTGGCCATCGGTCCGCGCTCCGCGCTCTTCACGCCGTTCCAGCGCCTCGGCCTGATCGTCGTCGACGAAGAGGGGGACGGCGCGTACAAGCAGGAAGAGAATCCGCGCTACAACGCCCGCGACCTGGCGGTCGTCCGTGCGCAGTTCCGCAAGATCCCGGTGGTCCTCGGCTCGGCCACGCCGTCGCTCGAGACGCGCGAGAACGCCGCGCGCGGCAAGTACACGCTGCTGCGGATGGCCTCCCGCGTCGAAGAGCGTCCGCTCCCCGACGTCGAGATCATCGACCTGCGCAAAGAGCGGGGGGAGAAGGAAGACCGCGGTTTCGTCATCTTTTCGAGCCCGCTCAAGACCGTCCTGCGCGAGACCTTCGACGCCGGCGAGCAGGTCATCATCCTGATGAACCGCCGCGGCTACGCGCCGTACCTGCTCTGCCGCGAGTGCGGCTACGAATACCGCTGCAAGGACTGCAGCGTGACCATGACCGTGCATCGCCGCGAAGGGGTCCTGCTCTGCCACTACTGCGGCGCGCGGCAGCGCATGCCGGCCAAATGCGCGCTCTGCAACGGCGAAGTCCTGCAGCCGATCGGCTTCGGCACCGAGAAGGTCGAAGAGCGCTTCATCCGTGATTTCCCGGACGTTTCGGTGGAGGTGATGGACCGCGACTCCACCCGCCGCAAAGGGTCGCTCGTGGCCATCCTCGACCGCTTCCGCAAAGGGGAGACGCGCGCGCTGATCGGCACGCAGATGCTCAGCAAGGGGCATCACTTCCCGAACGTCACGTTGACGGCCGTGCTCAACGCCGACTCGATCCTCGGCTATCCCGACTTTCGATCGGCCGAGAAGACCTTCTACCTCCTCACCCAGGTGGCCGGCCGCTCCGGCCGCGGTGAGCTGCGCGGGAAGGTGCTGATCCAGACCGCCTTCCCGACCCACTACGCCATCCAGCACGCCCTCCGCCACGACTACGAATCGTTCTACGAGGCGGAGATTCAGTTCCGGAAGACCTTTCACTACCCGCCCATCACGTCGATGATCGCCATCCTCTTCCGTGGCGAAGTGCTGAGCGACGTCGAACGCGCCGCCTCGCAATGCGGCCGCGCCCTCGAAGAAGCGCTCCAGCCGCTGGCCGGCTCGCGCATCCAGGGCCCCGCCCCGGCCCCCCTCGCCCGCATCAAAGGCGTCTGGCGCTTCCAGATCCTCCTGCGCGCCCCCCAACGCGTCGCGCTGCGAAGGGCCGTCGAAGCGGTGATGCTGACGCGCAAACTCAAAGGGGTCGAGGTGGCGATCGACGTCGACCCGATCAATATTCTCTAACTTCACCAACAGATGGGAACGACCAGAGGCCTCCGGCGGCCGGGGCCAGCGGCCCCGGACCCCCATTGGTTGGCCTGGCCTCCGCGACACAGCCTTGCTGCTACGCGAACGGTTCGGTGGGGAGCGGCTCGCGCAGTTGGACCAGACCCTCGTACAGCCGCTCGTCGATACGCGGGTCGATCTCGCGGATCAGCTCCTGCAGCCGCTGGACGTGCTGGATGACGGCGAGCAGAGCGGCGCGGAGCGGCTCGGCGTTCGAACGCTCGTGGGTCTGGAAGGGGAGGCGGCGGCCGAAGGTCTCGTTGTCGGCTCCGTGAAGGCTCTGCACCGCGTGGCTGAACGACCAGCCGATCCGGCTGCCGAGATCGTTGGGCGGGTGCTGATGGCCCCGAGGACGGCGGGCGATGTCGCCGACGCGATCGATCCACTTGCAGAGGGAGCGGAACTCTCCCTCCAGCCGGGTGCGGTGCGGGTCGTGGTGGTCGAGTCCGGCGAACGAGTGGTAGAGGTGGTCGACGCGCCGGCGGATGTCGTGCTCGAGCTTGTCGATGATCGCCGACATGCTCGGGATGTGGCGCATCCGTTCGTTCTGCGACCACGCCTCGAGATGGGCGGCATGCGGAAGGTGCGGTGGGTGCGGCTCGGAGGCCGTGTCAGTTGCCAGCATGAGAGTTCTTTGTTAGGGTCACGCGCCATGAGCGCCGACCTGACGCAGTTCGAAGAGCCGATCCTGCGGATCCGGCGACGTATCGAAGAGCTTTCGGCGATGGAGTCGGAGCCGGAGACGCAGGCGGAAGTAGCCGACCTGCAGGAGAAGCTTACCAAAGTCTCCCGCGAGATTTACTCCGGCCTCACGCCGTGGCAGAAGACCCTGGTCGCTCGTAACGGGCAGCGGCCGTACACCCTCGACTATCTCAGCCTCCTCTTCGAGGAGTGGACCGAGATCCATGGCGACCGGAAGTTCTCCGACGATCCGGCTGTCGTGGCCGGTTTCGCCCGCTTCCGCGGGATCCCCTGCTGCGTCGTCGGCCACCAGAAGGGGCGGAACACCAAAGAGAAGATCTACCGCAACTTCGGCCAGCCGCGCCCGGAAGGCTTCCGCAAAGCGCTGCGGGTCATGAAGCTGGCCGAAAAGTTCAACGTGCCGATCTTCAGCTTCATCGACACCCAGGGCGCCTACCCCGGCCTCGGCGCCGAGGAGCGGGGACAGGCGGAAGCGATCGCGGTGAACCTCCGCGAGATGGCCGCACTCGAAGTCCCGATCGTGGTCACCGTGATCGGCGAAGGTGGCAGCGGCGGCGCGCTGGCCCTCGGCGTCGGTGACCGTATCCTCATGCAGGAGCACGCCGTCTACTCCGTCATCTCCCCCGAAGGCTGCGCGGCGATCCTCTGGAAGAACTCCGGAGCCGCCCCCGACGCCGCCGCGGCAATGAAGATCACCGCCCAGGACCTCAAACGCTTGGCCATCATCGACGAGATCGTCCCCGAACCGGTCGGCGGAGCCCACAGCGACCCGGCCGCCGCCGCCGAACTGCTCGCCCCGTTCCTCGAAAAGTCCGTGCGGGAGCTGATGAAGATCAAAGGCCCGCAACTGCCGGAAGAGCGGTACAAAAAGTTCCGGCGGATGGGGTTTTTCGAGCGGTAGGGGATGTGGCGCCGTGTGGTGTGGGCTTCCAGCCCACCCCCGGTTCCCTGGAGACGAGGTGTGGGCTCGAAGCCCACACCACACGGGGCCGGTGACCCATCGTCGTTAGAATTTGCTGACGCGAGAGACCGGTGAAGCCACACCGCGGCTCTACCAGGCGTAGACCCTCTTCCACCTGCTACCCTTGAGCAACGTGATCCACGACTCCTGGACCATTCTCCCGCCTCCTGCCGACAACCCACGGATTCCGATCGCAAACGATCTTTTGCGCAGTGTGGTGGTGCGGCGGGGGATTCAGGATGGGGAGGAGTTCCGGCGGTTCGTGGCGCCGGCCATCGGCGATCTGCACGATCCGATCTCCATTCATGGGATGGAGCATGCCTGCGAGCGGATCGCGCGGGCCGTTCGCGACAAGGAGACGATCCTCATCTACGGCGATTACGACGTCGATGGGGTGACGTCAATCGTGCTCTTGCAGACGGTGCTGCGCTCGCTCGGCGCCGACGCCGGCTTCGTCGTTCCGCACCGGCTGGTGGATGGCTACGGCCTGAAGCTGGAGGTGCTGGAGCGGGTGCTGGCGGAGCGCGATGTGAAGCTGGTGATCACGGTCGATTGCGGGATCACCAGCGTCGAGCCGGTCCGGCGCGCGCTCGATCGGGGCATCGACGTCATCATTACGGATCACCACCTGCCGCCCGGAACGCTGCCCGCGGCGGCCGCGGTGCTGAATCCGAAGCAGCCAGGCTGTGAGTATCCGTTCAAGGAGCTGGCGGGCGTCGGTGTGGCGTTCAAGCTCTGCTGCGAGCTGCTGCGGCGCGCTGGCAAGAAGCTCTCCGTCGATTCACTGCTGAAGATTGCGGCTATCGGAACGGTTGCTGACGTGGCGCCGCTCGTTGGCGAGAACCGGACGATCGTGGCGCTCGGCCTGGCCGGGCTTGCGGACGTGCGCAACACCGGCCTGAAGGCGCTCCTCAAGCGGCTCGGCCTCGCGGGCCGGCCTCTACGAGCGGTAGATATCGGCTTCAAGATCGGGCCGCGGATCAACGCGGCGGGGCGGCTCGCTTCGGCGAATACGGCCATCGAATTGTTCGCGGCCGTGGACGAGGAGTCGGCGTGGTCGCTCTGCGCGGAGCTCGATCGCCTCAACGCGGAGCGGCAGGAGATCGAACGGCAGGTGCGTGAGTCTGCGCTGGCGCAGGTTCGCGGCGGTGAACGGGTGATCATCCTGGCAGGCGAGGGGTGGCATCGCGGTGTGCTCGGACTGACCGCGGGACGCATTGCCCAGCGCTTCCACCGGCCGACGCTGGTGATGGCCATCGACGGCGAGCAGTGCGTCGGCTCGGCGCGCAGCATCACCACGGTCAACCTGCACGAGCAACTCGAGGGTGTGGCCGATCTCTTCACGCACTTTGGCGGTCATGAGTTCGCGTGCGGCTTTTCGCTGGAGCGGCGCAATCTCGACGAACTGCGCGCGCGGCTGCATCAGCAGTTCGAGCAGCTCGACGAGGAGCTGTTCAAGCGTGAGGCGCAGGCCGAAGGGGCGCTGACGCTCGCGGAGATCGACCCGGAGTTCCTGGCGGCGCACGAGATGCTGCAGCCGTTCGGCGCGGGAAACCCGCAGCCGCTGTTCGTGGTCAGGAACGTCGCCGTGCTCGGCACGCGCAACTTCGCCGAGGATTGCTGTGAAGTCTCGCTGGAGGACGCCACGGGGCGGGGGACGGCGGTGTTGTGGCCGAGCGCGAAGGAGCTGGCCAAAGAGCTGGTGCGCGGCCCGCTCGACCTCCTGGTGAAGATCGAGCCGGATCGCTATCGCGGGGTACGGCTGGAGATCGTCGACGTGCGCAGCTGACGCGCGCAGCTGTTCAGCTACTCAGCTGTTCAGCTGTTCAGGCGGCGGAACGCGGCACATGCGCCTGAACAGCTGAGAAGCTGAGTCGCTGAGCAGCTGCTACTACTGCAGCGTCGTGGCCGGCTTGAGCGTTCCGCGGTGACAGGTGGTGCAGTTCACGGTCGACTCCTGGTCGTCGAGATGCTCCATCTTGAGGAGGCGGTCGTTGATCTCGCGGGTCATGACGGCCATCTCGCGCGCGGCCCCTTTCGGACGCAGCTCATCGGAGGCCCAGTCGTCCTCGTTGTGGCAGTGATCGCAGCCGACGCCGAGGGAACGGGAGTAGCCGGCATCCATGATGCGGAGGAAACGGGCGGCGGGGACGTCCTTGAGGACCGTCACGTTCTTGAAGACCTTGCCGGCCGGCATCTCCTCTTTCCCTTTGATCTGCTTGAGGAGCTCGACCACGTGACCGTTGTCGGGCGGGCGGCTCTGGGAAGCGGCCGCGAGCGGGACGAGCAACAGGGCGAGGGCAGCGATCGAGCGGATGCGCACCGTGAGTTCCTCCTGACTGAGTACAGCTGAGTGACACGATCGTAGCAGCGGCCGGAACGAAACTGGTGCCGATCCTGTTACGCGGGCCGGACATGCAGCGCTCCATCCGTATTCTCCGCCTCGCGCTGCCGGTCGTCATCCTGGCGTTCATCGGCCTGATCGTCTTCAGCTGGACCAAGCGTGTCGCGAAGCCGCGCACCGCCGGCATCGAGGCCGTGGCTGGCTCGCGCGGCAACGAGAAGCCGCTGCTCGAATCGAAGCAGTTCGAGGACACCCAGACGATCGGTGGGCGCGTCGTCTCGCGCATCCGCGCCACGCGGGTGGTCGCGTACGACTCCAACTGGTCGACCCTCGAGGGCGTCGAGCTGACGATCTATCGCGCGAACGGCCTCACCTACGAGCTCTCCTGCCCGCAGGCGCAGTTCAACAGCGTCACCAAGCAGGCCGATGCGAAGGGCGGCGTGAAAGTCACGTCCACTGACGGCATCGAGATCCAGACCGCGGAGATCAAGTTCGACGGCAACCGCCTGACCAACGAGATCCCGGTACAGTTCAAGGTCGATCGCTGGAACGGCAATGCCGGTGCGCTCGATCTCGACGTGCAGGGGGAAACCCTCCGGCTCTTCAAGCAGGTCACGGCGTCGATGACGCCGCTGACGCCGGTCGAGCCGCCGATGACCCTTCGCGGGGAGGACAGCCTCTTCCGCCGCACCGAGAACACCGTCACGTTCACCAAGGACGTGCTGATGAGCCGCGGCCCCGACAGCGCGCAGGCGGACGTCGTGGTCGGCCGCTTCACCGCCGATCGCAAGTCGCTGGTCGGTCTGGAAGGCAAAGGCCACGCGAAGATCACCATGGCCAGCACCCCAAACCCGGGCGAGAACCTCGGCGGGCGCAAAGAGATCCACTGCGAGAGCTTCTACACGGAGCCGGGTCCGGACGGACAGGTGGCGGCCATCGTCGCCACCAGTGGCGTGCAGATCGCGCGGGCGATCCTCGAAGGGCCGCCGCGCCGCGACATCTCGGCGCGCGGCTTCCGCATCTCGCTCGCCAATCGCGCGGTCCGCGAGATCAAGGCGGACTGGGAAGTGGTGATGCAGGAGCTCGGCGAGACGGTGCGCGAGATCAGGTCCGATCACGTGACCGTGGCGTTCGATCCGGTGCAGCATCGCGCGACGTCGGCCTTCCTCGAGGGTGGCTTCCGCTACAGCGATCCGAAGACGGTGGCCACGGCGTTCCGCGCCAGCTACGACATCGTCGGCGACCGGATCCTGCTCACCACCGATCCTGGCTGGGAAGCGACGGTCATTACCGATGGCCAGACGCTGAAGGCGAAGCAGATCGAGTTCGCGCCGCGCGCGCAGACCGCGAAGGCGAGCGGCGACGTCATCGCGCAGCTGGCGGGCAAGACCACCGGACCGAAGGCCGACGGCACGAACCTCTTTCCGTCGAACAAGCCGGTCTTCGTGAATGCCGATCTTTTGACCATGCGTCAGGCGGAGAAGGTGGCGATCTTCACGGGCAACGTCCGCGCCTGGCAGGAGACGAACACGCTGATCGCCAACGAGCTGCAGGTGACGGGCGACGGCAGCTCGATCACCGCCAAGGGGGGCGTGCGCACGGTGCTCTGGAACATGGGCACCTCCGGCGAGGTCCGCAAGACGCCGCTGCAGTCGACGAGCGACTCGCTCGTGGCGCGGAAGAACGACCGGCGCATCGACCTGGTGGGGAAGGTGAACATCGTCGACGAGACGCGCAACGTGACCTCCGAGAAGGCCACCTTCTTCATGGACGCGAACCGGAAGATGGAGCGGATCGAGGCCGAGAACAAAGTGGTGGTGAACGAGCGTCCGAGCTCACGCACCGGCACGGGCGACAAGGCCGTCTATCACGTGCAGCGGAAGGTCATCGTCGTCAGCGGCACGCCGGCGACGGTCAAGGATCCGAACGGCGCCCTCAGCGGACAGCAGATCGTCTTCGACCTGAATCGTAACAAGGTGCAGGTCGTCAGCCCGACCGATCAGACCAAGGGCACCTACAAGCACACCGAATGACCTCCGGCATTTGATACTCTCCCGCCGGAATGGCAACCGACCCGAAGCCGTCGAGCGAACGACTCCTGCTCGCCGCGACCCATCTCGAAAAGGTCTACCGCCGGCGCAAGGTCGTCCGCGACGTGTCGGTGGAAATCCGGCAGGGAGAGATCGTCGGTCTTCTCGGACCGAACGGCGCGGGGAAGACCACCACCTTCTACATGATCGTCGGCCTGGTGCGGCCGGACGGCGGAGCCGTGACCCTCGGCGAGGACAACATCACCGAGCTGCCGATGTACCTGCGCGCGCAGCGCGGCATCAGCTACCTCCCGCAGGAAGCCTCGGTCTTCCGCAAGCTGACGGTCGAAGAGAATCTCCTCTCCGTTTTCGAGACGATGAACCTTCCGCTCGCGGAGCGTCAGCGGCGCACGCGGCAACTGCTCGAAGAGTTCGGGATCACGCACATCGCGCGGAACCGGGCCTACGCGTTATCGGGGGGAGAGAGGCGGCGGGTGGAGATCGCGAGAAGCCTGGCGATCAATCCGGCATTCATTTTGCTAGATGAGCCGTTTGCAGGAATCGATCCAATCGCGGTGTTCGAAATTCAGCGAATCGTCTCGCAACTCCGTTCCCGCGGAATCGGGATTCTCATTACGGACCATAACGTACGGGAAACATTGAAGATCACCGATCGCGCCTATATCATCAAAGAGGGTGAGATCTTCCGGCAGGGTGTGCCGGAGAGCCTCTCGGCCGATGCAGAGGTCCGGCGGATTTATCTCGGCGAGACATTCAATCTCAATTGACAGGAGATGCACCCCGAAGCAGTACGTACCGGACCATGGCACTTGAACAGAAACTTCATTTAAAGCTCAGCCAGAAGCTGATCATGACGCCGTCGCTGCAGCAGGCGATCAAGCTGCTGCAGTTGTCGAAGCTCGAGCTCCAGGAGGTCCTCAACCAGGAGCTCCTCGAGAATCCGCTCCTCGAAGAAACCGCCGAGGAAGCGAAAGCCGAAGAACAGCAGGCCGAAGAGACGGCCGAGGCCAAGAGCGAGACCGAAGAAGCGCCGCAGATCGAGGTCAAGGAGAAGGAGAAGGATTCCTTCGACGAGATCGACTACGACGCCTACTTTCAGGACTACATCGAATACGGTTACAACCCCCGCGGGATGGGGGAGGAGCATGAAGAGTTTCCGATCGAGAACACTCTCACGCGCCCGCCCAACCTCGCCGATCACCTGACCTGGCAGCTCTCGATGTCCGACGCCTCGCCGCGGACCAAAGAGATCGCCAACTTCATCATCGGCAACATCGACGAGGACGGCTATCTCCGCGCCACCGACGACGAGTGCATGGCCTCGGGCGGGTTCCAGCGGGAGGAAGTCGAGACCGCGATCCGCGCCGTGCAGTCGCTCGATCCGATCGGCGTCGGCGCCCGCGACCTGCGCGAATGCCTGCTGCTGCAGCTCGAGTTCCTCGAGATCGACGCCCCCCTGGTCGAGGTCATCATCCGCGACCACTGGGACGAGTTCATGCAGCGGAAGTTCGTTCCGCTGGCCAAGACCCTCGGCGTCGACATGAAGACGCTGGAAGGCCTCGTCGAGATCATCAAGCATCTCGATCCGAAGCCGGGCCGCAAGTACTCCAGCGAGCGGGCCATCTACGTCGAGCCGGACGTTTACGTCCACAAGGTCGGCGACGAGTACATCATCGTGCTCAACGAAGACGGCATGCCGAAGCTGCGCATCAACGGCAGCTACCGGTCGATGCTGAACTCGATGGACTCCAAGTCCGATGGTGAGACCGTCAACTACATCAAAGACAAGATCCGCTCCGCGGTCTGGCTGATCAAGTCGCTCGATCAGCGGCAGCGCACGATCTACAAAGTCGCGGAGTCGATCGTGAAGCACCAGCGCGAGTTCCTGGAGAAGGGGATCGACTTCCTTCGCCCGCTCGTGCTGCGCGACGTGGCGGACGACATCCAGATGCACGAATCGACCGTCTCGCGCGTCGTTTCGAACAAGTACATGCACACCCCGCGCGGCCTCTTCCTGATGAAGTACTTCTTCCACTCCGGAATCGATTCCGATACCGGCGAGGACATCTCGTCGCTGACGGTGAAGAAGAAGATTCAGAGCTACATCGAGAGCGAGGACCCGCGGAAACCCCTCAGTGATTCCAAGATCATGAAGATCCTGAACGATGAGGGCATCAACATCGCACGACGGACTGTCGCGAAGTATCGCGACGAGCTCAACATCCCGTCGTCGACCGATCGCAAGCAAATCTTTTAGTTCGAGGTGTTGGTATGGCAACCGAGATTTCCGGCCGTAACTACGACATCACTCCCGACATCCGGGAGATGGTCACCAAGAAGCTCGCGAAGATCGAGGAGCGTCTCTTCGATGACGTGATCGACGTCCGCGTCGTCCTCCAGGTCGAGAAGTACCGCAACATCTGCGAGATCCTCATCACCGGCAAGGATCACGACGTCAAAGTCGTGCAGGAGTCGGACGAGTCGATGCCGGACGCGATCAATTCGGCCATCGATCACGTCAAGCGGCAGGCGCAGAAGAACCGCAAGAAACTTCGCGATCATCACCGCGGCGACAACGGCGACGGCGCGTACACGCCCGACATCACCGAGTGGGCCGTACAGGTGCTCGAGCCGGGCAACCTCCGCAACGACGAGGCGGAGACCGGCGGACGGACGCCGCGGATCATCAAGACGAACAACATTGAGATCCGCCCGATGTCGATCGAGGAGGCCGCGCTGCGCCTCGACGACTCGAAAAACGAGTTCATCGTCTTCCGCGACATCGACAACGAAAAGGTGTCGGTCATCTACAAGCGGAAAGACAACAATCTCGGGCTGATCACCCCCGAGTTCTGATCCCGCTCCCGACCCTGACTGTTCCTGACGACGCGGCGGCGCAAAACCGCCGCGTTTTCCGTTTTGTTGTAACTTTATGGCCGTCCGGACGTAATCTCAACGTCAACGCACGAACAGGAGAACGTCCATGAAATCGTTCATCGCAGCGGTTGCTCTGTGTGCCGTGGCCTTCACGGCTCAGGCCGGATTGAGCGGCGAGTACAAGAACTGGGAAAATTCGCCGCAGGGTTACTTCATGACCGCGGCCGAGCGGTCGGAGTGGAAGTCGATCAACACGGATGAGGCGGCGGCCGAGTTCGTCAAGAAATTCGCCGAGCGCCGGGGCGGTGACAAGTGGGTCGCCGAGGTCAACAAGCGCGCCGAAATGGCCGACAAGTACCTCTCCCACGGCAAAGTCAAAGGCTCTTCCATGCTGCGCGGCAAGCTGATCGTGCTCTTCGGAGCGCCGACCAACATCGCCGTCGCCAGCGAGACACGCAGCGGCGGCGGCAGCAACGGTCTCGATTCGGGCGCGATGAACAACGTAGGCTCCAGCGGCGGCGCAGCTGGTGGCGACGGCGGCTCTGACGCGAACGCCATCGGACGCGGCGGCAGCAGCCGTTCATTCAAGATCTACACGTTCACGTTCTCCAACAAGACCACGCCGGCCCTTGGCAAGGGTGAGTACGTGGCGGTCGTCGAAGTCGACGCCGGCACCGGCAAGGATCGCCTCAAAGAGTCGCGCAAACAGCCGGAGCTCGAATCGCTCATCGACGCGGTGGCCGCGGCCAGCATCGTCAAATAGCTTTCTTCCTCCTCCCGCACGCCGGTGTGCCTTCGCGCCGGCGTGCGCCGTTGCGCCGTTTACAATGGGATGCATGTCCCAGCAGGCCGAGGAAGATTTCATCGAGACGACAGTCGACACCCTCATGCAGGGGGAGCTCGACGACCTGCAGCTCAAGCTCGTCACCGGCGATGATGGCCTCGGCCGGGTGATCGCCCGCCCGCGCGTCCAGAAGCCCGGTCTCGCCTTCGCCGGCTACTACGAGTACATCAAGCCGTGGCGCGTGCAGATCATCGGCGCGTCCGAGACCAAATACCTCCAGAGCCTCCCGCCGCGTCTGCGTGAAAAGCGCGTGCGCGACGTCTCGGCGCTCGACATCTCCTGCTTCATCGTCACCAAGGGGATCACGCCGCTCGAGGAGTTCCGCGTGGAGTGCGAGAAGCGCTCCGTGCCGCTCTTCTCCACGCCCGCCATGTCATCGACCACCATCACCCGCACGACGTACGTGCTCGAGGAGTCGATGGCGCCGCGCGTCACCATGCACTCCGGCCTCCTCGACGTCTACGGCATCGGGGTCCTGCTTCTCGGCGACAGCGGGATCGGCAAGAGCGAATGCGCGCTCGACCTGATCCACCGGGGGCATCGGCTCATCGCCGACGACATGGTCATCGTCAAGCGCCATCCCAACGACGTGCTGCTCGGCTACTCGAACGATCTGCTGCGCCATCACATGGAACTGCGCGGCATCGGCATCATCGACATCAAGGACCTCTTCGGCGTGGCGTCGACGCGTGACGTGAAGCCGATCGACCTCGTGGTGAAGCTCGAGAAGTGGGTGGAAGGGGCCGAATACGACCGGCTAGGCATCTCCGGCGAGACGTTCGAGCTCCTCGGGGTCTCGAAGCCGTACGTCCGCATGCCGGTCGCCTCCGGCCGCAACCTCGCTCTCCTGGTCGAGATCGCGGCGCGCAATCACCTCATGAAACTGCAGGGCTACGACTCGGCGCGCGAGTTCACGCGCCGGATCGACGAGCAGATCGCGCGGCAGTCGAATGCGCAGATCACCGACGCGATGCCGCCGACGAATTTCTCGGAGGTGGCGAGCTCCGAGGCGCGGAGCCACCATACGCGCACGCGATTCGCACCTGATGTCATCGATCGGACGCGGAGACAGCGATAAGCCGTTCCTCGGGCTCCTCGGGTTCCTCGGCAGAACGGCCAGGCCTCCCGAGGAACCCGAGGAACCGAGGAACCCCGAGGAACCCCGAACGAAATGAACGGACCGAAATACCTGGTGGTGATCACGGGCCTCTCCGGCTCGGGCAAGAGCTACGTGCAATCGACGCTGGAGGACCTCGGCTTCTACTGCACCGACAACCTTCCGATCGAGCTCATCGAGCCGTACCTGCACGAGGTGGCGGCGCATGAGAAAGCGGATCGTGTCGGCATCGTGGTCGACGTGCGCACGCACGACTTCGCGACCATCTTCCCGAACTTCTACCGCGAGCGGCTGCTGAAGCTCGTCCCGAACGCGGTGCTGATCTTCCTCGAAGCGACCGACGAAGTGATCGCGCGGCGTTACTCCGAGACGCGCCGGCCGCATCCGCTGGCGAAGGACCGTCCACTGCTCGAAGCGATCAAGGCCGAGCGCGAGGCGCTGACGGAAGTGAAGTCGCTCGCGAACATGGTCCTCGACACCTCGCAGTTCTCCGTCCACGAGCTCAAGGCCGAGGTCATGCGGCGGTTCCAGCTCCCCGGAGAGGAGCTGCAGATGCTCGTGACCATCATTACGTTCGGCTTCAAGTACAGCGTTCCGTACAACCCCGACCTGCTGTTCGACGTCCGCTTCCTCCCGAATCCGCACTTTGTCGAAGAACTGCGGCCGAAGACCGGCCTGGACCCGGAAGTGGTGGAGTACCTGCGCGAGCAGCCCGGCTACGAAGAGTTCTACCAGCGCCTCAAAGACTTCGTCGGATACGTCCTGCCGCAGTACAAGAGCGAGATGAAGAGCTATCTCACGATCGGCGTCGGCTGCACGGGGGGGAAGCACCGCTCGGTGGCCATCGGCCAGCGGCTGGCGGATGACCTCGATACGATGGGCTACACGGTGGAGATCGTGCACCGCGATGCGAAGCGGTAGCGGCGCGCTTCGCGCGCACCAGCTGTTGAGGAGGCGCAGCTGTTGAGGAGAACCTGGCGGCAGCGTCGCGCCACGATCGGCCTCACGGACTCACGTGCGTCCGAAGTGCGGCTTGCCCGCGCGGCGTTGCCGCCACGTTCTCCTCAACAGCTTCGCCTCCTCAACAGCTGGCGAGGCGAAGCCGAGCTATGATGCGCCCAGTGTACGGAGGTAGACCCACGTGATTGGGGCATTGATCGTCACTCACGGGAATCTGGCCCACGAGCTGCTCAATGCCGCTCGCCAGATCGAGGCAGATGTGGCGGGGATCGAGGCGGTCCCTCTGGATTGGAACGACAGCGTCGATGAAGCTCGCGACAAGATTCAGGCGGCCCTCGGCCGGATCGGCGCCGAGCGGCCGGTCATCATCTTCACCGACATGTTCGGCGGCACGCCGAGCAACATCAGCCTCTCGTTTCTCGAGAGCGGGCGGGTGGAGATCGTGACGGGAGTGAACCTTCCGATGGTCGTGAAGTTCGCGATGCTCAAGACGGAAGCGAAGGACCTCGCGGCGCTGGCGCACATCATCAGCGAGAAGGGCTCGAAGGCGATCCGCGTCGCGTCCGATCTGCTGGCGTCCGAGAAGCGCGCGGGAGCCACGGCGTGACCCAGCGCGAAGTCGAGATCAGAAACAAGCTGGGACTGCATGCGCGAGCCGCCGCGAAGCTGGTGCACATCGCGGCGCGCTTCAAAGCCGACATCAAGATCCGCAAAGGGGACGAAGAGGTCGACGGCAAGTCGATCCTCGGCATCCTCCTGCTCGCGGCCGGCCGCGGCTCGACGATCCTGCTCAAAGCGGACGGCGCCGACGAGCGCGAGGCGCTCGACGCCATCGAGAAGCTGATCGAGCAGAAATTCGACGAAGTAGAATGACGTCGCATGCGCACGCCCGCGGCAACGACTCGCAGCGACATCCGGGCCTATAAAGGGATCGGCGTCTCACCCGGCATCGCCATCGGTCGCGCTCTGATCATCGAAAAGCGCGTGGCCTCGGTCTATCGCGTGCCGATCTCGGAAGGGGAAATCTCCGGCGAGGTGACCCGCTTCTTCGAGTCGATCGAGAAGACGCGTGACGAGCTGCTCGTCCTCAAAGACAAGGTCAGCCGTTCCATGGGCGAAGAGTACGCCTCGATCTTCGAAGCGCACGCGATGATGGTCAGCGACCCGTCGTTCGCCGACAAAGTCGTGCAGAAGATCGAAGAGGAGCAGGTCAACGCCGAATGGGCCCTCGCCGAAGTGCAGGAAGAGCTGCAGGCGCGCTTCGCCAGCTTCGACGATGAGTACCTGCGCGAGCGCGTCGCCGATGTGAAGGACGTCGCGGAGCGCGTGCTGACGAATCTGCAGGGAATCGCGCACCACGACCTCTCCGAGATCGCTCACGACGTGATCATCATCGCGGACGACCTCACCCCGTCCGACACGATCCACTTCAACCGTCGGCCGATCGTCGGCTTCGCCACGGAAGCGGGCGGGCGCACCTCGCACACGTCGATCATCGCCAAGTCGCTCTTCATCCCCGCCATCATCGGCGTGCCGCGCTTGACCAAGATCGTCGACAACGACGAGCTGGTGATCGTCGACGGCTACGAAGGAACGCTGCTCGTCAATCCGACCCCGGCCATGATCGCGGAGTACCGCAGTCGCGTCTCGCGTCACGAGGAGGCGGAGAAGAAGCTCCTCGAGAACCGTGACGTCCCCGCCGTCACGAAAGACAACCACCAGATCTCGCTGCAGGCCAACATCGAGCTGGTCGAGGAGCTCGATGACGCGATCAAGTTCGGCGCGGAAGGCATCGGGCTCTATCGCTCGGAGTTCCTCTACATCTCGACCTCGCCCGATCTGCCGACCGAGGATGAGCACTTCCATGTCTATCGCCGCCTGGCGGAATCGACGGCGCCGAACTGGTGCGTCATCCGGACGTTCGACCTCGGCGGAAAGAAGCTCGCCCGCGAGGTGATGGGCTCGAAGGAAGACAATCCGGTCCTCGGCCTGCGCGCGCTGCGGCTCTGCATGCAGCACCGCGACATGTTCAAGACGCAGTTGCGTGCGCTGCTGCGCGCCTCGGCGTTCGGCAAGATCAAGATCATGTTCCCGCTCGTCTCAGGCGTGCAGGAACTGCGTCAGGTGAAGACGCTGGTGCGGGAGATCAAGCAGGAGCTCGACGCGGAGGGAATCGCGTACAACCGCGAGCTGCAGATCGGCATCATGATCGAGGTGCCGTCGGCCGCGGTGATCGCCGACCTGCTCGCGACCGAGGCCGATTTCTTCGCCATCGGCACGAACGACCTCATTCAATACTCGCTGGCCATCGACCGCGGTAACGAGAACGTCAGCTATCTCTACGAGCCGCTGCATCCGGCGCTGCTGCGCCTGATCAAGTTCGTGATCGACTCGGGCAAGCGCGCCGGCATTCCGGTGTCGATGTGCGGCGAGATGGCTTCCGATCCGATCTTCGCGATCGTGCTGCTCGGCCTCGGGCTCGAGATCTATTCGATGAACCCTTCGTCGATTCCCGTCATCAAGAACGTCATCCGGTCCATCCGTTACCGCGACTGCAAGCGCATCGCTGAGGTGGCCCTGCAGAAAAAAACGGCCCAGGAGATCGAGGAGTTCATCATCGAGAGCGTGGCGATGCGCTTTCCGGACGGGCTCGTCACCAAGAACATATGACCGTGAACGAAGAGCTGTTCCGCATCCGCGACATCCGCCGGGTCCCGAAGCCGTGGGGCTATGAGCTGATCTTTGCCCACACCGACCGCTACGTCGGCAAGATTCTGCACGTTGATCAGGGGCACTCGCTGAGTCTCCAGTACCACGAAATGAAAGACGAGACGCTGTACGTTGTCCGTGGCGAACTGCGGCTCACGATCGAGAAGGACGGCGACCGGCGCGAGGTACCGCTGCGGGAAGGGGAGGCGTTCCACATCCCGCCGTATCTGATCCACCGGATGGAAGCGGTCGTCGACACGGATGTTGCCGAGGTCTCGACGACCGAGCTCGACGACGTCGTGCGACTCGAAGATCGGTACGGCCGCGCCGGAACGAAAGAGCCATGAAATCGATCGCCTGCGCGCTGTTGCTCATCGTCTCGATGACTTCGTTGCGCGCCGGCGACGTGGTGGAGGCTTCCGACGTCGTTCAGGCGTCCAACGCTGCGAAGTCGAAGCGGAAGAAGAGCACGTCCCGCGTCATCACGAACGCCGACGTGAAAAAGTCGAAGGGGAAGATCACGGAGAACAAAGCTCCCCTCACACCCATCGACGAGACACCGAAGGTCAGCGAAGTCGAGCAGTACGAGACCGCGCGGCTGGTGCGCATTGCCGGCGAAGAGAAGACCGCCGCCATCGACCGGGAGATCGTCCAGCTCGAGGCGGAGCTGGTGCTGATCGAGCGGGCGTATTTCGAAGAGAACGATCCGAACGTACGCGACGGCGCGATCGTCAGGAAGTTCCGCACGACGCAGGAAAAGCTCGACGCGAAGAAGAAAGAACGCGACGCGCTGAAGACTCCCAAAGCCGAATGACCAAGACCTTCTTCATCGAAACCTGGGGCTGCCAGATGAACGAGCTCGACACCGAACGGCTGTCGGGCAACCTCAAGCTGCGCGGCTACCGCCGTGTGGCGCAGAAGGAAGAGGCGGGGCTGATCCTGCTCAACACCTGCTCGGTGCGCGACAAGGCGGAGCAGAAGGTCTTCTCCGAGCTCGGCCGCCTGCGCGAGCTCAAGCGCGACCGCGGCATCAAGATCGGCGTGGCCGGCTGCGTGGCGCAGCAGGAAGGGGAGTCGATCCTCGCCCGCGCGCCGTGGGTCGACTTCGTGATGGGGCCGGGCAACGTCGGCTACCTCGACGAGATCCTCGATGACGGGATGAGGGTTGCGGTCGAGTTCCCCGAGGATCGCAAATATGACTACCTGAACATCGATCGCGGCTCGGCCACCAAGGCGTGGGTCACGATCATCGAAGGCTGCAACAAGAACTGCACGTTCTGCATCGTGCCGACCACGCGCGGCCGCGAGGTCTCCCGTCCGTTCGACGCGCTGCTGGATGAAGTCCGCGCCGCCGTCGCCAGCGGCCGGGTCGAGATCGAGCTCCTCGGCCAGACGGTCAATGCCTATCGCTGCCCGGTCAGCGGACGCGACTTCGGCGCGCTGCTTTCGGCTGTCGCGGACGTCGAGGGGGTGATGCGCCTGCGCTTCATGACCTCGCATCCGGCCGAGGTGAGCGACTCGATGATCACGGCGATGCGCGATCACGCGAACATCTCGCGTTACCTGCACCTGCCGGTGCAATCGGGCTCCTCGCGCGTGCTGCGGCGGATGAAGCGGCTGTACACGCGCGAGCGCTACGTCGAGACGATCGCCCGGCTGCGCGAGGCGATGCCGGATATCCACTTTTCGACCGACATCATCGTCGGCTTCCCGGGCGAGACCGAAGAGGACTTCCAGCAGACGCTTTCGCTGATCGAAGAGGTCAACTACGGCTCGCTCTTCGCGTTCAAGTATTCGCCGCGGCCGGGCACTCCGGCGCTCAAGATCGGCGAGGCGGTCGACGACGCAGTCGCGTCGGAACGTCTGCAGCGTCTGTTCGAGCTGCACGAGCGGCTCAAGCGTGACCGCCTGGAGTCGTATCGCGGCCGGGTCATGCCGGTCCTCGTGGAAGGACCGAGCCGCCACAATCCGCTGATGACCGCCGGGCGCACCGACGATAACTGGGTGGTCAACTTCCATGCTGACCCCGCGCCGCTTCCGGGGAGTATGCTGGGGGTGCGCATCGATGAGGCTCAACACCACACGCTGCGCGGGGAGGCCATGCAACGGCCTTCCGTCGGGGAGGCCATGCAACGGCCTTCTATCGGGGAGGCCAGACAATGACCAATGAGCTCGTGGCGATGTCGATCAAGGGGCTGATGCTCGATCCGGTGTCGAACTCGCCCATCGTCGTGCTCAAGGACGACGAGGAGAAGTTCTTCCTCCCGATCTGGGTCGGCATCTTCGAGGCCAACGCCATCGCGCTGCAGCTCGAGAACATCACCACGCCGCGCCCGATGACGCACGACCTGCTGCGCAGCATGATCTCGGAGCTCGGCGCGCGGGTGACCCGCGTGGTCATCAACGACCTCCGCGATTCGACCTTCTTCGCGCAGATCGGCCTCGTCGCCGGCGGCCGCAACTTCGACGTCGACGCCCGTCCCAGCGACGCCATCGCGCTGGCCCTGCGTACGGAAGCGCCCATTTTCGTCGCGCAGTCGGTGCTCGAGCAGGCGCAGACCATCACGCCGGGCGAAGGCGGAGACGGCGAAGATCAGGACGAAAAAGTGAAGAAGTGGTTCGAGAATCTCTCTCCTGAAGATCTCGGAAAATACAAGATGTAGACGCGCGGGTGCGCGCTTCGTAGAATCCACTTCGGTCTACGAATGATCATTACGGTCGCCAATCAAAAAGGTGGCGTGGGCAAGACAACCACCGCCATCAATCTCGCTGCCGCTATCGCCAACAAGGGCAGAACGCTCCTCATCGATCTCGATCCGCAGGCGAATTCGACGATGAGCTACGTCGACGCGCGCTCGGTCAAGCGCTCGATGTACGACGTCCTGGTCAGCGAGGAGATGGAGCTGGCCGACGTCATCATCCCCACGCCGGTCGAAAATCTCTTCCTCGCGCCGTCGCGCATCGCGCTGGCCAAGCTCGAGTCGAAGCTCATCGGCGACATGGACGGTCCGTTCCGCCTCAAGGACCGCCTCAAAGACACCGCCACCGCCTTCGACCATATCTTCATCGACACGCCGCCCACTCTCGGCATGATCACCGTCAACGCACTGGTGGCCTCAACGCACGTGCTGGTGCCGATCCAGTCGTCGTACTTTGCGCTCGAAGGCACCGACGACCTGCTCGAGACGATCGAGAAGATCAAAGCCCGCCCGAACCCGAACCTGCAGCTCCTCGGCGTGGTGATCACCATGCACGACAAGCGCACCACCCTGGCCAAGGACATCCACGAACAGATCGGTCAGGTGTTCGGCGACCGTCTGTTCAACACCGTGATCACCAAGTCGATCCGGCTCGAAGAGAGTCCGGCGTACAAGGAATCGATCTTTACCTTTGCCCCGAGGAGCAGCGGAGCGATGGAGTACTACAGCTTGTCCGAGGAGATGCTGTCGCGTGTGTGATCGACGGCTGGGCGTGCCGAACGATGAACGCGGAGCGATGAGCGATGAACGTCGCCGATCCGCCATGTTCATCGCTCATCTCTCATCGCTCATCGCTCGTTCCGAAGGAACCCCCCATGGCTGCTAAACGCGGATTGCCCGAACGCCCCGTGATGCGCGCCGATGCGCACTACGTCGAAGAGTTGACGCGGCGGTCGGGGCGTCACATCGGAACGATGCTGCCGCTGCCGTTCATCGAGCCGAACGCGGAACAGCCGCGTACGCAGCTCGGCAACATCGAAGAGCTGGCGGCCAGCGTCCGCGAGAAGGGCGTGCTCGAGCCGATTCTCGTGCGGCAGATCGGGCCGAACCGCTACCAGATCATCTCCGGCGAGCGGCGGTATCGCGCCGCGACCCTGGCGGGGCTCGACGAGATCCCGGCCATCGAGCTCGACGTCGACGATCGCGAGCAGCTCGAGATCGCACTCATTGAGAACATCCAGCGCAAAGATCTGACCCCGTTCGAAGAGGCGGAGGGCTTTGCCGTCCTCCAGCAGAAGTTCGGCTACACGCACGAAAAGATCTCGCAGGTGATCGGCAAGTCGCGCACGACCATCACCGAGACGCTGCAGATCCACGAGATCCCCGATCGCATCCGGGTGATGTGCCGCGAGGCCGGCATTTCGAACAAGAGCATCCTCGTTCAGGTCGCGCGCGCCGGCAGTGAAGAGGCGATGGAGCAGGTCGTGCGCGCGTACGCCGCGGGCGAGCTCTCACGCGACGAGCTGCGCCGCCAGACATCCTCCAAGCCGGAAGCGAAGAAAGCGGGGAGGCCGAAGAACTTCACCTACGCCCTGAAGGACAAGTCGCTCCCGTTCACGCTCAACCTCGCCTTCAAGAAGCCGAACGTCGAAAAGACCGAAGTGATCGAGGCCGTGCGCGAGCTGCTGCGCCGCCTTGAAACGGAGAACTGATGCCGTCCGGCAAAATCGTGGTCATCGATGATGACGCCGCACTCCTCGGCGCGGTGCGCCGTCTGCTCACCGCGGCCGGCTTCGAGGTCGTCACTTCCGACAGCGCGCTGCGCCTCCCGCAGCTCGTGCAGCGTGAGAAGCCCGACCTGATCCTGCTCGATCTGGAGATGCCGGCCCTCAGCGGTGAGCACGTCCTCGACTTCACCAAGCTCTTCGAGTTTCTGCGCGAGATCCCGATCGTGCTGCATTCGTCGAAGGGGGAGGATGAGCTGCAGGCGCTGGTCGAGCGCTCGTCGGCCATCGGCTACATCCGCAAGACCACCAACGCGCTGAGCCTCGTCGCGCAGGTCCAGAAGTTCCTGGCGAAGCCTTGACAGGCCGCGCGCGTAATCTCCCGCGCCACCATCACCTGCCGCGGCATCATCATCGCGCCTGCCTCTGGCGCGGCCCTCTCAATGGGGCCGCCGCAGTCCAAGATCCAGACAGGCTCAGCGCACGAGCAGCGCCAATCCGTCGATACACGTCTTGCCGGCCGCGACTCGGCAAAGGCAGTCCGCCAGGAGGATCGATGATCGTCCTCGCTGCAGCACGCCCGTAACGCCGAGGTCGGTGGCAGCGCGGTAGGAGTCGACGTCGAGCGAACTGACGATCAGGGCGGCGGGTGTGGCAACGTGGCGGAAGCGGATCAGGCGGAGCATGCCGCAGGCGACCGGTGCCGCGGCATAGTCGAGCAGGAGGACGTCCGGTTCGTGCTCGAGCACGGCGTCGAGATCGCCAACAGCGGTGTTCCAGCCGAGGAGCTCGCGGAGCACGAGCGTGTGCCGCTCGGCGAGAGGACGTGAGTCGGAGAAGACGGCGACGTTCACGGCAGACCGCAAAGGAAGACGTGGATTGCCGAACCGTATTACCGTATTAACATAATCTATCTTAATCGACTCTGTGGAAAGCAGCGGATTGCAGCGGAAAGCGCCGTCATCGGCCTGCTCCGTGCGTACAATCCCCGCGGCCAATGAGCATCCTGACCCGCTACATCCTGCGCGAGATGATCGGACCGACCATCCTCGGCTTCTCCTTCTATACGTCCATCATCCTCATGCAGAAGCTGTTCGACATGGCGGGCCTGATCATCCGCCGGTCGCTGTCGGCTGAGATCGTCGGCCAGCTGCTGATGCTGTCGCTGCCGCACATCGTCGTTCTGACGGTGCCGATGGCGCTTCTGTTCGGCATCTTGATCGCCGTCGGGCGGCTCTCCAGCGACTCCGAGATCGTGGCCATGCGTGCCCTCGGCATCTCCACCCGGACCATTTACCGGCCGGTGTTCATCGTCAGCTTCGCGATGTTTCTCCTCAACCTCTACCTCATCAACGTGGTCATGCCGAAGGGCAACCGCCAGTTCGTGGCGCTGCGCGCGGAGATCATGACCTCGTCGGCCGAGAACGAGATCAAGCCGCGGGTTTTCTACGACGAGTACGAAAACCTCATGATTTACGTGAACGATCTCGATCCGCTGACCGGCCAGTGGAAAGGCGTTTTCGTCTCCGACAGCCGGATCGACCCGAACGCCACCGGCGACAGCGTGCGCGCCACGACCCCCACCGATCCGGACGACAGCGACGTCGGCGCGCTCACCTCCCAGAGCGGCGGCCAGCGGATCATCGTGGCCGGCACCGGCAACCTCTCGGTCATCAAGGATACGAAGGACGTCTGGCTGAACCTGCAGCAGGCGCAGACGCACTACTGGGATCCACGCAAGACGGAGCGCTACGACCTCAACACCAACCAGAGTCAGCGCATCCGCCTGCCGACCGACCTCGGCGGTGAGATCGCGATCGGCAATCTGGCGCGCTCGCTCCGGGAGATGAACCTGCGCGAGCTCGTCGCTCAGGAGCGCAAGCTGCGCGATTCCGAGGATCAGGTCACGTACAACCTGGCCCGGGTGGAGATCCACAAAAAGTTCGCCATCCCGTTCGCATGTATCGCGTTCGGCGTGCTCGGACTGCCGCTCGGCATCACCAACCGGCGCGGCGGCAAAAGCTCAGGTTTCTCTTTAAGTATTGCGATCATTCTCGTGTACTACGTGATGATCAACAACGGCGAGCACCTCGCATCGGCCGGCAAGATCCCACCGGTGGTGGCAATGTGGGCCGCCAACCTGCTGCTCCTCGGCGTCGGCATTTACCTGCTGAGCCGCGCCAACCGCGAGTTCGCCACGCAAAGTGAGGGCGGCTTCATCAAGCGGGCCGTTCAGGCCCTGCAGGCGCGGCGCTCGGCGAACGTCAACGCGAACAATCCGACCGCGCACGTGGTCGAGGAAGGATCGGTGCTGAACCGCCTCGATATCACCTTCCCGAACATCATCGACCGCTACATCCTGCGCGAGTTCCTCAAGGTACTGGCGATGGTGCTGATCTCGGTGATCGCGCTCTTCGTGATCGTCGACTACACCGACCTCGCCAAAGACGTGCGCGCGAACAAGATCGCGGCGAGCACGCTCCTCCGCTACTACCGCTTCCAGGCGTTCTACATCCTCAACTGGACGCTGCCGATCTCGGTGCTCGTGGCGACGCTGGTCACGTTCGGGATGCTGTCGAAGAACAACGAAGTCACGGCCATCAAGTCGGGCGGGGTGTCGTTGTACCGGGTGGCGCTGCCGATCCTCTGCGTCGCCGCGGTGATCAGCCTGCTCGCCTACTTCATCCTCGACTTCGTCCTCCCGTTCTCGAATCAACGAGCGATGGAGATCCGCAATCGGATCGAAGGGCGCACGCCGGCGATCGCGGCGTCGGCGGAGAAGCTCTGGTACCGCGGCCAGGGACGCTACCTGATCAACTTCGTGAACTACGACGAGAATGCGAAGCGGCTCTCGCAGGTGCAGGTGTTCGAGTTCCATCCATCCGAGTTCCGCCTGACGCGCCGGGTCTGGGCGCAGAGCGCGACCTGGAATGGACAGGCGTGGGCGTTCGAGAACGGCTGGATGCGCTCCTTCGGCGACAAAGGGACCACCACGTACACGGTGATCAAGCAGCCGCTGGCGCTCTTCTACTCCGAGACGCCGGAGGATTTCGCGGCCGAGCTCAAGCCGCCCGACCAGATGACGTTCGCCCAGCTGCGGCGCTACATCCAGGGGGTGCGCAACTCCGGGTACGCGGCCGACGACCTGGCGGTAAAGCTGTATTCGAAGACCTCCTGGCCGGCGGTCAGCATCGTCATGGCGCTGATCGCGTTGCCGCTGGCCTTCCGGATGGGCAAGCGCGGCGCGCTGTACGGAATCGGTCTCGCCCTGGCGCTGGGCTTCGTCTACTGGATGATCTACGCGCTCTTCACCAAATTCGGGGAGGTCGGCAATCTGCCGCCGCTGTTGTCGGCCTGGGCCGCGAACATCCTCTTCGCCCTCGGCGCGACCTACCTGTTCGTGCACGTCGAAACCTAGAAACAGAAATGGGAGCGGGCCTCGCGGCCTCGCTCCCATGGGTGTTACCAAAAGCTCTGGTAATCAGATCGCGGAGACGATCTCCTCGTCGAGGCCCTTCCACTTGCGCAGGTACTCCCGCCGGTCGTTGTTGTATTTGGCGACCAGCTGGTTGTATTCGTCGAGCCTCCCCTGCCGCGCGTACATCTTCTTCGGCTGCAGGTAGTCGGCGTCGTCGATGCCCGGCACTTCCGTGGCCACGAGGTAGCCAAAGTCGGGGTCTCTCTCCCACTTGATGGTCCCCTCGGCGATCGCTTTGACGACCGCGGACGAGTGCTGGATCTTCACCTTCTTGGACCCCTCGGCCTTGCCGTCGCCGCCGATGGCGCCGGTGTTCATGAGGTAGACCTCCATCGGGCTGCCCTTCATCAGCTCGTTCATCCGGTTGCCCTGATACGCATGGAGCAGCGGGAAGAACGGGTTCGTGCCGGGGACGCGCAGCGACTTGCCGGCTTCGGCGGCGCCGCCGGCGGAGGTGCCTTTGGTCTCACCGAGCATGAAGTAAGCGGCGGCAAGCGGCCCTTCGAGCTTGGCCACGGCCGGGATGATGTTCTCGTTGCGGTTGAGGATCAGCAGGAAGTCGGCCTTGGTGATCTCGCGCGCGTCGGCGGCACCGGCGATGTCTTCCATCCGGATGACCGCGCGGCCGTTCGGGGTATACGAGGTGTCGAAGTAATCGATCTTGCCGCTGTCGTCCTGCGAGACGTTCTCGAGGTAGGCGTGCTCGGAGGCGCAGGCGTGATAGATGGTCGGCTCGTCGTTCGGGTTGAGACCGAACGTCTTCGCGAAGCAGCCGTTCTCGGTCGCGTAGATCTTCCCGCCCGGCATCAGCGCGCAGAAGTCATCCTGCACCGGCTGCGATTCGTTCTGCTTGGTGAAGGTGGTGGTGGTCTTGCCGGTGCCCGACAGGCCGACGATCAGGCCGACCCGCTGCTCGTTGCCGACCGGGATGACCTTGCAGCCGGCGTGGAGCGACAGACCGCCGCGCTCGTAGACCAGCTTGTTCCACATCCGCAGGCCGCCCTTTTTCGACTCACCGAAGTAATCGGAGTGGAAGACGCGGGTGATGTAGTTCTCGAGGTCGACCGCGATCAGGCGATCCTCGGGATATCCCTCCGCCTTGAGGTTCGGCGTGTAGATGACCGTCACTTCCGGCTGAAAGCTCTCCAGTTCTTCGGCGGTGGCGGGGTAATAGAGGATGTGCTGCATCGCCGCGATGTTGGCGTTGGCCTTCTCGATGATCAGGCGGGCCGGCGTGCGGAACTGCGGGTCGTTGCCGATGTAGCCCTCGATCACGAGCATCGGCTTCGTGCGGATGTAGTCATCCTGGATCTTCGAGATCCGCGCGTACTCTTCGCGGGAGATGGTCTGATCGGAATGCTCCTCGGGGCGGTCGGTGGCGATGAACGTCGACAACTTCGAGCGCGAGACGACGCGGGTGGCAACGTTGAGGTTGCCGAACTCGGTCTCCCGGGCGTTCGGCATCTCGGCCGCGTACTTCCTCAGGTCCTCGGGCGACGGATTCCAGATCGCCTCGAGCGGCTCAACCGGAAGCGTTTTCTCGCGTGCAGCAGCTCGGGTCGCGGGCCGGACGGGGGCCGTATCTACAGCGGTCACCAATTCGCTCATTCCTGGGGTTCCTCTCGGATTTGGTTTGAAATTGTGGAAAACCCGACGCAAGGATCGCGCCGTCTTTACTGATCCGGGGTAAGCCCGGCGGGGCGCCAGGCGGGCGGATTCTACACGAACGAACGGCGCCCGGCTGTCACAGCGGCGCGATACGATTCGCCCCCATGTCGCCCCGCCGGATCATCCACAAAGTCGCTTCCCGTCTCGATCGCCGCCTCGACCGGCGACGCCGCGATTTCGGCGACAGCCACCTCACCATTCATCCGTACTTTGGCTTCGGACGTGGGCACGAGCTCCACCTCCGCGGCCGGGTGCTGGTTGAGAAAAACGTGAGCCGTGCGCGCGAAGCGGCCCCGGTCTGGCGCAACGTGCTCGACACCTATCGCCGCTTCGCCAGCGACGAAGTGGCGCACGAGCCGGTCATCGCCCGCTACCGCGACGTCTTCATCGAGACGCAGACGGATGCGGAAGGCTACTTTCAGGTTCGGCTGCAGTCGGAGGTGATCGATGCCGCGCAGCTCTGGCACGACGTCACCCTCGAGCTGCCGAACCGCAACGTGAGCGCGACCGGCAAGGTCATCGTCCCCGGCACGCACGACTACGGCGTCATCAGCGACATCGACGACACCATCGTGCAGACCGGGGCGACCAGCCTGCTGAAGATGGTCCGCTCGATCCTGATGCAGAACGCCGCCATGCGCCCGCCGTTCGAAGGGGTGGCCGATCTCTACGCCGCGCTGCACCGCGAGCGCAATCCGATCTTCTACGTCTCGAGCAGCCCCTGGAACCTCTACGACCTGCTCCACGACTTCATGGATCTCAACCGCATCCCGCACGGGCCGATGTTCCTGCAGGACTGGGGCATCGACGACGAGACGCTGATCACCGCCAGGCACGAGACGCACAAGCTCGCGCAGATCCAGCTGCTGCTCGAGTTCTACCCGGAGATGCCGTTCATCCTGATCGGCGACAGCGGCCAGCACGATCCGGAGATCTACCTGGAGGTCATCCGCACGCACGGCAAGCGCGTCAAGGCGGCCTTCATCCGCGACGTCACCCACGACCTGCGCGATCAGGGCGTCGCGGCGATCATCGGCGAGGCCAAAGCCCTCGGCGTGGAGATGCTTTACGTGCGCGATTCGACCGAGGCGCTGGAGCACGCCAGGAGGCTCGGCCTGGTTGAAGATCTGCCGCATGCGCAGCAGTAAGACCTGTCGCGACCAGCAGTAAGATCTGCGCATGAGCAGTTCCGACGTCGCCTCGATCACCCTCGACGCCCTGCGCAGCCGCATCACCGGCGTCTTCCCTGCGCAGATCCGCTCCGCCATCGAGCCGCTCACCGACGAGCAGATCTGGTGGCGGCCCAACGAATCGTCGAACTCCATCGGCAACCTGATGCTGCACCTCGCCGGCTCCGTGCAGCTCTACCTCAACAAACTGCACGGCGGGGTCGAGTTCACCCGCGACCGCGAGGCGGAGTTCACCGAGCGGACGCACATCGCCAAGGGCGAGCTGCTGGCGCGCTTCGACGACGTCTTCGAGACGGCCGTGCGGACGTTCGAGAAGCTCACGCCGGAGCATCTCACCACTCCGTCGCCCGTGCCGTCGATGCACCAGTTCGCGGTGCAGGACCTGATCAACATCGCCGCCCATATCTCCACGCACGCCGGACAGATCGTCTGGATCGCGAAAGCGCTCACCGGCCGCTCACTCGACGATGTCTGGATGACCTCCCACCGCGAGCATGGCGGCTGGAAGAAGGCCTAAGCAGAATGCTCTCACTTCACCAACAGATCAGGGAACGACGGGGGGCCTCCGGCGGCCGGGGCCATCGGCCCCGGACCCCGTTGGTTGGCCTAGCCTCCGCGACACAGCCTCGTATCTCGCGACAGAGTGTCGCGGAGGCTAGGCCAACCAGCGGGTCCGGGCCCGCGGCCCGGCCGCCGGAGGCTCCCGGTCGTTCCCTCATCCGTGGGCGCAGTGCGTGCGTTCTGCTTAGATGCGCGTTGCGGTGATCGGCGCCGGCGGTGTCGGCGGCTACTTAGGCGGCAGGCTCGCGGAGAGCGGCGTCGACACGAGTTTCCTCGTGCGCGGCGCGACGCTCGAAGCGCTCCGCACGCGCGGACTGCGCGTGGAGAGCATCCGCGGCGACGTTGATCTGCAGCGCGTCCAAGCCACCGACGATCCGTCCGCGATCGGTCCGGTTGATGTCGTACTGGTCGCGGTGAAGGCGTGGCAGATCGCCGAAGCGGTTGCGAACGTTCCACGGGTGGAAGTGCCGCCGAAACGTCACACTCCGCCTGTTTCGATGAACTTACGGTACGGTCGAAGTCAGTCGTCAGTATCCGCAGACCTTTGCGTCGACGTCGGTCAGCAGATAACTCGTCTCCCCGGAGATCGCATCGACGATGGCCAGCGAGACCAGGTACCGCCGCGGCTGGAAGCCGAACGTGATTGCCTCGTTGACGCTCTCCCCTGCTTTCACGGTCACGGTTCGCTGGATCGAGCGCACCGGCGATTCGTTCTGCTGTTCGTCGAGAGCGATCGCGTAGACCTCGACCTGCGCTTTGCCGTCGAGGAACGTCAGCGACTCGGCCGGCACCACCACCTGCACCGGAGCGACGCAGCGTTTGCCGTCAGGCCATGCGCTGCCGAGGAAGGCGCGCGCTTTGAGGACGTTGTCCTGCTCGCGTGAATAGAGCCGGGCCCGCACGCCGCTCGAAACGGCCTCGCTCCGCGACGTGATGGCGCGGTTGCGCGAGGTCAGCACGCGGACGTCGTCGCGGCCGCGGACGCGGATCTTCACGTCGATGGCCTTGTTCCGGTTCTCCGGAGGATGGACGCCGAGGGAGTAATAGGTGGAGACGTCGCCGGTGAGGACCGCGATCGCCTGATCGAGATTGTTCTCGTTGGTGATGAAACGCCCGCCCGTTTGCGCGGCGACGAGGCGCAGGCCGGCCGTCTCGTTCTCGCGCATGAGCATGGTGTTGACCCGGCCGAGCGACTCCCGCACCTCCGGCCCCGTCCCTTCCAGGCCGCGGATGCCGCCCGGATCGAGTGCGGAGAACGAAATGCCGGAGCGTTGCGCGCGCTGCACGAGCGCATCAAAGTCGCGGCTGTGCTCCCGCCGCGTCTCGGTGCCGCGTCCCCCCTGCAGCTTGTCGAGACCGAGCCCGGTGCCGCCGATGCCGGTCCGCAGAAAGAGGTCCGACGCGTACTCGAACAGCTCGATCCCCGGCTGCATCGGAATCCCTTCCGACACGTACAGCACCACTTTGCGCCCTTCCAGTCCGGCCGCCATCGCCAGGAGATCGCTCACCGCGGCGAGCGTCCGCTCGCTGACCGCCGCCTGCCGCACCGCGTAAAGCTCGACGTCGCGCAACGCCATCTCCGCGCGCATGGCGCGGTTCAGGTCCTGCCGGCCGCCGCCGGTGGCGATCTCGTCGATGGTGCGCATCAGCCGCTCGCGTTCGGTGCGGTTGCGCAGCGCCTCGGTGGCCGGGGTCTTTTCGAGCTGCGCGAGTCCGCGCAGAAGCTCGGCGCGCTCGGCGGTGGTCTTCGCGGCCACCGAGATCATGCCGTCGTAGCGGAGGATCGTCGCGGTCATGCCGGGTGTCAGGGCGGTGTCGAGGTACTTGCGCAGCGCCGCCACCGCACGCGCGCGGCCGGCCGGCGCGAGATGCATCTCATCGAAGACCACGATCAACCGCGACTTCGCGGAAGCCGGCTCGTACCTCGTGCCGGCCGTGTCGGCGAAGCCGCGCTCGCGCTGTTCGTCGACCACTTGCCCGCGGCGCACGGCGTAAAAGTTCGTGACCTCGGCCGGTTTTCCATCGAGCAGCACCTCCAGGTCGGCCCGCGTCAGTCCGTCGACCGCCTTGCCGTTCGCGTCGAGCACCACCGCTTCGAGCTCGAGGACGTGGACCTCGATCGCCTCCTGCGCGGATAGAGGAGCGAACAGACCGCTGGCCATCAGCAGTGTGGCCGCGAGGGCCGTCACCATTTTGTGCATGCCGCGAGTATCCATCAGCGCCGGGTGGCGGCTCGTCACGCTGCGGTGACGCTGTTACCATTCTCGGCAGAGATGGCTTCGACGGAAGTGGCAACTCATCCCGCGCTCATCGAGGCGCGCCGCGTGCTCGAAGTCGAGGCGGAGGCGATCCGCGGCCTGATCGAGCACCTTGACGAGACGTTCGTCCAGGTCGTGGAGATGATCGCCGCGAGCAAGGGGCGCCTGGTGACGATGGGCGTCGGCAAGTCGGGGATCATCTGCCGCAAGCTGACGGCGACGCTCGCCTCGACCGGGACGCCTTCCTTCTTCATGCATCCGACCGAGGCCATTCATGGCGACCTCGGGATGCTGGTGAGCGGCGACGTCGTGCTGGCGATCTCGAACTCCGGCGAAACCGAAGAACTGATCCGCCTTCTGCCGCACATCAAAAGGATCGGCGCCGAGATCGTGGCCATCACCGGCAAGCCGGCCTCGACGCTCGCGCGTGGTGCCGACTTTCACCTGAATGCCGCCATCCGCGAGGAGGCGTGTCCGCTCGGCCTCGCGCCGACGGCGTCGACGACGGCCACGCTCGCGCTGGGTGACGCGCTGGCGATGGCGCTCCTCCGCCGGCGCGGCTTCAAGGAAGAAGACTTTGCGTTCCTCCATCCGGGCGGAAAGCTCGGCAAGCGCTTCCTGCGCGTCAAAGATCTGATGCACAGCGGCGCCGAGGTGCCGATCGTGCAGACCACGACCAGCATGCACGAGGTGATCTACGAGATGTCGAAGAAGGGTTTCGGCATCGCGGCGGTCACGGACGAGAATCGCGTGCTGCAGGGGGTGATCTCGGACGGCGATCTGCGGCGCATGCTGCAGCGCGACGAACAGATCCTGCGACACACCGCGTCCGACGGCCTGAAGCCGGATCCGATCACCATTGCTGCCAGCGAGCTCGCCTCGGCCGCGCTGCAGATCATGGAAGAGCGGAAGATCACTTCCCTCTTCATCGTGGATGACAATCGGCGCGTCGAAGGTATCATTCACATCCACGATCTCTGGGGTCTCGAACTTTTCTGATGGATGACTCGAAGGTAATCCTTCGCTATCGCGATGGGCGTACGGAACGTGCGGCCCTCGAACCGATCGATCCCGCGCGCGAGCTGCTGACCGTCCGCCGCGACGACGCCGGGGCCGAGGAGGTTCCGTTCTCGCTGCTCAAGGCGGTCTTCTTCCCCCGTGTGGTCTCGGAGGATGCGCTCGAGCCCGCTGACGGAATGGAGATCGCGATCGAGTTCCAGGACGGTGAGGTCATCCGCGGGACGGCGCAGTACAACCCCGAGCGCAATGGCTTTTTCCTCTTTCCCCACGATCGGAGCAAAAACGACCGGATCTTCGTTGTGAACTCCGCGATCGTTTCGATCGAAGTGGAAAAGCTGTAGAGCGCGCTTCGGCGCACCGGTTGCTACCGCTACAGCGAAGAACAGGAGATCGACTTTGCGAATCTATTCATTCATTGCCGCGCTCGTCATTTCGACCAGCGCGTACGCCATCGAGCTCGATCGCGCCGCCACGGCGATGTCGGGCATGGAGGCGAATTTCACCCACTCCTTCACGCCGAAGGGCTTCAAGAACGCGCAGGTCGAGAGCGGCTCGGTGATGTTCGGCAAGCTGCCGGCCATGCGTTGGAGCTACAGCCGCCCGGAACAGAAGCTGTTCGTCTTCGACGGCTCGCGGTCGTGGTTCTACGTCCCGGCCGATAAGCAGGTGACGCTCGGCCGCGTCAACGACGCCCGGAAGCGCGAGCTCCCCTTTCTCCTTCTCGGCGATCCGGCCGCGCGGGAGAAGTTCTTCAGCGTCAGAGAGCAGAAGCGCGGGAACAGCATCGTCACGACGCTGCAGCCGCGCGCGGCGGGGTCGCTGATGCGCTCCGTCACCGTCACGATCAACCCCACCAATCATCTGATCACCCGGATCGAGTACGTCGACCGCGAGGGCAATCGCACCTCGTTCGACTTCTCGGGCTATCATGCGCGCGCCGCGGCGGCGGACTCGTTCCGCTTCACCCCGCCCGCCGGCGTTCAGGTCATCAACGCGGAGTAACGAATGGCGCAGGAATTCTCGTTCGACGTCGTCTCGAAGACGGACATGCAGGAAGTCACCAATGCCGTCCAGCAGGCCCAGAAAGAGCTCGCGCAGCGCTTCGACTTCAAGGGCAGCAAGAGCTCGATCGAGCTGTCCGCCGAAGAGCTGATCCTCATCAGTGATGACGAGGGGAAGCTGATCAGCGTCAAGGACATCCTCGAGACGCGTCTCGTCAAGCGCGGCGTGTCGCTCAAGGCGCTCGACTACGGCAAGCTCGAGCCGGCCATGTCCGGCACGGTGCGGCAGCGGGTGAAGATCGTCCAGGGCATCGAGAGCGAGAAGGCGAAGGCGATCGTGAAGACAATCAAGGACGCCAAAGTGAAGGTGCAGGCCTCCATTCAAGCCGATCAGGTGCGCGTGACCGGCCGCAGCAAGGACGACCTGCAGCGGGCCATGTCGCTGGTGAAGGAAACGGACTACGGCATCCCGCTGCAGTTCACGAATTACCGCGGTTGAGCCATCGTCACCGTTCGACTATCCTTCGCTCCGTGACTGCTCCACGCACTCTGAACGGGAGTACGGCCTACTCGGAGCGGCTCCTCGATCTGGTCGCTCCGAAACTGGAGCTGGTCGAAGAGGAGCTGCACCGCTACTTCCAGTCGAAGATCCGCACGATTCACGACGTGGGCGATCACATCCTCGGTGGCGGCGGCAAGCGCCTCCGCCCTGCCCTGCTCCTGCTCGCCGCCAACATGCTGCGGTACGACGGCTACCGCGACGTGCTGTACGGCACGGTGGTGGAGTTCATCCACACCGCGACGCTGATCCACGACGACATCATCGACGAGGCCGACGTCCGCCGCGGCCGCACCTCGATCAACTACCGCTGGGGCAATGACCTGACGGTGCTGGTCGGCGATTACCTCTACGCGCACTCGATGAACATCGCTCTCGCGGAGGGGAACCTCGACATCCTCCGCCTCCTCTCGAACGTGACCATCAAGATGATCGAGGGAGAGATCCTGGCCATCGAGCAGAACGGCCGCACCGACCTGACCATCGACGATTACTTCGAGGTGGTCGGCCGCAAGACCGGGGTGCTCTTCGGCGCCTGCTGCCGCATCCCCGGCTACCTGGTCGACCTCCCCGCCGCGACCGCGGAGTCGCTCTTCAACTACGGTCATAACCTCGGCGTCACCTTCCAGCTCATCGACGACCTGCTCGACTTCACTTCCAGCACCGAGGTGCTCGGTAAGCCGGCCCTGTCCGACCTGAAGGAAGGGAAAGTCACGCTGCCGCTGATCCTGGCCATGCCGCGCGCGAACGCCCGCGAGCGCGAGCTGATCGCGCACGTGGCGCACACCAAGAGCTTCGACGGCACCGACCCGCACGAGATCCTCGACATCGTCCACCGCTACGACACCCTCGACCGGACCCGCGAGATCGCGCGCGATTACGCCGCGCGCGCGAGAAAGTCGCTCGAGCTGTTCGCCGATTCACCGGCGAAGGAGACGCTGGAGCTGGCGCTGGAGTTTGTGATCGAGCGGGACCGCTAGGTTCCCTTACGTCACCCTGAGCGAGCGTCAGCGAGTCGAAGGGTCAACCAAGGCGCTCGCGATTCCGGTGTTGAACGGGACGGCGATGGCCGCTTCGAGGTCCGCGGCGCCGGCTGCGAGTTGTTGGCTACAGCGTCGCCGCGCCTTGACTGACCCTTCGACTCGCTGCGCTCGCTCATGGTTCGAAAAAGAGGGCTACGACAGCATTTCCATGATCTCCGACATCGCCGCGCGGGCGCGCAGGTGGACGGTCTCATTCTTCCCGTCGGAGGTCAGGCGGATCACTTTGTTGTACTGCTCGATGGCTTTCGGGTAGTCGGCGAGGTGGCGATGGTAGATGTCGCCCTTGCAGAGCTTGGCCTCGACGTTCATCGGATCGAGCTCGAGGATCTTGTTGAGGAAGATCATCGCGGTGTCGAACTTCTCCTCCTCCATGGCCATGCGGTAGCGCAGGCGGTAGAGGGTAATGAGCTCGTTGTCTTTCGGATCGATCCACGCACCGGGAAGAACGGTGCGGAGCTTGTCGAGGAGCCGGTTCCGCACACCGCTCGACGGAGCAGGATTCGAGCGCTTGATCTGAAGTCTCTGTTGCGGCATCCACACCCTCCCGTTCCCCTTGGCAACGCGAACTCCGAATATCTTAAGTTCGATGGCGTGCGATCGTCAAGAGGTTGACTATTGTTCGTACGCGCTCTGCTACCATCCGCGCCATGCGCACTGCCGTTTATCCCGGCTCGTTCGATCCGCTCACGAACGGACATCTCGACATCATCCAGCGCGCCACGCGCCTGTTCGACCGCGTGCTCGTGGCGGTGCTGGAGAACGAGGGAAAGTCGCCGCTGTTCTCCGTGAACGAGCGCAAAGAGCTGATCGCATCGTGCATCGGCGGGCTCGACGGTGTGGAGGTGCATTCGTTCACCGGCCTGCTGGTCGACTTCATGCGCCGCACCGATGCGACGGTGGTCGTGCGTGGGATTCGCGCGGTCTCCGACTACGAATACGAACTGCAGATGGCGCTGATGAATCGCGAGCTGCATCCCGGCGTGGAGACGATCTTCATGCTCCCCGCGGTCGAGTACACCTTCGTCGCCTCGCGCCTGGTGAAGGAAGTCCATCGCCTCGGCGGCGACATCGCCCATCTCGTTCCACCGCCGGTGCTGGCCGCGCTCAAGGCTCGCCTGGGGCCGCGCTGATCAATCGTTGCGCGGGTCGAGTGCCTCGCGAAACCGGTCACCGATGATGTTGAACGCGGCGACGGTGGAGAAGATCGCCAGGCCGGGAAAGAGCGTCATCCACCAGGCATAGTCGATGTGCTCGTACGCGGCGGCGATGATGCTCCCCCACGACGCTGTCGGCAGCGGGACGCCGAGGCCGAGGAACGAGAGCGCGGACTCGGTCACGATCGCGTAGGCGACGCCGAAGCTCGCGGAGACGAGCACCGGCGCCAGCGCGTTCGGCAGCAGATGGCGAAGGATGATCCGCAGGTCGCCGGCGCCGCTCGCCCGCGCCGCCTGGGCGTACTCGATCTCCCGGATGCGCAGGAACTCGCCGCGGACGTAACGCGCTTCGCTCGTCCACTGCGTGATCCCGAGGGCGATCAGCACCGTCAGCAACGACGGCCGGAAGAACGCCACGATCCCGAGGACGAGAAACAGGAACGGGAAGCAGATCACGACCTCGATGACCCGCGAGACCACCCAGTCGGCCGCGCCGCCGTAGTAGCCGGCCAGCGCGCCGAGGAACGAGCCGACGATGAGGGCGATGGCGCTGGCCAGCAGTCCGACCGTCAGCGACACGCGCGCACCGTGGATCATGCGCGAGAGGATGTCGCGCCCGAGGTCGTCGGTGCCGAGGAGATGCTCGCTGGTCGGTGGAGCCAGGCGGTTCTTCGTGTCGGGCGTATTCGGCGAGAAGGGGATCGGCGCGGCGAGCTGGAACGTCGTCGCGCTCGATGGCGGATCGACGTCCGGATCGTCGACCCAGTAGTCGGCTAGTGCGGGAAGCTCGATGCCGCTCGCGGTCCGCTGCACGAGCGGCTTCCGGTTCGCCAGCAGCGGCGCGAGGAAGGCGAGCAGCGTCATGACCGCGACGTAGATCAGCGCGAAGATGGCCAGCTTGCTGCGGCGGAAGCGATTCCACGCCAGCTGCCACTGCGACTCTCCCTTCATTGCGCGCGGCCTTTCATTGCGCGGAGTCTCCGAGGCGGATGCGGGGATCGGCAAAGGCGTAGAGAACGTCGGCCACGAGCGCGGCGATGAGTGTCGCGATCGCGGTGATCACCGTCAGCCCCATGGCCGTCGGGTAGTCGCGGGTCAGGATCGCCTTCGAATACAGGAGGCCGATGCCGTCCCACTGGAAGATCGACTCGATAATCACGCTGCCGGAGACGAGCTGCGGAACGGTCAGCCCGAGCAGCGTGATCAGCGGAATGAGGGCGTTGCGGAAGCCGTGACGCCAGAGAACCGCTCCGCTGCCGGCCCCCTTCGCGCGCGCGGTGGTGATGAAGTCCTGGCGGATGACCTCCGAGAGCGCGGACTTGGAATAGCGGGCGAAGATCGCCAGCTGCGCATAGGTCGCGGTGACGACCGGCAGCACGAGGTGGCGGAAGCGGTCGAGCACCTGCTCCCCTGTCGAGAGGTATTCGTATTCGTTCGAGGTCATCCCGAAGAGCGGCAGGAGGTTGAGCTTCACCGAGAAGAACTGCATCAGCAGCAGCGCGACCCAGAAGCTCGGGAGTGAATAGAGAAGGAAGAAGCCAACCGCGGATGCGCGCTCGAACAGGTGGCCCGATCGGGTTGCGCTCCAGAGGCCGATCGGTACCCCGATGCATGCGGCGAGGAGGAACGCGATGGCGTTCAGCTCGATCGTGCGCGGAAGCTTTTCGAGAATGCGCTCGGTGACGAGCCGGCTGTCGCTGGTCGAGCGGCCGAAGTCGAACGTCACCACGCCGCGCAGCCAGTAGAGGTATTGCGTCGGCAGCGGTTCGTCGAGGTGGTGGGTCTTGCGGATGTGCGCGATGACCTCGGGCGGCACGGTGCGGATCCCCGCCTGCCCGATGTAGAACGAGATTGGATCGCCCGGTACGCTGTGGATCAGGGTGAAGGTCGCGAGCGTGATCCCGAGGAAGGTCAGGAGCGCGTAGAGCGCGCGGCGCAGAAGGTAGGTCAGCATCGGCCCTCTACCGGGCGCGCGACGCCTCGTACTGCTGGGTGAATTCCTGCGGCGGCGTGCTGCCGATGACTTTGCCGATCACGTCGAGCGGCAGATCCTCGAGCTTCTTGAAGCGCACGCACGACTTGCCCATGTCGAGCTTCTTCCCCGCTTTGGCAAAGCCGTCGCGCAGCGCCTGCTCCTGATCGCCGGAGTAGCAGCTCATGAGATAGAGCGCGTAGTAGTTCTTCTGCGCCGCGAGCGCGGCGTAGCAGAGCGGCTGCTTGTTGTACGTGTCGGGGTAGTCGTCGAGCGGAACGCAGTAGCTGATCATGCCGGAGCTGATCGTCTCGCGATAGCCTTTCGGCAGGTTCCTGATGATGAGATCGCGCACCGCGGCAACGACCTGGCGGCGCTCTTCTGGCAACTCGGCGAGGTATGCGTCGACGGTCGTTGCTTTGCTCATCACCATCGTCTGCCTCCGTTACTTCGTTGCCGGTGCCGCTGCCGGTGCCGGTGCCGGCGCGGTTTTGCGCTGATACTGTTTCGGAATCCACCATCCGAGCTCGCCCGGATACCAGAGATAGAGACCGTAGCCGCGGCTGACGTCGACGCCGCGCAGTCTCTTGCTCAGCGCCCACTTCACCGAGACTTGCGTGGTCCAGGTGTACGGCTGGTCCTCCGCCAGGACCGCGTGCAGACGATGGTAGATCTCGCGGCGGCGCGACTGATCGAGCTCTTTGCGTCCCGCTTCGATCAGGCGATCGGCCTCGGGGTTCGAATAGAACGTGAAGTTCTGACCGCGCGGCGGGATCTGCGAGGAGTGGAAGATGCCGAACTGGTCGGGATCGGGATCGAGATCCCACCCGAGGTACGTCGACTGATAGTTGCCGCCGAGGATGCGCTGGATGGCGATGGAGCCGTCGAGCGTGACCAGTTCCAGCTGCACGCCGATCTTCTTGAGCTCCGCCTGGAACATCTGCGCGAACTGCGAAGTGGTGGCCGAGCCGGGGATGATGATCATCTCGACCTTCAGCGGCTTCCCCTGCTTTTCGAGGATGCCGTCGCCGTTCTGATCGAGCCAGCCGAGGGAGACCAGGATCCGCTTCGCGCCTTCCGGGTCGTGGCGAATGACCGGAACGGCGGGGTTGTACGCCCATTCGTCCGGCGTGAAAGGCCCGCTCATGGCGCGCGCGGTACCGTGATAGAGATCGCTGATGACGGACTCGATGGGGATGCACATCGTCAGCGCGCGGCGGATGCGTTTGTCGGAGAGCAGCGGGTCGCGTGTGTTCCAGGCGACGTAGTTGTAGTTGAGGGTGTAGAAGCGTCGGAAGTCGATGCTCTTCTGCAGTTCGGGATTGCGGTGCTCGCGCTGCCAGGTGTCGGAGACGATGATGGTCTCGTCGATGTCTCCTCGCTGGAGGGCCTTCCACGCCGTCTGTGCGTCCCCGATCACGCGGAAGACGACGGTCTGGATGTGCGGCCTGGTGCCCCAGAAATCGGCGCGGCGCTCGACGACGATCTCCGTGCCGGGCACGCGGCGGACGAGGCGATACGGCCCGCTGCCGACCGCCTTCGTCGCAAAGTCGGCTTTGAAGTTCGCGGCCTTACCGTAGATGTGCTCCGGCAGGACGAGTACGTCGTTGAAGCGGATCATCTGCGACGCGAAGGCTTCGCGAAACGCGATCTGCACGGTGTGATCGTCGATCGCTTTGGTGTTGGCTTTGTCGAGCAGCTCGAAGTAGCCGGCGATCTGCACCGCCTCGGAGGCGGGATCGACGATCTTGTTCAGCGTGAAGACGACGTCGCTCGCGCGAACGGGCGTGCCGTCGGCGAAGGTCGCTTTCTCGTTCAGCGCGAAGGTGTAGACGCGGCCATCGGCGGAGACCTCCCAGCTCTTCGCCAGGCCGGGGACCGGACGGAGCTCTTTGTCGAAGTAGACCAGCGGCGTGAAGAGGTAGTTCGCGACGTAGCGGTCGTAGCGGGAGGTGGAGACGATGGGATTGAGCGAGGCGACGTCGACCTCGAGACGCCGGATGAGGGTCCCGCCATCCTGCGGAGTGTCATCCGCGACGACCGGCGCCGCCGGTCCCGGCTTCGCCGGACGCTCCTCGCGTGAACAGGCGACGAGCGAGAGAACTGCAACAAAAAGGACGAAGCGTCTCACGTGACGCGATTATACGAGGAGTCCGCTACGGCTTCGCGAGGTCCTTGTAGACAAGGCGGATCAGGTTATGAGTCTCGGCGAAACCGCCGTCCATGCGGTGACGGATGTCGGCGGTTTCGCGACCGATTTTGTCGTTCAGGTGCAGCAGGCCCTCCGCGAGGAGGTCGAACTTGGGGTTGAACTCGTCGCGAAGCCCCTGGTACTGACGATCCATCTTCGCGTTGAGCTCCTGGAACTTGCCGTCGATCGAGTCCATCCGCCAGCTGAGCTGGTCGCCCAGGTGATCCATTCGTGCGTCGAGGGAGTCCATTCGGCCGTCGAGGGAGTCGATGCGCTTGCCGAGACTGTGCTCGACCCCGTCGATCCGCGCCCCGAGGCTCTGCTCGACCCCGTCGATTCGCGCACCAAGGCTCTGCTCGACGCCGTCGATTCGCGCCCCGAGGCTCTGCTCGACACCGTCGATTCGCGCACCCAGGCGCTGCTCGACGGTCGCGAACCCCTCCCGCATCTCCGCACTCAACTCGAGGATCAACCGTTTCACATCGTCGTTGTCCATACCCAGATCGTACCTCGGTGTTCCTTCCTCACCGCACTTCGATACTCTGGGTAGAAACGTTGTAAAAGCCGTCGACGGCGCGGACGATCACGAACTTGCCGGCGATGTCGCTTTTGCGGAGGCGGAAGGTCTCTTCGCGCGAGTCGGGGATGCCGTCGACGGGGGTGACGCGCACCCATTTTTCGGCGTCGGCGGAGTATTCGACGCGGCCGATCGGCGAGTTGCTGTCGCTGATCCGCACCGTGACGTCCTCACCCGCGGTGGTGACCTGAATGGTCGGCGATTCGTTGTCGACCTCGAACTCGACCCCTTCCTTCGACGCGGTGAGCGGCGTCTCCGGATTGTCGTGCGCGTCGGTGGCGGTGACGCGCAGTTCGTAGCGGCCGTCGGGCAGCTGCGAGGTGTCGAAGTTGAGCTGTGTCTCTTCCATGTTCTCGCGCAGGCGGAGCCAGTTCTCGCTCCCCTTCTTCCTGAAGAAGACCGCGTAGCGGAGCGAGTCGCCGTTCTCGTCCGTCGCGCGCCAGTTCACGGTGCGATAGCCCTTCCGGAACATCCGCTTCCCCTGCTCCGGCGTGGAGCGGTCGCGCGGGTTATCGAGACTGCTGAAGATGCCGTACTCGTCGGGGTTGGTCGCTTCGACCACCTGCGGCGAGGCGGGGTACGCGCTGCTGATGAAGACCACCGCCGGATCCTGCACGGCGATGACGTCGATGGTCGGCGCGACGTTGCGGTTCATGTAAGCAACGGTTACGGAGTCGACGATCGCTTCCGGCGCGGCCTTCGGCATGGTGAGCTTCCACTGCACATAGCGGGCGGCCGGGGCGTTGACGCTCCCTTCTACGGAAGCCTGCGGCGCGCTCCACTCGCTCCAGGTGGTGTCGGGCGTACGGGTGTTGCCGCTGCGGAAGGCGATGGCCAGCGCCCCCGCCGGGATGTTGCGTCCTTCGATGCGATAGGTGCCGAAGCGGGAGAAGCGCTCGACGTCCTTGGCCGCCGACTTGAACTCCGGCGTCCCGGAGATGCCGCTCTCCATGCGATAGACGGCGCCGGCGTTGGTGGTGGTGATGAGCGTCGTACCGGCAGCGTTCGAGATCGAGACGATCTGCTTTTCCGGCACCGCGGCGACGAGCGCCAGCTCGCCCTGATGGAGACGATAGACACGGCCGGTGGGTCCGGTGGCGAGCAGCACGCCGCCGTCGGTCGCGGCGCTGATGGCGTAGACCATCTCGCGATCGAACTTGCGCTCGGTGGCGACGAAGCCGTCGCGATCGATGCGGTAGATCTCGGAGCTGCCACCACTGGCGGCGCTCGTCGCGGCGGACGCGGAGGCGTCTTCGAACGAGAAGCTCACTTCGACCGCTGCCGAAGTGCCGGCCTCCCCTTCCTTCTTCGTTTCGCCCTGCTGCGCCGGCTTGGCCTGCGCCTTCGCCGGAGCGCTCGACGGGAGGGTGTTGCTCACACCGGCGGCCCAGCCGATGCCGTTCGCATCGACATACACCGCGGTGATCTCATTCAGCGCCGACTCGTAAAGGGCGCGGGCCTGGCCGCTGGTGTTGATCTCGTAAAGACGGCCGCGCCCGGAGGCGCCGGCGAGGACGGAGCCGTCCGCACGCGCGGCCAGCGAACGAATGTGCGTGTCGGTCGCGTCGTACAGCACCTTGCCGGTGCCTTTCGCGTCGATGCGGAAGAGCTTTCCTTCGACGCCGGTGGCCACGGCGAGATCGCCGTTCGGCAGCGGCGACAGCGCCCAGATGTAGGCCTGCTGCGGGTCGTAGAACGGCGCCGCGGTGCCGCTCTCCGGGTCGATGCGGTAGACCTTGCCGTTCGGTGACGTGCCGGCGTAGAGCGCGCCGTTGGCGAACGTCACCGCGTAAATCTCCGGCTCCGGGGCGGTCCAGATCACTTTCAGGTCGCGGCCGCGGAGGCGATAGACCTTCCCCTCATTACCCGTACCGAAGAAGCGGTCGCCGTTCGGGGCGGCCGACTGCGAGAGCACGAATGGATCGGTGAAGCTGGCCACCTTCTTCATGGCCGGCGCGGGGCGCAGCTCGCCGCGCGAGGTGACGGCGAAGCCATCGAGCTCGCCTCCGAGAAAGTCTTCGGCCGCCCGGACGCGCCAGAACTGCGGCGCGACGGCGAAGGCGCTCGTCGTAAGAAAGAGGCACAGCAGTGCTGCGGAAATGCGGGGCATGAACATTCCTTTCCAAAACGCGAAAGACAGGCCGAAGCCTGTCTCACGAAGACGAATTCTGTCGTTACGAAAGCCGAACATCAAATCGCCGGCTGGACATCCAGGTCGATCTTGAGCGCTCCGTCGATGATGTAGCCGAGCGAGCGGGCCTGCTTGTCGCTCGCGAAATACTTCACCGAAGCCTTGGCGGCGTTGGACGTATCGTTGCCGACCACCGCGCGCATCGACGGCGGCAGGTTCGGCAGGTAGACGCCCGAGGTCACCGCCCCCTCCCCGTTCGAGTAGAGCCCGACTGTCAGATCGGTCGACGGACGAAGGCGCTGCAGCACGGTCACGACCTGCTCGAGCGTCCGCGGATCGGGCGGCACGAGCGTAAAGTCGACCGCGTTCATCACCGAGCCGCTGCCGACCAGGAGGTACGCGCTTCCCGTGGGCTGGTCGTCGGGGATGCGCACTTCGAACTCCTCGACGAAGTTCTCACCTCGGAACGGCTTGAGCACGGTACGGATCTTCACCATGTCGCCCGGCTCGATCCGCCCCTTGTCGGGAGTGACCAGCGAGGCTTCCATCAATTTGGCGATGCGGAGCTGATCGTCGTGGCGGAGGTTCACCTTCACCGACTCGATCTCCGCGTCGCGGAACTCGTTGGACATCAGATAGCCGGCGATCACCGCCAGGTACTGCGGGATCGACTGGCGCGCCTGCTGGCCGGCCCAACCCTCACGAAGGCGGATCGGCGCGAAACCTTTCAGCTTGATCTCCGAGTCGAGCATGACCGTCCGCTCGCCCGCGGCACGCTGCGCGTTGGCGATGATGCTGTCGGCAGCCATGGCCAGGATGAGCGGCGAGAGATGCGGATGGCGGACGAGGTTGACGTTGTACTTTTTCGCGGCGACGCCCGAGCCCTCGAGGTTCAGCTCGACCGGGATCATCTCCGCATGCTCGCCGACCACACCCATGATGCCGGCCGCCCGGTCCTGCTGCAGCACGCCGACGACGTTACCGGTGTTCGCGAACTTGAACGAGCTGGCCAGGCTCGGCATCACCGTGACCACCTCCGAGAGCGCCATCGGGAAGCGGATCTCCCCCATGTCGAGGAACGGATGGCCGAAGGCGAAGACCCGGTTGCCGTCGAGGTAGGTGACGGTCCCGGTGGCCGCGACGTTGAAATCACCGTTGAGCAGCACCGCGCCGATGGCATCGCCCGGCTCGAAGAGCTGCTTCGCGCTCTTGGTAGTGGTGGTCGAGCTCGACGTGGCACCGGCCGGCACGGCGACGAAGCCGAGCTTGTCGAGGTAGGGTGAGAAGCGGGAGATCGTCTCCGGCGCGAAGCTGGAGAGCGACATCGGCATGGCGATCGGACGCGCGCCGCTGATCCCCGTGCTGGCCGCGCGCGCCGTGAGCGAGCCGGTCAGCTTGTCGAAGATCGTGTCGAGCTTGTTGCTGGCGATGGCGGTGAGCATCTCGCTGCCGCTGAAGCGTGGCGCCGCGCTGGCGTAAGCCGCGGTCGCGCCCCCTTCGGCGCGGGCGATCTTCAGCATCTCCTCGATCGGGGTGATACCGGCCACCGGTTCCTTGGCGAACTGCCAGGCGTACGCGAGCGCACCGATGACTTTGCCGTCGATGTAGACCGGCGAGCCCGACATTCCGGCGATGATGCCGGCGCGCGCCACGACCGGATGGTCGACACGTGCGAGGATGAGATTCTGGCCGGGGCCGATGTTGTTCAGCACGCCGAGGATCTCGACGTCGAAGCGCTCGTGCTTCGATCCTTCGAAGATCGTCACGCCGTAGCCCTTCATCCCTTTGGTGACCTGCGAGAGCGGCATGGTATCGGCCGCTTGCGCGCTCGCCGCCGCGCACAACATCAATGCGATGAATGCGAAGGAAAACCGCCGGATTGTCTGCACGGCTAAGCTAACCGCCTCCTGGGGTCAGGCATTTCGATCCGCGTGCCAGAGTGGCTACGGCGTGTTACTCGTAACGTAACGCCTCGATCGGGTCGAGTTTCGAAGCCTTGGCCGCCGGATAAATTCCAAAGATCACCCCCAGGAAGGCGCAGAAGAAGAACGCGCCGAAGACGGCCCAGAGCGGCGTGTGCACCGCGGGGAAGGTCACCCATCGGTTGATGATGAGACGCGCCACGGTCGCGAGGAGAAATCCGCCCACGACGCCGATGAGACCGCCGAAGCCGGAGAGGACGATCGCCTCGATGAGGAACTGCAGCAGCACGTCATTGCGGCGGGCGCCGATCGACTTGCGGATGCCGATCTCGCGCGTCCGCTCGGTGACCGAGACCAGCATGATGTTCATGATCCCGATGCCGCCGACCAGGAGGGCGATCGCGACGACGCCGCCGAGGATCCAGGTGATGGAGCCGAGGACGCTCGAGACCATCTCCATCATCTCTTCCTGGGCCATGATCTGGAAGTCGTCCTTCTCGCCCGGTTTCAGACGATGCTGGCGGCGCAGGACGTCGCGGACCTGGCTCTTGGCGAGCTCCAGATCGGCGTCCTTCTGCATCTGGAAGGTCAGCACGAGCTGGCGCATGTTCTCGCTGCCGTAGATCACGACCGCCGTGGTGAAGGGGATCAGCACGACATCGTCCTGGTTGCCGCCGATCGAGCCGCCCTTTTTCTCGAGGATGCCGACCACGGTGAAGCTCGTCTCCCCGATCTGGATCATCTTGCCGATCGGATCGCCGAGGGAGAGCTTGTCGACGATCTCCTGCCCGACCACGCAGACCCGCTTCTTCGCTTCCTCGTCCACCGGCGTGAAGAAGCGCCCGTGCTCGACCCAGTGATTGAGGATGTCGGGATAGGAGCGGCTGACGGCGTAGAGCCGCGTGTCGTGCCGCGAATCGCCGAAGCGGGTCTGCACGTTGGTGAGGAAGATCGGCGAGTAATCGCGGATGGCCGTGGTCTGCCGCCGCACCGCGACCGCGTCCTCGATGGTCAGCTCCGGTACGTCGAAGCGGTTGCGCGTATCGCCCTGCGGAAAGACCTGAATGAAGCCGGTCCCGATCTCATTCAGATCGCCGGCAATCTTGTGCTGAAACCCCTGCACGATCGACACGACCGCAATGACCGCCGCCACCCCGATCATCACGCCGAGCACGGTCAGGAGAGAGCGCATCTTGTTCGCACGAATGGCACGGAGAGCGATCTTGAGGTTTTCGAGAAACATCGCGGTCTAGTGTACGGCGGGAGGCCTCCGGCGGCCGGCGCCATCGGCCCCGGACCCCGCTGGTTGGCCTAAGCAGAACGCACGCACTGCGCCCACGGATGAGGGGAACGACGGGAGGCCTCCGGCGGCCGGGCCGCGGGCCCGGACCCGTTGGTTGGCCCAGCCTCCGCGACACAGCCTCGGATCTCGCGACAGAGAGTCGCGGAGGCTAGGCCAACCAATGGGGTCCGGGGCCCCTGGCCCCGGCCGCCGGAGGCCCCCCGTCGTTCCCTCATCTGTTGGTGAAGTGAGAGCATTCTGCTTAGCCTCCGTGACACTCTGTCGCGAATTACGAGGCTGTCTCGCGGAGGCCAGGCCAACCAGCGGGTCCGGGCCCGCGGCCCGGCCGCCGGAGGCCTCCGGTCGTCTCCAAGGACGTCACTTCAGCGGGATCGTCCACGTCCCTTTGATGTAGCCGGTCAGGGCGTCGCCGTCCCAGCCGCCCATCCAGAAGGCCAGTGGCCACGGCTGCGTGGGGTCGCCGCCGACGGTGTCGGTGAGGACTTCGCCCTGCACGGGGATGTTCCAGCCGTCGAAGAGAAGCGTGAGCTGGTGGGCGCGGCGGTCGATGGGGCGGTTGTCGTAGTTGCCGACGGCCAGGTTCCACCACTGTTCGACGATGGCCAGCTGTTCGATCCGTGTCTCCAGCGCCGCGCGCTCGGTGGAGTCTTCGGTCTGGGCGAGCAGCGCCGCGAGCTGGTCGCGGCGGCGCAGGCGGTTCTCGATCAAGGTCTGATTGGCGGCGTTCGGCAGGCCGGTGGCGGCGGCGACCATCGGCGAGTTCGACATCATGCTGGCCGGCTGGCGGCGGACCAGCATCGACGACGTCGCCTCCCACAGCGGCATCCGCGGATCGGACGGGTTGACCCAGTCGTTGCGCTCGAGGAGGACCTTCCCCTTCGGGTCGGTGATCCGGACGTGCAGCGGGTCGATGAAGAAGAAGTCGTTCCGGATCAGGACGCCGTTGTGCTCGAGGATCTGCGCGCCCACGAAGGCCACGCGCGCGCCGGCGAAGCTCTTGTCCGATGCGCTGGTGACGGTCACGCCGACGCGCGGCGCTTCGGCGTTCGAGGTGCCGGGCGCGGGGAGCGGCAGCGGCGCCGGATTCTTCTGCGACTGGCCGGGCGTGTCGAGGCCGAAGCTGCGCTGCCAGACGCCCGGCTCGTCGGGCTGGAGGTGGACCTTCGCGTCGAGGTCGGGCTCCCCTGCCAGCGCGAACGTGTAGCCGCTGACGCCGCGCAGCTCGTCCGTCGCATCGGGATCGGTGGCCATGCGCATCTGGAAGTAGCCTTCGAAGTTCAGTTGCAGCGTGCTCACGACACCCTCCCGATCTGCAGCCAGTTCGTCGCCCAGTCGAACGAGATCCGCTCCATGTTCTGGCGGAGGTAGTAGAGCCGCAGCCACGGCAGCGACGGCGGCGGGATGCCGCGCTCGTCGTAGGTCTCCTCGACGGAGTTGTTCGCGAAGTCGACGCTCGCTTCCAGCTCGGCCGGCTGGATCTCGGTCGATTCGTTTTTGATCTTGTTCCACAGCTCGAGGCGTTGCTGGTAGATGGCGCGGAACTCCTCCGGCGCGTCGTCGCCGAACGCTTTCTGCGTCGGCAGCTTCAGCCACGGATCATGCAGCGGCACCCACCCCCACCGCGGCTGCACCGGATCGATGCCGAGCGCGTTGCCGGGCGGCGGAAGCGGCCGGCGTGCGGTGACGACGCGGAACCCGGCCACCAGGGCGTCGATCCGTTCCTGGAAGAGCGTCCAGGTTTCGGGGAGGTTCGGGAAGAGCACCACGTCGCCCGGCAGCTCGAAGCCGGGGCCGGCGGTGCGATACGGCTCTCCGCGGCCGACCTGCTCCTCCCACTCTTTTTTCGCCGGCAGCTCGGTCAGGATCTCGGCCAGCGGGCGGACGAACATGGTCATGAACGGGAAAAAGGCCGCGTCCATGAGGGCGTTGGTCTGATCTTCCGTTTTGACCTGGTCGCTGTAGAGATAGAGGAGCAGCAGCAGCATCACCTCGTACGACTGGTTCGACAGCTCGGCCACCAGCTTCGTCGGCTCGTAGTCGATGAGGTTGACCTCCTCCGGCGCGCTGACGTCCGGCTGGAGGACGGTCATCGGATTCTTCATGACCGGCCGCGCGCAGATCTCGGCGAGCCGGTTCCCGTCCGCTTCCATGCTCTGGCGGATTTCTGTGAAGAGGCAGAAGTGGGTGTTGACCAGATAGTCGGCCCTCGCCGGAACGCCCTCCCCCTGCTCGATGATCATCCGGATGGCCTGCCGCGCGCTGGCGAGGTCGTTCACCTGGATCAGCGAGAGGCCGTACTGATTGAGGTCGTTCATCGAGCCGTACAGCGGGCTGGGAGGGCCGCCGAAGATCTGGTTCTCCGGCTTCCCAATGAAGAGTGCGCGGTCGCCGAGCGTTTTGACGAGCGTCTCGAACCCTCGGGCGATCTCCTCGTAGAGGACCTGCACGTCGGCGTACGGGATGCCGTACGCGAGGTCGATGTGCGGCGCGCCGCTCAGCAACGGCGGCCGGTTCTGCAGCGCGCCGAGCATCTCATCGCGCGAGACGGTCCCGGCCTGGCTGCACCACTTCTCCGCGCACGGCTGATTGATGATGTGATCGGGATCGGGCTCGATACCGCAGAACTGCTGTTCGAGCTGGTACGGCGCCTCGAAGTTCTGGAAGCGCTTGATGGTCTCGAGGTTGCCCGGCGTCAGCGTCAGCTCGATGTCCGCCGGACCGTAGTAACCGATCTTCTGCGGCATGTTCGGCCGGGAGAACGACGGCGTGCCGCCGATCGAGGAAAGAAGGTTCAGCGCGAGGCCGAGATGCTCCATCTCCTGCCGGGCGATGAGGGTGATCTTCATCTGCCACCGCCGGATGCGCTCGAGCTCCGCCGGCGTCAGCACCTCGGCGAAGGTGTAGGGATCGAAGCGCTCGTACGGATAGCGGCGCATGGAGTAGACCGCGAAGAGGTACTGGCACATCAGGCTGTGCTCGAGCTCCGCGGCCAGCCGCAACGCGTCCATCAGCTGGGCACGCGTGGTAATGGTGTTTTGCATGCCCTAGGGGTGACGAAAACGAGTGGTTCCCTACCAGAAGTTTCTATCTGGCTCTTAGCTCTTAGCTGTTAGCTCTTAGGAGTGACGCGGCGCATCTCGCGGGGATCGGAAATTCGCTCGAGATGAAGAGAACGGCTCTTCGCGCCGTCAGAAAATCGCTTCCTGTTACAGAAAAATCTCTTCCTGTTAAGGAAAAATCTCTTCCCGTCGAGGGAAAATCTCTTCCCGTCGTCTGAAATCTGTACAGCGTCATCGGAAATCAGCACGAGGTCATTGGAAATCTGCACACCGTCGACGTCCAATCGCTTCCGCGTGATCGAGATCTGCACGACGTCATCCGAAATCTGCACGGCGAGAAGAAAAATTTGCTCGACGGGAAGAAAGATTTTCTCGCGCGCGAGAGCGCGGCTCTCGCGTTCAAGACGCCGGACGATAAATTGATGTCCGTTGTTTGTAACAGGAAGAGGCCTGTCCAGATTTTGAACAGTGGTGGCGAACTCCGAAACCGGGTGATCGCGGGGAGTAGAATTCTCGGATGACCGTCAAAGAGCAGATCGCGCACAGCGATCCGGAGATCATGGGCGGTGAGCTGGTGTTCGTCGGAACGAGGGTCCCGGTCTACAACCTCTTCGACTACCTGGAGGCGGGCGATTCGCTCGACGAGTTCCTCGAGCAGTTCCCTTCCGTGACGCGGGAGCAGGCTGTCGCCGCGATCGCGCTTGCGCCAGCCCGTCTCTCCTAAGAGCTAACAGCTAACAGCCAAGAGCTGTCACGCCACAATCATCCCATCCCGCAGCCGGATCACGCGCGCTGCTTCCCGTGCGACGTCGTCCTCGTGGGTGACCATGATGATCGAGTTGCCGCGGTTGTGGAGCTCGCGGAAGAGGTCGAGGATCTCGCGGCCGGTCTGGGAGTCGAGGTTGCCGGTCGGTTCGTCGGCCAGCAGCAGCGAGGGGCGGTTGACGAGCGCACGGGCGATGGCCACGCGCTGGCGCTGGCCGCCGGAGAGCTCGTTCGGCTGGTGGTGCATGCGGTCCTGGAGGCCGACCGCGGCGAGCGCTTCTTCGGCCATGATCCGGCGTTCGGCGCGCGGGACTTTGGCGTAGACCAGCGGCAGCTCGACGTTCTGCAGCGCGGTCGTGCGCGCCAGGAGGTTGAAGGTCTGGAAGACGAAGCCGATCTTGCGGTTGCGCACCGCCGCCAGCTCGTCGTCGACCATGCTCTCGACCGGGACGCCGTCGAGGAGATACGAGCCGGCGTTCGGCGTGTCGAGGCAGCCGATGATGTTCATCAGCGTCGACTTGCCGGAGCCGGACGGTCCCATGATGGCGACGTACTCGCCGTGGTCGATGATCAGGTCGACGCCGCGCAAGGCGAAGATCTGCTGCGGGCCGAGGTCGTAGGTGCGCGTGAGACCGCGCATGGCGATGAGGTGTTCGGGCCGGGTTTCGGGGAGCGCGCTCATTTGGAGTCTTCTTTCTTTTTGGAGGACGAACGGCCCTCTTCCTTCGTCACGATGATCGGGTCGCCGTCGTCGAGCTTGCGCAGCGTGCGGAAGGGGCCGGTGATGATCGGGTCGCCCGTTTTGACGCCCGAGGTGAGGACGACGTGCGTGCTGTCGCTGATGCCGGTCGTCACCAAGACCATCTTGGCTTTGCCGTCGCGAGCGAGGAAGACGTACTTTTTCTTCGGGGTCGTATCGTCGTCGTCTTCATCCTCGGCGCTCCGGCCGGGGACGCGCTCGACGACGCTCTGGATCGGCACCGCCACCGCGTTCGCGGCGCTGCTGGTGACGATCGAAACCTGGGAGGTCATGCCGGGCCGCAGGCGATCGTCCGCATCGTCGATCGCCACCTTCACCTTGAAGTAACGGATGCCGGAGCCGGCGCCCTGACGCACGGCGGCGGAGCTGCCGATCTCGGCGACGTGGCCGCGATACTCTTTGTCTGGCATCGCATCGACCTTGATCTTCGCGATCTGCCCGACCTTCACGGCGACTACTTCAGTCTCCCCCACTTCCGCTTCGACCAGGATTTGCGAGAGGTCGGCGAGCACCGCGATCACCGAGCCGGGATTGTTCATCGTGCCGGTGACGACGACCTCGCCCTCGCGGGCATTGAGCTGCACCACTTTGGCGTCGATCGGCGCGACGATGGTCGTTCGCGAGAGATCCTCCGCCGCCGAGCGCAGACCGGCTTCCGCCTGCATGACGCCCTGCTGCGCGGCGGCCAGTGCGGCGCGTCCGTTCTCGAGCGCGAGACGCGACTGATCGAACAGCTCTTCCGCCTGGATGCCCTGATCGCGGAGGCTGGTCGCGCGGCGATACGACGCTTCGGCGGTATTGAGCGCGGCGCGTGCGCGCGCCACTTCGACGCGGCGGCTGGCCACTTCGGCGCGCAGGCGATCGACCTGGGCGACGTAGAGCGGCTTCTCGAGCTCGACCAGCTTCTGGCCGCGCTTCACCGAGTCGCCTTCCATGAAATAGAGCTTCTCGATCTTGCCGACGATGTGCGCGCTGATGTTGACCTTCACCTTCGGGTCGATCTGCCCGGGGGCCGTGACCACCGCTTCGATCGTCTTCGAGCCGGCCGGCTCGGTGTAGACCTTCTCCCCCTTCGGTCCGCCGCCCTGCACGCTCGCGAAGATGATCGCGCCGATGCCGAGTAGGACCGCGATGATGATCAGCGCACGTTTCACGCGGCGGCCGCCATTGCCTGGACCGCGGCCAGTCCGATCTTGATCACGATGGTGATGCCCCAGAGGACGACGACGATCACGGCCGACTTCGCGCGCGAGAACTTCGAGAGCGCGGAGAAGCCGAAGGTCAGCAGGACCAGCGTCCAGATGGTGAAGACGTCGAACGAGGAGAGCAGCGAGAAGAGCACCGGCTGCGTCTTCTGGTCGACGAGGAAGGCGGGATTCGACTTGACGAGCGTCGCCGCCTGGGTCGGATCGAAGCTGCCTTTCAGCGTGACCACAATGGTCATCACGATGCTGAGGATGACCAGCGGCAGCCAGGCGTACAGGGTCGCCGAAAAGGCCTGCTTGAAGTTGCCCTCACCGCCCATCAGGCGGAATGCGAGCAGCATCACCCCGGCCACCACGACGTACCAGAGCAGCATCAGCAGCGGCGAGATCCAGCCCATCACTTTCCCCGTCGCCTCGGCGAAGCGCGACATCCGCTCCATGTCGGCGTCGGTGACGTTCGGGTTGCGCTTCTTCACCTGCTCGGCCTGCTGCTCGTGAATCGCGCTCCAGTCCATCTTCGGGATGATCAGGAACGTCGAGACGTAGCCGATCAGCACGATCACGATCAGCGGCACGAGGATGTCCGGCCGGCGGGCGATCTCCGCAAACGTTTTCGCGGGGGCAAACAGCGCCCCCGCGAGTCTGGCGAACGAATTCGTAGCTGGTGGCTCCGGCGCCGGAGGCGCGGGAGGCGCCGGAACGGTGTAATCCACGCTCATGGAGTCTTGTTCTCCTCGACCTTCACATGGCTGTTGTAGTTCAGCCAAGTGTAGCGGTCGAGGGAGGGGAACATCTTCGGCTCGGCTTCGTGCTCCGGCGGATTGACGCGGATGTTGTGGACGTCGAGGATGTCGCCGACGGCGCGGTGGAAAGCGGAGACGGCCTGGTTGTAGCCGACCAGCGCCTGCAGCTCGCGGACGCGGGCGTCGGACAGCTGCTGCTGCACCTCGAGGACCTGGAAGTTCGTGGTCATGCCGTTTTCGTAGCGGCGGCGCTCCGCCTCGACGTTGCGCTCGGCGGCATCACGGGCGGCGCGGGTGGCGACGATCGTACGGGCGGCGGTCTCGACGTCGCGCGCGGCACCGCGCACCTCGACGACGATGTTCTGCTGCGTCTGCGCCTGGGTGGTGCGCGACTGCTCGAGGTCGAGCTGCGCGCGGCGGTAGAGCGAGCGGGCGCCGATGTTCGACAGCGGGATGGCCACGTTGAAGCCGACGCGCCACTCCGGGAACTCGAAGCCGCCGACCTGGTTGAGGGCGTTGAAGTAGTTGGTGCGGTCGATGACCGTGGTCTCGCCGGTGGTGGGGTCGGTGCGCAGGGTCGTGCCGGAGATGCCGCCCAGCTTGTAGCCGAGGTCGAGATCGACCGCGGGCAGGACCTGGTTGCGCGCGAAGAGCTGCTGCACGCGAAGGTTCTCGATGGTGAGGTTCTGCTGCCGCAGCTCGGGACGGAGGCGCAGCGCCTGGGCCACGGCGCTGGCTGGATCGACGGCGAGCGGCTGGTACTCGACCGGGTCGGTCGGGACGATGGGACGATCCCATTCGGCCGGATCGAGGTTGAGCAGCGCGCGAAGACGATCCTCCGCATCGCGGACGCCGGCCACGGCCAGGATGAGCTGCTCTTCGCTGGTGGCGATGGTGACGCGCGGCTGGAGGATGTCGAGCGGCGCGGAGGCGCCGACGTCGATGCGGATCTGGGTGATGCGGGCCTGATCGCGCGCGAGGAAGAGCGATTCCTTGACGACGTCGACGGCTCGGCGGGCGTAGATCAGATCGAGATAGGCCTGCTCGACCGAGACCGCGGTGTTCATCAGCCCGAGGCGGAAGGCCTCGTCGGTGATGCCGAGGTTGTTGCGGGCGATGGTGATGGCGCGGCGGTTGACGTCGATGCCGAAGTCGCGCAGCAGCGGCTGGGTGAAGCTGAAGCCGAGGCCGGTCTCGACGGCCGGATTGACGAAGTTCCCGCCGCCCGCGGTCTCACGGCGCTCGTTGTCGTAGCCGATGGTGTACTGGCCGCCGGTGGGGAGAAACTGCGTCAGCCCGAAGTTGGCGAGGCGCTGCCGGAAGCTGGACGATTCGAAGGTCGAGGTGGCCGGACTGTCGGAGCTGAACTCGCGCACCAGGGCGGTGGCGTTCGGGTCGAAGACGCCGTACTCGGAGCGAAGGGTCTGATTCGAGATCTGCGATTCCAGGCGCTGCACCTGGATGCCGAGGTTCCGTTCCATCGCGAGCTGCAGGGCCTGATCGAGCGACAGGCGCAAGGCGCGCGGATTGTTGATGTCCTGGTCCGTCTCGGCCGTAACGGTTTCGGTCGTGCGCGGTGCGGCGGGCGCCTGGGTCTGCGTCTGCGCAGAAAGCGCCGTCGCGGCGAGCGACATCAGAAGAATAGTGATCAACCGTCTTACGGTCATGTAAGTCCTCCCAAACAGGCCTCTAGTACGAAAGGAAACGTCGTGAGTTGCACCGGCAAGTGGGCGGATTCTAAAACAAGCGCATCTGCGGCCGCCGACGAAGAAATTCCGCGCGCACCCCCCGCCTCCGCAATTCGTCGGCGAATCGCTTCGATCCGTGGGTGACGTAGATGCTCTTCGCGCGGCAGCGCTCCGCAAATTCGAGCAGCTCCGCGAAATCCGCATGATCGGAAAGCGGCAGTCCGTGATCGGACCCGTCGCCACGCCAGGCCTGCTGATGAAGAGCCCAGCCGGTCAGCGAGATGCTCTCCCCTTTCGGTACGCGGCGGATGTCGCGCTGCATGTGCGGCGGGATGAGGATCGCTTTGCCGCGCAGCTCGGTGGTGGAGCGATGACCGAACAGCGAGGCCTGCCTCCCCCAGATCTCGTACGCCCCGAGGTCGACGCCATGTTTCTCATAGATGGCCGAGATCTGCGCGACCACCGGATGCATCACCAGCGGAACCCGCGCCTCGCGGAGCATCGCCGCCGTCTCCTGCGCCTTGCCGAGCGAGTACGCGAGCAGGACCGGCGTCTTTCCGCGGCGAACGATGTCGTGCACCAGCTCGATCAGGCGCTGACGGAGCTCCTCCCGCGAGGGAAAGATCCATTCCGGGCTGCCGTAGGTCGACTCCATGATCACGGCGTCGGCCTGCGGGATCTCCGCCGGCTCGGCGGTGAAGGAGCTGGCCAGCTTGAAGTCGCCGGTGTACGCCAGCGACCCGCGCTCGCCGGAGACGCGGATCATGGCGGAGCCGAGGACGTGTCCGGCCGGGAAGAGCTCCACCGTCCAGTCGCCCATCGGATGCGGCTCGCGGAAGCGGAGCTCGGTCCCCTGCAGGTCGTGTCCCTGACGGATACGCAGGAACGCCGCGGTCGCCGCTGTCGCGACGAAGCGCTCATGCCGGCCGATGTGGTCGGAATGGCCGTGCGAGATGATCCCGAGCCGTCGCGGCTCGGCGGGATCGAGATAGATCTCACTGGCCGCGAGGCGGATGTCGGGGTCGCATTGAAAGAGGTGGCCGAGCATGGGCGGTGACGGACGGACAGCCGTACTGAATCGCGGAAGATCCAACATGCGCCGCCGGCTCCCGATTCTCGTTTGCCTCCTGATTTCTCTTCCTCTCGTGGCGGAGGTCCCGGCCGGGCGCGAACTGGTCCTGCTGCGTCACGGCCGGTGGCTGGCGCCGGACGGCCGGGTCACGCCGGCGATCGCTCACGCCTCCGCGGCGTTCGACGGTGAGCGGTTTCTCATCGCTTTGCCGGACGGCGGCGTGCACCTCGCACTCCTGGACGAAGGGGCCGCCGAACCGCGCGTGACGCTGACGCTGTCGGATACCGGGGACAACCCCACCATTCGTTGGGACGGCACGCGCTACGTGGTGCTCTGGAACGCCGGCAGCTTCGTGCGCGGTGCCTTCGTCTCACCGCAAGGCGTGGTGGAGCGGACGTTCGTGCTACCGCTGATCGCGCGCTTCTCGGGCTTCACGGCCGGCGCGAACGGCATCGCGATCGTTGGCCACGGCGAGACCGAAACGCACTTTACGCTCGACCTGACGCTCCTCGATACCGAGCAACGGGCCCGGAAGACGACCCGTCTCGGCAGCATCCAGAAGAGCAGCGGCTTCGGCTCGACGTTCCATGGCAATGCCTCGATCATGCCGTTCGGCAGCGGCTTCTACGCCGTCTGGACGGCCGGCCGGAGCGGCCGGATGAACAGCGTGGTCGGCACCCGCATCACCGGCGATGGCGAGGCGCTCGACCTCGGGCCGTATCCGCACGAAGGAAACTCCATCGAAGGACGTGTGCTCGACGCGCAGTACGGCGGCTCACTCGTCACCGTTCAGGTCCAGCCGTTCGGCGACCGCGTGGTGGTGCTGATCTCGTGGGACGGCTCAGGGCCGGCCGCGGCATGGGTCCGTCCGGACGGCACGCACACGATCATGCGCCTCCACATCCGCGGCTGGATCGACTGGACGCGCCTCCCCGACGGCACGATCGCGCTCATTCTGCAAAGCCCGTGGCCTGAGTACCGCCTCAGCCTGCAACCATTTCTCAGGACGCCGGAACCGACGGCGGGGCGGCGACGTTCTTCGCGACGTTGAGCCCTTCCGGGTCGACCGCCTCCGGCAGCGGTTCGCCGGCAAAGTGACAGGCGGCGAACTGTCCCGGTTTGTGCTCGACCAGCGGCGGCACTTCGGCCGAGCAGATCGGGAACTGCGCGATCGGGCAGCGGGTGTGGAAGACGCAGCCGCTCGGCGGGTTGAGCGGCGTCGGGATGTCGCCCTTCAGCAGGATGCGCGTCTTGCGCACGGTCGGATCGGGGATCGGCACGGCGGAGAGCAGCGCCTTCGTGTACGGGTGGAGCGGATCGTCGTAGAGCGAGCGGCGATCGGAGAGCTCCATGATCTTGCCTAGGTACATGACCGCGACGCGGGTGGAGATGTGCTCGACGACGGAGAGATCGTGGGCGATGAAGAGATAGGTCAGCCCGAGCTCTTCCTGCAGGTCCTGCAGCAGATTGACGACCTGCGCCTGCACCGAGACGTCGAGCGCGGAGACCGGTTCGTCGAGCACCAGGAAGCGCGGATTCGTCGCCAGCGCACGGGCCACGCCGATGCGCTGCCGCTGGCCGCCGGAGAACTCGTGCGGATAGCGCTTGCGGTAATCGGGGCTGAGGCCGACCTTCTGGAGCAGCTCCGCGACGCGGGTATCACGGTCGCCCGAGCTCATGCCGCCGTGAATGATCAGCGGCTCGGCGACGATCGACCCGACGTTCATACGCGGGTTGAGCGACGCGTACGGATCCTGAAAGACGATCTGCATGTTGCGCCGCATCCGGCGCATGTCGCCGGTATCGAGGCCGAGGACGTTGGTGTTGTCGAACAGCACCTCACCGGAGGTCGGCTCGATCAGGCGCAGGATGCAACGGCCGACCGTGGTCTTGCCGGAGCCCGACTCACCGACCAGGCCGAGGGTCTCGCCCTTGGCGAGGCCGAAGGTCACGCCGTCGACCGCTTTCACGTTCGCCACGACACGCCCGAGGACACCGCGCTTGACCGGAAAGTATTTGCGCAGATCGCGTACGACCACCATCGCCTCGCCGGCGCCCATCGGCACCTTCGGCGTCTGCTGCGGCGCGGATTGCTCGCGCGGATCGTGAGTCGGTTTCGCGTCGCGATCGATCTGACGCGCGGTCTGGTCGGCCGGCGTCGGCAGACCGCCGGTGATCGCGGGAGCGACTTTGTCGTCGCCCGGAATGAAAGGTTTGTCGCTCAATTCGACTCCTTGGCCGGGCGACGACGGAATTGAGGATTGAGGATTGAGGATTGAGGAAGCGCTCTCGCGTCCATCTGGATCATCGCCGGGTTACTCATTCCTCAATCCTCAATCCTTCAATCCTCAATCCCGTTCACGCGCGTTCAGGGTCCGCTTCGTCACCATGCAGATAACAACGCGCGCTCTGCTGCGGTGCGACCGGCATCAGCGCCGGCTCGCGGCCGAGGCAGATGTCCATCACGTCGGGGCAGCGGGGATTGAACTTGCAGCCCTGCGGCAGGTTGTTGATCGGCGGGACCATGCCGGCAATGGTCGGCAGGCGTCCCGGCGGCGGGTTGTACGTCGAATACGCTTCCGCCTCCGTGCGCGGCGCGGCGTTGTCGGCCGCGACGACCTCGGTGATCTTCGGCAGCGATTTCAAAAGACCGCGCGTGTACGGATGGGCGGGATTGGCGAAGAGATCGCGCACCGGCGCTTCCTCGACCACGCGGCCGGTGTACATCACCACGATGCGCTCGCAGAACTCCGCCACGACGCCGAGATCGTGGGTGATCAGCAGGATGGCCAGCCCGAGCCGCTTCTGCAGCGACGCGAGCAGCTCCATGATCTGCGCCTGGATGGTCACGTCGAGGGCGGTGGTCGGCTCGTCGGCGATCAGCAGCTCCGGATCGCACGAGAGGGCCATGGCGATCATCACGCGCTGGCGCATGCCGCCGGAGAGCTGGTGCGGATAGTCGTCGAGGCGTTTGTGCGGATCGGGGATCGAGACCAGCTCGAGCATCTCCCCCGCCATCTTCCACGCCTCTTTCTTCCCCACCTTGCGATGGATGCGGATGGCCTCCGATACCTGCGCGCCGATCTTGAAGACCGGATTGAGCGAGGTCATCGGCTCCTGAAAGACCATGGCCACGTCGTTGCCGCGCACGTTGCGCATCTGCTTGTCGGAGAACTTGGCGAGGTCCTGCCCTTTGAAGAGGATCTCGCCGGCGGTGATGCGGCCGGGGGTGGCGACGAGCTGCATGATCGACATCGCGGTCACGCTCTTGCCGCAGCCCGATTCACCGACCAGGGCCACCGCTTCACCGCGCTTGACGTTGAACGAAACGTTGTCGACCGCGTGCACGACGCCGTCGTGGGTGAAGAAGGAGGTGCGCAGGTTCTTCACCTGCAGGAGTGCTTCGGCCGGATTGGCGTCGATGTCCGCCACCCGCGCGCCGGGTAGACCGGTCGGCTGACTTGGGGTCGTCGGGGAAAGATCCGTCACGAGGGCGGGATGGTAGCAAGAACGATGACAGACTGCGCGTTAAGCTGAGTGCTCTCACTTCACCAAGAGATGAGGGAACGACGGGAGGCCTCCGGCGGCCGGGCCACGGGCCCGGACCCATTGGTTGGCCTAGCCTCCGCGACACTCTGTCGCGAGATACGAGGTTGCGCTCGCGGAGGATAGGCCAACCAATGGGGGTCCGGGGCCGCTGGCCCCGGCCGCCGGAGGCCCCCGTCGTCTCTCATCCGTGGGTCAGGTGCGTGCGTTCTGCTTAACGCCGCTTGAGGAATCGTCCGAGCGTCGCCTTCGCCTCCGGAATGCCGAAAACGTAGCAGAGGAGGAAGTAGACGACGCCGAAGATGCCGGTCACCAGGAGGAACTCGGTGATCCGCGGCAGCGGGAATCCCGCCACCAGATCGCGCAATAGATAGAGGTGGGCGGCCAGACCGGCGAATGCCCCCGCCAGCGCTGCGATCCAGAGCCGGACAAAGTATCCGCTCTTCGACTCCCCTCTCCCGATCTTCCGGTTCATGCCCCGCCGGAGCAGAAAGTACTCGAGCCACGCAGCGATGCCGGTCGCCGCCGTGATGCCGACCACCCCCAGCGCATCATTCAGATGACCGAGCGCCGGCAGCGGCAGGCCGAGCGTCTCGATCATGGTCCGGAACATCGGCCGCAGCGGAAAGGCGAAGAGAATGCCGAGCGTCGCGCCCACCCCCACGCGAGCCATCGCGTAACGGAAGGGCGTCTTCGGGTCGTGCAGCGCGTAGAAGGCCGAGGAGTAGAGCCGCGCCTGCGTCGCCACCAGCAGACCGATGGTCGAGCCGCAGAGGACGTACCAGACGATCAGCGTCGCGTCGGCGCTGAACTCGCCGCGCTGATAGAGCGCCGCCACGATCAGACGGCCGATGACCAGGAACGCGGCAATGGTCGGGATCACGAAGAAGGCGATCTGCCGGATCCCGCGGTCGAGCCGCTTCCGGAGCGCAGCGCGAATCTCTTCGTCGGTGCCGGTCTCCCCTGCCATCTGCGGCAGCTCGGCCGCGGCGACCGACATGCCGAAGATGGAGATCGGCGCCATATAGATGGTCTGCGCGTAAACCAGGTTCGCGATCGCGCCCGGTCCGAGGAACGAGGCGATGAAGGTGTCGACGTAGCCGCTGATCTGCACGACCCCGCGTCCGCCGACCACCGGAATGATGTTCCGGAAGATGTTGCGCACCGGCTCGAGGGTCCGGTCGAGACCGAACGAGAGGTGCTTCTCGTGCTTCATCAGAAACGGGACCTGAATGGCGAACTGCAGGATGCAGCCGATCACCGTCCCCCACGCCAGCGCCACGGCCAGATCGGCATTGCGCAGCCGCGTGCCGAAGATCACCAGCGTCGTGATCATGGCCGCGTTCCAGAGCACCGGTGCGACGTACGAGATGAAGAATTGCCGGTGCGCGTTGAGGATGCCGAGCGACCAGGCGTACAGCACCAGCAGGCCGATACCCGGGAAGATCATCCGCGTGAGGCGGATCGCGAGCTCCATCGTCTCCGGCGGCAGACCGGCCGCGGTGATGCCGAGGATCACCGGCGTGAGGAGCACGCCGGCCAGCACGATCAGCATCACCCCGAGCGTCAGGAACGAGACGAAGACGCCCGCCACGCGGCCGGCCAGCTTTTCATCGCCCTTGGCCAGCAGCCGCGCGTAGACCGGAATGAACGACGCGGAGAGCACGCCCTCGCCGAGCAGGTTCTGGAGAAAGTTCGGGACCTTCAGCGCGACGTTGAATGCGTCGGCCGCGCGCGACGCGCCGAGGTAGTGGGCGAAGACCGCGGTGCGCACGAGACCGGCCATGCGGCTGAGGAGAATGCCGGCCGCGACGAGGGCCGCGTATCCTCCGGCCTTGCGCTTCGCCGGCGCCGGCTGCGGGTTCGCATTCGGCGGTTCCTGCGACACATCCTCGGTGAGGTCGGAATTCATGCTCTTGACGGCGCGCTAAGATAACCCGAATGACTCTCCCGATCCGCATTGCAGGTGCGGGACCATCCGGCCTCAGCGCGGCGATCGCCCTCGCCCGCGCGGGCCGCTCCGTCGAAGTGCACGAAGCGAAGCGCGATGTAGGCGTTCGCTTCATCGGCGACCTCCAGATCATCGAGGGCTCCTCCGAGCGCGAGCCGGTTCCCGACTTTCTCGATCGCCTCGGCATCGAGCGCAACTTCTACTTCCGCCCCGCGACGTGGGCCCGCTTCTACGATCATCGCGGCAACGCCCGCACGATCACGAGCGCCGATCCGTTCGGCTACTTCATTCATCGCGGCGCCGAGGAAGGGACGCTCGACCGCGGCCTCCTCGCGCAGGCGCGGGCCCTCGGCGTCGACGTGCGGTTCAACAGCCGCCTCACGCCGGAGAACGCCGACATCGTCGCCACCGGTCCCGCGGCGCCGGATGGTCTGGCCAAAGAGATGACCTGGCGGACCGATGACCGGGAACGCGTCGACGTCTACTTCAACCATCACCTCGCACCCGGCGGCTACTCCTACCTGTTCATCCTCGACGGCGTGGCGACGTTCGGCTGCGCGATCGTGGCCGACTTTAAAAAGATCGACACGTACTTTGACCACTCGCTGGCGGCGGCGCAGAAGCTGGCGCATTTCACGATCCCGACCGAGACGCGCACCGGCTACTCCTACATGAACTTCCACCTGAAGAAGGAAGCGACCAAGGGCGGCGCGCGCTGGGTCGGCGAAGCGGGCGGCTTTCAGGACTACCTGTTCGGACTCGGCATCCGCTACGCGCTGACCAGCGGCTGGCTGGCCGCGCGGAGCATCCTCGAGGAGACGAGCTTCGACGAGCTGTGGCGGCGCGAGCTGGGGGCCAAACAGGAGACGAGCCTCGTCAATCGCTTCCTCTACGAGGCGGGCGGCAATACCGGGCTGTCGATGTTCGTCAGGCAGGCCTCGCGCGCGAAAGACTTCAATTCGTACCTCTCCGGCTGGCATCGGACCGCCTGGTGGAAGCAACTCCTTTCACCGGTGGTGCGCCGTGTGTGGCAACATCGGGGACGCTGTATGCATAAGCCGTCGGATCACTGGTGCCGCTCGCGCGACACCGAGATGAAAGTACCGCCACTCGGACCTGTATGAACGTCGACGAAGCCTACCGCTACTGCCGCGCCGTCGCGCACAAGCATGGCGCGAACTTTTCGGTCGGCTTCCGCTTCCTCCCGCGGGTCAAGCGGCAGGCGGTCTACGCCGCCTACGCGTGGTGCCGCGTGGCCGACGACATTGCCGACGATGAGGATGCAGGGACGCCGGAACAGCGGCTGGTCCGCCTCGACTGGTGGCAGCGCGAGCTCGACTCCGCGTACGAAGGCACGCCGACCGATCCGATCACCATCGCCCTCGCCGACGCGCTCCAGCACTTTGCCATCCCGAGGGAGGCGTTCATTGCGCTCGTCGACGGCTGCCGGCAGGACATGGTCAAGACGCGCTACGAGACGTTCGCGGAGCTCCTCCACTACTGCGACCTGGTAGCCTCGTCGATCTCCGACATCTCGCTGGCGATCTTTGGCTACAAATCCGACGCGGCGCTGCAGTACGGCCGCAATCTCTCCACGGCGCTGCAGCTGACGAACATCACCCGCGACATCGGCGACGACCTGACGCGCGACCGGATCTACATCCCGCGCGAGGAGATGAAGCGGTTCGGCGTCTGCGAGCGCGATCTTCTCTGCCGGAAGGAGACGGTTCGCCTGCGCGCGCTGATCGAGTTCCAGATCGCCCGCGCCGAGTCGTACTTTCGCCAGGCCGAGCCTCTCTTGTGCGAGCTGGCCTTCGATGCCCGCTTCCCGACGCTGCTGATGGGAGGCGTTTACGCGACCGTACTCGCGAAGCTGAAGAAAGATCCGTTGTGCGCCGTGCGGAACCGTCTCCGCCTCTCGACCGTACAGAAACTGATGGTCGTCGGCACGCGCATGGTTCGCCCCCACTTCGTCTGATGAGGTTCTCCCCGCTCCTGATTGCCCTGCTGCTCGCGTTTCCTTCTGTTGCCCAGCAGCAGAACGAGATTGCGATGACGACCGTGCTCGTGCCGGTGGTCGGCAGCGTCATCGGGGCGAACGACGTGCTGTGGAAGACCGACCTCGAGCTGACGAACGATCTCAGCACGCCGGTCGACGTCGTCCTCGAGCTCCCCACCGCCCCCGACCGCCCGGTGTTCATCGTCTCCCTCGCACCGGGCGAAACGCAGCGCTACCCCGACATCATCGCGCAGGAGTTCGGCCTCGAGCAGATGCTCTCTCCCCTTCTGGTGAGCACCGGCGCGCGCCGCTCCGTGACCATCCGCGCCACCGCCTACGGCATCCGCGGCGCCGAGCCGACCGAGCCTCAGCCGATCGCCGTTCAATACGGCAACAGCTGGTTTCAGTACCGCGCCCTCGACGGCCTCACCTTCAACGACGACGAGCGCACCAACCTCGGCCTGGTGAATCTCGGCGAGGAAGACACGCTCTTCACCCTCGCCCTGCAGCGCGTCCCCGGCCGCAACCTCGCCGTCACGCGGGTGGTCGTCCCGGCCGGCTCGATGTGGCATCTCGCCATCCAGATGCTCTTCCCGCTGATCACCAAAGGGAGCGACTTCCGGGTGGTCATCGAGACCACCAGCCGCGACACGCACGCCTACGCGTCAGTGATCGTCAACGCCACGAGCAGCGCGCGCTTCGTCCAGCCGCGCGTCACCACGCCGTAGAATCGCGACAATCTCGCGATGCACCGGTTCAGCGGACCGATTCGTCGCAAGGCTGTCGCGATGCACCGGATCACCGAACCGATTCGTCGCAAGGCTGTGGCGATGCACCGGTTCAGCGGACCGATTCGTCGCAAAGCTGTCGCGATGCACCGGTTCACCGGACCGATTCGTCGCAAGGCTGTCGCGATGCGCCGGTTCACCGGACCGATTCGTCGCAAGGCTGTCGCGATGCACCGGTTCCCCGAACCGAGTCGTCGCAAGGATCTCGCGACGCGTCGGTTCACCCGAACCGAATCGTCGCAACGATCTCGCGGTGCACCGGTTCAGCGAACCGAGTCGTCGCAAGGATCCGGCGATGCGTCGATTCACCCGAACCGATTCGTCGCGACGATCTCGCGATGCGTGTCGTTTGGCTCCCGCCGAATCGTGGGGAGGATGCGAAGCGTTTCGGCCGGTTTCGCGACAATCGGCGCGGTCGGCGGCGAATGTTACATCCTCGAATCCTTTTCATTCGTGCTTCGTCTGAATGGCTAAGTACAACGCCCCGGAGATCGGTGTCCGATCTCCGGGGAGCTGTACTAAGACCGCCTCGGTTGTGCACGGCGGAGACGGCCATTCAGACGAAAGGAGGTGAAGCAAGATGGCAGAAAAGAATCACGTCACCCTCTCTCACGAGGAGCGGGCGCCCGAGATGGTCGCCAGAGTCATGGCGATCCTGGTCGAGTACCTGCCGGAGCTCACGGGCATCAGTAAGGGGCAGCGGCGGCGTCTGACGAATGCCGCCTCCGTTCCGGACGAGTTCCTCGAGCAGATCGCGGTGTCGGTCGACCAGTCGCCGGGTGTCGGCTCGATCCACGACCTCACGGCGGACGAGGCGCGCGAGATGATCGTCTTCAGCCGCGTGTACAACGCGGCCGGCGAGCAGATCGTGCAACTCGGTCACTCAGTGATGGGCGTGGTGACGGAGCGCCGGTATGACGTCGGTCAGCGCGCCCTCGGAGTCTACGGCACGGTGAAAAGCGCGAACCGCCCGAACCGAAAGGCGACCGTCTCCAACGTCGCCGCCCTGCGCCGTGCCCTCGGCCGCACGCGCGGTCGCAGGACCGCGGCCGAACCGGCGTCCGACACTCCGGTCGCGGTAACGAAGTGACCTCTCTCCACCTGACGGCGGCGAATCGGGATCCAGGTTCGCCGTTTTTTGGAGTTCCGGATTCGTCGTCATCGAGACCACCAGCCGCGACACCACGTCGTAGAATCAGCGCGTGCTCTCCGTTCTGCTCGCGGTCCTGCTCACTCTCGACCGCCATGACTACGTGCATCCGCGCCTGTCGCCCGATGGAAAACAGCTGGTCGTGGCGCGGGTGTTCGAGCGGCCGGACGGGAACGAGACCACCGACGTCCTGCTGATCGACGTGGCGAGCGGCAAGTCGCGGGAGTTGCTCAGTCGCAAAGAAGCCGAAAAGCACGAGGTGTACGAAACGTATGTGACGGGCCTTCAGTGGCTGTCGAGCGATCGCGTTGCGGTGAGCCTCTCCGACGGCGACGTCGGTGGCGTGACGCTGACGGTCGACACGAAGCGCCGCCGGGTCGTCGCGGAGGAAATCCACGAAGAGGACCAGTTGATCCCGCCCGATCTGGCGTCTTTCCTCGCGAACGCGGAGCGCTACGCCGCCGAGTTTGACGCGGAAGTGCTGACCTCGGCGCTCGGCGGCGGGGCGACGCGCCTTGCTTCGGGAGGAGTGATCGTCCATCGCCAGTTGGGCGGCGGCGAGCAGACCTCGATCTTCATCCTCGACGACGACGCCCAACTCGTGGCCACCGTTCCGCGCGAAGAGGAGCTCGGCGCTGCCATCGAGCACGACGGCCGGCTGCTCTTCACGCTCAACACCGACACCAGCGTGCGGCTCGTCGATCGCGAGCTGCGCACGATCGCCACGATGCCGCGGACGCGGAATGAGTACGCGCGGTTCCGGGTCGTCGGCTCGAAGCTCTACCTCTTCATCCGCCCCGGCTCCACGAACGAGGCGGCCAAAGGTCGCGTATGGGAGCTGGTCGAGGATGCCCTCGTGCCGCGGCACTTCGACGAAAACCTCGACGACTTTTCGTTCTCCGCCGACGGTTCCCGCGTGGCCATTTCGTACTGGAAGAACGGCCGGCGCGCGGTCCGCGTGACGGACCTGTCCGATCGGCGCTGAACGCACCTTCGGACGACGTAGAATACGCCGCGCCATGGCTGACGAACCGGAGTACTACATCTGTCTACAGTGCGAGACGCCCACCTACCAGTTCGAGTTCACGAACGGAAAGCTCGGCGCGATCGTCTGCGCGACCTGCGGCAATGACGACCCGACCGACTTTATGACCGAGGCCGAGCTGGAGGAAATGGGCGGATGAAGACCCCGGTCATCATCGGCATCGCCGGCGGCACCGGCTCCGGCAAGACCACCGTGGCGCGGGCGATCTACGATCACGTCGGCCGCGATCGGATCGAGTGGATCTCGCACGACAGCTACTACCGCAACTTCGATGCGCTCTCGCCGGAAGAGCGGGCCCGGATCAACTTCGACCATCCCGACTCGCTCGAGACCGAGCTGCTCGTCCGCCATCTCGACGTCCTCGGCAAGGGCTCCTCGGTTGAAGTGCCGGTCTACGACTTCACCACCCACACGCGTAAACCTGAGACGCACCACGTCGAGCCGCGGCGGGTGATCATCGTCGAAGGCATCCTCGTCCTGGCCGAAGTCGACCTGCGGAAGCGGATCGACATCAAGCTGTTCGTCGACACGCCGGCCGACCTCCGCTTCCTGCGCCGGCTGGTCCGCGACATCCAGTCGCGTGGCCGCTCGCTCGACTCGGTGGTCGACCAGTACATGAATACGGTACGGCCGATGCACGAAGAGTTCGTCGAGCCGTCGAAGCGCTATGCCGACCTGATCATCCCCGAGGGGGGCGAGAACCGGGTCGCGCTGGACGCCATCATCTCCCGGGTCGAACATCTGTTGAGCGCTTAGATTCATAAAGTTAGGCTCGGCGGGAATCGTTCGGCCCGGTCGCCGGTTGAGCGCTCCGGATCGGGGATAGCCGACGGCGCCGCATTGACCGTCCCGCTCGCCGGACCCTAAAATAGTCACCAGCTCAAGCCGAAGGGGGGGAAATCGAGGAATGCCTGTCGTCCACGTGAAGGAAGACGAAACATTCGAGAACGCGCTGCGCCGCTTCAAGCGGAAGTGCGAGAAGTCGGGAATCCTCTCCGAGCTGAAGAAGCGTCAGCACTACGAGAAGCCGAGCACCAAGCGGAAGCGCAAAGCGATTGCGGCCCGTAAGAAAGTGCTGCGGAAGCTTGCTGAAGAGCGCCGCACCGGCTACTAAGAGCTGCGATCAAACGCACCACTACCGAGAGGACCCGCGGAAACGCGGGTTCTTTCTTTTTGACCGAAAGACCGTGACCTCGAACGAAGCACTCAGCACAATCGAATTCAACCGCGTCCTCACGCTCGTCTCCATGGAGGCCAGGAGCGCGCCGGGGAAAGAAGCCATCGCCCGCCGCCAGCCGCTCGGGACGCTCGAAGCGTGCGAAAACGCGCAGGCCGATCTCGCGGAGATGGTCCGCTTCTACCACACGGAAGGACTCCTTCCGCTGGCCGGCCTTGCCGACATGGATGCGCTCTTCTCGCGCGACACCGTCTTCGAGCTCGAAGAGTCGTGGCTCGTCGTCCGCGCCGCACGCGCGACGCAGGCCGTCCGCGAGACGCTCCTCCGCACCAGCGGCTTTCCACGCCTCGGCGCCATGGCCAACGGCATCGCCGACCTTGGCGAAGTGATCGCCAAGACGAACAAGTACTTCACGCGCGACGGCAAGCTCCGCGAAGACGCCTCGGCCGAGCTGCGCGCGATCCGCGCCCGCGTCCATCAGAAGCGCTCCGCCATCCAGCGGACGCTCAACGACCTGATGAACCGCAACGCCGACGCGATCCAGGAGCCGCTGATCGTCATGCGCGGCGATCGTTACTGCGTGCCCGTGCGTGCCGACCATCGCAACGCGGTCCCCGGCATCCTCCACGAGCGCAGCGGCTCGGGGCAGTCGTTCTTCATCGAGCCGATGGGCGCGATCGAATTGAACAACGACCTGGCCGACCTCCTGATCCAGGAGCGTGAAGAGATCGCCCGCATCATCCGCTACCTCTCCCAGATCCTCTTCGAGAAGCGCGACGACATCGTCGACGCCGTGCGGATGACCGGCGAGCTCGATGCACTGCAGGCGTGCGCGCTCTTCCACGACGCCGTCCGCGCGACGCGCCCCAGCTTCACCGCCGATCGCGTGCTGCATCTCGTCGAAGGACGCCATCCGCTGCTCGACGAGCGGCTCGCGGTCGCACGCGAGGAAGCATTCGGCGAGGAGCCTTCCGATCGCCGGGTCGTGCCGATCACCATCGATCTCGACGGCAACGGCTCGGCACTGGTGATCTCCGGTCCGAACGCCGGCGGCAAGACCGTCGCGCTCAAGACCGCCGGACTCCTGGTCACCATGGCGATGAGCGGCCTCCCCGTCCCCGCCGCGGAAGGCAGCGTGCTGCCGGTCGTTGACGCGCTGCACGTGCTGATCGGCGACGACCAGAGCGTCCTCGAACATCTCTCGACCTTTTCCGCGTACCTGACGAGGCTCAAGCGAATCCTCGCGGGGGTCTCCGATCGCTCCCTGGTGCTGCTCGACGAGCTGGGGTCGGGCACCGATCCGGAAGAAGGGGCTGCGCTGGCGGCCTCGGTGATCGAGCATCTCCTGACCACCGGCGCGCTGGTGATCGTCACGACCCATCTCTCCGCCCTCAAGAGCTTCGCGGTCAACGATCGCCGCATCGTCAACGCGTCGATGGAGTTCGACTCCGCGACCGCGCTGCCGACGTACCGGATGATCACCGGCATCCCCGGCCGCAGCCGGGCCATCGAAGTGGCGAAGATGATCGGCCTGCCGCAGTCGATCATCGACAGCGCGCGTACGCGCCTCGGCGAGCGTTACGAGGAGACCGATCATCTCCTGGCCACGCTGCAGAAGAAGATGTCGGAGATCGTCACGCAGCAGGACGAACTGCTGGGCATGCGCAAGGAGATGGAATCCGAGCGCCGCAGCATGGCCGAGAAGACGGCGCAGCTCGAAAAAGAGCGCGCGCGCCTCGGCACGACCTATCGCGAGGAGCTCGAGCGGCTGCGCGACGACGTCAGTCGCACGCTCGCCAACGAGATCAAGAACCTCCGCGAGATGGACCGCAACGCCCGCGCGAGCATGAACGCGCAGAACGTCATCCAGACCATCACCAAAGCCGTCGACAAGGCGGTGGAGTTCATCCCCGCCGAACAGCGCGAAGTGCGCGTCGGCGACAAGGCGGAGCACCGCAAGTTCAAGATCACGGGTGAAGTCACGTCGATCGACGGCGGCAAAGCGGTGATCAACGTCAGCGGCCGCAAGATGACGGTCGACCTGCGCGATCTGGCGCCGGTCGGTGCCGCGAAACCGCCGCAACAGCAGCAGCCGTCGAAACGCGGTGTCGGCGTGATCTCCTCCGCGCAGAAGGCGAGCGACACCGTCACGATTTCCGCGGAGCTGAACCTCATCGGCCAGCGGGTGGACGACGCCATCGAGGAGTCGGACAAGTTCCTCGATCGTTCGCTCCTGGAAGGCCGCCAGGCCGTCCGCATCATCCACGGCTTCGGCACCGGCACGCTGCGCAAAGCGATCCGCGAATACCTGCGCAAACATCCGGCCGTAAAGTCATGGCGCCCGGGCGAGGACAACGAAGGCGGCGACGGCGCGACTGTGGCGGTGCTGGAAGAGTGAGTGGAAACGCGGAACGCGGAAGGATGAACGCGGAACGGGCGATAAGCGTGGCCGACGCGCCAGCGGTTCATCGTTCATCCTTCATCGTTCATCGTTACTAAACAATGGCCTTCACAGACCTCAACGACTTAGTCATCTCCCAGGTTCGCTCCGCGGCCGACATCGTCGACTTTGTGCAGCAGGTCACGCCGCTCAAGCTGGCCGGCAAGAGCTACAAAGGGCTCTGCCCGTTCCATCGCGAAAAGTCGCCGTCCTTTCACGTCGATCGCGACAAAGGGCTCTTCTACTGCTTCGGCTGCGGCACGGGGGGCGACATCTTCAAGTTCCTCACGCTGACGGAGCGCTTCACCTTCCCGGAGGCGGTCGAGCATGTCGCGGCGCGCTACGGCATCGAACTGCCGAAGAAGAAGCGCACCATGCGCGAGGCGGACAAAGACGATCTGCTGGAGGTGCTCGACGACGCGTCGGAGGCCTTCCATCAGGCGCTCAAGTGGTCGCCGAACGCCGCCGAAAAGTATCTGCACGAACGGGGCGTCGGCGCCGACATCGTCACGCGCTACGGCTTCGGCTATGCCCCCGAGTCGTGGGACTACATCCTCCGGCGACTGGGGCAGAAGCACGGCGACAAAAAGCTGGAGCTGGCCGGGCTGCTCATGCCGCGGAAGGAAAAGTCGGGCTACTACGACCGCTTCCGCAACCGGCTGATGATCCCGATCCACTCCGAGACCGGGGCGCTGGTCGGCTTCGGCGGACGCTCGCTCGACGGCAGCGAGCCGAAATACCTCAACTCCCCCGACTCCGACGTCTTCAACAAATCACGGCTGCTCTACAACCTCCATCGCTCGAAAGACGCCATGCGGCGGATCGACCGGGCCATCCTCGTCGAGGGTTACTTCGACGCCATCGCTATCGACCACGCCGGCGTGCCGGGGGTGATCGCCTCGATGGGCACCTCGCTCACCGCCGGCCAGGCTTCCCTCATGCGCCGCTTCACGCGACGGGTGGTCATCGCCTACGACGGCGACAACGCCGGCCGCGCGGCGACGCTCAAGGCGGCGCAGGTCCTCCTCGCCTCCGGCTTCCACGTCGAAGCGCTCGATCTCCTCGGCGAGAAGGATCCGGATTCGCTCATCCAAAAGTACGGAACCGATAAGTTCCTCGACGTCCTCTCGCACGCGATGGACATCTTCGACTTTGCCCTGCGCGAGTGGGCCGCGGACGTCTCGCAGCTGAGCGGGCGCGAAAAGTCGGAGCGGGTCGAGCAGTTCACCCCCCTCCTCTCCGCGGTCAACGACCCGGTGGTGCGCAACGAAGCGGCGCAGCGGATCGCCGATGCCTTCCGGCTCGAGTTCGAGACGGTCTGGTCGCGGGTGCGCGGGAAGGCGTCGGCGCCGCAGATAGCGGAGCGGCAGGCCACCGCGCCACAGAGTACCGGGGAGAAGTTCGTCCTGACGGCGGCGATTCAGGGGAAGCTGACCGGGGAGCAGTTAGGGCGGCTCCGGGAGGAGCTCTTCGACGACCCTGCGTGCAAAACGCTCTTTTCTATCATAAAAACCGACCTTTTGGCCGGTAACCCTATTGATTTCGACGATGTCCAGACCCATCTTAGGGGCGAGGCCGAACTGACGCTCCTTTCCGAGCTCACCCTCAGCGACGAAATTGACGATCGCACCCTCCAAAGGCTCGACGAAAACCTCCGCCCCATGGAACGGAGCTGGCTCGACCGACGGCAACAGCAAATTCAACGTGACATCGTGGATGCGGACAAAAACGGCGATACCCGCAGGGTGGAGGAGCTCGTCACCGAGAAGATGCAACTCTCCCGTATGTTGAGCTCACTGAAATAATTAACGTCCCCTCTGGATTACGTTGCTGTCCTCTGGACGATACTTTGGCGAGGTTGTCAACAGGAAAGTTTGACCATCCCGCCAAGGCCTCGCAAGGGGTCGTTGAGTTCTCGAGAGTGCCGACACGGCGATCAGAGCTGCCTGATCCAGGAGCGTAACGATATGACGACACGCCTGCGGACTTCGAATCTCGAATCTGATTCCAACTTTGAAGATGAGGGGGTTGGCGAGTTGAGTGTCGAGGAAAAATACGCCGAAGTAAAGCAGCTCATCGCAATCGGTAAAGAAAAAGGGTTCCTGCTTTACGACGAGATTTACGAGGTTCTGCCGGAGGAGATCACTTCCCTGCCGGAGGAGCTCGACGAGATCTACATCCGCTTCAACGACCTGGGCATCGACGTCCTCGAGGACGCCGAGAAGCCGCTCCAGACGAGCCCGAAGGGGATCGTCACGATCGACGGCACGATCGAAGAGAAGGAGATGGACCAGCGCGAGGAGGTCCAGCAGGACATCATCGCGGCCTCCAGCGGCATCGTCGACAAGACCAACGACCCGGTGCGCATGTACCTGCGCGAGATGGGCACGGTCAAGCTGCTCGACCGCCAGGGTGAAGTCGACATCGCCAAGCGCATCGAGAAGGGCGAGCGGAAGGTCTTCAAGGCCCTCAGCTCGAACAAGATCATTCGCGAGGAGATCCTCAAGATCTACGAGGCGGCCAAAAAAGACCCCCGCGTGATCAAGGAGACGATCGATCTGGCCATGCCGGATGACGACGGCTCCGAGGCGACCGCCGACGGCGAGCCGAAGATGCCGGCCGCGACCGCCAACAAGATCCAGGACATCATCGAGATCTTCGAGGGCATCGCCAGGCTCGACAAGAAAATTAAGGATGCGGCGACGAAGCTGGCCGATCCGAAGAAGCTCACTCCCCGCTCGCTCCAGCAGACCGAGAAAAGCCTCGAGAAGTGCGAACAGGAGCTGGCCGACGAGCTCCAGCGCGTCGATTTCACCCCCCAGACGCGCAACCGCATGATCAACAAGCTCAAGGACATCGACAACGAGCTGGCCCAGGCCGCGTCGATGATCCGCAAGGACGAGCAGGCGCTCAAGCGCGAGAAGGACAAGATCCGCCGCGACTTCTACCGCCGCCGTCTTCAGAAGTACCAGGAGAAGCTCGGCGAGCTCGAGACCTTCTACGGCGTCTCCCACGATGAGCTCAAGAAGACCATCCGCGAGATCCGTCAGGGTGAGGACGAGGCCGATCAGGCCAAGCAGGAGCTGATCGTCGCCAACCTTCGCCTGGTGGTCTCGATCGCCAAGAAGTACACCAACCGCGGCCTGCAGTTCCTCGACCTGATTCAGGAAGGCAACATCGGCCTGATGAAGGCGGTCGAGAAGTTCGAGTACCGCCGCGGCTACAAGTTCTCCACGTACGCCACGTGGTGGATTCGCCAGGCCATCACCCGCGCCATCGCCGATCAGGCCCGCACGATCCGCATCCCCGTGCACATGATCGAGACGATCAACAAGCTCACCCGCACCAGCCGCGCGCTCGTGCAGGAGCTCGGCCGCGAGCCGCAGGCCGAGGAGATCGCCGAGCGGATGGACATGCCGGTGGCCAAGGTCCGCAAGATCATGAAGATCGCCCAGGAGCCGATCTCCCTCGAGACTCCGATCGGAGAAGAGGAAGACTCGCATCTGGGAGACTTCATCGAGGATCGCGGCGTGATCTCCCCCATCGAGCACGTCATCGTGGCCAACCTGAAGGAGCAGACCTCCAAGGTCCTGCGCACCCTCACCCCGCGCGAGGAGCAGGTCCTGAAGATGCGCTTCGGTGTCGGCGACGGCGCCGAGCACACCCTCGAGGAAGTGGGCCGCTCATTCAACGTGACCCGCGAACGGATCCGCCAGATCGAGTCGAAGGCGCTCCGCAAGCTGCGGCATCCTTCGCGCTCGAAGAAACTGCGTCCGTTCCTCGACGCCACGTTCTAGGCAAACACGAATCGGGCCGGCGAAAGCCGGCCCGAAGTGTTTTCAGGCGACGTGATGG
>DASWOB010000029.1:0-56495 GCA_036398925.1 Thermoanaerobaculia bacterium
GGACTGGTCGTCCGGCGTCGGGATCCACGACGAGATGCCCGCGGCGAAGGCCTCGGCGGCGATGGGGTTGCCGGCGGGGTCGGTCGGCACGTTCGACCACGCGCCGACGGTGCGGCGGAAGCGCGCGCTGGGGAGGCGCAGCTCGAAGTCGATCCCGCCCTTCCTGATGATGCCGTTCCAGCGCTTCACGCCGTTCTCGCAGTCGCGGATGTATGCGGCGCGCAGCACCTCGTTCATGGCGTTGCGCAGCGCCACCGTCTCGCTCTTCACGCCGCCCTTGCCGTCCGGCATGTCCAGCGTGTACTCGCCGTTGGCGGCGTGGTCGGGGTAGAGCGACTCGTCGGGGCGTCCCTTCAACCCGTTCGCGAAGTAACTGGCAGCGTTGGATGAGATCTCGGAGCCGAACAGGTCGAGCGCGGAGCTGAACCAGAAGTTCATGTACTTCTGGATCATCGGCAGGTCGATCGCGCCGGCCGCGCGGACCTTCACCGGATCGTCGGTCTTCAGCTCGTTCATCACCTCCACCGTGCGGCGCACGACGCGGCCGATGCCGGTGTCGCCGACGAACATGTGATGCGCTTCCTCGGTGAGCATGAACTGGCAGGTGCGCGCGAGCGGGTCGAAACCGCTCTCGGCGAGCGCCTTCAGCTGGAACTTGCCGTCGCGATCCGTGAAGTACGCGAACATGTAGAACGACAGCCAGTCGTTGATCGGCTCGTTGAACGTGGTCAGGATGCGCGGCTTGTCGGCGTCGCCGGAGTGGCGCTCCAGCAGCCCCTCGGCCTCCTCGCGGCCGTCGCGGCCGAAGTAGGCGTGGAGGAGGTAGACCATGGCCCAGAGGTGGCGTCCCTCTTCGACGTTGACCTGGAAGAGATTGCGGAGGTCGTAGAGCGACGGCGCGGTGCGGCCGAGCGCGCGCTGCTGCTCGACCGAGGCCGGCTCCGTGTCGCCCTGCGTCACGATCAGGCGGCGGAGCGTGGAGCGATGCTCGCCCGGCACGACCTGCCACACCGGCTGGCCGATGTTGTCGCCGAAGCCGATGGTCCGGTTCGGGTCCTGCTCGTTGAGGAAGATGCCCCAGCGGTACTCCGGCATCTTGACCATGCCGAACGTCGCCCACCCCTCGCGATCGACCGAGGTCGCGGTGCGGAGATAGACGTCATTGGCCTGGAAGACCTCCGGACCGAGGTCGTTCCACCAGTCGAGAAAACGCGGCTGCCAATGCTCGAGCGCGCGCTGCAGGGTCTTGTTCGTGGAGAGGTCGACGTTGTTCGGGATTTTGTCGTCGTAATTGATGGCTGCCATTAGATTCGCTCCCAGGTGAAACGCGGCTTCGAGCCGCTGCCGAACAGCTTGAGGGCGCCCTGCTCGCCGACGGCGTTGGGGCGGATGAAGATCCAGTTCTGCCAGGCCGAGAGGCGGCCGAAGACTTTCGTCTGCACCGTCTCGACTCCTCCGAAGCGGAGGTTTGCTTCCATGCCGGTGAGGGCGTCGGGGGAGAGGCTGGCGCGCTCTTCGACGGCCAGGCGCAGCTCGTCCTCCCAGTCGAGTTCATCGGGCGCGAAGGTGATCAGGCCGAGGTCGAGCGCTTCCTGCGCGTCGAACGGCGTCTCGCGCTCCACGTCGGTCTTCGTGCCAAAGCGGGTCTCGAGCCGGGTGCAGCCGTTGACCATCACCAGCGGTCCGAAATTCATCTTCGAGAGCACCACCTTCGGCGCGTTCTCCTCCGCCATCAGCATGTACGAGCGATCGGCGGCCAGCGCCAGCTCGAAGAGCGTCCCGGCGAACGCCGAGCCCTGATCGATGACGGCGTAGATGCTGCGCGAAGAGACGTCGAGGCGGGCGAACGTGCGGCGGATGAAGTTGACGGTCTCGCGGACGAACCAGTGCTGCTGATGCGCGTCGAGCGCGCGATCCATGCGCAGGACCGCGTCGCTTTCCCCGCGCGTCTTCACGATCCAGATGCCGGCCTCGCGGACGTTGGTGCGGAGGTGCAGGATGGCGTCATCGAGCTCCCGCGCCATCGCCAGCGGCCACCACTGCGCGCCGCGCTCCACGATCGCGTCGATCGAGTCCGGCTCTTCGTTCGAAGGCGCCGCCACGGTAATGGTGATCGTGCGCGCGCCCTGGTCGATCGCCACGTCGATGTGGTCGTAATGAATGCCGCTGTCGTCGAGCGTGCGGCGGAGCGGCGTGAGGGCGATGCCTTTGGCGTCCTTCGGACGGTCGGTCTGTTCGGCCAGTGCCTTCGCGCGCTCCTGGACTTTCTCCGGGAAGGTGCGAGGCGGGACGACTTCGTCGACCAGTCCCCAATCTTTCGCCTTCTTGCCGCCGATCCCTTCCGCGGTCGTGCAGAAGACGTCGGCGAGGTCGCGGCGGATGCGCCGTTTGTCGACCAGCCGCGTCAGGCCGCCCGTGCCGGGCAGCACCGCCAGCAGCGGCACCTCGGGGAAGCTGACCGTGGACGAGCGATCGTCGACCAGGACGATCTCGTCGCAGGCCAGCGCCAGCTCGTAGCCGCCGCCGGCCGCCGTGCCGTTGACCGCCGCGAGGAACTTGAGCCCGGAGCTCTGCGACGAATCCTCGATGCCGTTGCGCGTCTCGTTGGTGAACTTGCAGAAGTTCACCTTCGTGGCGTGCGTGGCCTTGCCGAGCATGTAGATGTTCGCGCCGGCGCAGAACATCCGTTCCTTGCCGCTGGCCAGGACCACCGCGCCGACCTCCGGATGCTCGAAGCGGATCCGGTCGAGCGCGTCACGCAGCTCGATGTCGACCCCCAGGTCGTAGGAGTTGAGTTTGAGCTTGTAGCCCTCGTCGATGCCGGCGTCCTCGTTGACGTCGAGCGTCAGCGTGGCCACCGGGCCGTCGAAGGTCAGTCGCCAGTGCTGATACGAGCCTGGCTCACGGTCGAATGTGATCATGCATACCTCGTCAAGAATCAGGCGGGCATTATAATTCCGTGCCACGAACGCGCGCTGAACTATTTCGCCGTGCTCTTCGTGGTGCGATTTGCCGCGAGCAGGGGGATGTGCTTCATCAGCTCGCCGACCGATGCCGCTTCGTCGACGCCGGTCGTCTCGATGGCCACGTCGGCCCGCCCGTAAAGCGGCGTCCGCTCCTCGAGGATGCGCCGGAGATCTTCCATCGCCTGCGCGGAGCCTGCCATCGGCCGGCGGTCGCCCTGGGCGATGACCCGGGCCATGTGCTCCTCCGGCGTGGTCCGCACCCAGACGGTGAAGCAATGTCGCAGGAGGAGCTCGTAGGTCTCGGTCTCGGAGACGATGCTCCCGCCGGTGGCCACGACGAACTGCGGATGCGCCTCGAACAGCTCCTGCAGCGCCTGCAGCTCGTAGCGGCGGTAAGCCTGCTGCCCGTACATCTCCAGGATCGAGCCGAGCGACGTGCCGGAGAGGCGCTCGATCTCCTTATCCAGCTCGAAGAACGGCACATCGAGCTCTCGCGCCAGGGCGGCCCCGAGGGTGGTCTTCCCCGCGCCGCGCAATCCGATCAGGGCGATGCGGTGCGCGCGGGAGAGGCTGGCATCGCTCGCGAACCACCTGGTCAGCGACGTGTAGGCCTCCCGCAGCTGCGCCGGCGACAGCCGGGCCAGGAACTGCCGCAGCAGCGTCATCTCCGGCCCCGGCGTCTCGTGCTCGACGAGTCTGGTGAGCGGCAGCCCGAGGGCGGAAGCGATCTGCCGCAGGATCAGGATCGAGACATTGCCCTTCCCCGACTCCAACTGCGTGATGTAGCGCTCCGAGATCCCGGCATGATCCGCCAGCAACTTCCGCGACATCCCCCGCCGCGCCCGCTCCCCACGAACACGCTCCCCGAACGCGCGCAGGAACTCGTCGTCCGAGAGATCAGGCATGGAGGGGAAGTATAGTGCTGGTTTGGGGGATGGTCCGCAGTTCAGCTGCTCAGCTCTTCAGCTGCTCAGCTCTTCAGCTGTTGAGCTATTCAGCTGTTGAGCTATTAAGCGAGAAGTATTTTGAATGAACCAATACCATCCTCGCTCAACAGCTCAACAGCTCAACAGCTCAACAGCTGAGTAGCTGAGTAGCTGAGCAGCTGAGCAGCTCAACATCTCCAAACAAAAAAGCCGCCGGCCCTTGCGAGGCGGCGGCCGAGAAAGCGCGGTGCGAAACCTGTCTACCGGGCGTTGACGTCGCGCACGAGGATCACTCGGGTGGCGAGGTAGTTCGAGCCGCCGAGGCTGCGGACCTGGACGTCGACGACGTCGCCGCGCTCGAGGCCGTTGACCGGGTGCAGACGGCCGTTCACGTCGACGCTGGTGTTGGCGTCGTACGAGACGACCATCGACGAGCCGGCCGAGCCGCTGCCCTGGAAGTTCGACATCCACTGGGTGGAGTCGAGGTAGATCAGCCGGCGATTGGTATCGACCGAGCTGACGGTGCCGCGGATGGACGTGGCGTTGGTCGAGGACGAGCCCGACGTTCCGACGCCGCCGCTGACGCTGCGCACGACGGTGACCTGTTCGGCGATGAAGCGGTTGTTGCCCATGTCGCGAACGCGGATGTCGACTTCATCACCGCGCTCGAGGTCCGACACGCGATAGGTCTGGTTGCTGTAGTAGACCGGCGTGTTGGTCTCGAACTCGACGAAGACCGGCGAGCCGCTGCCGCGATCGATCTCGATCGAGCGCCGGTTCGTGTCGACGTAGCGGATGGTGCCGCGCACGCTCGAACCGTAGCTGCCGCTGTTCGACGGGTAGTTCGAGCCGCTCGTGCCACCGGCGTTGTAGGTGACGGCGATCTGTTCCGCGATCAGGCGGTTGTTCGACTGATCGACGCGGATGGCGACCTGATCGCCGCGCTCGAGGTTCTCGGGACGGTAGCTCTTTCCCTGATACTCGACCGGGGTGTTCGTTTCGTAAAAGACAACGGCCGTGTTGCCGCCGCCGCTCGAAAGCATCGAGGTGAGACCGCTGACGTTGGTGAGCCGGATGGTCTGGTTGTTGGTGTCGACGTAATCGACCGTGCCGCGGATTTCCGCCGCCTGGTTGCTGCTGCCGCCGCCAAGGATGTCGCCGAGCCCGCCGGCTGATCCGCAGGCCGTCAGGAGCACGACGGCTAAACTGGCCGCTGCTAGTGATTTGAAGTTGTGCATAGGTACGTCTCCTTCGCTGCAAATAACAGCACGAACCGTGCCCTTCATGAAAGGCGCCGCCCCCTTCCACATTTACGCCTATCCTTATCGCGGGTCATGCATCCCGTGCAGTTGTTGGAGCAGAACCTCGACCTGGTCGCGCGGACGATCGACCGGGTTTGCCGGCGCGCTCACGTCTTCGGCGCGGATGCGGAAGACTTCGCTTCCACGGTACGCATTGCCCTCCTGGAGAACGACGGCGCGATCCTGCGCGGCTGGCAGCAGCGCTCGTCACTGGCCACCTATCTCGCCGTGATCGTGCAGCGCCTCCTGGCCGACGAGCAGATCCGTACGTTCGGCCGCTGGCACTCGTCGGCCGAGGCGAGGCGTCACGGCGACGCGGGGGTGATGCTCGAGCGGCTGATCCGGCGTGAAGGGCGCTCGCTCGACGCCGCGCTGCCGGTCGTCCGCGGCGTCGATCCATCGATGAGCCGCGAGCGCGCCGAGGCGATCGTGGCCGAGCTGCCCGATCGCGAGCGCCGTCCGCGCGCGGTGGAGATCGAGCAGGCGGAGATCGTCGCATCGGGAGAAAGCGCCGACACACGCGCCATGGAGAACGACGCGCGGCGCATTGCCGATCGCACGGCCGGCGTGGTCCGCTCGACGCTCGACAGCTTCTCGGATGAAGAGCAGACGCTGATCCTGCTCCGCTTCCAGTCGGGGATGAGCGTCGCCGACATCGCCCGCATGCTGGGGCTGATGCAGCGGCCGCTCTATCGCCGTCTGGAGTCGCTGCTGGAGCGCCTTCGCGAGGCGCTGACCGGCGCGAAGGTCGACGCGAGCTCTCTCGCCGATGTGATCGGTTCCGCGGCCGATCTCGACCTCGGACTCGACCGGAAAACCGCCGGCGTCCGTCAGACAGAAGAGAGTGAGGCTCGATCGTGAACGCGATGTCGCAGCACCCCGATTCTGAATCGATCGCCGCGTTCGCCGAAGGGAAGCTGCGCCGGGCCGAGGTGGGCGGCATGACCCGTCACCTCGCACATTGCGCCGCGTGCCGGCTCGCCCTCGAGGCGGCGAACGACGCATATGGTGCGGAGCACGCCCGCTCGCGCACCGTCGGGATCAACCGGTGGTGGATCGCGGCGGCCGCGGCCGCGGCGGTGATCGCGATCTTCCTCGTTTCGATCCTCCCGCTGCGCGAGGACGACCCGTCGGCGCGGCTGGCATCACTGCTGCCGAACGATCGCCGCCTCGTCGAGCCGCGTCTCTCGCTCGAGCGGCCGTATGCGCCGTACCGCGGGCCGAACCGCGCGGGGAGTGCCGGCAACGACTCGCGGGCCATGGAGCGGATCGGCGTCGCGGGCCAGCTGGCCGGCAAAGCCGATCGCGATCCGAGCGCGGAGGCGCAGCAGGCTGCCGGAGTGGCGATGCTTCTCATCGACGAGCCGGAGAGCGCCGCGCGCCGTCTTCGCGATGCCGCGGCGAAAGCATCCGGCGACGCCGGCACCTGGAGCGATCTCGCCGCGGCCGAGTACGCATTCGCGCTGCGCAACGATCGTCCGGACCGCTATCCGGAAGCGCTCGCCGCCGCCGATCGTGCGTTGCGCATCGATCCGAACCATCCGGCCGCGCTCTTCAATCGCGCGCTGATCGTCGAGCGCCTCGGCGTCCACGATCAGGCCCGCACCGCATGGCAGCGCTACCTGGCGGTCGACGGCTCGTCGCCGTGGGCGATCGAAGCGCGCGCGCGGCTCGGGCGGCTGGACCGGCAGAGCGGCGATGCGCTCTTTCGCCGGGAGCTGCCGCGGCTCGAAGCGGCGGCCGTGGCAGGCGATCGCGACACGGTACGCGCCATCGTGACCGCGCATCCGCAGCCGAGCCGCGCGTGGGCGGAGGCGGAATGGCCGGCGCGCTGGGCGGCGGCATTCGAGAGCGGCGATGAGGCGGGCGCGTCGCGCGCGCTCTCCACCGCGCGAGCGGTCGGCGACGCACTCGCCCATGCGAGCGGCGAGTCGCTCGTGCGCGACGCCGTCCAGCAGATCGATCGCCATGCGCCGCGGCTCGCCGCCGCCTACACCGTCTATCGCGCCGGCCGCCTCGCCTACTCGAACGGATTGCCGCGCGCGGCCGAGCCGCAACTACGCGAGGCCGCGGCGCGGTTCGCGAGCGGCGGCAGCCCGATGTCGCTCGTGGCGCGCTACTACGCCGCGTGCGCCCGCTTCGACAACACCGACGTAGCCGGCGCGCGCGAAGAGCTGGCGGCGCTTCTCACCGAGGTGAGGCCGTACGCCGCGCTCAGCGCGCAGGTGGAGTGGGAGCTGGCGCTCGCGCTGATGAACCTCGGCGATTTCAACGCCGCGCTGCCGCTGCTCGCGCGCGCCGAAGAGACCTTCACCCGCCTCGGCGAGCGCAGTCATGCCGCGTTCGTCGGTACGCTGGCCGCCGATGCGCAGTCGTCGCTCGGGCGGCAACCGCAGGCGTGGGCGGCGCGCATCCGGTCGTTGACCATGTTGAGCGATGAAGGGAGGAGCCTGCGTCTGGCGGTGAGCCTCGGCGCCGCCTCCCGCATGGACCTCCGCATCGGCCGTCTCGAGGCGGCGCGCGCGCTGCTGCGGCTCGAACAGCATGCACTGCCGGGCAACGACGCGCTGCTGACCGATGCGCTGCTGCGTGAGGCGATGCTCGCCGCGAAGCTCGGCGACCCGCAGGGAGCGCAACGTGCGGCGAACGAAGCGGGTGGCGCGGCGCGGCGGATCGCCGATGCCGCTCTGCGCGCGCGGGCACTCGCCGACGTCGACTTTGCGACCGGCGCGATTGCGCCCGATGCGTCGCGTGCGAAGGAACTGCTGTCGCGCGCCATCGAGGTCTACCGCGCGCGTGCGCTGCCGTTCAATCTTCCGGAGGCGCTGCTGCTGCGTGCGCGTGCCTCGCGGAAACTGGGTGACGCCACCACCGCGGCGAGCGATCTCGCCGCGGGGCTGGAGACCATCGAAGCGCATCGGACGCCGCTCACGGGGACCGGCGTGCACGACGCCGCGGAGGACCTCTTCGACGAAGCGATCGCGCTGGCGCTGGATCGCGGCGATGTCGACGCGGCGTTCGGCTACGCGGAGCGGGCGCGGGGGGAGAGCGGCAGCGACGCGGCTGCATTGATTCAGCGTCTTCGTGGCACCCGCACGCTGATCCTTCACGTCACCCAGCTCGCCGAGGAGGTGGTCGTCTTTGCCGTGGACGGGCACGGTCTCGCGGTGCGACGCCAGCGCCCGTCGCGCGATCTCTACGACCTGATCGTCCGTCCGTTCGAGCCGCTCCTCGCGCGGAACGAGCTGGCGATCTTCGTCGCCGATCGCTCCTTCGCTAACGTTTCGTTCGCCGCGTTGCACGACGGCCGGCGCTATCTCGCCGAGAAGATCGCCGTCGCGCATGCGGAGAGTGCCGGCGGGCTGCGCGTCGAGGCGATGCCTCGTCCCGCGCGCGTGCTCAGCGTCGCCTTGCCGGCCACCGGTTTCGTGGCGCTGCCGGACAGCCTCGTCGAAGCGCGCGACCTCTACGCCATCTACGCCAACGTGACCCACATCGCCGCGGAACGGGCCACGTTGCCGGCCTTCCTCGGCCTGGCGCGCCGCAGCGACGTCATTCATCTGGCCGGTCACGCCGATCGCGAGCCGGGCAGCGAAGATCCGGCGCTCCTCTTCGCCGACCATCGCGCCACCTGGTCCGCGATCGCGACGGCGAAGCTCGACGCACAGGTGGTCGTCCTCGCGGCCTGCGAGACGCTGCGTGTGCCGCAGGCCCGCGAATCGCGCGCCCTCAGCCTCGGCGCCGCCTTCGCTGCCGCTGGTGCGCGCGACGTGGTCGGCACGCTGACGCCGATCGCCGACGCCGACGCGCATCGGCTCTTTCCCGAATTTCATCGACAGCTCGCATCCGGCGCAACGGCGGCCGAGGCGTTGCGTCACGTACAACTGCGCGCCATCGCCGCGCGCGACGACGCCTGGAAATCAGTGGTCCTGCTGACGAACAGGATTCCCGCGGCTCGCGGGTGAAGAGGAGGGGACAGTGGCCATCCGCTTTCGTTTCTATGGAATCTGCACGCATCTGCGGAAGATGGGGAGCGATCCGCATCGCGTGGTGCTGGTCAACGGCAATCGCGACTTCTCGCATCCGAAGCTGAAAGACATCCCGCGGCACGAGGCGAAGCTCGTCGTTGGTAACGGCAACGGCAACGGAGGCCCGGAGACGCTGCGCGGTGTCGCGCTGCGTATCCGCACCTCGGCCCCGCTCGACTACAGCGGCTGGACGGGCGTCCTTCCGCGTGTCGACGTTCCGTCGCTGAGTGATGAGGTGGTGAAGAACGAGAACGCCGGCGAAGCCGCGGCGTACGTCGATATCGAAGGCGGGGCGTTCTCGCTCTGCTGTCTGAAGAAGGCGATGGTCACGACGGTCACGCTCGACGCGGCGCAGGTCACGTTCGAGCGACGCGACTTTGGTTCGAGTGCGTGGCATGCGGTGGATGTCGAAGACGACATGACCATCGAGATCATCAACGCCTCCGCGGGTACGCACACGGAGGACCGTCGGCACTTTCACCTCCACTACCTGGTGGGCGGCGCGGCCGGCGTCGACCAGGCGAAGGAGCCGGGAAAGGAATGCAAGGAGCTGCCGGACTGCCCGAGGAGCGGGGCCGGGGCGAGGGGCCCGATCTCCCTCGGCCCCGGCTGTTCGAACTCCGAATACCCGTGACGCCGTTCCGGCCTAAGCAGGATGCTCTTACTTCACCCACAGACCAGGGACGACGGGAGGCCTCCGGCGGCCGGGCCACGGGCCCGGACCCGTTGGTTGGCCTAGCCTCCGCGACACACCTCGTATCTCGCGACAGATCGCGGAGGCTAGGCCAACCAATGGGGTCCGGGGCCGATGGCCCCGGCCGCCGGAGGCCCCCGGTCGTTCCCTGATCTGTTGGTGAAGTGCGTGCGTTCTGCTCAGATCAGAAAGTCCGGCCCGTACACCTTGTCCTGACCCGGCACGCGGATGGTCATGATGGCCTCGGCGATGCTGGTCATGCCGCGCATGGCGCGGATGGCGGCGCTCAGTTTTTCTTTGCTTCCGATGGCCCACGCCTCCTCGAGGTCCTGCAGCATCTGCCGGTACACCACGCGGAAGTCGCGCACTTTCTGCGGCACGTCGCCCGACCAGCCGCCGCTCGGGATGCGTGCGACCGGACGCACCGCGGGGAACGGAACGGGCGCGCCGGTGTAGCCCCATTTGCCGTCCTTCTTCTCGAACGTTTTGCCGTGATAGATGCTGCCGAACGCGTAGTAATGCGCGAGCCGTGTGCAGCCGGGATCGGCGCAGCCGGAGGAGGTCGTTCCTTCCCCCTCGGTGGCGATGCGCTCGATCGCCGCAACGGCTTCGGCGAGGTTGCGGATTGGCGTCACGCCGCTGCCGATCGACGAGGTGAGCTGGCGCTCTCCTTTGAAGACCGGGCGGATGCGCTCGAGCGCCTCGCGCAGCGCCTCGTAGAACTTGCCGATGGTCGGAAAGCCCGTGGCCTCGGCCAGCGGCTTCTCCGGCATCTCGATCTCCATCGCCACGTCCTTCAGATACGACTTCGACAGCGGGGCGAGATGCACGATCAGTTTCGGACTGACGCCGCCCGGCAGCGGCCCGTCGTATTTCGGCACCGACGCGATGACGGGCGGCTTGAAGCCGAGCGACGAGATCATGTTGCAGACCAGCCCCATGTGGCACATCTCGTCCTCGAGGATGCTCCAGATCATGCTTTTGGCGGGGCCTTCGTCCGAGATGCTCCAGAGCATGGCGAGGTACGGCGGCAGCGTCGCCATCTCCAGCGACAGGGCGAGGCTGAGACTCGGCGCGACCCACTCCAGATCGCGGTCGGCCTCCGGGACATCGAGCAGCGCGGCAATGGTCAGTTCCTGGGAAGCGATGATGGTCATGACTCCTCCTTTGCTGCTGTTGTCTGACGGGCCGCCCGCTTTTTCCACGCGTGGAAAGAAATGGCGCTCGTCAGAGAACCGCTTCGAAGGAGAGAGGCATGCTTCAGGAGCCGAGCACGTTGGTGACGAGTGCCTGCGCTTCCTGCTGAAGGCGGCGCAGATGCTCCTCGCTGACGAAGCTCTCCGCGTAGATCTTGTAGATGTTCTCCGTCCCGGACGGCCGCGCGGCGAACCAGCCGTTGGCCGTCGTGACTTTGAGGCCGCCGATGGCGTTGCCGTCGCCGGGGGCGTTGGTGAGGATGGCGGAGATCGCGTCGCCGGCCAGCTCTTTGGCGGTGACCTGCGAGGGGGAGAGCTTGCCGAGCAGCGACTTTTCCTCCGGCGTGGCCGGTGCGTCGGTGCGGGCGTAGAAGGGGGCGCCATGCTGCGCGGCGAGGTCGCGATAGAGCTCACCCGGATCGCGGCCGGTACGCGCGGTCATCTCGGCGGCGAGGAGGCCGAGGATGATGCCGTCCTTGTCGGTGGTCCAGACGCTGCCGTCGTGGCGGAGGAACGACGCGCCGGCGCTCTCTTCCCCTCCGAAGCCGAGCGTCCCGGCGAGCAGGCCATCGACGAACCACTTGAAGCCGACCGGCACTTCGTAAAGACGGCGTCCGAGGTGTGCGGCGACGCGATCGATGAGACTCGAGCTGACCACGGTCTTGCCGATCGCCGCGTCGCGCTTCCAGTGCGGGCGATGGGTGAAGAGATAGTGGATGGCGACGGCGAGGTAGTGATTCGGATTGAGCAGCCCCGCGCTGCGGGTGACGATGCCGTGGCGGTCGTTGTCGGTGTCGTTGCCGAACGCGACGTCGAAGCGGTCGCGCAGCGCGATCAGCCCCGCCATGGCGTGCGGCGAGGAGCAGTCCATCCGGATCTTGCCGTCCCAGTCGAGGGTCATGAAGCGGAAGGTGGGATCGACCGATTCGTTGACGATGGTCAGGTCGAGGCCGTAGCGCTCGCGCACGACGCTCCAGTAGGCGACGCCGGCGCCGCCGAGTGGGTCGACGCCGAGCCGGATGCCGCGCATCGCATCCATGTCGACGACGTTGCGGAGGTCGTCGACGTACGCCGTCACGTAGTCGTGGCGGTGCGTCGTCGGCGCGGCCAGCGCCTTCGCGAACGAGATGCGCCGGATGCGTGACGGATCGGCCATGATCTCGTTCGCCGCCGTCTCGATGCTCTTCGTCGCGGCGGTATCGGACGGTCCGCCGTGCGGCGGGTTGTACTTGAAACCGCCGTCCTCGGGCGGGTTGTGCGACGGCGTGACGACGATGCCGTCGGCCAGCGCGGAGTGGCGGCCGCGGTTGTAGGTGAGGATGGCGTGCGAGATGACCGGCGTCGGCGTGTAGCCGCGCCGCGCGTCGATCATCACCTCCACGCCGTTCGCCGCCAGCACTTCCATCGCCGAAACGAACGCCGGCTCGGAGAGGGCATGCGTGTCGATGCCGAGAAAGAGCGGGCCGTCGATCTTCTGCGCGCGGCGGTAGTCGCAGATGGCCTGGGTGGTGGCCAGGATGTGCAGCTCGTTGAAGGCAACCTTCAGCGACGTGCCGCGATGCCCCGACGTGCCGAAGGCGACGCGCTGATCGCGGATGGCCGGGTCGGGTGTTTCGGCGTAATAGGCCGCGATGAGACGCGGCACGTTGACGAGCAGATCATCGGTCGGGCGCTGGCCCGGCGTCGGCGCTTGAGTCATGCGCCGAGCATATCAATCGCTATGCCTTCTCTTTTTTACGCATGACGCGGCGCCGGCGGACTTGCGCACGCTGCCTGTTCTTCTTGTGGAGCAGCTCGCGCATGCGCTTCAGAAACGGCAGGATCTCGTCGCGTGCCGGATCGTTGGCCAACGCCTGTCCGGCCGTATAGAGCGTCAGTGCCTTCGAGCCGAGGCTGGCTCGGTCGCGCTGGATCGTGAAGCGGAGTCCTCGGAGGAACTGCTCGGTGAGGGACTCGATCATCTCCAGATCGGAGATTCGCTGTTGTACCGCGGAGGCGTCCACCGGATCGAGTACGTTGAGCGCACTCAATGATGGGACGCTGCGGGCTCCCTCGATGGCTCCATCGACGAATGCGGGCGGTACCGAGGCCCTTCGCACGAGGTTCGACGTCGCGCGTCCGCCGCCCGGCGGATGGGCAAAGCCGTCGATTTCCTTCTCCATTGCGTTCAGAAGACGCGCGAGCGTGGTGTAGAGCTTCGATTTCGACGGTCGCATGGCTCCATCATGGTACGCCTGAGGCCGTCGGCGATGAAGCCCTTCATCAGCGCGATGAGTGCCGTCATCGGCGGGATGAGTGCCACCATCAGCCGTGATGAGTGCCTTCATCAGCGCGATGAGTGCCGCCATCAGCCGTGATGAGTGCCACCATCGGCGCGATGAGTGCCGTCATCAGCGTGATGAGTGCCACCATCAGCGCGATGAGTGCCGTCATCAGCCGCGATGAGTGCCGTCATCGCGTTTGCGGTCGGATTACTGATTGTTGATGCGGCGGCCCTTACCGATCCACCCTCTGCGCCAGAACCAGAAGAGCATCAGCGCCGCGGTCCCGGCCATCAGCCCGAGCGCGAACGGATAGCCGTGCAGCCAGTGCAGCTCCGGCATGTTGTCGAAGTTCATCCCGTAGATACCGGCGATGACCGTCAGCGGGAGCATGAGGGCGCTGAACACGGTCAGCACCTTCATGATGTCGTTCGTGCGGTTGGCGACGACCGACAGGTAGGCTTCCATCGTCCCGTTCATCTGGTCGCGATCGACGTCGATCGTTTCGGCGATCCGGAACATGTGGTCGTAGATGTCGCGGAAGTAGATCAGGTGCTGGCGCTGGATGAAGCGCGCATCGCCGCGGGAGATGACGTTGAGCAGCTCGCGCTGCGGCAGGAGGTTGCGGCGCAGCACGTTCACGTCGCGCTTGAGGTGGAGCAGCTCGTCGAGCTGGATCTGCTCGGTGGAGTGGAAGATCTTGTCCTGGAACTCTTCGACTTTTTCCTCGATCGTGTCCAGAAGAGGAAAGTGCATGTCGACCATCTGATCGACGATCGCGTACAGCAGAAAGTCGACGCCGTTCGCCAGCAGGCGCAGGTCCTGCGGCAGGCGGTGCCACACCTCGTCGACCGGCCGGATCGCGCCGTGGTGCAGCGTCAGGACGAAGTTGCGGCCGAGAAACGTGGAGAGCTTGTAGAGATCGCAGTTGTGCTTGCCGAGGTCGAGCGACACCGCGCGGAAGATGAAAAAGTCGTGGCTGGCGAAGGAGTCGTATTTCGGCAGCGTGTTCGCCGAGAGGGTGTCTTCCGCCGCCAGTTCGTGAAAGCCGAAGCGCTCTTCGAGCAGCGGCTCGATGATCTCCTGCTTCGGATCCTGCAGGTCGATCCAGATGCGATCGTCCGAATCGGCGCGCCAGTCATCGAGCAGCTCCATCCCGCCGCGCCGCAGCGTCGTTTCGTTACTGAGGATCGCGACGCGGATGATGGTCATGGGAAAGGCGGTTCCTCGGGAGGCGGTTCCTCGGGTTCCTCGGAGTTCCTCGGCGGGAGCCGCGGGTTCCCCGACGAACCGAGGAGCCCGAGGAACTCCGAGGAACCGGTTCTAAAGCAGATTCGACAGCGCCACGTACTTGCGATTCTGCGAGGTCGCAACCGCTTCGTACGTGATCTCACCGTTGTACACGTTCACGCCTTCGGCGAGACCGGAATTCGAGCGGACCGCTTTGTCGAAACCGAGATTGGCCAGCATGCGCGTGTAGGGGAGGGTTGCGTTGGTGAGGGCGATGGTCGAGGTGCGCGGCACCGCGCCGGGCATGTTGGCCACGCAGTAGTGCACGACGCCGTCGACCTCGTACACCGGGTTCGAGTGCGTGGTCGGCTTGGCGGTCTCCACGCAGCCGCCCTGGTCGATGGCCACGTCGACGATGACCGCGCCCTTCTTCATCTCGCCGATCATGGCACGCGTCACCAGCTTCGGCGCGGAAGCGCCGGGGATCAGCACGCCACCGATCAGCAGGTCGGCGCGGCGCACGGCATCTTCGAGATGCGCGCGGCTCGAGGCGAGCGTCTGCACCGTGCCGTTGAAGATGTCGTCGAGGTAGCGCAGGCGGTCGATGTTCGTGTCGAGGATGGTCACGCGTGCGCCGAGGCCGATGGCCATCTTGGCCGCGTTGGTGCCGACCACGCCGCCGCCGATGATCACCACGTCGGCCGGCAGCACGCCCGGCACGCCGCCGAGCAGCACGCCACGCCCCTGGTTCGGCTTGTGGAGGTAGTACGCGCCGACGTGGACCGACATGCGGCCCGCCACCTCCGACATCGGCGTGAGCAGCGGAAGCGTGCGCTTGCGCTCATCGGTGATGGTCTCGTAGGCGACGCCGGTGATCTTCTTCTTGAGCAGTTCGGCCGTCAGGTCGGGCACCGGCGCGAGATGGAGATAGGTGAAGAGGAGCTGCCCGTCCTTGAGGCGCGCGAGGTCGGCCGCGATCGGCTCCTTGACCTTCACGATCATCTCTGCCTCGTTGAAGACGGCGTCGGCATCCGGCAGCACGCTCGCACCGGCGGCGGTGTACTCCTCGTCGCCGAAGCCGCTGCCGAGCCCTGCTCCCTTCTGCACGAAGAGCTGATGCCCGTCCGCGACCAGGTCGCGCACCCCGCTCGGGGTCATGCCTACTCGATATTCGTTGTCTTTGATTTCGGTCGGTACGCCGATCCGCATGCTGGTGAGTCTCCGTTTCCGCGTTCCTGCTCGAACGCGGGCGTATTCTATGCGCGCGGCTTGCCGCGCGCGAATTGAGGATTGAGGGGTTGAGGATTGAGGAATGAAGGCCTGAAAAGCGGAAAGGCGACCGTGTGGCCGCCTTCCTCAATCCTCAATCCTTCAATCCTCAATCGGGCGAAGCGTCAGCTCCTCCCGGAGCGACGCTTCGACGGCTGCACCGGCGGCGGGCTGCTGAGGCCGAACGCGGACGGCTTGAGCCACTGCGCGGCTTTGAGCACGTCGAGCAGGCCGCTCGCGTAGTGAAAGTCCCAGCCGGAGTCGCCGAGGTCTTTCGCGGTCGATTCGAGCGCCAGCGCGATCTGCGCGACGTTCGCGGTCGGCTCGACCGACAGCAGCAGCGCGGCGGCGCCGGCCACGTGCGGGGTGGACATCGACGTGCCGTCCAGCTTCCCGTACGGCTCCCAGCGGAACTCGACCACCGCACGTGAAGAGGTGTTGTTGATGGCGGTGGCCAGGATCTTCTGGCCGTCCTCGTACGAGACGCCGATGGTCAACGGGAACGGATAGTCGACCCACTCCGGATCGATCGTGCAGCCGTTCTCGTTGCAGCGCTGGACGATGAGCGACCAGTTCTTCACGTCGTCGCGGTCGTCCTCGGCATTGATGATGATCAGCCCCTTGGCGCCCGCTTCCTTCGCGTTGCGCGCCTTGACGCGGAACTGGATCTCGCCGCGCGAGGCCACCGCGATCTTGCCGGCCATGTTGATCGGGAAGTCGCTGAGGTTGCCGACGCCGACGTAGACGAACGGTCCGTCGATGTTCCCCATCGGCGCGCCCTTGAGGCCCCATCCGTCGTAGATCGCGCCGTTGTACTCGACGTCGGCGGCGGTGTTCAGTCCGTTCGGCAGCGTCGACGCCACCTCCACGCCCGGCGCCACGATGGTCATGCCGGGGCCGTGGCTCGAGAACTCGGCCAGCGTGCTCTTGATGTCGGTCGCACCGACAGAAATGACGTTGCGATAGCCGGCCGGGTAGTCGAGGATGGCGTAGCCGCGGTTGCCGGCGCCCGCGACGACGACGACGCCGTTCGCGATCGCGTTCTGCACCGCGCGATCCTCCACCTCGGAGTATTCATATGCGCCGAGGGAGAGGTTGATCACCCACCGGCCGCCGACTTCCTTCGACTTCGAGACCACCCAGTCGATGCCGGCCGCGACCCCCTCGTCGGTGCCGTCGCCCTGGTGGTTGAGGACCTTCACGGCCCAGATCTTCACGTTCGGCGCAACGCCGACCACGCCGATCTGGTTGTCCGCGGCGGCGATGGTGCCGGCCACGTGCGTGCCGTGCTTGTGATCGTCGTGCGGCGGCTTGCTCGGATCGACGATGTTGACGCCGCCGGCGTACGCGTGCACGAGGTCGGCGTGACCCTCTTCGATGCCGGTGTCGATCACCGCCACGTGCACCGCGCTCGAGCCCTTCGTCACCGGCCAGACCTCGCGCGCTTTGATCGCGTCGATGCCCCAGGGGACGCTCTGCCGCTTGAACGGCGAGATGTTCGTCTCGACGCTCGGCGTGATCGAGCTGACGTGGCGCGCCACGACCGGACGGACCGACTCCACGTCGGCCGAGCGCCGCAGCTCGGCGACCTCGGACGGGGTGAGGTTCGCGGCGAAGGCGTTGATGTTCCGGAAGTTACGCACCTGCCGCACGCGCGCTTCGTCCGAGTTGGCGACGATGCGCGGCAGCCGTTCGCGTGCTGCTTCCGAGCGGAGGATGACGGTGTAACGAGACGTTGTCTCCGCCCAGAGGGAGACAGAGGCGAGAAGGAGAATTGAAAGACAGACGAATCGTTTCATAGTAGGTCGCGCTTATGCGATCGCAGCATTTTACAGCCGATCGTCCTGCGGCGTTTGTAAATCAGTGGTGTCGGTAACGAAAAACGGCGGCCTCAGGCCGCCGTCGTTTGTTTTCGTTAGCCGCGTCCGCGCCGGAGAACCCGTCGCCCGCTGGGGGGCACGGTCTGTCCGAACGTGTTGGGGGAGAGCAGCTTGGCCGCCTCGAAGACGTTGACCAGACCGACGCCGAACTGATTGTCCGGACCGGTCGTGCCGAGGTCCTTCGCGGTGAAGGTGAGGGCGTTGATGATCGTCGACGAGGTGAAGTTCGGCTGCAACGACCAGAGCAGCGCCGCGGCGCCGGCCACGTGAGGCGTCGCCATCGAGGTGCCGTTGAACGTGCCGTAGTCGTCCTTCTCGTACGAGACGGTCATCGACGCACCGTTCTCGGCGCGGAGCGCCTCACCGGCGGCCTGGGTCATGCCGACCGTCAGCGGGTATTCATAGGAGGCGTACTGCGGCTCGTCGGCCGGCTTGAGCGTCCAGTTCATGTCGCTCGCGTCGTTGTTGTAGACCACCACCGCGATGGCGCCCGCTTCCTTGAGGTTGCGCGCTTTCTCGGAGAAGCGGATCTCGCCGCGCTGCACGAGCGCGATCTTGCCGGAGACGTTGGCCGGGATGTCTTCCTTCCGGCCGAGGCCGCAGTAGACGTAGGAACGGGTGATGGTGCCGTACGGCGAGCCGGCCAGCGCGCGGGCCGAGAGGCGGTTCTTCCCCATCACGTACGAGAGCTCGCCAGTGCCGATCGGCACGGTCGAGAGGACGCCGACGCCGGGGGCGACCAGGTCCATCTCCGGACCCTGATTGGAGAAGGTGGCCAGCGACGACTTGGAGTCGATCGCGCCGACCGAGACGATGCCGGGGTAAGCAGCGGGGTAGAGCACCGGCGCCGGTCTGCCTTCTTCCGATTCGTTGCCGGAGGCGGCCACGACGATGATGCCGGCGTCGACGGCGCGCGCGAAGGCCTCGCCCTCGATCTTGCTGCCGCGGTCTGCGCCGAGGGAGAAGTTCATCACCCAGTTGCCACCGAGCTCCTTCTTTTTGGCAATCGTCCAGTCGATGGCTTGGATCAGCTTCTCGCTCGAGCCTCTCCCATCCCCGGCGAGCACTTTCGCGGCCCAGAGACGCACCGACGGCGCGATGCCGACCACGCCGATGTCGTTGTCCGCCGCGGCGATCGTGCCGGCGACGTGCGTGCCGTGGCTGTTGTCGTCGAACGGTGCCGCGGTGGCGCTGAAGGTATTGATGCCGCCGGCGTAGATCGCCTTCAGCTCGGGGTGATTGAAGTCGATGCCGGTGTCGGCCACGACCACGTTGATGGCCGCGCCCTTCGCACCGACCCAGACATTGGGGGCCTGAATGAGGTCGATCCCGTACGGCATCGACTGCGCCGAGACCGCGTTCGTCGCCACCTCGCCGAGGGCATGGCGCTCGAGGACCGGCTCCACCCAGGCGACGTTCGGCGACTGCGCGACGATCGCCACCTCGCGCTCGGTCAGGTCGGCCGCGAAGCCGTTCACCGACTCGAACGCACGCGCGGCGCGCGGCTGAACGTCAGCCCGCAGCTCGCGAAGCACGGCTCCGATGCCTTCCGTGCGAACGGGGCGCTTCGTGACGACGATGTAGCGCTGCGTCTCCTCTGCAAACAGAGAGGTGGCAACGAGCAAGGTGAATAGCGCGAGAACCGATCGCTTCATACAACAGCCCCCTGACGGACGATATTATTCGGACGAATGCACCAAAAAGAATAACCCGGGTCGCCAAATTCCAGGAGGGAGAAATGGAGTGGCCGGCTGGCGCTGGCGAGACAGGCTCGCCAGCGCCAGCGATCTCGGCCTACCGGATATCTGGATCGTCCTCTGGATGGCAGATGAACACGCCACCACCCGCCGCCGAATGCAGCAACAGGTTGGGTGTCCCTTGCCGCAGCACCGCCGACTCGATCTTCAGCACGCCCGAGGTGCCGCCGCCGACGGTGAGTTCTGCGACCCGGGAGCCGGACAGGGACGGATCGTTTCCCCAGATCAGTGCTGCTACGCCAGCCGCCTGAGGCGCGGCGACCGATGTGCCGTTCCATCCGGGACTGCAGTTCACATCATCATGAAGGCCGTTCGCTCCGCCGACGCCCCAGCCCGGAGCGAAAATCGAGACACAGCTGCCGACGTTCGTGAAGTTCGCCAGCCGGTCTTCACTGGTGGTTGCACCGACGGTGATTACGCCCCAGGTCCTGCCAGGCGAATAGTTGCATGCATTCGCCATGTAGTCGTTGCCAGCCGCGACGACCACGACGAACCCTTTGTTGACGAGATTCGTTGCGGCTGTATCCATCGCTGTTGATTTGTTGAAGTAGAGACTGATATTGACGATCCCGCGTCCGTTGCCAGCGATCCAGTTCAATGCGTCGATGGTTTGCTGAGCGGAGCCTCTACCTTGGCAATCGAGGACTCTGACGGGGACGATCGCCGCTCTGCTAGCGGGCCCGGTCGTCAGACCGGCTGCGAACGAAGCAACGTATGTCCCGTGGCTATAGCAGTCCTCGGTTCCCCGTCCATCATTGACGAAGGTCCGGCCGCCCGTGCTCACTCGCGACAGTCCTGTCTCTACATCCAGAAACTCGGGATGACCGCGCCGGACTCCCGAATCGACGACGTAAATCGTTGCACCGTATCCATCACGTGCCATCGGATAGTAACTTCCGTTGAGCGGCAGCGTGTCCTGATCGATGCGGTCGAGTTGCCAGGGCACTCGGCCGTCGTTGCAGTTGCCGCTGTTCATGATGCAAGCGACGGCGACTTGCGCCTCCTGGTCCTCTTCGATGGATGCGACTCGCGAATCGGCAGCGAGTCCTTTTGCGGCAGCAGCCGGCAATTCAATCGCGAAGCCCCGCAACAGGTCGGTCCAGACGGAAAGGACCTTTCCTCCATGCCGGCGCGCCAGGTCATCGGCCGCGCCGCGTACGTCGGCATTGTTCGCATGCAACAGGACGAGATACCGGTCACGAATGGTACGTGGCGGCTGCTCCGCACGGGCGATCCTGGACGCGCTTGCAACCAGCAGAACGGTGAAAACTGCGCTGACGAGTCTTTTCACTTCCTTCTCCTTTTTCGGCCCCTGCGAGAAAGAAGTGACGGAGAAGCGGAAGCGAGCCAGCGGGTCCGCATGTCTGGCTTGGGAGGCTCGCGTGCGTGGTGTGTCGGCACGTGTCGCAAGCCGTGGGCGCCTTCGGCCTCTCCGTCACTCCTTCCTCGTGGACAGGTGTGCCGTGATGTGTTGTCGATGTGCCGCTATTTCAGCATAGGTGACGGTGGTAGTGTCAAGGGTGAAGCTATACTTGCTCCCGCTCCGGGATGTCCGGAGGCGACGGAGGCATGGCATGTCAGATCTCGACCTGATGCAGGCGGCGGCACTTCGTGAAGCGAAGGAACGGCTGAAGTTGAGCGATAAAAAACTTGCGGTCCTGGCCGACGTCAGCCGCGCGCACGTGGCGGCCGCACAACGCGGAGCAAACATCTCACGCGACGTCTTGAAGAAGCTGATGCGCACGCTGCAAATGAAGGAGATTCAGTTCGACGACGGCGCGGTGCTGCGCCTCGGCGGCATCGACCGGATCGGCGCCACTCTCGAACAGGTCGTGGACGCGGCCGGCACCATTGCTCGGGCTGTACGTGAGGTCCAGGCCACCCTGCGCGCCTCCGTCGCTGTGGCCGATGAGGGTGATCTCAAGCAGCTGATCCGTGATCTCGAGCTCCACCTGCAGCACCACAGGCCCTCTGCCGCTGACTTGCGGACGCTCGAGAAGACGCTCGATACGGTCGGCAGCAGCGCGCGCAGTTCGACGGCGGATGCACAACCACGGAAGGTGGAGCGGAGGCGGAAAGCGGGTGCGTGACACATGAGCGAGTGGCGGGTTACCGCGATGCTTCGCAAGATGGCGGAGCGCTTCCGGGCATGGCTCGCCGGCGACGAGTCGGAGACGGCGGTCATCCCGGAACTCGCGAACCTTCCGGATCGCGCATGGTACGAACTGGTCGACATGGCAAGCGACCTGATCGCACCGGAAACGACACAGCGTCTCACGCGCGAATCACGGGCACTCCTGACGACCAACCCCGGCGATGCCGTCTTGTTCGGACGATTGGCAACCCGGCTCGCCGACCAGCCGAAAGACGTCACGGTGCTGGCGATCGTCTCCGGTGATGCTTGGTATGCCTACGCGCTCGCGCTCAAAGAGGTCGCAGAGTTCGCGCGCGCAAAAGCTGCGTGCGAGCAAGCGGAGTTCTTCTATCACCTGGACATCGAAACGGTGGATGGAATCGCTGTCAGCGCACACCAGAAGCAGCTCGCTCTTTGTGCCCTGATTCGCGGCCGCGTCATGTGCAGCATGGGCGACCGATCGGGTCTCGAGGTCATGGCGAAGGCCTGCCTGTCACTCTGGTCGCAGGGCGAGACCGTGAAGTATGTCGAAGGCCGGACACTGTATGCGAGCGCGCTGGTCGGCTTCGGCGACTATGCACAGGCCATGCGGGTGTTTCAGGACACGCTCACCGTTGCACGCCGCGACGGTGATGAATCGGTCGAAGCGTACATCTCGAACAACATCGGGATGTGCTACAGCGCGTTGGGCGAAATCAAGAAGGCGCGGCAGTGTTTCGCGAACGCACTGAAACTCTTCGAACGACGGGGCGATCTGGCCGAGGTGCCGCGCGTTCGTTTCAACCTGGCTGTGGCGCTCAAATCGAGCGGACGGTACGCCGAGGCGGTCTCAGAACTGCACAAAGTCCAGGCAGAGTTTCTCGTGCTCGGTATGCCGGTGGTGGCCGCGCAGGTGCTGATGGAGATCGTCGAGACGAAGTTCGTCAGCAATCGGCAGGGGGACATCGCCCGGCTCTGCGACCTGGTGCTTCCGACGTTCCTCGCGGCTGGTCTGCCGCGAGAGGCAGAGAGAGCGATGGCCTACTTGCGCGAAGTGTCGCAGCGCCTGATGCTTCGCGAGGAAGACATCACCGGCGTGCGCGCCTTCCTCGATCGGCTCGAAGCGTCGCCGGCGACGACCTTCACCCCTCCAGCCTGAGGAAAGGCAGCCGCCGGTGACGCGCCCTCCGCTACGGCTTCGGCTCCGTCAGCCCCGGACTCAGCGACACCACTGCAAGTTTTTTCAGAATCTGCATGATCCGCTCGTACACCGGCAGGTTGCGCTCTCTCCCGCGATGCGGTTGGTCGGCAAGCGCGGGTAGCGCAAGGATGGTGACGACGAAAAGGACGTAAAACGACCGTTTGGACACAGTTCCTCCAATGGCCCTGAACGAGGTCCGGGGCCTCGACTGATTTGGAGGAGCGCTCCTCACCGGCAGGAGTGTGTCGGCGGGGCCATTTCCCTACGGGCGGTTATTCCAGCACCCGGGCCGAAATGTTGGCGTAGCCCAACCCACTCGCTCCGAGGTCCTCGGGGGTTCCTCGGCACGCGAGGAACCGAAACCTGTCCCGCCTTTTGCTACCGTACCGCCCGGAGAGTCAAAACGCATGACCGATTGGAAGTCGAATCTGATCACCACCCCGGCGGGCATCGCCGACCTGCTGCGCGAGACGAAGAGCATCGCGGTGCTCGGCATCAAACCGGAGTCGCACTCCGATCAGGCCTCGTTCTACGTCCCGGCGTACATGCTCGAACAGGGATACGAGATCATCCCGGTCCCCGTCTACTTCCCCAACGCCACGGAGATCCTCGGCCGTCCGGTCTTCCGGAAGGTCGCGGAGATCGGCCGTCCGATCGACATGGTCAACGTCTTCCGCCGTCCCTCCGACATCCCGCCCCACGTCGACGACATCATTGCGGCGAAGCCGAAGAGCGTCTGGTTCCAGCTCGGCATCCGCAACGACGAAGCGGCGCAGCGCCTGGCCGAAGCCGGCATCAAGGTCGTGCAGGATCGCTGTCTGATGGTGGAGGAGGGAAGGGCGCGCCGGTGACGTGAAGCTTTCGTTCCCGCCGTACACCCTGACCGAGACGCGGCAGGGCGCCGGCTCGCCCGTCGCCCTGATCCACGGCCTATCCGGCTCGACGCGCTGGTGGGGGAGGAACATCGACGCCCTGGCGGAGCGTCATCTGGTGGCCGCCGTCGACCTGGTGGGCTTCGGCTCCAACCGCCGTTTCCTCGGACCGCCGGAAGTGCTCCCCTCCTTCCCCGAGGTGACGGCGCTGCTGGCCCGCTGGCTGGAAACGTTCGGCGAGCCGGTGCACGTGGTCGGTCACTCGATGGGTGGCCAGATCGCCATCCGCCTCGCCGCCGAGCGCCCCGATCTGGTCCGTTCGCTGATCCTCGTCAACGCCGCCGGCATCCCGTTCCAGCTCCACCCGCTCGATCATCTGAAGCCGCTCCCCAAACCGCCCTTCGGAGGTCCGCGCATCGCGCGCGTGCTGATCCCCGACTTTCTCCGCGCCGGTCCGACTTCCGTCGCCGTCGCCTCGGCACGCGTGCTCCTCGGCGACATGCGCGACGCCATGCACGCCATCGAGGTCCCGACCCTGCTGGTCTGGGGCGAAAACGATCCGCTCGTGCCGCTGCGCTACGGCGAAGCGATGTCGCGCGAGATCGCCAACGCCCGCCTGGTCGTCCTGCCGCGCGCCGCGCACGTGGCCATGTGGGATGCGCCCGAGGAGTTCAACCGCGTGGCCCTCGGCTTTCTGGACGAGGTCGATCGCCACCACCAGCGCGAGCCGCACCGCGGCATGTTCAGCTGGGGCATCTGCGGCTTCACCGACGTCGACGGCAAAGGCATCGCCCACCGCCAGTCGGGCCGCAATCGCGACGTCGTTCTCATCCACGGCCTCGGCATGTCGAGCGCGTACTTTGTGCGCCTCGCCGAATCGCTCTTCACCCGCGGCTGGTCGCCCATCGCGCCCGACCTCCCCGGCTTCGGCGAAAGCGCCGACGCCCCCGGCGCCGGCCCCCGCGACCACGCCCGCATCCTCGCCGCCTGGGCCGACTCGCTCGGCATCCGCAACGCGGTCTGGCTCGGCCACTCCCTCGGCTGCAACGCCGTTGCCCACCTCGCGCGCGAACGCCCCGACCTGGTCCGCCTCGGCGTCTACACCGGCCCCCTCTGGTCCAACCACCGCCACGCGCGACTGCGCCTCTTCGCCATGCTCGTCCTCGACGCGCTGCGCGAGCCGCTCGCCCTTTACCGCTACGTCATCCGCGCCTACTGGCGGACCGGCCTGTGGCGCTGGTTACGAACCTGGCAGAAATCCGCCGACGACGTCGCCTGCCGCCCCGACGTCCCCACCCCCAACCTCTTCGTGAGCGGCCAACGCGACCCGATCACCGACAGGCGCTGCACGAGCGCCATCGAAGTACCAGGTGCACACGCATGCCTGTTCTCGGACCCGGACGCGGTGGCGGGGTTGCTGACGTAGCGCAGCAGTCTTCTGGACTGCGGCGGCCGTCGCCGCCGCTCTCCAACAGCCGCCGGAGGCGGCCACGGCTCCGCCGCGTATGGAAGAGCGGCGGCGCTGCCACCGCAGTCCAGATCCGCGGCATCACGGACGCGAATCTGCTGCCGGGCTGAGATCGGGCTGCATCCGTTCCGGACTGCTACACTCACCGCGTCCCATCCCATCCGTAAGGCCGTCGCCGCGAATATCTGTGTTCCGGCCACGAGAAAACACACGTCCTGTCTCTCTTACCAGCGGCGGGCCGGAGATGAGTGCATGAAGAACAGCACGGCGCAGCGTGACGGCATGCGACTGCTGCGGCGCCGATCGGCGCTGGCGGCGGTCGGTGTGGCGTTGTTCGCGGCGAGTGTTCTGGTCGGCCTCCGCCGATCGCACTCCGCAACGGTCTCGGAGCCGCTGCGCGACCTGCTCTCAATGACGAGCGAGCTGCCCCACCGCTCCTCTGTCGCGCGGGTTTCGACGGAGACGGAAGTCGATCTGCCGTACCGGCGGCCTCTGGATACGCGACGCGGCGCGGCCGACGCGGCGGAGCGATGGCAGCTTTTCGCGGCCGCCGCGAGTATTCAGCAGCGTCTGGAGCGCAATGCCAACCCGGCCAACATGCATGAATACGGTGTGGCGGCGCTCCTGGTCGGTACGCCGGCCGAAGCGGTGGAGCAGCTGCAGGACGCAGTCCGGGTTTCGACGGGCGAGCGGAATATCGTCGACGCCGTGCACGCCAGCACCGATCCCCGGCTGCTGACTGATCTCGCCGCTGCCGTCTACGAAGCAGGCCTCGGTCCGGGCGGCGACGACGACCACGTCGGCATCGAGGCGGCCGAACGCGCCTGGACGCTGCTCCAGACGCCCGTCATCGCCTGGAACCGAGCGCTCAATGCCGAGCGGACGCACGTGCGGGAGGTCGCGCGTGCCGCATGGCAGGACTATCTGCGCATCGACGGCAAGTCGCCGTGGGCGGACGAAGCACGCGAGCGCGCCGCCTCGTGGTCGATCCCGACGACCTACCAGAAGTGGCAGTCGCGTAAAGGATCGCTCCTGTCGCTTGTACGGAGCGGACGGCGCGATGAGCTTCGCGCGATCGTGACGTCCTTTCCTCAGTACGTGCGCACGTATGCCGAAGACGAGGTGCTTCCGAACTGGGGCGTCGCGGAGCTCGCACACGAGACGATCGAGGCCGACGAATGGCTCCGTCTCGGTGACGAGATCGGCGCCGCTCTGGTTGAATTCTCCGGCGACCGCACCGTGGCAGATCTCGTGGAGTCGCTCCATGAGCCGGCTGCACCCGATCGCCGCCGCATCGCGGAGGCGTATAAGGCATTCGGCGATGGCCGGCGACACTTCCGGGCGCAGGAGATCGAGCGCGCTGCGGCGCAGTTCGAAGCGGCGGAACGTCACGCGCGGGCGACCCGCAACCCGCTGGCCGCTCATGTCGCGTACCAGCAGGCGGCGTGCCTGTTCATGCACAACGAGTACACCGCGGCGGCCAACGCTGCAGCGGCCGCGGAGCGCGAGACGGCACCGGCGTGGCTCGCGTTGTCAGCGCGCATCATCTATTTGCGTGGTCTGGCGGCGATCCAACTCGGCAACGCCGACACGGCGCTGCTGCAGTACCGGAATGCGATCGCCCGGTACGCGGCGGCAAAGGAGTCCGACAGCGTAGCCTTGATGCGCGGCCGCCTGGCGGATGGACTCGATCACGTCGGCGAGTCGCACGAGGCCGCGGCGGAGCGGATGCGCGCGCTGGCGGAGCTCGATCGTCTCGGCGAGCCAGGGAGGCGCGACCCGATTCTCTTCGACGCAGCCGACGTCGCGCTCTCGCGCGGCTGGTATGCGACCGCACAGCTGCTCTTCACGCCGATTGCCGATTCGCCCACGCCACAACCGATGTGGCGGTGCGCTGCTCTGCTCGCCCGCTCGTCGGCGCTGGCCGCGGCAACGCAGCAGGCCGCGGCGATGCGCGACTATCGTCTGGCGCGCGAGCAGTGCAGCGCCGTGCCGGACGCGCGGGTGCGCGAGCGGCTTCTGGCATCCGCCTCCATCCTTCAGTCCGAGGCGACGGACGAAGTGGGAGCGATCGAGGAGTCGATCGAGTTTCTCCGGCGGACACGCAATCCGATCTGGCTGCCCGATCTCTACCGCCGCCTGGCGAAACTGCACGAGCGGGAAGGGGACGGCGCGAGCGCTGAAGCCGCCTGTCGAGAGGGGATCGCTTCAGCGCAGACGATCGCCGCATCGGTGAGGGACCGGCTGCAGCGTGAGTCGTTTCAGCGGCACGTCGACGCTTTGTTTGCGACGTACGTCGCGCTCCTGACGAACCGCGGTGCGTTCCACGAAGCGCTGGCCGTCGCCGAGCGCGGACGTGCAGGGGATCTGGTGCCGGTGGAGACTGCTGACCTCCGAGCCCGCGCGCAGCTTCTGCGCGACGACGTAGCCCTTGTCGACATCAAAGTCACGGCACGGATGGTGGCGATCTGGGTCCTCACGGCGAAAGAGCTCACCTCCTTCGCGGTGCCCGTCGAGCCGGCGAAGTTCGGCGCCGCGGTGGAGCGTTGCGGCTCACGTTCGGATTGCGCCGCCGCCGACCGCGCACGACTCTACGACGCGCTGGTAAAGCCATGGCGAACGCTCGTGAAGCAAAGCTGCCGTTCCGTTGTCTTCGTGGTCGACGACGAGCTCGCCCTGCTTCCGTTTGCCGTGTTATCGGACGGCGATCGCGGCCAGCCACTCGTCGCCGACGTCTCGAGCAGCATCTCGCGCAGTATCCGCGGCGCATTCGACTCCGCGGCGGAATACGCGACGCGCGGAAGGCAGGGCGAATGGATCGTGCTGGTGCGGCCCGATCATGATGCGCGCCGCTACCCCTACCTTGCGGAACTACCCCGTGCACGCGCCGAGATCGACTGGTTGAGCCGACTGCATCCCGCCGCACGCACCCTGGAAGGCGCGGCGGCGACGAAGGCACGGCTGTACGCAGAAGCCGCGGATGCCACGATCCTGCACTTCGCCGGTCACGCGGTCAGCGCCAGCGGCCCCCTCTCGTCGCCCGCCCTCGTCCTCGCGCCGGAAGAAACCGGGCCACCGGATGACCTCCTCCACGCGCGCGAACTGTACGGCAGCAACTTCTCGCGCCTGCGGCTGGTGGTGCTCGCCGCATGCGCCACCGCCGGCGTGGGGCAGACGTCACGGCGTGGCAGTGTCACCGTCGCGCGGGGATTCCAGGCTGCGGGGATTCCGGTGGTGGTCGGCACGCTGTGGCCGGTCACGGACGATGCGGCCAACGCGTTCAGTCGCGCATTTCATCGCGCATTGCGGATGGGGGTCAATCCGGCGGCGGCGGTTCAGGCGGCGCAACTCGAAATGATCGAACACCGCGATCCGGAGCTTCGGAAGACGTCGGCCTGGGCCGGCTTCACCGTCTGTGGCGCGGGCGAAATTATGAAAGGAAAAAGTGATGCCTGAATTGAAAATTCGAATGTTCGGTGTTTGTGTGGCCACGCCGCTGCAAGGGCAGAACAATCCTGCGTCAGTGCCGGAGTTGTTCGTGCTGACGCCATTGTCTCCGCGTTCCCGACTCGCCTCGGACAAGCAGACTCAGATTGACGCGCTTTATACGTACATGGTCGTTCGTGAGTCGAACGTGCTCGGAACCTCTCGGCGAAAGCCGGACTACGATCTGCTGCGCGGTAACTACTACGCTTACATGCTCCACCGCGAAGAGGTCCGCGTCTCCGTCGACCAAGGCAACCGAGTGACGCTGCCGACACCCGCGAACGATTTCCCGCAGAATCCCGGCTTTCCCAGCACTGACCCACGCTGGATTTGCCACCTCCCGTCACTGATGCCGCCCGGAACGGTGAGCCTGTTGCCGACGGTGCTCGCTCCGCTCGGCCAGCCGATCGAGCCGAAGCTCGGCGCACGGTTAAAGTTCTCGGACGGAGAGTTCCGTGGGACGTTTCCCTGCGGCAGGCCTGTTGCGCAGACCACGTTCAAGCACTCGAGGTTCAACGGGTACCTGGCGCAGGAGATGGCGTGGAGCATCAACGTCGACCAGACGGTATCGTTCCTCTGCGACTCCTTCGACGGCGCTGGAAGCACGCAGATCGATCTGGCACCGGTCCTAGGTCGGGCGATCGATGTCTTCTTCGTCTCTGCGCCTCTCATCACGATGGAAGACATCGCTACCCACTTCGCCAATCCCTGCAGCATGCGCAACGATCATCACAACGGCGCACAATACGACTACGAGTTCGAGGTCCTGTGGGATCTCTTCACGTTTCCCTCGGGGGCCGGGATGCCGGTTCCGGTGATCCTCCCGCAGCAGGGGACGCGCGTCGACTGCATTCCGGGAGGGGCATGATGATCGTCCTCGACAATATCGAGCATCGCCGATCGTTCGTTGAGCGATTCCGCGAGGTTGCGCCGCAGTTGGGTATCGATGCGAACGCTTCAACCGATGCGCAGTTGTTCCGTCTGTTCGAATTGTTCGCGAGAGGCTGGACGATCGAGGAAACGCTGGAGAAGCTCGCAGCAATCTCGAACCAGATCTGCAGCATCGTGGAAGTGGAGGGCGAGTATTCGGCACCGAGGGGTACTGGATTTCTGGTCGCCCCCAATCTCGTCCTCAGCGCCGCCCACGTCATCGTTGATCCCGACGAACGACTTGGCTACTACCGGTGCTCTTTTAACAACATCAGATTCCGGGACAACGACGTTCTCAGTGCGACGCCGGTGTCAGTGCTGATCGATGCGCAGGTCCTCCTGAGCACCGCCAGTCCCATTAGCAGCCTCTCGACTGGCGCGCTTGACGTCACACTGCTTCGACTGCAGGAAGCCGTGGGTGAGACTCGCGGCTTCATCTCGGTGGGCGACGAGGTCCCGGCGCAAGGGGAGCCGGTCTATGTCATCAGCCATCCCGGCGGAAACGCGGTGTCGTTCAGCGCGGGAAAGGTCAGCCGCGCTCACAATCAACTAACGGACGTGGCGGTCTACCACGACGTCGACACCGCAGACGGCGCCTCCGGTGCGCCCATCTTCAACCGTGAGTTCGACCTGATCGGACTCCATCGAGGGGCCGCCGTCGACGGCAACGGAGATCGTGACGCCGCGGTTGTCACAGCCATTCTGAACCTGATCGAACAGCACCTACCTCCGAACTAACGCGTCCGCCACACCCCCACCACCCCCAACATCGCGATGATCATCAGCAGCGCCCACTCACTCGCCGTCGGGATGTGCGCTTCGCCGTGCGACGGCGCCGCTGGACCCAGCAGCTGGCCGCGGATTTCGCCGGTGTCGTAGGCGGCCGAGTGGATGTTGACGTAGAGGAAGCCGGCGGCAAAGTCGGCGATGAGGCGGGGGGTGAGGGGGGCGTTGCCGGCGAAGGGGGTGGTGTGAGGGAAGTCGAAGATGGCGGGGCCGTCGATGCCCGGGGGCGCGTTGTGGAGGTGGTTCATGATCACGTTGTCGACGTTGTGCGTGCACTGGACGAGCACCGACTGCGCATCGTCGGCGAGGTCGGCGAGGCAGTTGCCGGTGGCGGTGGAGTCGGTCGGCGGGACTTCCTGCCGGGCGTTGGCGACGAAGGTGAAGCGGTCGACGGTGCGGGGGAGGATCTGGCCGCGGATCTCGCCCTCCGGGCGGCCGCTCGCGTGGATGTTGACGTAGTAGTTGCCGGCCAGCAGCGTCGCCAGCTGCGCGGGGGTGAGGTTCCACGTTGCTTCGATCGGGCTGACCGGATCGCCGAGGTCGAAGGCGATCGGGCCGTTCGCGCCGGCGGGCGCTTCGTGCACGTGGGCGAGGACGGGGCCGATCACGTTGTGGGTGCAGACGAGCGACAGCCGCCGGGACACGCTGTCGAGCTGGCCGTAGCAGCCGCCGCGCGCGGTGGAGTTGGTCGGCGGGACTTCCTGGTTGCCGGAGAGGTGGAAGACGAAGTGCTGCGGCGCGGCGACGCTCTGCAGGTTGGTGAACGTGCAGGTCACGGTCTCCCCGGCCTGCAACTGCACGTTGGCGGTCCGCGCGGCCGGGTTGCCGGCGCTGTCGGAATCGCTGCAGGCGACGTCGGTCAGCGACCAGCCGGCCAGCGCTCCCTCGGTGACCGTGTACGAGCCGGCCGGGACGTTCGAGAAGACCCGCTCGCCGCCGTCGTTCAGGACGAAGCCCCCCGGGGTGATGTTCTCGGTGAACCCGAAGCCGCTGCCGCCGGCGGGCGAGGTGGCCTTGCGGATGCGGATCGTGCCGGTGGTCGGCAGGACCAGCGGCGGCGCGATCTGACCGCGGATGACTTTCGGATCGCTCTCCTCCCCGACGTCGGGGCCGTGCAGCTCGAGATAGAGAAAGTGCGCCGCGAAGTCGGCCACGAGGCGCGGCGTCAGCGGCATGGTCGTGTCGATCGGCGACGCGGGCGCCGGGATGTTGAAGGCGATCGGACCGTTCTCGCCGCGCGCGGCCTGGTGCACGTGACCGGCCTCGATGGGGGAGAGGTTGTGCGTGCAGTCGATGGCCAGCGAGGTCGCGTCGGCGGAGAGGTCGGCGATGCAGTTCGCGCTCTCGCTGCTGGTGCCGGGCGGCGCGACCTGCGACGCATCGGCGGTGAAGTTGATGATGTCGACGGTGCGCTGGACGATCTGTCCGCGAATGGCACCGGCCGGGCGGCCGGAGGTGTGGATGTTGAGATAGAAGTTGCCCGCGAGCAGATCGGCCACCTGGGCGGGCGACATCCCGCTCCAGGTGTGGATGACGGGACTGGCCGGCTGGCCGAGGTCGTGGACGATCTCGCCGTTGAAGCCGGGGGCGCCGCGATGGATGTGCATCAGCGTCGGCAGGTCGACGTCGTGCGTACAGACCAGCGTCAGCTCACTCGCGGCGGCGTTGAAGCGGCCCATGCAGCCGCCGCGCTCCGTGGTGCTGTTGGCCGGCACTTCCTGATCGCCGGAGAGGTGGAAGACGAAGAGGGTGTCGGCCGGGTCGACCTCGAAGTTGCGGAACGTGCAGCGTACCGTCTCGCCCGCGGCCAGCCGGATGGTGGCGGTGCGCGAGTTCGGATCGGTGGTGCTGTCGGCGTCCTGGCAGTCGATGTCGGCCAGCGATGAGCCGGAGCCGCTCGGATCGCTCTCGGTCACGGTGTAGGTGCCGGCGGCGACGTTGGTGAACGTCCGCGTGCCGCCGTCGTCGAGCATGAAGCCGCCGGAGGTGATCGACTCGGTGAAGCTGAAGTTCGTGCCGCCCGACGGCGCGGTCTCTTTCTCGATGATGATCGTGCCGGTGGTCGGCGCGGCGGGCGGTTTGCCGATCTGGCCGCGGATTTCATCCGACGGATCTTCCTCGGTCCCTTCCGGCGTGTGGATGTCGAGGTAGAGGAACGTCGCGGCGAAATCGGCGACGAGGCGCGGCGTCAGCGGCATGTTCGCGCTGAGCGGCGAGGTGGCGCCCGGGAAGGTAAAGACGACCGGACCGTTCACGCCGAACGGCGCTTCGTGCACGTGCGCGGCGGTTGCGCCGGCGACGGTGTGCGTGCACTGGATGGCCAGCGAGGTTGCTTCGTTATTGAGATCGGCCGAGCAGTTCGCTGTGGCGGTGGAGCCGTTCGGCGGCACGACCTGCGCGCCGTCGGCGGTGAACGCCACCAGGTCGACCGTGCGCTGCAGGATCTGCCCGCGGATCTCACCGGCCGGACGTCCCGCGGTGTGGATGTTGACGTAGAGGTTGCCGGCGATGAGGTCGGCGATCTGCGCGGGCGTCATCGCGGTCCACGTTGCAACGACGGGGCTCGTCGACGGATCGCCCATGTCAAACTGGATCGCGCCGCTGTTGTGGTGAATGTGCATCAGGGTCGCGTTGACCACGTTGTGCACGCAGGTGATGGCGAAGGTGGCGGCCCCCTGATCGAGCACGCCGTGGCAGCCGCCGCTCGACGACGTCGAGACCGGCGGGATTTCCTGATCGCCCGAGAGGTGGAACACGTACGTCTGCGCGGCAACAGGGACGGCAGAAAGCAGAACGACAGCGGCAGCCAGGACGGCGCGCAGAGTGATCACGGACACCTCGTTTGGATCGCGGATGGTGGGAAGCGGACGAGCGGCCATGAAAGCACAGGCGCGGTGAGCGCGCAACGGGGAAGTGCGAAGCGGTTCCTCGGAACCGAGGAACTCAAAACTGTGACAGACCGGTGGCGGCACCACGGCGGTCCGGCAACAGCCTCGAATTCGTAAGCCACATCACACGCCTGCCTCGGACGCGGCCTCTAAAAGGCGGCTCTCTTTTTCGTGAGAGACCCGCATGATCAATCACAACCAGCGCGACACCCTAGCCACCTGCCTCCGCCAGATTTTCGGTTCCATCGATGACGCCTTCGTGAACGCGGCCGTGCCGCTGCTCGAGTGGCGCGAGCTCGCCGGCGGCGAGACGCTCATGGAAGCCGGCGACGCGCCGGACGGCGTTTACTTTGTCATTCGCGGCCGCCTGCGTGCCTTCGTGAAGCACGAGCAGATCGGCGAGATCGGCCGCGGCGAGACCGTCGGCGAGATGGGCGTGCTCACCGGCGAGCCGCGGATCGCCACCGTCGTCGCCGTGCGCGACACCGTGCTCGCTCACGCCACGCCGGAGGCCTTCGAGCAGCTCCTGCAACTCCAGCCGCAACTGCCGATCCACATGGCCCGGCTGATCATCGAGCGCGTCAAGCGTTCCGCCACGCGCCCGCCGGTGCGCACGCCGGCCACGATCTGCCTGATGGGCATCACCTCCGGGATCGACCTGCGTGGCTTCGCGAGCGACCTCCGTCGCGAGCTCGAACGTTGGGGCGCCACGGCGCTCGAGACGCGCGACCGCAACCACTCCGATCTCGAGGAGGTCGAGTTCGCGAACGACTTCGTGCTCCTGCTGGGCGAGGGGGACGACGAATGGACGCGGCGATGCCTGCGCCAGGCCGACGAGGTGCTGCTGGTCGCGCGCGCCGACGCCACGCCGGCCCTGCATCCGCTGGAAGTCAAATACTGCGCGGGCGCCGAGGCGATCACCAGGGCGCGGCAGACCCTCGTGCTGCTGCACGACATCGAGGTCCCGCATCCCGCCGGCACGACGCGCTGGCTCGATCGCCGTCCGGTCGACGCGCACGTGCACGTCCGTCCCGCGCTGCATCGCGATCTGGCGCGGCTCGCGCGCATCGTCAGCGGCAACGGGATCGGCATCGTCCTGGCCGGGGGCGGCGCGCGCGGCTTCGCCCACCTCGGCGTCTACAAAGCGCTCGAAGAAGCGGGCATCGAGATCGACTTCGTCGGCGGCACGAGCATGGGCTCGATCGTCGCGGCGTACATCTCGCTCGATCATCCCGCCGACCGGCTGATCGACTTCGTCCGCCGTGCCTTCGCGAAGAACCCGACCGGCGACGTGAACCTCTTCCCGATGCTCTCGCTCATCAAAGGAGAGCGCATCAAGGCAGCGACGAAGAAGGCCATCGCCGAAGCGACCGGCTCGCGCCATGCCGACGTCGCCGACAGCTGGCGCACCTTCTACTGCGTGGCGTCGAATTACTCCAGCGCGCGGGAGATGGTGATCACGCGCGGACCGCTCGACCGCGCCGTGCGCGCCAGCCTCTCCATCCCGGTGGCGCTGCCGCCGGTGGTGTGGGATGGCGAACTGCTCGTCGACGGCGCCGTCTTCAACAACTTTCCGACCGATATCATGGCCAGAGTCGGCGCCCGCAAGATCATCGGCGTCGATCTCAGCCGCCCCGGCAACCGCCGCTACGACTTCGAAGAGCTGCCCTCCACCTGGGAGCTGTTCTGGGATCGCCTGCGCGGCCGCAAGCGGCGCCGCTATAAGCTGCCGTCCCTCGGCGCTCTCCTGATGCGCACCACCATTCTCTACAGCGAATCGCGCGGCGAGCAGGCCCGCGAATCGGTCGACCTCTATCTCAATCCCGATTGCAGCCGGGTCGGACTGCTGGACTGGAAGGGCCTCGATCGCATCGTGGAGATCGGATACCGGCACGCGAAGGAGATGCTCGCGTCCATCCCCGACGAAGAGCTGGAGCCGTATCGCAACAATCACGGTGCCGCGCGGAGGCGCACCGCCTGACGAAAACAGGGGCGGCGGTTTTTCCGCCGCCCCCTTGCTACACGGACTGCACGCGGGCAGGGCACGTGCCGCGTGCAATCCGCAATTGAGTTACGGGCAATCCGCCGCCAGCGGGCAGGCGCCGACGCCGAGGGCGCTGATGCTGGAGGAGTTGCGGACGAAGAGGGCCCAGTCGACCGTGTTGGATGGCCGGTTGAAGGTCCAGGTCGTGCCGCCGCTGTTGATCGCGTTCGCGCTGCAGGTGCAGCTCGCGCGCGGGTTGTACCACTGCGTCCGCCAGGTGGTGCCGGCAGCGTTGGTGAAGCCCGGCAGGTTGTCGAGATTGAGCTTCAGCGACGAATCGGCCACCCCCACCGGGAGGTACGCGATGGCGAACAGGCCGCTCGAGTCGGCGGCGTACATCCGCTTGAGATGCGCCGCGGAGCCGGTCTGCTCGTTGTTTTTGATGTCGGTGCAGAGCGCGCCCCACGACTGGCAATCGGGCACGAGGCGCTGCCACGGGATGGTCGAGAAGGCGACTTTGATCTTGCCGATCTGGTTCGCGGAGGGCGCGGCCTGCGACTGCGCGACAGTGCGGCCGGTGGCGTAGCCGCCCCAGTCCCACGTGCCGCCGATGCCGTGCGTGAAGCCGACGCCACCGGAGAGAAGAGTATTGAAGGCCGTCTGGCGTCCGCGCATCTCGCCGTAGTTGGCGTTCGGCGAGCCGTTGTTGTCGTAGATCGCTTCGCCATTGATGACCGGCTTCACGGGGCCGGTGTTGTAGAGCCGGAGCATGCGCGTGCTGGAGCGTTTCGCGATGCAGACTTCCTGCGTGGAGTTGCAGTTCAGCCCCTGGCCGCTCTGCACGAGGTTGAAGTCGAGCCAGTTCTCGTTCTCGAACGACGACAGCCACTGATCGACGACGCAGGCGTCGGTGCCGTCGCCGCCGGTGGGGCAGCCGCCGCCGATGTGATGCGTGACGAGAGCGGAGAGCGGCGTGCCGCTGCGCGGCGACGCGTTGATGGTGGTCTGCAGCAGGATGGCCTGTTTGATGGCGTTGCCGATCTCGCGGGCGCGGCAGGCCTGGTTCGGAACGGCGTTCGCGCAGCCGCTGGTGAAATCGCCCACCGGGGCGTTCGGCACTTCGTCGAAGCCGGGCGCCAGCGTCGTGTAGTGACCGGCCACGCGGGCGGCGATGAAGCGCGCGTAACCCTGGGAGTCGGCAACCGTCGGCCACGACCCCGCCTCGTCGGTCCGCTTGTAGAGACCGATGATCGTGGCGAGCATCTGCTTGGCGTTGATCTCGGCGATGTGTGCGTCCCATTGCTGCCAGAAGAGGGGATTCGGCAGACAGGCGGCGCGCGGCAGCGGAGCGGTGGTGCAGCCGGCGCCGAGGAATGGCGTGGCCCCGTTGTCGGCGTCGGTGAGCGGGTTGGTGCCTCCGGTATTCTGCCCGGTCGGGGCGGCCACCTGAATGACCGAGAAGCCCTTGCCCAGGCGGTTCGAGGTGTAGGTCGCCCACGCCGCGCTCGTGGAGCGATGCGGGCCGCCCCACGAGGTGTCGCCGATCCAGTGGAACGGCGCGGCGTTACCGCTGTAGACGAGAAAGCGGCCGGTCCCGTTCACGCGCACCGGGCCGTTGGCGTAGATCGGGTTGCCGCTCACGTCGGCGGTGACGCTGATCGTGCCGCTCGTGGCTCCGGTGATGTTGAAGGCCTGAATGCAGCCGGCGTCGTAGAGCAGGGTCCAGCCCCACGTACCGGTCTCATTGAAGGCCGCACGAAGCCGGAACTGATCGACGCCGCCAACCCGGTCGTGCCAGTAGCCGGTACCGGTGAAGACCTTGGCGCTCGGGGAGGTGTACTGGACGCAGAGCTTGGCGGTCGTCCAGGTGAAGGCGGCGTTCGTGCTGATTGCTTGTTCCCACCTCTGTCCCCGCGCCACGGCAAATGCGTTTCCGGCGGTGATCAGAACCAGGACCGTGAGTAGCCATCGACATTGTTTCATTGCGAATCTCCTTTGGTGTTCGTGGCAATGCGAGGCTCACGGTGCGGCGGAGTCAGCCGACTTTCCATGCACGGCGACTCAAAGGTGGATGAAATGGAAAGCCGCACGTTTTCAGTGGGTTGCCGCAGTTCATGAAAGGATGAAAGGTGGATGTCACCGGCGGTTGTTCGAGCCGTAACCGTCCCGTTTCCGCTCCGACCGTACGATGGAGCATGGTTCTGCGCTTTGGTCCGTTCGAGCTCGACTCCGAGCGCGAAGAACTGCGCAGATCCGGCCTCTCCCTCCGCCTCCCGCACCAGCCCGCGCGCCTGCTGCAGCTCTTCGTCCGCCGCGCCGGCGAGGTGATCACGCGCGAGGAGATCCAGCAGGAGCTGTGGGGCAGCGACACCCACGTCGATTACGAACAAGGGATCAACGCCGCCATCCGGCAGATCCGCTTCCACCTCGGCGACAACGCCGAAGCGCCCCGTTATCTGAAAACCATCCCGCGCCGCGGCTACGTGTTCATTGCCCCGGTGGAGGCGGAGACGGAGACGGATCCTCCCGGTTCCTCGGAGTTCCTCGGTTCCTCCGGTTCCTCGGAGGAGCCGGTCCCGCTCCCGCCGAGGAACTCCGGGGAACCGGAGGAACTCCGAGGAACCGCATCACGAACCGCCTCCCGGCGTTCGTTCGCCTGGATCGCCGCCGTCATCGCGCTGATCGCAATCGCCGCAGCGGCGTACTTTTTCTATCCGCGGAACCGCCGCACGATTGCCGTCACCGAGTTCCGGGCGATCGGTGCGCTGCCGGCGGGCGTCGATCCGCGTGCGTTCACGCAGGAGCTGCGCTCGACGGTGGGGATGTTACCGGCGTCGTCGCTGCGGCTGCTCGAGGAGTCGAACGGCGACGCCGAGATTCGCGTCGAAGGGACGATCCAGCGGGCGGGCGATTCGGTGCGGGTGATCGTCTCGGCCATCGATACGCGCTCGCGGACGCAGGTCTGGACGGAGATGTACGACCGGCGCATCGGCGAGCATCACAACATGGCCATGCAGACGGCGCATCTCGTGTCGTATGAGGTGGCCCGGCGATTCCTTCCGCCGCCGCGGCACGAGCCGATCCTCAGAACCGAGGTGCCGCCGCGCGTGCTGCAGACCTATCGGCAGGCCAGGATCGAGCTCCGCCGCTCGGTGCCCGATCCGGGCGGCAATCGCGCGGCCGGACTGTTCGAGCAGGCGTTGAAGGACGTGCCGAAGTTTCCGGAGGCGCTCTCCGGGCTGGCCGACATCTGGATGGCTCGCGCGGGGGCATTGTCGCAGCGGCAGCGCGGCGCGGCGGTGGCGCGGGCGCGTGGATATGCGCAGCAGGCGCTCGCGCTGCAGCCGGACAATGTCGAGGCGATCACGGTCCTCGGCGTGATCGCGCTGCAGTACGACTGGGACCTGACCGTGGCCGAGCAGCGGCTGCGCGAGGTGGTGGAGAAAGATCCGGAGTACGTCAACGGCCACTTCAACCTGGCCATGGCCTACACGGCGCGCGGCGAGCTCGATGCGGCGCTCCAGCAGTACGAGGCGGCGCGGCAGCTCGATCCGATTGCCTACGACCTCCATCCGGTCGAGGGGATGCTCTATCTGCGCGCGCGCCGCTACGAGGAAGCGATCGCCCGCTACCGCGAGATTCTCCGCTTCCGCGATTCGGCGCAGTCGCGCTGGGGCATCCTCTGGGCGGCGAGCAAACTGGAGAAGTGGGACGACGCCACCTCGGTGATGCGGCTCATGCTCGACCTGCCGCCGCGGCCGGCCGGGGAGAAGGCAACGCGCGAAGAATACGTCGATCTCTTCCGCCGCCTCGAGCCGCTCATGATCACGCTGCGCGACCGCGGACTCTACGAGCACTATCACGTCGCCGCCTACTACAGCATGCGCGGCGATTCCGATCCGGCCTTCGAGTCGCTCGGCAAGGCACTCGAGAACCGCTCGCCGAGTCTGGCTTACCTGATGGTCGACCCGCGCTTCGACAAGATCCGCAACGACGCGCGCTATGCGCCGCTCGTCGCGCGCATTCGCTAGCAGGCGCAGCGGGCCGCACGCACCTGCTGTAACACTCCGTCACAGATCCGTTGATTGACCTCGTGTCTGGAATGTCGCACTCTGCGTCCGGCTTAATGACCGCGTGGTCAGTGACTGGCGACGGCGCGGTCAGTAACCGCAAGAGATGCCCAAAAAGACCAAAGAAGAAGTGATCGAGGAGTATCGCTGCGCCTCGATCCTCGACGCGACCATGCGGGTCATCGGCCGCAAGGGGATCGACGAGACGACCATCCAGGACATCGCCGACGAAGCGGGGATCGCCAAGGGGACGGTCTACGTCTACTTCAAGGATCGTGAGGAAGTGCTCACGAAGACCGCGGACCGGCTCTTCGAAAACCTGCTCACCGAGCTCGATCCCGCCTTCGATGCGCCCGGCTCGTTCGCCGGCCGCCTGCGCGGTCTGGTGATCCGGCAGCTGCGCTTCTTCGACGAGCACCGCACGTTGTTCCGCGCGACGATGGCCCTTTCGCAGCGCGAGGGGGAGCTGTCGAAGGCGAAGCCGCGCTGTTTCACGCGCTATCTGACCCGGCTCGAGCAGCTCTTCACCGGCGCCGCGAAGAGCGGCGAGCTGCGAGGCGACCTCGATCCGCTGGCCGTGGCTCACCTCTATCGCGATTGCGCGCGCGGCGTGATCCTCCGCCGCCTCGATCCGAAGTTCCAGAAAACCCGCCGCAGCGCGGAAGACGACGCGGAGATGCTCGTGTCGGTCCTGCTGCGCGGGATTGCCTCAGGAGAGAAATGATGAAGCGTCTTTTGATTGCCGCCGCCGTCGCGACGGCCAGCCTGGCCGCTGGTTGCGGGCAGAAAACCGAAGCCGCCAAGACGCCGCCCCCGCCCCCCGGCGTCGTGGTCGCGCAAGCGATCCAGCACGATGAGCCGCTCGTGCGCGAGTGGATCGGCACGACCGAGGGCGACGTCAACGCGGAGATCCGCCCGAAGGTCGACGGCTATCTGCTGCGGCGCGTCTACACGGAAGGCGGTTTCGTGCGGCAGGGCGACCTGATGTTCGAGATCGACGCGCGGCAGGCCCAGGCCTCGCTCCGCCAGGCGCAGGCGAACCTCGCGCAGGCCGAGGCGGCGCTGGCGAAGGCCAATCGCGACGTGGCCCGCTATGAGCCGCTCGCGGCGCAGCGCGCCATCAGCCAGCAGGAGCTCGACAACGCCCGCTCCGCGCAGGAAGCGGCGCAGGCCAGCGTCGGCGCGTTGCGCGCGGCGGTCGAGACGGCGCGCCTCAATACCTCGTGGACGCGCGTGACCGCACCGATCAGCGGCATCGCCGGCATCGCCCAGGCCCAGGTCGGGAACCTCGTCAATCCGCAATCGGTGCTGGCGGTGGTCTCGAAGGTCGACCCGATCCGCGTCTCGTTCCCGATGAGCGAGCAGGAGTACCTCCGCTTCCAGAACGACGCCGCCATGCGCAACGCGGAGCTCGAGCTGGTCCTCTCCGACGGCAGCAGCTATCCGCACAAAGGCCGCATCAGCGTGGCCGGCCGCGACGTCAACGTGAAGACCGGCACGATCCTCGTGGTCGGCCTCTTCCCGAATCCCGGCAATGTCCTGCGCCCCGGCCAGTTCGCCAAAGTGCGCGCGGTGACCGAAGTCCGCCGCAACGCGGTGGTCATCCCTCAGCGCGCCGTCAACGAACTGCAGGGCGTCTATCAGGTCGCCGTCATCGGCCCCGACAACAAAGCCGACGTGCGTCCCGTGCAGATGGGCGCCCGCAGCGGCTCCAACTGGATCGTCGACGCCGGCGTCGCCCCCGGCGAGCGCGTGGTCATCGAAGGCTTCTCGCGCGTCAAGGACGGGCAGGTGGTCAGCCCAAGGCTGAGTGATGAGAGATGAGAGATGAGCGATGAGCGATGAACCGGGGACGAACCAACGATGAACGCGGAAGGATGAACGCGGAACGGGGCGACGCCCCACCGCACTCGCCGCAACGTTCATCGTTCATCTCTCATCGTTCATCGTTCGGCCCCTCGACCGCCCTGAAATCCACAAGGAAACCGTAATGGCTAAGTTCTTCATCAACCGTCCCGTCGTCGCGATCGTCATCTCGATCATTACGGTGCTGGGGGGGCTCGTGGCGCTGCTCAACCTGCCGATCGAACAGTTTCCCGACATCGTTCCGCCGCTCATTCAGATCCAGGGGCAGTATCCCGGCGCCGACGCGATCACGATCGAGCAGTCGGTGGCCACGCCGATCGAGCAGCAGATGAACGGCGTCGAGAACATGCTCTACGTGCAGTCGACGAACGCCGGCGACGGCTCGTTCTCGACGCGCGTGACGTTCGACGTCGGCACCGACCGCAACACCGCGCAGGTCAACGCGCAGAACCGCGTCTCGCAGGCCACGCCCAGTCTTCCGACGGAGGTCAGCCAGTTCGGCCTCACGTACCGCAAGACGCAGGGCTCGCCGCTGATGCTGATCTCGCTGTACTCGCCGAAGAAAACGTACGACCCGCTCTTCATCTCCAACTACGCGCTGATCAACGTCAACGACGCCATCTACCGCGTGCCGGGTGTCGGGCAGGTGCTTAACTTCGGCGCCGCCGAATACGCGATGCGCATCTGGGCCAGGCCCGATCAGCTGGCGAAGCTCGGCCTCACCGTCAGCGATCTGCAGCGCGCGGTGCAGCAGCAGAACGCGGTCAATCCCTCGGGGCAGATCGGCGCGGAGCCGGTGCCGCAGGGTCAGGAGTTCACGTATACCGTCCGCTCGCAGGGGCGCCTGGTCACGGCCGACGAGTTTGCGCGGATCGTGATCCGCCTCAATCCGGACGGTTCCGCCGTGCGCCTCGGTGACGTCGCACGCGTGGAGCTCGGCGCGCTCTCCTATCGCCAGCGGGCGCGCTTCAACGGCAATCCGTCGGCGAACGTGGCGGTCTTCCAGGCGCCGGGGTCGAACGCCCTCGAAGTGGCGGAGGGCGTGAAGAAGACGATGGCGGAGCTCGAGCAGCGGTTTCCGGAGGACATCGATTACACGATCTCCGTCGATACCACCCGCCCGGTCACGGCCGGTATTGCCGAGATCCGGAAGACGCTGATCGAGGCGATGCTGCTGGTCGTGCTGGTGGTCTTCCTCTTCCTCCAGAACTGGCGCGCCACGCTGATCCCGATCGTGGCGGTGCCGGTGTCGCTGATCGGCACGTTCGCGGTCTTTCCGATGCTCGGCTTCTCCATCAATACGCTCTCGCTCTTCGGGCTGGTGCTGGCCATCGGTCTGGTGGTCGATGACGCGATCGTCGTCGTCGAGGCGGTCGAGCATCACATCGAAGAGGGGATGTCGCCGCGTGCCGCGACCATCCAGGCGATGAAGGAAGTCTCCGGTCCGGTGGTCGCGATCGCGCTGATCCTCTCCTCGGTCTTCCTCCCGGCCGCGTTCATCGGCGGCATCCAGGGACGGCTCAATCAGCAGTTCGCCGTCACGATCGCGGTGTCGGTGCTGATCTCCGCGTTCAACGCACTGACGCTCTCGCCGGCGCTGTCGGCGATGCTGCTCCGTCCGCGCAAAAAGTCGAACGGCCCGCTGGCGAAGTTCTTCGGTGGCTTCAATCGCCTCTTCGACAAATTCACCCGCGGCTACGTCTCCACGTCCGCGCTGCTGATTCGCAAGGCGGTGTTGTCGGTGGCCATCCTGGTGGCCTTTGCCCTCTTCGCCGGCCTGCTCGGCCGCAAGCTGCCGGGCAGCTTCGTGCCGCAGGAAGACGCGGCGTACATGCTGATCAACGTGCAACTGCCCGACGCCGCATCGCTGCAGCGCACCGACGTCGTGGCGAAGAAAGTGGAGAAGATCCTCGGCGAGCAGAAGGGCGTGCAGTACTACAACACCATCGTCGGCTTCTCGCTCCTCTCCTCGGTCTCCACGTCGTATGGTGCGACGTTCTTCTCGCAGCTCGAGACGTGGGACAAGCGTCACGAGGAGGGACTCTCGGCGTCGGAGATCATCCAGAAGCTGAACGGGCGATTCCGCGCGGAGATCCCGGAGGCGACGGTGTTCGCGTTTCAGCCCCCGCCGATCCCGGGGCTCGGGACGGCCGGCGGTTTCTCGCTCTGGCTGCAGGACCGCAGCGGTCAGACGCCGGCGTTCCTCGAAGAAAACCTGCAGAAGTTCCTGGCCGCCGCGCGCGAACGGCCGGAGCTCGGCAACGTGAACAGCACCTTCCGTGCGGCCGTGCCGCAGGTCTACGTCGACGTCGATCGCGACAAAGCGCTCAAGCAGGGCGTGCCGGTGAACGAGGTCTATCAGACGCTGCAGACGTTCCTCGGCGGCTCGTTCGTCAATCAGTTCAACCGCTTCGGCCGTCAGTGGCGCGTCTTTCTGCAGGCGGAGGCGGAAGACCGGCTGACGCCGGAAGCGATCGGCCAGTTCTTCGTGCGCAACAACGACGGCAACATGGTGCCGCTGTCGTCGCTGGTCACGATCCGTCAGACCTCGGGCGCCGAATATACGCAGCGCTTCAATCTCTATCGCGCCGCGCAGGTCACCGGCAGCGCCGCACCCGGCTACAGCTCCGGACAGGCGATGGCCGCGCTCGAAGACGTCGCCCGTCAGACCCTGCCGCGCGAGATGGGCTACGACTGGTCGGATCTGTCGTTCCAGGAGAAACGTGCCGCCGGTACGTCGACGCGCGTCTTCCTCATGTCGCTGCTCTTCGTCTTCCTCATCCTCGCGGCGCTGTACGAGAGCTGGTCGCTGCCGTTCAGCGTGCTGCTCAGCGTGCCGATCGCCGTCTTCGGAGCGTTTCTCGGCCTGCTGCTGCGCAAGTACGACTTCGACGTCTACGGCCAGATCGGCCTGGTGGTGCTGATCGGCCTGGCCGCGAAGAACGCCATCCTGATCATCGAGTTCGCGAAGGCGGAGTACGAGCGCGAGGGCGATCTCGTCGCCGCCGCGCTGCACGGCGCGAAGCTGCGATTGCGGCCGATTCTGATGACCTCCTTCGCATTCATCCTCGGCTGTGTGCCGCTCTGGCGCGCCAGCGGGGCCGGCGCCGCGGCTCGCCGCATCCTCGGCACCGTGGTCGTCTCGGGGATGCTCGCCGCCACCCTCCTGGCGATCTTCCTCATCCCCGTGCTCTACGTCGTCGTCGAGCGGATCGCCGGCCCGAAGAAGAAGGTACTGATCGAGGCTGAGTCGATGCCGACTGCAGGGAGGCATCTCCAGTGACATCACCGCTCCGTAAGTTACGTGCCGCGCGGTGGCACCAAAGATCCCTCGCTTTGCTCGGGATGAACTTCTTGCTGCTCCTCAGCGCCTGCAAGACCGTCGGCCCCGACTATCAGAAGCCGGACCTGCCGCTGCCGGAGCAGATCTACGGCGCGAGCGCGGCTACGAGCGAGTCGACCGCCGACACGCAGTGGTTCGAAGTCTTCAACGATCCCGCGTTGCGGACCTTGGTCGACGAGGCGCTGCGCAACGGCTACGACGCGCGCATCGCGGCGGCCCGCGTCGAGGAAGCACGCGCGCGTTACGGCATCGCCGGCGCCGCGCGTTACCCCGGCGTCGATTACGAGGTGCGCACCGGCTACGGCCGTCAGGGTGGCGAGACCGGAGCGGCGATTGCCGCGAACGTCGGCGCGTTCTGGGAGCTCGATCTCTGGGGCCGCATCCGCCGCCTCAACGAAGCGGCGCGCGCGCAGTACCTGGCCAGCGAAGAGGGGCAGCGCGCGGTGCGCCTCGCCCTCGCCTCCGAAGTGGCCGCGGCCTACTTCGACCTGCGCGAGCTCGATGCGGAGCTCGACATCGCCCACCGAGCCGTGGCCGCGTTCCAGAACACGTTCGAGCTGTTCGAGAACCGGCTGCGCGGCGGAACGGCGTCCGGCCTGGAGACCGCGCGCGCCGAGGCGCTGCTGGCAAATGCCGCGGCCACGATCCCGCTCATCGAGCGCGAGATCGTCGCGACGGAAAACCAGATCAACGTGCTGCTCGGTCGCGTCCCGGGGCCGATCGCGCGCGGCACCGCGTTCAACGACCAGCCGCTTCCGGCCAGCGTGCCGGCCGGTCTTCCCTCCGCGCTGCTGCTGCGCCGTCCCGACGTGCGCGCCGCCGAGCAGGCGCTCATCGCCGCGAATGCGAACATCGGCGTGGCCGAAGCGGCCTTCTATCCGGCCATCTCCCTGACCGGCCTCCTCGGCGTGCAGAGCAGCGAGCTGTCGGAGCTCTTCGGCGCAGGCCGCGTCTGGAACGTGCAGGGCGCCCTGCTCGGCCCGATCTTCAACGCCGGCCGCCTGCGCAATCAGCGCCGCATCGCCGTCGCGCAGTTCAACGAAGCGCTGGCCGAGTACGAGCAGTCGGTCACCCGTGCCCTCGCCGACGCGTCGACCTCGCTCGTGTCGGTGGAAAAGCTCGCCCTCGCCGAGTCGCAACGCCAGCGTGCCCTGCGCGCGAATGAAGAAGCGGTCCGTCTGGCCACGCTGCGCTACGAGTCGGGCTTCTCCGCGTATTTCGAAGTGCTCGATGCCATGCAGCAACTCTTCACCGCCCAGAACAACCTCGCCCGCACGCGCCGCGACCGGCTGGTAGCGCTGGTGCAGCTCTACCGCGCGCTGGGCGGTGGGTGGGGGTGATGCCTGATGTGGGCTGGAAGCCCACACCCACACGGGGGCGCGTGCGACAATCCCTCCATCCATAACGACGGAGGGTTCCCATGCTTCGCACCCGGTTCGCGGTCGCAGTTCTCGTCGTACTCACCCTCGCCACCGCCGCTCACGCCGAGCGGCGCGCGCTGACGAGCAACATCGCGGAGTACACATTCACCCTCCGCGTCGGCAGCGGTCCGTACGACGAGATCGGCATCCACCGCGTCGTGCGCGAGAGCTCGCCCGGCCGCCCGGCCCGTACGCGCGATGCGATCCTGCTCGCGCCCGGCGACATCTGGAACTTTCGCGCGGCGTTCCTGACCGGGACGCATCCGCTGCCGGTCTATCTCGCCGAAAACGGCATCGACGTCTGGGGGATCGACTATCGCTGGACGCGCGTTCCCGCCAGTGAGACGAACACCGCGTTCATGCGGGACTGGGGCATCGAGCAGGATGCGGCCGACGTTGGCGTCGCGCTGGCGGTGGCGCGTTTCACCCGCGCGATCAGCGGCCACGGTTTCGACCGGATGTTCCTCCTCGGCTGGAGCCGCGGCGGCCAGATCGGCTACGCGTATCTCAACGCCGAGAGCCAGCTGCCGCGCGCGCTGCGGCAGGTGCAGGGCTTCGTGCCGGTCGACATCTACCTCAAGACCGACGTTCCGCAACTGAAGGCGTTCGCCTGTCAGCGGCAGCAGGCCACCGAAGCGGCGCTCGCCGCCGGGACGTACGCGAATCCGGTGGGCGGACTGGTGGCCACACTGGGGACGCTCGCGCAGACGGCGCCGAACGGGACGTCGATCCTCGATCCGGCGCTCACCAATCGCCAGGCCGGGCTGCTGGTCGGCGAAGCGACCTTCGCGCTGCTGGGCGGCCTCGAGCCGGCACCGTTCTATCACTTCACCGGCGGCGTCTTCGCGGCCGATGGCAAGCCGGCCGGCCTGCTCTACTCGCTCGAATCCGATCTCTTTTCGTTCGAGGCCGCCGCGTCCCCGCTGCAGCCGAACCGCGAGCTGGCTGATGCCGACGCCGCGACGTGCGAGGCGGCCGACGTGACTTTCGACGATCATCTCGACGACATCACGGTGCCGGTCTTCTACATCGGCGCCGGCGGCGGCTTCGGCGAGTACGGCATCTACACGACCACGCTCCTCGGCAGCAGCGATGTTGATACGTTGATTGTGAACAAGACCCCCGCGAACCAGCGGCTGATGGACTACGGCCACGCCGATCTCTTTCTGGCGGACGACGCGGAGGAGCTGGTGTGGGAGCCGTTGCTGGAGTGGCTGCGAGCGCACTGACGGAGTGGCGAATGGAGGCGCGACGCGACGGCCACTCGTCCGCTGGAGTGGCGGGGGTGGCCAGCGAAGCGCGACGCGACCGAACGAGTGGATAACACCCAGAAGCCACAACGTGCCCCAGCAATCGGGTGCGCCGGGGAGCACCGCAGACGATCAGCCCGCGCGACTGCGCGCTGGCGTCGTAGGAGCAGAGCGGACGGTTCGGCCGCAGGCGCCGAAGGCTCGGCGGGATTCGACCGACGACGCGTGCTTCTGTTTCTGCGCGGACTCCCAGATGGTCGCCGCCGTCGGCCGGATCGTCGGAAGGGAAGCGTGCGGGTATCGCGTGTTGCCTGCTTCAAGGTGCACGGACAGTGTTGCGGACATTCAAAGCTCCACGTACCTACGGCGTCCCCGGCCAAGGTGCTTGGAGGCATGGCGGCACTCGGTGATCGGCAAGGCGAGGAACGCGACGGAACGCGCCATATAGGTAGGGAACACGTGGTGGGCGTCACTCCTAGTGGAGAGAGGCGTTCACCGCATGCAGAAGAAGATGAAGAAGATGAAGAAGATGAAGAAGCGTCGAACGGCGCCTGCACCGAGAGGTTCCGGTGGTGATGCCGGCAAGCGTGAGCGTGAGTCCGGCGTCGCGCGAGTGTTCGAATACCTCATTAAGGCTTTTCGGGATCGTTCCGGCGACGGTGGCGTGGCGGGGTTCAGCACGGAACGGGAAACGGCCGATCAGGAGGCACCGTTTGCGTACCGCTTCCTGACGCGCATCGCCGACGCGTTCCGAGCGAGCCAGAGCGACGTGGCCCGAGCGGAAGCCCAAAAAAAGCGACGGGATGAGCGACGTCGCATCGACACGGTCGACGATCGGCCAGCACCGAGGCGCGAGCGCGAACGGCAGGTGGTTGGTGTGATGGCGCGTGAGTTCGAGAAGACGCTCGGATTCTCGTGCATCGCACTGTTCGTTGCGCTCGCCATGGTCGGAGGCTACGCGGTTGCGAAGCGAGATCAGACCTTGACCGCGACAGCGATCGGCTTGGGTGCACTGTTCTTTCTCGCGGTGATGCGCCAATGGTTGCTCGCATGGCGCACACGACGAGGGTACTTCGGCAGCAGCGAACACGAGGTGCGTGAGCTCTTGGCGTTCGCGAAGCGGTATCCGACGCCGGAAGACTTCTTCGATGACAACGGGCATCTTTTGCCAGCATTCGATGTGGCACTTCGGGAAGCGCGTGAGAGCGCGCTTGGCTTCAAGCCCCAGGCGGCGAATCCATGAACACCGACGCAGTCACCGCAGTCCTCGGCCGCGCCGTGGACTTCATGTTCGTAGACGATCGGAAAGCTACGTCGATGGGGCTGCTCTTTGGGGCATTCGTGCTCATGCTCTCGAAGCTCTTCTCGCCGGTGTTGCGGAAGCAGGAGGTCGTCGACTTCGACGCGGTTCCGGCGTACCTCATGGTGATCGCCGGCGCCTTCTTGTTCAACCTTCCGCGGTTCTTCCGGGGTGATACGCTCCCGCAGTCTGCCGACGACCGACTCAAAGTTGTACGGGCAGAGTTGCGAGCGAACCGGCTGACCCGCGAGGAAGGGCACGCCCTCTACAAGAAAGTGCTCGAGGAAGAGCTGACTGCGATGCTCGCGCAGCGAAACCCGACCTCCGCGAAGTCAAGGAGGCGTTCGCCGCCCCCTCCGGGTTTTCGACCTGACGCAGCGTAAGAGAACTGGGCGTCGAACAAGGATCAGCGTACATCGAGGGAGAAAACGTTTGGGCGTTTACTAGCCCCATATGCACGACGTCTATCGCGCGGACTTTGAACGCTCCGGTGCAGACGTACGCGGCGCACCCGATTCGAACGTCTGTGGCCAAGGTCTTGGAGGTCGAACCACGGCACGCCGCTCATGCTGCGAGTTGTCGTCGAGTCATCCCACAGCTCAAGGTGATTCGAGCCAGCGCGTATCGTGGTGAGCGCTACATCGTAGGTCGCGTCAGTTCGATGAGCATGTGCGGAAGCGTGAAGGAGCGAGCAACTGCTTCGCCCATCGAACGCGTTGCCTGTGCTTTCTCGCTCTCAACGGGTAGGTTGGCGTGCTGAGCGGAACGGTAGAGCTACGGTGCGCCGTAGTGTCCGACCATCCAATACTGATGACAGTCACGACTGGCAAGCGTGACAGAGGCAACTGCCAAGCTTCAATGTGGTGCCGCTTATTCGGCCACGCGGCGCTTCTCGATCGCGGCCCCGACCTCCCGCCGCTTGATCACGAGATTCGTTCCGTCGACGCCGATGGCGGTGATGTCGTTCGTCCCCGGCACGTAGCCGTTCGGGCGCGTGCCGGCCAGGAAGAGTGGCGTCGGCTCCTGGGTGCACGAGCCGCACTCCCACCGCTCGACGACCAGCCAGGGGAAATCGCCGTAGCCGGTAGCGACGAGGGTGGCGTTGTAGTTGAGCCGCAGCATGTGGGCGTCGGCGGCGGCGCGCGTGGCGTAGTGGAACGTGGCCCAGTACGAGCTCAGTGACACGGTGCGCATGGTGGTGTGCACGCGCGTGCCGCGCGAGCCGGTGATCGTGGCGTTGGCGTTGTCCGTCACCGTCAGCACCTGCGAGCCGTTGGTGCGCCAGGTCAGCGCCGCGGGGAAGCGATGCGAGCCGTTGTCGTTCGCGGTGAAGGTGTACGGCTGCGGCAGCGTGGCGGTTCCGTCGGTCGAGGTGAAGGCGATCGTGCCGCGATAGCCGGTGGCCACGTTGTAGTTCGTGTCGTACGCGGTGACCGTCACGTCGACCGCCTTGTTGTTCTGCACGTTCGGCGGAATGGTGGCCACGAGCGTGACGGCCGGCTGCCAGCCGAGCTGAATCACCTCGAAGTCGCTGGCCTTGATCTGCGCCAGCGCCGGATTGAGGATGTCGTTGTTCCAGCGGATGTCGTACGCGCCGCTGACGTACATGTCGCTGCCGTTGTCGGCCACGATCAGGCCGTAGCGCTTCATGGCGCGCAGCATCTTCTGCACGTCGGCCGGAAAGCCGGAGATGTCCTTCGACGCCTTCAGCCGCAGCCGCGCGCCCATCGGCAGCGCCCCGGCGGTCGAGCCGGCGCGATGCGAGGCGGGGTAGACGTAGCCGTTCGTGGAGCGGACGGTCATCCGGAAGGCGTGGCGGATCTCGTCCGGTCCGGCCACCTCTTCGTAGCGCACGAGGCCCGGCAGGATGGCCAGTCCCGCCGCATCGGCCGAGGTCCAGCTGTCGGGCCGGCGATCGTTGCGGTTCATGTAAAAGTGCGCGCCCGATCCCGCTTGCCAGGTGGTGCCGTCGAACCAGACGTTGTACAGCTCGTAGAGACGGTTGTTCTGCCGGTCGACGATCAGGATGTGGCGATCGGCGTCGTCGCGCTGGTCGACGTTGCCCGGCTGGCCGCCCTCGATCCAGCCGGTCAGGGTGATCGCTTCGTCCGGCACCGGATAGAAGGGGATGGAGGTCTCGGTGGTGTGATCGACCCCGTCCGACTCGTCGGGCCAGAGGAACTCTACCGTCTTCTTCGGATGGGTTCCTTCGACGTTGATGATCGGGAAGCCGTAGACGTTGCCGCCGCCGGCGTCACCGCCGAAATCGGGATGGATGCCTTTGGTCGGGCCGATGAAGGTGATGTACGCCGCCGAGCTCGGGTCGACCGGCGCCGCGCTGATGTCGGTGTTCCACCAGTTGTTCGGCGGGAAGAGCGGCTGCGGTACGCCGAGGTTCTCCCCCTGCGTGGCGGCGAAGAGAGGGGAGGCGAAGAAAGACAAGACGCAGACGGCAAGACAGAGTGCTGCAGGACGGGGCATGAGCCGGAGTATGAAGTCGGCGTGAGGTGCAATTTGTGACGCACCTCACGCCGTAAATCTCAACCCTGCGCCGCGATCTGCCGCGCCAGTTCCTCTTCCTTCTCGCGCAGCTCCGGCGTGAGGTTCTCGCCGAAATCATCAGCCTCGAAGAGCGGCCGCAGCTCCAGGATCCCGGTGGCGCCGTCGCTCGGGTTGGGGCAGCGTTTGGCCCACTCGATCGCTTCGTCGAGCGACTTCACGTTCCAGATCCAGTAGCCGGCGATGAGCTCTTCCAGCGGGCCGTCGGTGAAGGGGCCGCGGGTGACTTCCGGTGCGTTGCTTCCCTCGAAGCGGACGCGCACTCCTTTCGAGGTCGGATGCAGCCCGTCGCCGGCCTTCATGACGCCGGCCTTCACCAGCTCTTCGTTGTACTGCATCATCGCGGTGAACATGCCCTCGCTCGGCATCTCACCCGCTTCCGATTTCGCATTGGCTTTGACGATCACCATCAATCTCACTGCTGGCCTCCCATCGTGTCGATCAGTTTTCCGTTGACGATCCACGGCGTGCCGTAGCGGTCGACGAGCATGCCGGTGCCCTCCGCGTAGAAGGCCGGCGCCCACGGCATCGTCACTTTACCGCCGTCGGCCAGGGCGTCGTAGATGCGGCGCCCCCTCTCCGTGTCGTCGTACGAGAGGGTGAGGTGGAAGCCCTTCATCCCCTCGTACGGCCAGCCGACGATCGAGTCGCCGGCCATGATCACCACCTCTCCCACGGTGAGGTAAGCGTGCATGATCCGCTCCTCATTGCCCGGCGGCAGAGCCTCGCAGGCGCCCGGGATGTCGGCGTTCCTGAGCAGTGCGATGAGCTTGCCGTCGAGGGTCTTTTCATAGAAGCGCATGGCCTCGCTGCAGTTCCCGTCGAAGGAGAGGTAAGGGGCAAGAGTGGGCATCGGTCTGTTCCGTCCTTTCGTGTTCCACGTCGTGTGGACGCAATGTAGTACCAGCTAGTCCTAAAAAGCAACTATAAGGTTGTGTTACGATACTGGCATGGCAGGCAAGCGCACGTACGAAGACGGATGCGCGACCGCGCACGCCCTCGACCTGATCGGCGAGCGGTGGGCTCTGCTGGTCGCACGCGAGCTGATCCTCGGGCCGAAACGCTTCACCGATCTGCGCGCCGGATTGCCCGGTATCAGCCCGAACGTGCTCACTCAGCGGCTCGAAGAGCTGGAGGAGGCGAACATCGTCCGCCGCCGCAAGCTCCCGCCGCCCGCCAGCTCGTGGGTCTACGAGCTGAGCGAGTGGGGCCTCGAGCTCGAGCGGGTGATCATGGCCCTCGGCCGCTGGGGGGCGCGCTCCCCCGGCCTGATGCAGGGCTACCCGCTGAGCATCGACGCGCTGATCCTCTCCCTCCGCACCATGTTCAGCGAAGAGGCGGCCGCCGACTTTCGCGCCACGATCGAGCTGCGCATCGGCGAAGACCACTTTCGTGCACGGATCGCCAAAGGGACGCTCGACCTCACCCGTGGCAGCGCCGAGCGGCCCGACGCCGTGATCGAAACGACCGCGGAGGGCCTGGTCGCGGTCGTCTACGCCGGCCGCAAGTTCACCGACGCCCTGCGCGCCGGTGAGTTGAAGGTCGAAGGCGACAAAGCGGTGGCCAAACGTTTCGTCACGCTGTTCCCGATGCCTCAGCCGGCCTCCTGACGACGTCCACTTCCTCGGCTTCGACCGCTGTCCGCCTCCGCGCCACCAGCACGTAGATCGACGGCACGACGAAGAGGGTGAAGGCGGTGCCGATGATCATGCCGCTGCAAACACGGTGTCCGGGCAGTTCTTCAGCATGTCTGCTGAAAACATGGTCGTGTCCAGGCAGTTCTTCAGCGTGTCTGCTGAAAACATGGTCGTGTCGAGGCAGTTCTTCAGCATGTCTGCGGAGAACACGGTCGTGTCCGGGCAGTTTTTCAGCGTATCTGCTGAAAACGCAGTCGTGTCCAAGCAGTTCTTCAGCATGTCTGCGAAGACACGGCCGTGTCCCGGGCGTTCTTCAGCATATTTGCTGAGAATACAGCCGTGTCCAGCCAGTTTTTTCAGCGTGTTTGCTGAAGGCACAGGCAGGTACAGCTCGCTTTTCAGCATGTCTGCTGAAGATGCAGGCGTCTTTGGGTACGGAAAGATCGAAGATTTGTTGAAGCCGCCGAATCAGACGAAAATCGTCGGGATGCAGAGGACGGACGAGGAATGAACGTTCTGACCCGCAACAACGTCCAGGTGTCGGGCCGCGGTACGCGGCCGATGCTGTTCGCCCACGGCTTCGGCTGCGACCAGAACATGTGGCGCTTCCTGACGCCGGCGTTCGAGAACGACTACCGGCTGATCCTCTTCGACTACGTCGGCTCGGGACGCTCCGACATCGCCGCGTACGACCTGGAGCGTTATTCGTCACTGGAGGGGTACACCCAGGACGTGCTCGACGTCTGCGCGGCGCTCGATCTCCACGACGCGATCTTCGTCGGCCATTCGGTGAGCTGCATGGTCGGCCTGCTGGCCGCGCGGCGCCAGCCCGATCGTTTCGCGAAGCTGGTGATGATCGGCCCTTCGCCGCGCTATCTGAATGACGCCGGCTACACCGGCGGCTTCGAGCGGGAGGACATCGAGGGGCTGCTGACGCTGATGGACAAGAACTACATCGGCTGGGCCAGCGCGCTCGCGCCGATGATCATGGGGAATCCGGCGCGCCCGGAGCTGACGCAGGAGCTCGAGGAAAGCTTCTGCTCGACCGATCCGAAGATCGCCCGCCGTTTCGCGGAGGTGACGTTCTTCGGCGACAACCGCGGCGACCTTGCCGGTGCGGCGTTGCCGTCGCTGATCCTGCAGTGCAACGACGACGCGATCGCGCCGATGGCCGTGGGCGAGTACGTCCATCGCGAAATGCCGGGCAGCACGCTGCAGATCCTCGAGGCGACCGGCCACTGCCCGCACATGAGTCATCCGCGGGAGACCATCGCCGCGATGCGGGAGTACCTCCGGGAATCGTGAGCGAGCTCGATCTCGTGCCGTGCGGCATCGCGTCGTTCGACGACGACGGCACGCTGCTTTCCGTCAACACGGCCTTCTGCGATCTCCTCGGCTACCCGGCCGAGGAGCTGCTCGGGATGCACGTCCAGAAGGTGCTGACGCCCGGCTCGCGCGTCTTCTACAGCACGCATCTCTTTCCGCTGCTCAAGCTGTACGGCGTGGCGGATGAGATCTACCTCGCGCTGCGCTCGAAGGACGGGCGCGACGTGCCGGTGCTGCTCAACAGCCGGCGGCGCGAAGGCGTCACCACCTGCGCGTTCCTCCGCACCCTGCTGCGCGACCGCTATGAAGACGAGCTGCTGGCCGCGCGCCGCGTCGCCGAGCAGGCCAATGCCGCGAAAGCGAAGTTCCTCTCCATGATGTCGCACGACCTGCGCACGCCGCTGACCACGATCCACGGCCACGCGGGGCTGCTCACGGCCAACGTCTACGGCGCGCTGACGCCGGAGCAGCGCGAGGCGATGGAGCGCATCCAGGGCGCGGTGGAGGTGCTGATGCGGATGATCGGCGACATCCTTTCGTTCGCCCGCCTCGAATCGGGGAAGGTGTCGATCCATCCGCGGCCGGTCGCGGTTGCGGAAGCGGTCGCGCGCGCCGAGGCGCTGCTGCGGCTGCGGTTCGAGGAGGAAGACCTCGCGTTCGCGAGCGACGGCTGCGAGGCGACCGTGCTCGCCGATCCCGATCGCCTGCAGCAGATCCTGCTCAACCTGCTGACGAACGCCATCAAGTTCACCCCGCGCGGCGGCCGCATCTCCGCGGAGTGCGAACGCGACGGCGAGCGGGTGCGCGTGCACGTGCGCGACAGCGGCATCGGTATCGCGCCGGAGCAGATCGGACGCGTGTTCGACCCGTTCGTGCAGCTCGGCGAACAGTCGAACGACACCGCCCGCCGCGGCGTCGGCCTCGGCCTGGCCATCAGCCGCGATCTCGCTCACGCCATGGGAGGCGAGATCACGGTGAAGAGCGTGCCGGGCGAGGGCTCGACCTTCACGATCGAGCTGCCGTCGGCCTGACGGCTCCTCGGAGTTGCTCAAGAGCTATTGAGCTGTTGAGCCGTGAGACGTGTATGGAGATCACAAAACACTACTGCCGGCTCAATCGCTCAACTCCTCCCTCCGAGGAACTCCGAGGAACCGGCTACTTCATGTAGGGCGCAACGTTCGTGGCGATGGTGTTGAATTCTTCTTCCGTGAGCGGCACGAGCTTGCGGAACTGCTCCCATGCGTCTTTCGGGGTCATGTGTCCGATGACGCGTCCGCAAAATCGGGGACAGGTCTTCAATCAAAGGTCGGTCGGGGGACAAAAGGTCAGTCGGGGGACAGGTCTTAGAACCACGCTCCTCGGCGCCGTCGATCTTCCGGAGCGGCCCCTTTCAGGCGGTGATAGACGTGAAATCGTGAAATCGGGGACAGGTTTTCAATCAAAAAAAGGTCAGTCGGGACAGGTCTTAGAACCACGCTCCTCGGCGCCGTTGATCTTCTGGGGGGGACAAAAGGTCAGTCGGGGGACAGGTCTTAGAACCAAGACGTCGAAATCGGGGACAGGTCTTCAATCAAAGGTCGGTCGAAGCAGGAAATCGGGTCGGTCGGGGGACAGGTCTTAGAACCACGCTCCTCGGCGCCGTCGATCTTCTGGAGCGGCCTCTTTCAGGTGGTGATAGACGAAAAGGTCAGTCGGGGGACAGGTCTTAGAACCACGCTCCTCGGCGTCGTCGATCTTCTGGAGGGCTGTCCCTCGCCGGGTCAATCGGGACGCGCAAATCGGGGACACAAATCGGGGACAAATCGGGGACAGGTCTTCACAAATCGGTTCATGAAATCGGAGACAGGTCTTCAATCAGTGACGCGCAATCGGGGACAGGTCTTCATCAAGGTCAGTCGGGGGACAGGTCTTAGAACCACGCTCCTCGGCGTCGTCGATCTTCTGGAGGGCTATCCCTCGCCGGGTCAATCGGGACGCGTAAGTCGGAGAGGGCAAATCGGGGACAGGTCTTAAAACCACGCCCTCACAACGCGACTCCAACGGTCGTAGAGCCGCCGCGCCTTCAGGCCCATTTTCTTTCCATTCCGAGGAGCTTTTCTGCCGTTTTTCGCGATCTCCTCGGCTCATCGACAATGCCGAGGTAGCCTCGGCTTGCGTATGGCAAGGCAACCGCGAGTCGAGTATCCCGGCGCACGACATCACGTGATGTCACGTGGCAACGATGGAATCACCATCTTCCATGATGACCGCGACCGCCAGCTCTTCCTCGACCTCCTCGCGGAGGAGATCGTCCGCTCGCGATGGATCCTCCATGACTACTGTCTGATGGGCAATCACTACCATCTCAGCATCGAGACTCCGGAGTGCACCCTCTCGACCGGCATGCACCGCCTCCTCGGGCGCTACGCGCAGCGCTTCAACAGGCGGCATCAGCGGCGAGGGCACCTCTTCGAAGCACGCTTCAAGAACATCCTGGTCGAAGAGGAG
>DASWOB010000030.1:0-34413 GCA_036398925.1 Thermoanaerobaculia bacterium
GGCCGCCGGAGGCTTCCCGTCGTTCCCCTCATCCGTGGGCGCAGTGCGTGCGTTCTGCTTATCCTTTCGCCATGCGTTGGCTTTTGCTGCTCCTGTTGCTGACCGGATGCGCTTCTTCACGACCGATGACCATCGATTACGAAACGACCCCTGATGGGCGCCTGCAGAGCGCGGTGCAGGCACTCGACGCGCAGCTGCGCGAGAAATACGGGATGACGGACGAGCAGACCGCGGTCGGCGTGGCCGACCTGCGGCGCGGACGCGTGGCGATGATCCATCCCGACCGCATCGAGTACGCGGCGAGCGTGGCGAAGGTCGGGATCCTCTTCGCTCATTTCGCACTGAACGGGACTGACGCCGATACGACCGTGCGGCACGAGCTCGGGATGATGGCCAAGGCCTCGAGCAACGAGATGGCGGCGAAGTATTCGCGGGCCATGGGGCTGCGCGAGATCCAGGCGGTGCTGAACGCGAACGGCTTCTACGACGCGGCGCGCGGCGGCGGGATCTGGGTCGGCAAGCATTACGGGCCGAACAGCGAGCGGATCGGCGATCCGGTGGCGGATCACTCGCACGCCGTGACGGTGCGGCAGCTGCTGCGCTTCTATCTGCTGCTCGAACAGGGGAAGCTCGTCTCGCCGGCCGCGTCGAAGGCGATGCGGGAGATCTTCGCCTCTCCTCAGATCGCGCACGACGACATCAAGTTCGTGAAGGGGCTGGCGGGACGCGACGTGCAGATCATCCGCAAGTGGGGCTCGTGGCAGGAGTGGCTGCACGATTCGGCGGTGGTGACGGGCGCCGGGCGGCACTACATCGTGGTCGGTCTCACGCATCACGCCAGGGGCGACGAGTATCTCGAAGAACTGGCCCGCGGCATTGACGACCTCATGCTGCGCGCCGATCTGTGACACGATTAGAGCGATGCCTTTTTCATCTTTTGGACTTCATCCCGATTTACTGCGTGGAATCAAAGAGCTCGGATTCACCCGGCCGACCCCCATTCAGAACGACGCCATCCCGCCGGCCATGGCCGGAAGAGACGTGCTGGCCGCCGCGGCGACCGGCAGCGGCAAGACCGCGGCGTTCCTCCTTCCGATCCTGCACCGGCTGATGAGCAGCAAGCGCGGCACGACGCGCGCCCTGATCCTGACGCCGACCCGCGAGCTGGCGGCGCAGATCGACGAGCACCTGCGCGAGCTGGCCGTGCACACGCCGCTCTCCGGCGCCGCCATTTACGGCGGCGTCGGCATGGGGCCGCAGGAACATGCGTTCCGCAGCGGCGTCGACGTGCTGGTGGCGACGCCCGGCCGGCTGCTCGATCACTTCACGCGGCCGTACGCGAATCTTTCCGGTCTGGAGATCCTCGTGCTCGACGAGGCGGACCGGATGCTCGACATGGGCTTCCTCCCCGACATCCGGCGCGTGCTCAAGCACCTGCCGGCCAAGCGGCAGACGCTCTTCTTCTCCGCCACGCTGCCGCCGCCGATCGTGGAGCTGTCGCGGGAGATGCTGAAGAACGCCGCCATGATCTCGATCGAACGGAAAGCAGAGCCGGCGGTCGGCATCACCCAGTCGGTCTTCCCCGTCGCGCAGGACCTGAAACTGTCGCTGCTCGACGCGCTCCTGCAGCGCGGTGAGATCCGCAGCGCGATCGTCTTCACCCGCACCAAGCACCGCGCCAACCGCGTCTACGAGCAGCTCGAGGCGCGCAAAGTAAAGGTGGCGCGCATTCACGGCAACCGCAGCCAGGTACAGCGCACCGACGCGCTGGAGGGATTCAAGTCGGGGCGCTACCGCATTCTCGTGGCCACCGACATTGCCGCGCGCGGCATCGACGTCGAGGCGCTTTCGCACGTCGTCAACTTCGATGTCCCGCACCTGCCGGAGGATTACATCCACCGCGTCGGCCGTACGGCGCGCGCGGAGATGACCGGCGACGCCATCACCTTCGTCGCGCCGGATGAGGAGAACGACCTCCGCGCCATCGAGCGCGCCATCGGCAAGCGCCTCCCGCGCGTGACCGTGCCGGATTTCGATTACTCGAAGAAACCGGCCGAGAAGCTGGAGATCCCGATCCAGGAGCGGATCGCCGCCATTCGTGCGCGCAAAGCAGAGGACCGCGCCCGCGCCGCGGCGAAGGTCGCGCGCAAGAGCGGCGCGGCAGCTCCGGCAGCGAAAGCTCCGGCCCGTCCGGCAGCGCGGCCGGGACAGCGACCGGCGGCACCGCGACCGGCTGGATCGCGGCCGGCACAGTCTTCGGGGCAGCGACCGGCATCGTCTTCCGGGCAGCGGCCCGCGCAGTCTTCCGCACCGCGACCCGCTTCGCCCGCATCGCCCCGCCCCGGTGCTGCGCCGTCCGGGCCGTCGAACACTTCGCGGAACAGAAGCAGACGGCGCCGCCCGTAACTCGACAGCGGCCGTGTGGTGTGTGCTTCCGGCCCCCCTTCCCTGGAGACCAGGTGTGGGGCTGGAAGCCCACACCACGCGGCGGTTCGTGACGAAAGCCGCGCTCGTCCTGCTGCTCGCGATCGGCTGCGGTGGGCCGGAGGTGCGACGACCACGGCGTCACGTGCGCACCCTCGGCGGCAAAGAAGGGTGGGTGCGCACGAGCGACGTGCGCACCCCGATCGGGTATCGGGCCGGCTTCAGCAAACGCTACGGCGCGTGGAAGATGGACGCGCTGGTGGCGGGTGACTGACGCTCAGCCGAGGGAAGCCTCGAAGGCCTCCGGATCTGCCTTGTAACGGGCCACTCCCGCTTCCACCTCCGGCAGCGAGTCGGCGCTGTTGAGGATCGCTCGGGTGGCGGCGAACGGGATGCCCTCGACGAGCGCGTTCACCGGCTGCCCCGCTCCGCCCGCCCCCTGCGACACGTCCGGATGGTCGAGTGCCGTCGCCAGAAGGGGCGCCTCGAAGGTGAGGGCGTTCACGACGGTCGGCGAAAGCACCCCTTCGAACGTCGGCGCGGCCGGGACGCGCTTGCCGAGCGGCGCGCTGTTCGGGTCGACGCCGGCCCAGAGCAGGAAGGTCTTGATGAACGAGGTGTGATCGAATGGGTACTTGCTGCCGGACGGCGCGCGGAAGACCGTTCCGTTCGCGACATACGGCGAGATGAGCAGCGTCGGCACGCGCGCGCCGAAGAGGTCGAACCGGAAGCCGTCCGCGCCGATCTTGCCGTCGGGATTGATGGCGCCCCACCGCGGCGCCACGTGATCGTACGTCCCGCCGTGCTCGTCGAACGTGACGATGAAAAGGGTCTTCTCCCACTGCGGGCTGGTGCGAAGCGCACCGTAGATCTGCGCCAGGAACTGCTCGCCCGGCGCGATGTGCGTCGGCGGGTGATAGTCGGTCCCCTGCGTGAAGATCGTCCCCTTGCCGTAGCCCCACTTCGGCTCGAGGTAGCTGAACGACGGCAACTTCCCGGCCTTCGCCAGCGCGATGAAGTCGTCGATCGAGCCGCGCGCGCCGCCGGCTTTGGTGAGGTAGGGGAAGGTGTATTCGGTGTACGAGAGGTTGTTCTTCCAGACGTCGGTGAAGAAGAGGCCCCAGCTCCGGCCGGCATCGACCAGCGAGTTGATGACGGTGGGCACCGGGAACTGCTCGACCGCGGTGAGGGTCGCGTTGTTCTCGCGTCCCAGCGACGTCCCGCAGAGCGAGAAGGCGCGGTTCGGATTGGTCTGGGTCGGGACGGAGCAGAACCACGCGTCGCTGACCGCGTACATCCGCGCCAGGGTGTTGATCACCGGGAGCATCGACGGCGGATAGGTCCAGAGGATGTCCAGCCCCTTCCAGGTGGCCATGTACCAGGAGTAGTAGTCCTGCAGAAAACCGAGCATCTTCGCCGGCGTGCCGCTCCCCGGCAGGCCGCCGATGCGGTTCTCATTGCCGAAGAGCTGGTTGAGGACGCCGTTCCAGCTGCTGTTGGCCTTCATCTCCTCGTACGGGTCGTAGCCCGGCACGCGATCCCAGTCGCCACCGAGGTTGTCCGGCACGCGCACGACCGGATAGTTCTGCACGCCGCTGAAGGCGGTGCGATAGGGGTTCGAGTAGGCGCCGGTATTGAGGCCGTCGTAGGTCGTGGAACTGCCGGCGGGATAGACGTGCATCGGGTCGTTGCCGGCGTACAGCCAGCCGAGAAGGTTGTCGAGCGAGCGGTTCTCGAGCATGAGAAAGACGATGTTCTCGATCTGGGGCAGAAAGGCGTTCGACATGCGTTCGTGATTCTCCTTGCCGTGAGGAGTGATTGAAAACGGAATGTCCCTACCCTGAGTATCCTGTCCCCATGCACCTCGACGCTTACCTCTCGCGCCTCCGACTCACGCGGCCGCTCCCGCCGACGCTCGAGACGCTCCGCCGCATCCACGTCGCGCACCTCGCCGCCTTCCCGTTTCACAACCTGACCATCCAGCGGCGCGGCGAGGTCACGGTGGACGTGGAGTCGATCGCCGAACGCTTTTTTATCGCCGGCGGCGGCGGTTACTGCTTCGAGCAGAACACGCTCCTCGCCGCCGCGCTCCGCGAGCTCGGCTTCGCGGTGACGACGCTGATGGGACGTCCCGACCGGCGCGCGCTCAATCACATGCTGCTGCGCGTCGACGTGGAAGGGCGAGCGTATCTCGCCGACGTCGGCTTCGGAGCCGAGGGTCCGCTCGAGCCAATCCCGCTCGAAGAGGGCGCGCGCGTGGAGCAGGGCGGAATCGCCTTCTCGCTCAGTCGAGACGAACATCACTGGACGCTGGCCATGCACTACGGCGAGACGATCGAGGATCTGTACGAATTCTCCGGCGCGCCGCATACCACCGCCGACGTGGAGATCGCGAACTACTACACCGCCACGCATCCCGCCTCGGCATTCCGCAGGACGCTGACCATCCAGCGCATCACCCCGACGGAGCGGATCATCCTCCGACCGCAGGTGGTGACGCGCTACGTGAACGGAGTGCGCAGCGACACGCCGCACGACGTCGGCGAGGTGCGGCGCCTCGCCCTCGAACTGTTCGGAATCGAGCTGGACGAGACGCCGCTGCTGTTCGAGACCACGGCTCCGCCGCGCGAGTGATCTGGACTGCGGCGGCAACGCCGCCGGTCGCGGATGAAGGTCGCCGCCGCGGTCCATATCCCCAGGCTAATCAGCCGCGAGCCTGCCGCGTCATCGCCACCAGCACGCGCCGCGCGTCCTCTTTCGAGCGCACCGGCTCGGGGAACTGGATCCGCACACCCTTCATCCCTTCGGCGGTCCGTGCGCGGACGGTGAAGCCGAGGTAGTCGCAGGAGACCATCGTCGCCTCGAGCGCCTCCAGGTTGCCGAAGTGCTTCGTGATCGCCACCAGCGCGTCGGCGTGATCGGCATTCATGTGCTCGAGAATCCCCGCGGAATGATCGGCCAGCGGATCGGCCTCCGCGAGGCGGTAATCATCCGAGGTCACCCATCCCATCACCCCGAAGCCGCCGACGAAATAGACGTCGGTGACGGTGAGGCGAAAGAACGAAAAGTCGGAAAAGTCGATCCAGTAGCGCGCGGAGGCGTGGCGCTCGAGGTACGCGGCGCGCAGTGCATCGGACGAGTCGACGCGCTGCACCTGCCCGAGGAGCGTGGCGCGCGGCGAACCGAGCGGATCGGCCTCCGCGCCGCTCTGCATCACCAGCAGGCTCGCGCGCGAATCGGCCAGCACGTTCTGCGTGTGAATGGCCATGCCGCTGATGAGGAACACCGGCGACGCATCGTCGGTCAGCGCGTACGGCATGACCGAGGCGAACGGAAAGCCGGGGTGGTGCACGGAGTGCGTGGCAAGGGTGCCGAGGCGCTCGCGATGGAGGAGCGTGCGCACGCGCTCCGCGTGACTCGGCTCGGCGCCGGGCGGTGGCGGCGTGGACGACGTGGCGTGCTGGATCACGATTCGGAGTCCGCGGACGGACCGTAAATCGCCGGCACTTTGCCGCCCATCGGGCGGATGTAGGAGCTGAGCTGTCCTCGGTGATGAATGAGGTCGAAGAGGAAGCCCCAGGCCATTTCGGAGACGGTGGTCTCCCACACCGGATTGCCTTCCCAGAGAAACTTCCCCGGCCCGTTCCAGCGCTCCTCGGTGACGTTCTTCGCGGCCTCGATCAGGCGCTCCAGACTGCTCTCGGTCGCCGTGGCGATCTCCTCGACCGAAGGGTAGCGGCCCTGTTTGTAGTCGATCGTGCCGGTCTCGAGGAGCGTGACCAGCGCATCGAGCTCCGTCGCGATCTGCCACGCCAGACTGCCGGCGGAGGTGCTGCGCTCGTGCGGCTTGTAGTCGAGGCGATCGGCGGGAAGCGCGCGCGTGACTTTGGAGAAGGCGGCCGTTTCAGCCTTCAGGCGGTCGGCAAAGAATTGCGGCGTCGGCATGCGCCGTACTGTACGACAGAACGGCCCGCGTGGGAGGGGGCGGGATATGACCTGGTTTGGCGACGCTGATGGAGTGCATGACCCTCGGTCCGGCGCGCAACAACGCTGGGCAGCAGGTGATCCCCCGACGACGCGACGGCTGGCTGATCGTTACGCCGCTTCCCAGCGCCGCGCCAGGACGCGCGCCAGCGTGAAGAAGACCGTCGCGATGAGCAGCAGCGCCGTAACCTGCGGCCAGAGGGCGAGCAGCGGCTCTTCGCGCCAGAACACTTTCAGGTAGCCGTCCAGGGCCCAGCCGTTCAGCGTCAGGAGGCCGAGCTTCTGGATTTGCTCCGGCATCAGGAATCGCGGAAAGAGGCTGCCGCCGAGGGCCGACATCACCAGGACGAGCAGGTTGCTGAGCGCGCTGAGCTGCGCGCGGGTCCGGCAGAGCGAGGCCAGCACGAGGCCGAACGCGCCGGTGGCCAGGCTCGTCGCCAAAGTCATCACCAGGAAGCCGCCGAGGTGCTCGCGCAGCTCGAGGCCGAACACGAGCGATCCCCAGGCGAAGGTCATGGTGAGCTGGAACGTGGAGAGCGCCACGATGTAGAAGAGCTTCCCCGCCAGCAGCTGCGTCATGGTGACCTGCGAGCAGAGGATGCGGTCGAGCGTGCCGCTCTCCGATTCGTCGATCAGCGCGCCACCCGACGACGCGGCGAAGAAGAGCAGAAACATGACCCCGAGACCTGCTGCGGTGAAGGCGATCCGCGGATTGCGCTTCGACGCGCCGAGGAGGTCGCGGGTCTGGACATCGATCGGCATCTCGCCGAGGACGGCCTTCTGCATCAGCGTGCCGACCAGCCGCGAGGAGAAAGGATCGGAGGTGTCGGCCAGCAGCGTCAGCCGCGGGCGTTCTCCTTTCTTCACCTCGAAGCCTTTCGGCACGACCAGCGCGAGGGCGAGGTCGCCGGTGCGGATCTTCCGCTCCGCGTCGGCGGCCGTCATCTCCTGGTCGAGGAACGTGATCCCCTTCTCCTTGCGCAGTGCCGTGAGGAACTGCCGCGAGGCGGCGCCGCCGTCTTCGTTCACGACGGCGAGCTGGATCCGTTTCGAGCCGGGTCGTGTGCCGAAGAAGACGGCGAACAGCGAGAAGAAGGCGATCGGGACGATGAAGGTCATCACGAACGCGGCGCGGTCGCGGCGGAACTTCGTCCAATGGGTACGGCTCACTTGCAGGAACGTCATTCCCTCAACTCCCTTCCGGTCAGGGCCATGAAGACGGCCTCCAGCCCGGGACTCTTCAGCGCCAGGTTGCGCACCGGAACGCCTTCCGAGCGATAGATCGAAAGGATGTCGGCGATCTCGTCGGCGGCGTTCTTGATGCGGATTCTGGCGACGGTTCCGTTGATCTGGATGTTCATCGATGCACCGACCAGGGAGAGCTTGTCGCGAAGTTCCTGCTGGATCCAGGACTCGGATGTGATGGTGAGCTCCTGCGAAGTGCCGAGGATCTCGCGGACGAGCTCTTCCCTGGTGCCGGTGGCGATGACACGGCCGTGGTCGATGATGGCGATGCGGTCACAGAGGCGCTCGACCTCTTCCATGTAGTGCGAGGTGTACAGCAGCGTGAGACCGTCCTTGCGGAGATCGCCGATCATGTCGTAAATGCGCTCCCGCGATTGCGGGTCGACCCCAACGGTCGGCTCGTCGAGCAGGAGCAGCTTCGGGCGATGGACGGTACCGGCGGCGATGTTGAGGCGCCGCTTCATACCGCCCGAGAGGTACCGACACGTGTCGCTCCCGCGGTCCGCGAGCGCCGTCCAGTCGAGCGCGCCGTCCACCGCCTGATCGAGAGCAGCGCCGCGGATGCCCTGGTAGCGGGCGAAGGCGGACATGTTCTCGCGCGCGGTCAGCAGCGGATAGAGGGCGAGATCCTGCGGCACGTACCCGGTCAGGCGGCGCGCCGCCTCGCTACCAGTGGTATGACCGTGGACGAGAATCTCCCCTCGATCCGGCGCGACTCTGCCGGCAATGGCACGGACGAGCGTCGACTTGCCGGCACCGTTCGGCCCGAGGAGGCCGAGCGACTCGCCCGGCTCGACCAGAAGGTCGATCCCGGCCAGCGCCTTACGGGTGCCGAACGACTTTTCGACGTTGCGGACTTCGAGAGCGTGTGGAGTCATGGTGGTCAGGCCGCCGGCTGTTCCGCGGCTTTCGCGGCCGGCATCTGAGGCATCTGGCCGGGGCCGTCGAACCAGTCCCATTCGGCCGGCGTGAGGCCGAGCTTCTTGATCCAGCGCAGCATCGGGCCGTAGCGCTCGTCGTTGACGCGGCGGTTGTTGTCCGAGCGGCGGATGGCGTCGATGACCGCCGGGTCGTTCACGTCGAACGGCAGCTCGAAGCTCAGGTACTTCTGGATCTCCGGGTTGAAGGTGAACAGAGGCACCACGATATTCATGTAGGAGCGGACCAGGAAGCCGATCTGCCCGCGCACCTGCGGCGGAAGGTTCTCGAAGAACTCCTCGCAGATCCAGCGGCCGAAGGCGAGATGGCGCGCCTCTTCGCGGTGATGCTCGAAGTAGAGCTTCCTGGTGAGCGGCTCGGTGCCGGGGCCGTCCTGACGCATGGCCGCCTCTTCGGCAGTCCCTTCCATCAGATACGTGCAGAGCACGCCGACGGCCGGATGCATCGTGACCAGCTCTTCGATGAAGTCCATGAGCTGAGGGCGCTCGTACAGCGGCAGGTTCGCCAGCTTCAGATAGCGGCGGAACATCTGCGTGTGGACGATCTCCTCTTTGCAGAAGACCATCATGTAGTCGCGGATGGTCTCCGGCACGCGGCCGTGGTGAGCGTGCAGCAGGCGGATGAAGAGCGGCGAGAGCCCCTCTTCGAGCCAGACGAAGCCGGAAACGGTCTGGGCGTTCTCGACCCACATCATCTCGATCTTATGCTCGGGCGTGAGCTGCTCCCAGTACGGGGTGCCGTAGAGCCAGGCATGGTCTTCACGCTTCGGCGCGACCGTCCGGTCGATGCCGTTCGCCCACGGAAGCACGTCGTTGAGCTCCATGTGGCTCGCGTTCGATTTGTCGACGAGCCCCGAGAGCTGCCGCATCTTCGTTTCGTTGAGATTCAGAATGGCCTGCTGCATTGCGCCTCCGTTTGGTGTGGCGCCACTATCGGCCCTCCCCTCTTCACGACGGGAAACCGCCCGACGAACGGCCGGGAGGAGCCGACGAAACGACCGGGAAGGGAGACGAAAAGTTCCTATCGTGCGGCGGGCTCGGGTATATGACTGGTCATCGCCTTGACCACCTCCGCATCCGGCCGGAAGCGGCGATCGAGCAGTCGCGGCCGTGCGATGCGGTCCATGCGGAAGGTGCGGGCTGCCGCTTTGTCGAGATCGACCGCAAGGATGTACCAGACCGGCGGCTCGACCAGCAGGCCATGCGGCTCGATGCGCCGCTCGCTGGTCTTCCCCTCCCGGTCGCGGTAGTCGAACGTCAGGCAGGTGCGCGAGGTGAAGGCGCGCTCGAAGAGGCCGAGCAGCTCCGCGGGCGGCGTGGACGCTTCCTCGCGGATGCGCGGGCTGGCGGCGTTGCCGACCACCACCCGGCTGGTGAGCGCGCGCAGTTCCCGGGCCCGGGTGCGCGGCATCGTGGCGAAGAGCTTCGACACCGCCGTCCGCGCCGCGCTCCCCCACGGCAGCCCGGTGGCCACGCGGGAGAGATGCGCGACCAGCGAGAGCGCGACGATCTCCGCATCGGAGAACGTCACCTGCGACGCTCCGCCATCGCGCTCGAGCCGCACCCCGCCTCCCGGTCCGACGTCGGAGGAGATGGCGGTGCCGCGCTCACGCAGCGCGGCCAGATCGCGATGGACGGTGCGCACGCTGACCCGCAGCTCGTCCGCGAGCGCGGCAACGCTCGTCTCTTCCTTCCCCCGAAGGATCTCCAGGAGCGACAGCAACCGCTCGGCGCGACCCACGCGCGAAATCATGACAGAAACTGGCAGGGATCTGCCGATGCTGACGCCATGAACGAGAACACGCACAACACCGTCTGCCACGAAGTCGTCGTCAGCCGCGCCGCCGCCGGCGCCTCGCGCGAAGCGATCATCGCCGTCTCCCGTGAGCTCCAGCAGTGGGTCGAACAGCAGCCCGGCTTTTTGCGCCGCACCCTGCTCGAAGCGCCGGATGGGGTGTGGATCGACCACGTCGAGTGGGCCAGCGCTGCCGAAGCGCACGATGCCGCGGCTCGCTTCGGCGAGAGCGGCTGCGCGGAGAAGCTGCAGCCGCTGCTCGATTTCGGGTCGATGCAGATGTACCACGCGAGCGGGGTGGCGTTGTAAGCGCCCTCCGTGCGGAGCAGAACGCACGCACTTGACCCACGGATGAGGGGACGACGGGGGGGCCTCCGGCGGCCGGGCCGCGGGCCCGGACCCGCTGGTTGGCCTAGCCTCCGCGACACTCTGTCGCAAGATCCGAGGCTGTGTCGCGGAGGCTAGGCCAACCAACGGGGTCCGGGGCTGAGGCCCCGGCCGCCGGAGGCCTCCCGTCGTTCCCCGATCTGTTGGTGAAGTGAGAGCATTCTGCTTAGGCGCGTGGGATCGCTGCGCTACGCGCTCGCCCGCCCCACGAATCCGCGCGTGACCGGCACCCGCCGCCCCGCCAGGGCGTTCGCCACGTCGCCGGCCAGACTCTCGTCGATGTGCACGAGCGGCCGCAGGACCTCCCCTTCGAGCACGGAGATCGCTACACCGTCACGATAGGCCACGCGCGTGGCGCCGATGGCGCGCACGCGCTCACCAGTCGTCAGAATCCCGGTGAGGTTCAACGGGTCGGCGGCGCTGATGACGATCACGGCGCCGTTCGGTCCTTCGCGACGGATCTCGCGCAGTCGCTCGACTGCCTGCGGCAGCGCGAACTGCTCGCCCGACATCCCGGAGACGAAACGTCCGCCGCGCACTTCTCCGCGCGCTTCGAGGCGGCGGTAGACGCGGGCCAGCTCGCGCCATGGCGCGGCATTCGGCTCGCGCGTCAGCAGGCGGCGGAAGACCACACCGTAGCGGCGCAGCAGCGCACGCGCCTGCGCTTCGACCGCCTCCTCGCGCGGGACTTCCTCGCGATCGAGCAGTGACCAGCGGCCGGCAAAGTTCGCCTTCGGCCGCTTTTCCTGCGAGCCGATCAGGGAGCGCAGCCCGGCGAAGCCATCGGAGGCCACCAAGCCGGCGGAGACCAGCTCGCCGAGGATTTCCTCCGCGATGCCGAGCTCCCGCGCGAAGAGCGCGCCGCGCGTGCGCAGCACCTCCAGCGCAGCTTTCGCCGCTTCGGTCAGTTCCGGTGCGTCGACCGAAGCACGGCGCCAGGTGCCGGGAGTGGCTCGCTGGAACAACGTGATCGGCGTCGAGCCGACCGGCGACGTGCCGCTGCTGGCCGGTGACAACCGCGCCCACCCCACTTCGCCGGTCAGGCAGAGCATGTCGAGCATTGACGGCTCGTATCCTTCAATGCGCGCGGGCAACACCGACTTTTCCCAAGCGCTCGCCGCGACCTCGAAGCCGTCGAGCATCGCCACGACCTCGGACAGGCCATCGATCCCGGTCAGCTTCTGCGCGACGTTCTGCCACGAGAAGAGGAAGCGCATGAAGTCGTTCGCGCCGACCGGCTCGATCTCCGCGCGCAGCCGCACCAGGGTGTAGCGATGAATGCGCGCCAGCAGGCGCCGGTCGCACCATTCGTTCGGCCGCGCGAACGTCCCGCGCAGCACCACGCCCTCCGACTCGAGCGTCACCAGCGCGAGCTCGGCATCGCTCTCATCGATGTCCAGCGATTCCGCCAGCTCGCCCGCCGTGGCTGGGCCGACGATCGACATCCGGCCGCGCAGCAGCTCGACGATTGCTTCCTCGCGCGTCCATGCGCGCTGCATCCGCGAGCGTGGCGCGACCAGCGTCGACGGCATGGCCGGATGAATGGCCAGCAGCTCCGGCAGACGCTCGGCCGCGATCCAGAGCGACATCACCCGCCCCGCACGCCGCATGGCCACCAACGCGTCGAACAGCTCCCGCGGAATCGACGATGCCTCGGCGTCGGTGAGGAAGCCCGCGGTCAACAGCGCATCGTGCAGTTCGTCGGCATCGCGCGGATCGGGACGCTCTTCGTCGCGCACGCGTTCGATGGCGGCGAGATCGAGCCTGCCGAGGTCGCCCGCGGTGCTGTCTCCCGCCCGGCGGGTCAGGACCGCCTGCGTGCGGCGCTCCTCCAGCGGTGCGTCGTCGAGGAACGCGTACGGCTTGGCGTTGAGAATGTCGTACGAGAGCACCGACGGCTCGCGCGTGTCGCGCGCGACGCAGTTCACCTCCCCCGCGTGAATCTTCGTGAGGATCCGCGCCAGGCCGTCAAAGTCCATCGCCTCGTGCAGGCAGTCGCGCACGACCTGCTGCACGAGCGGATGGTCGGGGATCTGCCGGTCGCCGGGGATGTTCTCGAAGCAGGCGGCGGCATCGGGAAAGCATGCGGCCATCAGGTCGGCGGCCATCATCCGCTGGATCTGCGGCGCGACTTTGCGCCCGCCGCGATTGCGCGGCACCGCCAGCGAGATGGTGGTATTCCAGCGCCAGCGCGTCTGAAAGACCGGCGCATCGAGGAAGGCCTGCACCAGGACGTCCTTGGCGGTGTTCGGGTGCAGATACCGGAAGACATCCGCCAGCGGAAACGAGTGCTGCGGGCCGAGCGAAAGCAGCAGCGCATCCTCGGTCGCCGCCGCCTGCAGTTCGAAGTTGAACTGCCGGCAGAAGCGCTTGCGCAACGCGAGCCCCCAGGCACGGTTGATCCGGCTGCCGAACGGCGCGTGCAGCACGAGCTGCATCCCGCCCGCTTCGTCGAAGAAGCGCTCCAGCACCAGCGTCTCCTGCGTCGGCAGCACGCCGAGGGCGGTGCGCCCCTCGGTGAGATAGGCGACCGCTTCTTCGGCGGCGTGCAGAGGGATGTTGGTTTCGGCGACGAGCCAGGAAACGGCTGGAGGCGGTTCCTCGGGGTCCTCGGAACCCCGAGGAACCAGGTCCAGCAGCGGCTCGATGTCGCGCCGCAGCTCGCTCACCGCGCGCGAGAGCTCATCGCTGCGCGCCGGCGCTTCGCCCAGCCAGAAGGGGATGCTCGGCGGGGCTCCTTTGGCGTCGGTGACGCGCACCTCGCCCGGCAGGACCTGCGTGATCTGCCACGACGTGTTGCCGAGCTGAAAGATGTCGCCGGCGGTGCTCTCGATCGCAAAGTCTTCGTTGAGCGTGCCGATGAACGTCTCTTCCCCTTCGAGCACGACCCGGTAGTCGGCGATCTCCGGAATCGCGCCGCCGGAGGTGAGGGCGAGCATGCGCGAGCCGCGGCGGCCGCGCACGCGTTCGTTGACTTCGTCGCGATGGAGCAGCGCACCGCGGCGCCCGCGCTTCGTGGCGAAGCCGTCGGAGAGCATCAGCAGGACGTCGTCGAACGACCGGCGCGACAGCTCGCGATACGGCCAGGCGCGGCGCGTCATCGCGTACAGCGCGCTCTCGTCGTACTCGTCGCACGAGCTTTCGGCGGTCAGTTGCTGCGCGAGGACGTCCAGCGGCGCGTCGTGCTCGACGATGCGATCGAGCTCGCCCCGCTTCACCGCGCGCAGCAGCGAGGCGCATTCCATCAGATCGTCGCGCGAGATCGGGAAGAGCCGCCCTTTCGGCAGGCCGGAAACGGTGTGGCCGGAGCGTCCGACGCGCTGGAGCAGCGCGGCGATGCGGTGCGGGGAGCCGATCTGGCAGACGAGATCGACCGAGCCGATGTCGATGCCGAGCTCCAGCGACGCCGTGGCCACGAGCGCCTTCAGCGTTCCCCCTTTCAGCCGCGTCTCGGCATCGAGGCGGTTCTCTTTCGAGAGACTGCCGTGATGCGCGGTAACGGCCTCGTCGCCGAGGCGATCGGCGAGATGACGCGCCACCCGCTCGGCCATGCGCCGCGTGTTGACGAAAACGAGCGTGGTGCGATGCTCCGCGATCAGCTCCGTCAGACGTTCGTAGTAGTCCTCCCAGACCTCGGCGGCCATGACCGCGTCGAGCTGCGACTTCGGCAGCTCGAGCGTGAGATCCATGGCCCGCTTGTGCCCTTCGTTGACGATCGAGCAGCCTTCGTCGCGCGCGCCGACCAGATAGCGCGCGACGTCCTCGATCGGCTTCTGCGTCGCGGAGAGTCCGATGCGGAGCAGCGGCCGCTCGGCCACCTGCTGCAACCGTTCGAGCGTCAGCGCGAGATGCGCGCCGCGGCGCGTGCCGATGACCGCGTGGATCTCGTCGACGATCACCGTCCGCACCGTGCGCAGCATCTTCCGGCTGCGCTCCGCGGTGAGGAGCAGATAGAGCGACTCCGGCGTCGTGACCAGGATGTGCGGCGGCGTCCGGAGCATCGCCGCGCGTTCCGACGAGGTCGTGTCGCCGGTGCGCACCGCCGCCGTGATACGCGGCGCGTCGTCGCCCGCCAGCCGGCGAATGGCCGCACGCGGCTCGGCCAGGTTCTTATGAATGTCGGCCGAGAGCGCCTTCAGCGGCGAGACGTACACCACCCGCACTTCGTCCGGCAGCGGCGCGGCTTCGCCCTCGCGATAGAGCTCATCGAGCGCCGTGAGAAATGCCGCCAGCGTCTTCCCCGACCCCGTCGGCGCGGCAATGAGCGTGTGCTTCCCCTCCCGGATCGCCGCCCACCCCTGCCGCTGCGCCGCAGTCGGCTCGCCGAGGGTCTGCGCGAACCATTGCGAGATGACGGGGTGGAAGGAGGAGAGGGGCATGGGGATAGTTTATTCGCGGTCGCGGCGTAGCAAGCGACTTAGCTGTTCAGCTACTCAGCTACTCAGCTGTTCAGGCGGCGAGCGCGCACATCACACGCCTGAATAGCTGAATAGCTGAGCAGCTGAGTAGCTGGCTTCACAACGGCAACCAATACGAAAGCTTCACCAGAAACACATCATGCGACGGTGCGTTCGGGATGGCGCGGACGTCGCGGCCGAAACGAAAGTCGCCGGTGTTGATCGCTTCGGCGCGGTTCTCATTCCACACCACGTAGAGTGCGGAACCGGGGCGGAACTCCCAGCGGACCACCGCGCTGCCACGCACGCTGCGGAAGTTGAAGTCGGGGTTGTCGTCGTAGGCGTACGGCGCGTAGTCGCGGGTGCGCGGTTCGGCGAGAGAGCTGAAGTTCTCGTAATCACCCGCCGCGAGGAAGGGCTGCAGGTAGAGCTGGAAGGAGAGGTTGGAGCGCAGCGTCCAGTCGGCACGCGTGCCGAGCTCGAAGAGGTGCTGCTGGAGCTCGCCGAAAACGTAGCGCCGTCCGTACGTTTGTGCGGCGGTGGCGTCGGCGAACTGGTCGACGTACTGGTGGGCGGTGTAGGAGCGGCTGTACGACGGCTCGAGGCTGAGCTGGATGTTCGAGGCCGGCCGCGCCGTCAGCGAGATGCCGGCGGTGCGGGAGTACGACCCGTCCGCGCTCCGCTCGACGTGCCCGTTCACGCCATAGAAGAACGGCTTGCGCGAGTCGCTGTTGACCCGCCCGTCGAGGGCCCAGTTGCTGGCGGTACGGACGAGCGGACCGCCGCGCGTCTGCCGGTCGGAGAACGAGCCCGGACCGGCGAAGATCGACGCGCGTGCTTCCCAGTAGTTGGTGAACGTTCCGAACGCATCGACGAACCAGCCGCGATCGATGGCGTCGGCGTCGAAATTGTAGGTCTGATAGGTACCGAACCACATATTCCGGTCGCGGAAGCGCTTCGTCGGATTCGGATTCACGTACTGCATCAGCGCGTGCCCCGCGATCAGGTCGGTGCGCTGCATGAAGCCGACGTCGTTGGTCTCGTAGCCGGGTGAATACGCCTGCAGCTGCACGTTCGGCCGCCAGATCCCGGTCGAGCGCGAAAACATGGCCCGGCCGGCCCAGCCATCGAGCGATGTGCGCGTCGGATCGAGCTCGACGTGATCGGCGTCGGGCCGCTGGTAGTAACGCGACGACGATCGCTGCGTGAGCCGGATCGCCTCCGCGCTCCCTTTCACGCGCGAGCCGACCAGCGAGCCTTCGAGCACCCAGGAGCGGTCGGCGAAGCTGGTGTAGGCGTCGAAGCCGCCGCTCATCGCCGACTCGCGCAGCGACGACGAGTCATCCGAGAGATCGCGGTTCACCGCCGCGAAGAGCATGCCGACGCGCGACGCTTCGCCGAGCTCTTTGGTGATGCGCGAGACGAAGTAGTTCGTCATCGGCTCCACTTCCTGCCGGCCGCGGAGGCCGTCGTCGCTGGCGTAGCGCCCTTCCTCGCTGTCGGTCAGCGCATCCAGCACGCCGATCGACCAGCCGCCCGGCAGCTTGCCGGTGATCTTCGCGGCGCCGAGGATGGTCGCGTCGGCGGGACTGTCGACGTAGTCGAAGTCGGGGGTGACCTGCGGCGCGCGGCCAATCCGGCGCGTGTAGAAAAGCGACGGTGCGGAGACGAAGTTGAAGTGGCTCGGCGCCGGCGAGTCGTTGAACCGGAAGATGTTCAGCCCCTCGGTGAAGAACGGCCGGCGCTCCGGGTAGAAGGTCTCGAAGTCGCTGAGGTTCACCACCGCCGGATCGACCTCCACCTGCCCAAAGTCGGGATTGATCGTGCCGGTCAGCGTCAGCGCGGAGGTCAGCGCGTACTTGACGTCGAGCCCACCGTCGGCGCGGTGATCCTGCCGTTCGAGCAGCGGATTGTCGCGGTCGAAGCGCGTGCGCACGTCGCTGCGCGCCACGGCGTACGGCACCAGCTCGAGCGGCCGTCCGCGATGAATGCCTTCCAGGCCGACGATGTCGGCGAAATGCGAGACGAAGCCGGTCTCCCCTTTCCTGGTGTTGACGATGCGCACCCACTCGTTGTTGCGCACCGTGCGGCGGGTGATGTTCAGCCCCCAGACGTGCACCGGCTTGTCGGGGAAGCGCAGCTGCGAGAACGGCACGCGCACTTCCGCGAACCATCCCTCATCCGTGATCTTCGTCGCCGAATCCCACACGCCGTCCCAACTGCCGTCCTCGCCGATGTCGTTGTAGAGGACCGTGTCGACCTGCACGTTGACCGGCGAGACGGTGAAGGCATTGCCGGAGAGGCGATCGAGCTGCGGGTCGATGTTGATCGAGACGAAGTCGCTCTGCGTGAACGAATCGCGCCGCGCCAGCAGGCCGGTCGGCCTTCCCGGGTCGGCCATGCTCATCCCGAAGTAGATCGCCTCGTCGTCATAGAGGATGCGGACGCTGGTGCGCATCGTGGCCGGCTGCCCGTCGTCCGGATCGTGCTGCGTAAAGTCGGTGAACTCCGGCGCCGCCTGCCAGGCCGCCTCGCCCAGATCGCCGTCGATGACCGGCCCCTGCGCCACGCGCACCGCACGCAGCGTCGGCCGCTCGGGCCAGTTCGCGGCATAAGCCGCGCTCGCGAGGACGAACGGCAGGCAGAGGAGAAACCGGAGTTTGCTCATGGTGTTTGGTGCATGGTTGCGTGCCTTTCGCGCCCGCGCAAGAGAAGGTTCCGTAAACGGTTGTGTCAGCGGCCCGAGCGGTGAGGCCGCAACCTCCCCCGCCCGTTCCCGTATTTGCTGCTACCTATGAAACTGCACGTCGCCGCCCTTGTGCTGTTCGCGACCGCCCTTCACGCCACCCCGCCTCTCGTCGATCATCACCAGCACATCATCAGCGGGCAGGCCGCGCAGCTCTTCAACGGCCCGCTGCCGCTGCCGGCCATGGCGCTGCCCGACGATCTCGCGCGGCTGATGCGTCTGCGCGCGGAGCGGTGGGACGATGAGAAAGGGCTGGCGGAGCTGTACAGCGAAAACGCGGTGGCGCTGCGCAACTACGGCCAGCAATTCGGATGGGAGCGGGGGCGGGCCGACGTGGCCCGGCTGGTCAGCCAGACCTATGCGCGGCCGTTCACCATCACTCCCGCCGCGTACCGGATCGACGGCTCGGCCGGCTCGATCGCGGCCAACCTGACGCGCGGCGAAGGGACGCCGGGGCGGCGCCACTTCGGGGTGATCCACTTCGGACTGGAGAAAGGGAGCGACGGCGTCTGGCGGATCGCCTCCGAGACGTTCGCCACGCCGACAGCGACACAGCAGGAGTACGGGGCCGATCAGCTCATCAAGGCCCTCGACGAGGCGGGCATCCAGCGCGCCGTCCTCCTCTCCGTGGCCGGCGTGTATGGCGGTTCCGTCAGCTTCGCCAGCGTCGAGGGCGAGCCGGAGGAGGCGCGTTACGCGAAGCTCCGCGCGGAGAACGACTGGGTCGCGCGCGAGGCCGCCAAATATCCGAAGCGGCTGGTGGCCTTCTGTTCGTTCAATCCGCTGGCCGCTCACGCCATCCCGGAGATCCGCCGCTGCAAGAGCGCCGGGTTTCACGGCGTGAAGCTGCACCTCGAGGAGTCGGGCATCGACCTGCTCGATCCCGAGCACGTCAAGACCGTGCGCGCTCTCTTCGCCGAGAGCAATCGCCTCGGACTGCCGATCATGGTTCATCCCGGCAACAACCAGCGGGAGGGGCGCGCGCGCGCGAAGGTGCTCTTCGACCAGATCCTCACCGCCACCCCCGACATCGTCGTACAGATCGCCCACCTCTGGGGCGGCAACGACTTCAGCGAGCAGTCCAACGAAACCCTCGCCGCCTACGCCGAGTACATGCAGGCCAAGCATCCGGCCACGAAGAACCTCTGGTTCGACATGTCGGAGTCGGCCATGATCGCCGCGTGGATGGGCGACCGTCAGACCGAGGTGCTGAACATCATCGCCACCCGCATCCGCCAGATCGGCATCAAGCGCGTCCTCTACGGCACCGACGGCCCCGCCCTCATCGGACACATGACCCCGAAAGACGCATGGGAGCAGTTCCGCAAGCTCGTGCCGCTCACGGAAGAAGAATTCAACACCATCGCCACGAACGTTGCGCCCTACATGAAGTAGCCGGTTCCTCGGAGTTCCTCGGACGGAGGAGTTGAGCGATTGAGCCGGCAGTAGTGTTCTGTGATCTCCATACACGTCTCACGGCTCAACAGCTCAATAGCTCTTGAGAAACTCCGAGGAACCGTCAGGCCGACGGCAGCTCGATCGTGAAGGTCGAGCCCTCGCCCGGCACGCTCTTCACCGTGATCTCGCCTCCCATGGCGTGAGCGAGATCGCGGCTGATCGGCTCTTCTGATGGGGACAGAGCTTCGGATGCCACTCATGGTTCAGTCGACCGAACGCGCTTCCTGCCGAAGTGGAGTGCACCAGCTCAGATGCCGGCACCGTGGGCGACGACGATGCCGTAGATCTGCAGGTTCTCGGCTTCGCCGGCCTGAATGACGATCGTCGGCGACTCAGGATTCGCGCTGACGAGCCGGATGGTGCGGCCGCTGATCTCGAAACGCTTGAGGAAGAGGGCGGTGTCGCGGCGGACGAGTGCGGTGCGGTTGTTCGCGGTCCGCGCGCTGCGGGTCGGCTTGAGGTACGCGAGCTCGCCGTCGCGCAGTGGATCCGAGCCGCCGTCCATCGAGTCGCCGACCACCCGCGCGATGATCCGCGCACCGCTGGACCACGCCCGCCGTGGAATGCGCTTCCGGACGGACTCGAGCTCCACGACCAGTTCGGCGTTTGGATCGGCCGCGGCGCGCACCGGCGCGGCGGAGTGCGTCTTCGGCAACTTCACGAGGTCGCTCGCGGGTGCGGCATCGACCGCTTTGGGCAGCAGCTCTTCAAGTAATCCGGTGAGGCGGGTCGACGCTTCTCTCACTTCGAGAGCGGCCTGCAGGGCGGCGCGCAGACGCTCCATGTCGATCACCAGCTCACCTTCGGTCAGGATGCGCGAGGGGTCGCGGCCGATTGCGCGCAGGATGTTGAAGTATTCGACCGCCGTCGGCACCTGCTTGCGGTTGTAGATCTTGCTGAACTTCGATTTGGTCATGCCCGCGTCGGGCCAGATGCGAGTGTGCTTCATCCCGCTCGCATCAATTGCCGCGATCAGCCGGTCGACGACGTCCATCAGGAGCCCACGTTATGCGGCGGAGCCGGAGCCGTGTTGCACGGGCGGTTTCTGCTCCTGCAACTCGCGCGGCGCACGTTTCGAGGCGAGCAACTTGACTCCTATAAGTTCCTTCACGAGCGACGTATGTTACTCGTGAAGCAACACGGGTTGCCGGCACCGGCGACTCACCTGCCGCGAATCGCCCGCGCCACGAGAAGCTGCACGACGAGCAGCAGCTCTCCCCGCGTGCGAAGGGTGCGTACTCCTGCAGGCGGCGGCCGAACGCGCGGCGCGCAGGGGCGCTCGACCGTCAGGTTGCCGGCCTGATGTCAACGCTGTACGAAACGCGACCCGCGCCCGCTGGTCCGCCGCCGCGACCTGCCAAACCGCGGAACGTCCCCACACCGCGCCGGCCACGCGCGTCCGCAAATCGCATGCACCGCGATCGATGAAACCTGCTCAACGCCGTCGCCCGATCCACTCGAACATCAGCGGGCTCGAGACGTGCGGGTGCCGAGAGCCGGCGACGACGACAGAAAAGTTCGCCTCTTACAGGTCAGGTAGCGTCGTTCCGACGCTGCCAGCACGTCGGACGCCTGGCGTGTCTCGGTCCCAGTCATCGGACATCAACTCGACGATGACGCGACGGCGATCCCACGTGCTGGTCGTCATTCCGTGAAGCTAACTCCTCCGGATCGCCCGCGCCACCTGCGCACCGAGGAAGCGCGAGCCAGCGTCGCTGAAATGCACGCCGTCCTGCGACCAGAGTGCGTCGGGGCCGTGGGCGAGGACGGCGGCGCAGAGGTCGTCGACCTCCACGTCCAGCCCGCCGGCAATGCGTGTGGCGATGGCGTTGTACGACGTCACGTCGCTCTCGCGGCGGCGGGAGAGCTTCTGCTCTGCGTGCAGCTTTTCGTGCACGGGGGTGGTTGTGGCCCAGATCAGCCGCGCCTCGGTGCGTTCGCGCAGGCGGCCGAGGATGGTGCGGACGTTCGATTCGTACTCGTCCATCGACACGACGGGAGCGTCGCGGCCGGGGTCGTACCGGAGGTCGTGCAGGCCGGCGTTGAGGTGGATGATCGACGCGGCAGATCCAAGTACCCAGCGATCGAGATTTGCCAGGAGATTGCGGCTGGTCGCGCAGTTTTCGGCGGGGCCGGAGACGTCGAATCGGTCGCCGAGCTCCTGCCGGACGGACGGTTGATAACCCATGCGGATCGAGTCGCCGAGGAGGAGCACGGTCGGGCGGCGGGGGGCGTGCATTTCCCGATCGTAAGCAATCCGCGGGCACGGTCGCCGTATCGTGAGGCCCGATGCCGAAGAAGACCAGCTCCGGGATCCTCCTCTATCGACCCGAGGCGAGGAGCTCGAGGTCTTTCTCGTCCACCCCGGGCGGCCCGTTCTCGGCGAAGAAAAACCTCGGGGCATGGTTGGGTAACGGCCTGCTCACCGGTCGGGGATCGGCGTTCGAAGACCTGTCCCCCGAGGGTGCTCTTGCTTACTGCTGCCCCTCCGCCAGCATCCTCCGCAATACCGTCTCCGCGGGCGTCAGTGTGACGCCGAGCTCGCGGGCCAGGGCGGTGGTGTCGAAGATGACGTCCTGTTGTTCGAGGCCGGCGGCGAGGTCGCCGATGGCCTGGTCGACGGGCGGAGGCAACGTAGGAATGGGGGCGCCGGGAGGGATGGAGACGGACGGGATGGGGCGGCCGAGGATGGAGCTGGTGAGGGCGACGATCTCGCTCCAGGAGTGGGCGGCGGGGCCGCCGATGAGGAGGCGGCGGTTGGCGGCGGCGGGGTGACTCACGGCGGCGGTGGCGAATGCGGCAACGTCCTGCACGGCGACGAAGGAGTGGCGGCGCTGGCCTCCTCCGACCAGGGCGACCGGCTGGCCGGCGGCGAGGGCGCTGCCGATGATCATCGGGAACCAGACGTCCATGAAGACGTGCGGCGCGACGACGGTCCATTCGACTCCGCTCTCGCGCAGGTGACGCTCGGCGCGCGCCTTCGCGGCGAACAGCGGCACCGCGCTGGCTTCGTCGACGGCGGCGGCGGAGATGAAGACGAAGCGGCGCACACCGGCCGCACGCGCGGCGTCGATCAGGGCGAGGTTCCCCTCGGTGTCGACGGACGTGACGTTGTCCTCGCCGCCGCGCTGGGCGAAGTTGGCGCTGGTGATGACGGTCGTGACGCCGCGGCAGGCGGCGTCGAGCGAGGCGCGGTCTTTGAGGTCGCCCCGCACCGCTTCAGCTCCGGCGAGGTCGGTCGAGCCGCTACGGACGAGGACGCGCAGCGGCGCTCCTTTCGCGAGCAACTGCCGCGCGATCGTGCCGCCGAGAAGTCCTGTGGAACCGACGATGAGGTGCATGAGGGTCCTTTCTGAACTGCTCCCGGGCCACTATGCCTGCAAACCGTATCGCGTGACGAGGTCTCGGTAGCGCGGGTCGTCACGGAGGCGATCGAGGCGGGGCTCGACGGGGGCGTGCCAGAGGGCGCTGGAGCGCTCTTCGAGGGCGCGCTCGAGCCACTGCAGCGCGGCTTCGGTGTCGGCGAGGCCGAGGTGGACGAGCATGATGTTGAAGGCGGAGATGTAGCGCTCGCGTTGCTGCTCTTCGAGCTCGTACAGAAGCTCGCGCGCCAGGTCGTGCTGGCCGCTCGAGCCGTAGCAGTGGCCGAGGGCGCCGAGGAAAAGCCAGCCGCGGCCGGCGATCTCGGTCGAGCGGCGGAAGTTCGCGATGGCCTCGTCGTACTTGCCGAGCTGCTCATAGGTCAGGCCGATGTAGTAGTGCGCCGGCGCGAACGCCACCTCGGAATCGAGGATCTGCCGATACGTGCGAAGCGCGGCCGGATAGTCGCGGCGGAAGTGGTGCACGATGCCGATGGCGGTGTGGATGATCGGCGAGAGCGGATCGAGGTCGCGCGCGCGGGTGACGTGCTGCAGCGCCTCGTCGAGCGACTTCGACGCGGCGACGATGCCGTACCAGTGCGGCGCCCAGGGGTACTGCGGGTTGAGGCGCATCGCCTCGTGCAGCTCGCGCTGCGCCGTCGTCCAGTCCCAGTCGAACATACCGGCGATGTAGCCGAGGGAGGCGTGCGGCTCGGCGAGCTGCGGCGCGAGCTCGATGGCGCGGCGCGCCGAGGCCTTCGCCTTCGGCAGCACGTCGTTCGGCGGGATCACCTGCAGGAAGCCGAGCAGCATGTACGCGTCGGCCAGGCCGGAGTACGCACCGGCGTGCAGCGGATCGAGCTCCACCGCCTCGTGGAAAAGGGCGATGGCCTGCCTCACGGCTTCCGGATGCCGCTTGTTCCACTGCGCGCGCCCGCGCAGGTAGAGCGTCTCGGCCTCGGGGTCGGGTACGTGCGATCGAATTTGCGACTGCACCTTCGTGGTCCGCTTGCGCGTCGATGAGGACGGCGGCTTCACGGCGCTGAGGACCTGCGTCTTCGCCTCCTGCGTCGCCGCCGTCCGGCGCGGTGCGGCGCGGCGCCGCTTCTTTCCCGCGGCGAGGACGGCGTCGTGCATCGCCGCGGCATTCGGAAAGCGGCGATCGGGGCGTTTGGCGAGCGCGCGGAGGATCAGCGGCTCGAGGGGGGAGAGCTCCGACGGCTCGAGCGGGGCCGGGTCGTCGCTGAGGATGGCGGAGATCATCGCGCCCGCCGTGGAGCGATCGAAGGGACGTCTGCCGGCGGCGATCTCGTACAGCACCACGCCGAGGCTGAAGATGTCGCTGCGGCCGTCGAGCGGCTCGGCGCGAAGCTGCTCGGGCGACATGTACGGTGTCGTCCCGACGATCAGGCCGGGCGTCGAGATGACGACTTCGGTGGCGTCGTTCTGGTCGTGCAGGAACGACTTGGCCAGGCCGAAGTCGAGGACCTTCACGATGCCCGAGGAGCTGATCATGATGTTGCCCGGCTTGATGTCGCGATGCACGACGCCGCGGGCGTGCGCTTCGGCCAGGGCGGCGGTGATCTGGCCGGCGAGGTCGACCACTTCGGCGAGCGAGAGCGCGCCGCGCCGCATCCGGTCGGAGAGCGTCTCCCCCTGGATGTACTGCATGGCGATGTACGGCCGCTCGCCATCGGTGCCGATCTCGTAGATCGTGCAGACGTTCGGATGGTCGATCGTCGCCACCATGCGCGCCTCGCGGAGCATCCGCTGCTGCGCCTCGGCGTCGGCATTGGTGCTGGCCGGCAGGAGCTTGATGGCCACGCTGCGGTTGAGGCGCGTGTCGGTGGCGAGGTAGACCTCGCCCATTCCTCCGGCCCCGAGCGGCGAGACGATGCGGTAGTGGCCGAGGGTTTCGGGTGCGGACGCGTCGGACATCGGGAGCGGTGATTCTACGCACTCGATCAAACCGCGCGAAAACGGAGTGCATCGGCCGCGGCTTCGAAGGCATATGGGGACAGGGCTTCAGATGTCACCGCCTGGTGGGCCAAGCGCCCGCTCCCCGTTGGCACATGGGGGACAGGGCTTCAGATGTCACAGATGTCACCGTGGCGAGGTTCACCAGCATTGCCTTCTGCTTTCCGCCATGGCTCAGGACTTGGATTCTGAACCCTCCATGATTCGCTTCCCGTTCGACAACAGCTATGTTCGGTTGCCCGAGCGCTTTTTCACGCGCACGAATCCGGCGCCGGTGGCCTCTCCTCGCCTGATCCGGTTGAACACGGCCCTCGCGGTCGAGCTCGGGCTGGATCCGGAGGGGCTGGCGAGTGAGGAGGGGGCGGCGATGCTCGGCGGGAACCAGGTGCCGGAGGGGGCGGAGCCGATCGCGCTGGCGTACGCGGGGCATCAGTTCGGGTCGTTCGTGCCGAGGCTCGGGGACGGGCGGGCGGTGCTGCTCGGGGAAATCGTGGATCGCAACGGCATCCGGCGCGACATCCAGCTCAAGGGCTCCGGCCGCACTCCCTGGTCGCGCAGCGGTGACGGGCGGGCGGCGATCGGGCCGGTGCTGCGCGAGTATGTGGTCAGCGAGGCTATGTTCGCCCTCGGCATCCGGACGACCCGCTCGCTGGCGGCGGTGCTGACCGGCGAGCCGGTGTTCCGGGAGGACGTCCTGCCGGGAGCGGTGCTGACGCGCGTCGCCTCGAGCCACATCCGGGTCGGAACCTTTCAGTACTTTGCCAGCCGCGGTGATACGGAGGGGGTACGCCTGCTGGCCGATCACGTCATCGCCCGGCACTATCCGGAGGCGGCGGGCACGGAGCGGCCGTATCGTTCTTTACTGGCCGCGGTCATCGAGGCGCAGGCGAAGCTGATCGCCGACTGGCTGCTGGTCGGCTTCATCCATGGGGTGATGAACACCGACAACATGTCGATCGCCGGCGAGACCATCGACTACGGGCCGTGCGCCTTTCTCGACGAGTACAACGCCGGCAAAGTCTTCAGCTCGATCGACCGCCACGGCCGCTACGCGTACGGCAACCAGCCGGGCATCGGCGGCTGGAACCTGACCCGCCTCGCCGAGTGCCTGCTGCCGCTCTTCTCCGAGGATGAAGAGGGTGCGGTTGCCGAAGCGCAGGAGGTCCTGAGCGCGTACGGCCCCACCTTCGAGCGCCGCTACCACGCCGGCCTGCGGCGGAAGATCGGCCTGATCACCGAACAGGACGAAGACCTGACCCTCGTGCTCGATCTCCTGCAGGCCATGCACGACCAGCAGGCCGACTTTACCCTCACCTTCCGCCGGCTGTGCGATGCGGCCGCGGGGACAGACGGGGATGCCGCGCTGGAGAGCCTCTTCCCGGAGCCTGCCCCGCTGCGCGCATGGCTGCCGCGCTGGCGCCGGCGGCTGGAGGAGGAGCCGTCGCAGCCGGAAGAGCGCGCCGCGGCGATGCGCCAGGTGAACCCGGCGTTCATCCCGCGCAACCACCGGGTGGAGGCGGTCATCCAGGCGGCCATCGACGACGACCTTGGGCCGTTCGAGGAGCTGATGACGGTCGTCTCGCGCCCGTTCGAAGAACGGTCCGAGTTTGCGGAATACATGCAGCCGCCGGAGGAGAACCAGCGGGTGTTCCAGACGTTTTGCGGGACGTGAGGGGGCGGTGTGGTGTGGATTTCAGCTCACAACCTCGTCTCTGATCACCCCTTCTTCACACTTTCTGCGACGCCAGGCTGTTGAGCTGTTGAGCTATTAAGCTGTTAAGCGAGAGAGTGTGTTGTGCTTCAAAAGCACTTCTCGCTCAATAGCTCAACAGCTCAACAGCTCAATAGCTCACCCCTGAACCGCTGAGCAGCTGAACCGCTGAGCAGCTGAGCAGCTCAGCCCCGGTCCTCGGCCGCACGAACTTTCCCCTCCCCCCACCGATGATTTCCGCCCCGTTCCCCCGTCTATGCATCCGGAGGAAGGAAATGACCGAAAAGATCACACCGCATCTCTGGTTCGATACCGAGGCGAAGGAGGCGGGGGCGTTCTACACCTCGCTGTTTCCCCGGTCGCGGGTGAAGAGCACGAACACGCTGCACGACACCCCTTCCGGGTCGGTGGATATCGTCACGATCGAGCTGGCCGGGCAGGAGATGACCCTCCTCTCGGCGGGGCCGCTCTTCAAGTTCACGCCGGCGGTCTCGTTCCTGGTAGCGTGCGAGACGAAGGAGGAGGTCGACTCGCTCTGGAACGAGCTCTCGCGCGGCGGCTCGGCGCTGATGGAGCTCGGCTCGTATCCGTTCAGCGAACGCTACGGATGGACGCAGGACCGCTATGGGCTCTCCTGGCAGGTGATGTACGCCGGCGGGATGCCGATCCGGCAGAAGATCACGCCGACGCTGATGTTCACGCGGCAGCAGGCCGGCAAAGCGGAGGAGGCGATGCGCTTCTATACGTCGGTCTTCGACGGCTCCATCAACGAGCCGGTCTTCCGCTACGGCCCGGGTGAGGGGCCGGACAAAGAGGGGACCATCAAGCACGCCGGCTTCACGCTCGAGGGGCAGCAATTCAGCGCGATGGACAGCGCGCACGCGCACGACTTCGGCTTCAACGAAGCGATCTCCCTGCAGGTGCACTGCGACACTCAGCAGGAGATCGACCACTACTGGGAGAAGCTCTCCGCCGACCCGGCCGCCGAGCAGTGCGGCTGGCTGAAAGACCGCTACGGCCTCTCCTGGCAGGTCGTGCCGCGCGAGATGGAGCAGATGTTCGCCACGAACGACCAGGCGAAGATCGCCCGCGTGACCGAGGCCTTTCTGAAGATGAAAAAGTTCGATCTGGCGAAGCTGCGGGAGGCGGCAGGCGGCTGAATGAGGAGACGACGGGAGGCCTCCGGCGGCCGGGCCGCGGGCCCGGACCCGTTGGTTGGCCTGGCCTCCGCCACACAGCCTCGTATTTCGCGACACACTGTCGCGGAGGCCAGGCCAACCAACGGGGTCCGGGGCCGGTGGCCCCGGCCGCCGGAGGCCTCCCGTCGCTCCCTGATCAGCATCCTGCCCGCCCGTCAATGATGCTGCGCCGTCTTCGCTTTGCCGCACGAGCACTCGATGCAGCCATGCTCGGCGCAGGTCCCGCACGACACTTTGACCTGCTTACGCAAGGCCTCGCGGGCCCGGAACACGCGCACCGAGGCGTTGTTGGGGGTAATGCCCGCCTCGGCGGCATAGTCCTGGACCGCGGCGCCTTCGACGTCGATGCGGCGGAGGGCGGCCTCGTACTCCGGCTTGAGGGTGGAGGCGAGGCGGGTCACGCAGCCGCAGATCTCGTCGCGGATGTCGGGTGGCGGCTCGACCGCCTCCTCCATCTCGCGCGCCAGCACTTCCAGCGCGCGACCGCGGGTGCTGTTGCGGCGGTAGTGATCGATCACCGCGTTGCGGAGGGTGCGGTAGAACCACGCCACCGCGGAGGTCTCGTCGCGCGCGTCCTCTTCCTTCTGGATGCTCTTGACGAACGCATCCTGCAGGATGTCCTCGGCGAGCGCGCGGTCGTTCAGCCGGCGCTCGAGAAAGCCGAGGAACTGGCGGTGATTGGCGACGAGCTGCTGGGCGAGTTCGGGGTGCATGGGCCGGTCCGCGTCGATTCTAGGCAGAATGCTCTTACTTCACCAACAGATCAGGGAACGACGGGAGGCCTCCGGCGGCCGGGCCGCGGGCCCGGACCCGATGGCTGGCCCAGCCTCCGCGACACAGCCTCGTATCTCGCGACAGAGTGTCGCGAAGGCTAGGCCAACCAATGGGGTCCGGGGCTGATGGCCCCGGCCGCCGGAGGCCTCCCGTCGTTCCCTCATCCGTGGGCGCAGTGCGTGCGTTCTGCTTAGCGAAGGGCGCGCGGCAGGACGCCCGCTCCCCGCCGGCACATTCCCTCCCCTCTTCACGTATATTCACCGGCGTGACCGTCGCAGAAACGAACGCCACCCTCTCCTCCGCCGAGATCGTCGAGCTCTCGAAGCGCCACACGATCTTCTCGTGGTCCGCGCAGGGGGCCCTCGATCCGATCCCGATGGTGCGCGGCGAGGGGATCTACTTCTGGGATGCCGACGGCAAGCGCTACATCGACATGAACTCGCAGCTGATGTGCGTCAACATCGGCCACGGCAACCGCCGCGTCATCGAGGCCATCCAGCGCCAGGCCGACGAGCTGGTGTACGCCGGCCCCGGCATGGCCACCCCGGTGCGCGCGCGCTTCGGCCGGATGCTGGCCGAGCTCACCCCCGGCGACCTCAATCATTTCTTCTTCACCCTCGGCGGCGCGGAGGCGAACGAGAACGCCATCCGCATCGCGCGCATGGTCACCGGGCGGCAGAAGATCATGGTCCGCTACCGCTCCTACCACGGCGCCACCCTCGGCGCGATCAGCCTGACCGGCGACCCGCGCCGCTGGGCCAACGAGCCCGGCATCCCCGGCGTGGTCCGCTTCTTCGATCCGTACCAGTACCGCAGCCACCTCTATCGCGAAGGCGATTCCGAGGCCGAATTCACGCGGCGCTGCCTCGAAGAGGTGGAAGAGATCATCATGTTCGAGGGCGGCCATACCATCGCCGCCATGTTCATCGAGACCGTCACCGGCACCAACGGCCTGATCGTCCCGCCGGAGGGCTACATCCAGGGGCTGCGCGCGATCTGCGACCGCCACGGCATCCTCCTGGTCTGCGACGAAGTGATGTGCGGCCTCGGGCGCACCGGCCGCTGGTTCGCCGTCGACCACTGGAACGTCGTTCCCGACATGATCACCATGGCCAAGGGCCTCACCTCCGCCTACCTGCCCCTCGGCGCGGTGGCCATGAGCGAGCGGATCGCCTCGCATTTCGACAAAAAGGTCTTCTTCGGCGGGCTGACCTACAACGCCCATCCGATGAGCCTCGCCGCCGCCGAGGCCTGCCTGCAGGTGATGATCGACGACGACATGGTCGCGCACACGCAGCGGATGGGGCGCGTGCTGGCCGAGCTGCATCAGGAGATGAAGCGCAAGCATGAATGCGTCGGCGACATCCGCTCGATCGGCCTCTTCGGCGTGCTCGAGCTGGTGCGCAACCGCGAGACCCGCGAGCCGCTCGCGCCATTCAACGGCACCAGCCCGGAAATGCAGCGCATCGCCGCCTTCCTGCGCAAAGAAGGGATGTACGCCTTCGTGAACTGGAACAACGTCTTCACCAACCCGCCGCTCTGCATCACGGAGGAGCAGTTGCGGGAGTCGTTCGCGATCATCGACCGCGCGCTGGCGCAGGTGTAGCGCCGTCAGCTCGGTGTCTTTCAGCCCATCCCACGGATGAGGAGACGACCGGAGGCCTCCGGCGGCCGGGCCGCGGGCCCGGACCCGTTGGTTGGCCTAGCCTCCGCAACACTCCGTGGCGAGATACGAGGCTGCGTCGCGGAGGCCAGGCCAACCAATGGGATCCGGGGCTGATGGCCCCGGCCGCCGGAGGCCCCCCGTCGTTCCCTCATCCGGTGTGAAGCTTAGGCTCGCGGAAGAGAGGCGTGGGCTCGAAGCTCACCGCACACCCACTCAGCCCACCTTCTTCGCCACCGCCCGCACCACCTTCTTCGCCACCGTCTTCAGCGGCTTCTTCGCCTTGCTCCGCAGGGCGACGATGGCCATGACCGCCGTCGTGACCGTCGCGATGGCGATCCCCACCGCCTGCTCCTTGTCGTCCGGCTCCATCTCGTTCCAGTACGTGAGCAGTTGCGCCACCTTGCTCTCCGCGCTCCGCTCCGCGCTGCTCAACTTCTTCGCCACGCCGTCGATCGCCTTGATCGTCGCGTCGCGCAACAGGGGTTCCAGCATGGTCGTGTTCATGGAGAGGGAGCTGTGCAAGGCTCAGTCCGGGAGAGGCTCCCGAGCCGATCTCCGTGCGCGCGGCGGCGACGCTGAGGATGCTGGCCGGAAGCGTGGACCGCGGGCGACGTGTCAGAAGCGGAGCGATGAAATCAGAAGCGGAGCGATGAAAGATGAGAGATGAGCGATGAACGTTTTCGGCGAGCGCGGCGGACGCGAAGCGGTTCATCGCTCATCGTTCATCACTCATCGCTCGCTTCAAGGATCTCCCGCACCAACTCCACCGGCCGCCCCACCACCGCCCGCCCCCCACGCACGACGATCGGCCGCTCGATGAGAACCGGATGCTCCGCCATCGCCCGCAACACCTCCTCATCCGGCGTGCTGTCGTTGAGGCCGAGCGCCTCGTACTGCACCTCCCCCCGCCGCACGATCTCGATCGGGCGCACGCCGAGGAGTTGCACGATCCGGCGCAACTCATCGACGGTCAGAGGGTCGTCGAGGTACTCGCGGATCGGCAGCTCGATGCCGGCCGCGCGGACGATGTCGAGGGCAGCGCGGCTCTTGCTGCAGTGGGGGTTGTGGAGGAAGAGGTCGGGCATGGGGGGAGGATAGCGTGAGGGGGGGATTCGACGGACGCTCTCAGACTCTCACTCGAAATCCACTTCCGCCCCCACCGGCACCGCGAATGAGCCGAAACACTGCATGCACTCGATCCTGAAGTCGGTGCCACTTTCCCAGTCGGTCGAATCGCTCGACGCGTCAGCCGTCAATCGCAGCACGTTGCCGTCCTGCACGGCGGCAAACTCCCACGAGCGCACCACTTCCTCGATCAACTTGAACGGCATCCAGGCATTCGCCTGCCAGTCGCCATCTGCCTCGCCGTGATTGCCGCAGTGGGGACAGACGATCGGTAGGTCGGACCAGGCGCTTTGTTCGACTTCGGTCGCCATTCATCCGAGGCTACCTCGGCGAAAGACACATCGACAACGGCCGTCCCTTCCGTATCATCCATCCGCGCGTGTCCAAACTCCCGCCTGGCCTCTACGACCTGCCGATCACGAACGAGATCGCGCGCGAGCTGCGTCAGCTCGATCGGGCGCAGCTCGCGACGGACGAGCGCGATTTCGATCCCGCCGACACTGACCTGGCGTTTGCTCGCCACCTCGCCGCGGTCGTGCGGCAGGCACTTGCCGGAGTCAAAGATGAGGAGAAGGTTGCGCGGCAGGCTCAAATCGTCAACGAACTGCTCGCGTCGCTGAAGACCGTCGAGCGGGACGACCACCTCGCCCTGCCGCCCCGCCGGCTCGCGTCCGTCCATCGCATCGACGCGCTCCGCGGCGAGACCCGGCCGGCCGATCCACTCATCCCGCTCGGGCAGAGCGACCTGCTGGTCAACGCGCGTGGTGAGCCATCCGTCGGCCAAGCCATTCACCGCGAGATCGCCTCCGCCGATCGCATCGATCTCCTCTGCGCGTTCATCAAGTGGCACGGACTGCGGACGCTCGAAGAACCGCTCGACGCGTATCTCCGCTCCGGCCGCAAGCTGCGCGTCATCACCACCACCTACGTCGGCGCCACCGAGCGAAAAGCGATCGACCGGCTCGTGGAGATGGGGGCGGAGTTGAAGGTCTCGTATCAGACCGACCACACCCGCTTGCACGCGAAAGCGTGGCTGTTCCACCGCAACTCCGGCTTCTCCACCGCCTTCATCGGCTCCTCGAACCTATCAAAATCAGCGCTGCTCGATGGCGTGGAGTGGAACGTCCGACTCTCGCAGCTCGATGCGCCATCGATCCTCGAAAAGTTCGCGGCCACCTTCGACAGCTACTGGGCCGACCCGTCGTTCGAGACCTATCGCCCCGAGGACGCCGAGCGGTTCGACCGAGCCATCGATCAGGCCAGCGGCGGAACCAAGCCGACTGTGCTCGTGCCGTTCGCCATCGAGCCGTGGCCCCACCAACGCGAGATCCTCGACAAGCTCACTGTAGAGCGCTACCGCCACAACCGCTGGCGCAATCTCGTCGTCGCGGCGACCGGCACCGGCAAAACGGTTGTCGCCGCCCTCGATTACAAGCGGCTGTGCGAGGAGATCGGCAACGCCCGTCCGCTCAAGCTCCTCTTCGTCGCCCATCGCAAAGAGATCCTCGAACAGTCGCTGACGACGTTTCGCCACATCGTCCGCGACGGGGCGTTCGGTGAGCTGTACGTCGATGGGCATCGCCCCGACGAATGGCAGCACGTGTTCGCGTCCGTGCAGTCGTTGCAGCATATTGACCTCGATCGAGTCGCGCCCGAGGCCTTTGATGTTGTCATCGTCGACGAGTTCCATCATGCCGCCGCCCCGACCTATCGGCGCCTGCTCGACCATCTCCGTCCGCGCGTGCTCCTCGGACTGACGGCCACGCCGGAACGCACCGACGGCGAATCGATCCTGCACTGGTTCGGCGATCGCATCGCGGTCGAATTGCGCCTGTGGGACGCGCTGGAACGGCAGCTCCTCTCGCCGTTTCACTACTTCGGCCTGCACGACAACACGAACCTGGCCCAGGTCCGCTGGACACGCGGCGCGTACGATCGTGCGCAGCTCGAGAACGTCTACATCGGCGATGACGCACGGGTCGCTCAGGTACTCTCCGAGCTGCAGCGGAAGGTGACGGACGTCCGCAGGATGCGAGCCCTCGGGTTCTGCGTCGGCATCGAGCACGCCCGCTACATGACCCGCCGCTTCAACGACGCCGGCATCCCGTCGCTGCACGTCTCCGCCGACAGCACCAGCGCCGAACGCGACGACGCGCTGCGCAAGCTCAAAGCGCGCGAGGTCAACTGCCTCTTCGCCGTCGACCTCTTCAACGAAGGCGTCGACGTGCCGGAGATCGACACCGTCCTCTTCCTGCGCCCCACCGAAAGCGCGACGGTGTTTCTCCAGCAGCTCGGCCGCGGGTTGCGGCGGACGAACGACAAAGATTGCCTGACGGTGCTCGACTTCATCGGCAACGCGAGCCGCAACTTCCGCTTCGACCTCCGCTATCGCGCCATCACCGGCGCCACGCGCGCCGGGGTCGTAAAGCAGGTTGAGAACAGCTTCCCGCTCCTCCCCGCCGGCTGCTCCATCCAGCTTGACCGCGTCGCACGCGAAGTCGTGCTCGACAACCTCAAAGAAGCGATTGGTTCACGCTTCGCCACGCTCGTGCGCGAGCTGCAGTCGATCGGCCGTCCCGTGACACTCCTTGAATTCATCACCGCGGCGGCCATCGACGTCGAAGACGTCTATCGGTCGCGCGGATGGTGGACGCGCCTCCAGCGCGAGGCCGGTCTGCGCCACCACGCGCCAGGACAGGCGATGCGCATTGCGGACGCGCCGCCGAGCGATGACGATCGTCTGCTGCTCGGCGCATCGCGTCTGCTGCACATGGATGATCCCGAGCGGCTTGCGTTCCTGCGCGCCCTGCTGTCGCGCAACGCGCTCTCCGTCGATGGTCTCTCCACGCGCGAGCGCCGCATCGTCGAAGGCTTCCTCCTGACGCTCACCCCTGACGAACGCGACGCCGAGGCCGTCCTGCGCACACTTGCCCGATCCACCGCCGTACGCGCCGAGCTGCTCCAAATCCTCGATGTCCTCGAAGACCGCGCCGAGCACCAGACTTTCCCCATCACCGAGGCCGTGCGAGACGCCGCATTCGCCGATGTCCCACTCGCGCTGCACGCACGCTATACCCGCGACGAAGCCCTAGGAGACTGCGCGGCAGAACAACAGTCAGCGAGAGACGGCACGGTTGGAGAAGCCGGCGCCGATCATGAGGCAACCCACGGTGTGCGACAAAGATGATCGTCGAAGACCGCCGGCTGGCGAAACACCGCTTGCAGACC
>DASWOB010000031.1:0-65691 GCA_036398925.1 Thermoanaerobaculia bacterium
TTCGATGGCATCAGCCGTTTGAACGACTGCTGCTATTCGGTGCGTAGCCCTTACGGACTACGTCTTTGTGTTTCTGATCGAGATTCGTTGAATCTCTCAAAGGAATCACGTTGACTTGTTGCTTTCCTATTCAGTTGTCAAGGAACCGACTTCAATCGCGAAGATCGATGCTGAGTGCGACTTGCCTACCGCTTTCGCCCTCACCGTCCATCCCCGCTTACCGCCGCGTTACTCATATAGTAACGACTCGCAACCACCTTTTATTTCAACGCTTTCTGCTGCCTTGCGTCGCGGTGACTGCCCGCCGGGACTCGCTGCTAACCTCAAAGAGCTGCTGCTTATTTCACCCGCTTGCGCTGCTTCGGCGTGGCCGTTTTTCAAGCGCCGGGATCGAGTGTTAACTAAACCGGCGTGTCGCTTATTTCAGCTTCTCAAACATCGCCGCGCTTTCCATCGGCTGAGATCGCCGGGGTTCGTGGCGCGGACCGACGATAACTCGGCAGCCCCCACCCTCATTCCCGCCCTCGGGGCTTTTCTACATCCCGATCGGATGCCACACCGTTTTCGACTCCTGGAAGTCGTAGATGGCGTACAGCGACTGCGCCAAACGGGCGTCTTCCCAGCCGCTCTTCTTCGCGTCGAAGTGTATGACCCGCTTGACGTTCTCCGCCGCGGTCTTCTGGGTCGCCGCGATCGAATCGGCCGCGACCCCGGTGGTATCGAGAGCGTTCACATCCATATGTGCGGCGAGCCACGGAACGAGCTCGCTCTTGATCCCACTGATGAGGTTGATCACCCCGGCCGGCAGATCGGAGTGCTCGAGGATCTCCGCCAGCGTGATGGCGGCCAGGGGACGCGCTTCCGAGGTGATGACGACCACCGCATTGCCCCCCACCACGGCAGGCGCCACGCGGCTCACGAGGCCCAGGAGGGCCGGTTCCTCGGGCGCCACGATGCCGACTACGCCGGTCGGCTCCGGAATCGTGAAGTTATAGTAGGGGCCGCTGACGGGATTGACCGAACCGAACACCTGCGAGTACTTGTCGCTCCAGCCGGCGTAGTAAACCCAGCGGTCGATGACGGCCTCGACCTCCCGCTTCGCGTCGGCCGCGGCCAGCCCGGTCTTGCGAAGCTCATCCGTCAGTTCGGCCGAACGCGATTCGCACATTTCGGCGATTCGGTAGAGGATCTGTCCGCGATTGAAGGCGGTCTTGCCGCTCCAGCCGCCCTGCGCCTTGCGGGCCGCGACCACGGCGTTGCGCAGATCTTTTCGCGAGCCACGGGACGCATTCGCCAGCAACTCTCCCCCTTTTCCGAGAACCGGATAGAAACGTCCCGACTCGGTGCGCGGGAACTCACCATTGATGTAGAGCTTGTAGGTCTTGCGGACGTTGAGTCTCATGTCAGGAAAGCGCCACGTACGGCGCAAGGCCGTGCAGTCCGCCCTCGCGGCCGAAGCCGCTCTCTTTGAAGCCGCCGAACGGCGAGGCCGGGTCGAATTTGTTGTAGGTGTTCGCCCAGATCACGCCGGCGCGAAGCTTCTGCGCCATCTTCAGAATGCGTGAGCCCTTCTCGGTCCAGACGCCGGCCGACAATCCATACGGGGTGTTGTTGGCCTTCTCGAGCGCCTCTTCCGGGGTGCGGAACGTCAGCACCGAGAGCACCGGTCCAAAGATCTCTTCCTGCGCGATGCGGTTCGTCTGCGAGACGCCGGTGAAGAACGTCGGCGCGAACCAGAAGCCGCGCTGCGGCAGCGCGCAGGGTGCCTGATAAATTTCCGCCCCCTCTTCGACGCCGCTGTCGACGAGCTCGCGGATCCGCTCCAGCTGTGCGGCCGAGTTGATGGCGCCGACGTCGGTGTTCTTGTCGAGCGGGTTTCCGACGCGCAGCGTGCCGAGGCGCTCACGCAGCTTCCGGATCACCGGCTCGACCACCGACTCCTGCACGAAAAGACGCGACCCGGCGCAGCAGACGTGTCCCTGATTGAAGTAAATGCCGTTGATGATCCCTTCGATCGCCTGATCGAGCGGCGCGTCGTCGAAAACGATGTTCGGCGCCTTGCCGCCCAGCTCCAGCGTCACCTTCTTTCCGGTGCCGGCCAGCGCGCGCTGAATGCGCTTGCCGACGTCGGTCGAGCCGGTGAAGGCGATCTTGTCGACGTCATCGTGGGAGACGAGCGCCGCACCGGTCGCGCCGGCGCCGGTGATGATGTTGACCACGCCCGGCGGCAGCTCCGCCTCCTGCATGATCTCCGCGAGTAGCAACGCGCTGAGCGGCGTCGTCTCGGCCGGCTTGAGCACCACGGTATTGCCGGCGGCCAATGCCGGCGCGATCTTCCACGCCGCCATCAGGAGTGGAAAGTTCCACGGAATGATCTGCCCCGCGACACCGAGAGGCGAGACGTTGCGATTCGGGAAGGCGTATTCGAGCTTATCGGCCCAGCCGGCGTAATAGAAGAAATGCGCGGCCGCGAGCGGGATATCGATGTCGCGCGATTCCTTGATCGGCTTCCCGCCGTCCATGGTTTCGACGACCGCCAGTGCGCGCGCCTTTTCCTGGATCAGGCGCGAGATGCGATAGATGTACTTCGCGCGCTCGCTCGGCGAGATCTTCCGCCACACCTTTTCATACGCGCGGCGCGCCTCGCGAACGGCGCGATCGACGTCCTCCGCATCCGCCTCCGCCACTTCGGACAATTGCTCCTCCGTGGCGGGATTGATGGAGGGGAACCATTTCTTCGAATGCGGCTCGACGAACTTGCCGCCGATAAAGAGGTTGTAGCGCGGCGCGATCTTCACATGGTCGATCGACTCCAGTGACGGAGCGTACTCCCACGTAATCGCGGAAGAAGGCGGACCGGGAAGAAGCCGCTCGGCAGTCTCGAGCTCTGTGGTCGTCATAATTTAGTCGAGCGTGAAGTAATCGCCCGACTGGTATGCGCCGGTGCGTTCCTTCCGCAGTTGCATGAGGATGTCATTGAGGAGCGTAGAAGCGCCGATCCGGAACAGATCGGGCGTCATCCACGCGCCGCCGAGCGTTTCATAGAGCAGGACGAGGTACGACAGCGCGAGCTTCGCATTCGAAATCCCGCCGGCCGGCTTCATACCGATCATCTTTCCGGTGACGTGGTGGAAATCGCGAATCGCCTCGAGCATCACCAGCGTCACCGGCAGCGTCGCGTTGGTGCCGACTTTCCCCGTGGAGGTCTTGATGAAATCGGCGCCGGCGTACATGGCGATCAGCGACGCTTTGCGCACCTGATCGTAGTTCGCCAGCTCGCCAGTCTCCAGAATGACCTTGAGGTGAGCCGGACCGCACGCTTCCTTTACCTCGGCCACTTCATCGAAGACCTTCTGGAAGTTGCCGGAGAGGAACGCGCCGCGGTCGATGACCATGTCGATCTCATCGGCGCCGGCCGCGACGGTCTCGCGCGTCTCCTGCACTTTGATCGATGTGAAGGTCTGGCCGCTCGGGAAACCGGTGGCCACGGCCGCGACTTTGACGCCACTCCCCTGCAGCGCCTTCCGCACGGTCGGCACCATCGTCGGATAGACGCAGACCGCGCCGACGTGGGGAATGGTCGGATCGGAGGCGTCCGGTCGGATAGCCTTCTGGCAGAGCGCGTGGACTTTGCCGACGGTGTCCTTCCCCTCGAGCGTGGTGAGGTCGATCATGCTGATGGCCAGCTTCAGACCCCACACCTTCGCTTCTTTCTTCAGCGACCGTTTCGCGAGCGCAGCCGCGCGCTCCTCGGCCGCAACCGCGTCGACGCCATGCATCAGCTCCATCGCGTCGGCCAGGCTGCGCCGGAAACGCGCCGGATCGTACGCCGGCGAATGAGGAACGAGTGTCTCGGTCATGGGCGTCATAAGGTATATCAAAATGGTTCCTCGGGTTCCTCGGGTTCCTCGGTTCCTCGGAGTTCCTCGGCGAGAACGTGACCGAGTCTCCGAGGAACTCAAGGAACCGAGGAACCTTCTCAAAAGGTTGCGCCGGCGTTTTGAGGCGCCGGCGCAACGAGGGGGAAAGCGGATGGATCAGCGGCCGCTGGCGCGGCGGCGCGAGGTGAACATCTCCTCCCGCGGGGTCCACTTCTTCGCCACCGGGTCGAATTCCCAGACGTCGGAGAGGTAGAAGCCGTTATAGCCGCCGTACATCACGAGCTTGCGGGTCTGCGGGTCGAAGGCGAAGCCGGCGCTCTGGCGTCCCGTCGGAATCTGGCTGTCGGCGGCGAGCTCGAGTTTCGTCCAGTTCGTGCCGTCCCACTCCCACGTGTCGTTCGCGAAGTACTGGCGTGTCGCGACGTCGCCTTCCTTCTCCAGGGAAAGACCGCCGAAGAGGTAGACCTTGTTCATTTCCGGATGGCGAGCGACCGCTGCGCCGAAACGTTCGCCGGGTGTGGTCGCGGGATTGAGCTTCGTCCAGCCGCTGCCGTCGAACGCCCACATGTCGCTGTAGCGGGTGATGCGCGAGTCGAGGTTCGGGCGTCCGAGGCCGCTGTAGATCACGGTCTTCTTCAGGTTACCGTCGTACCACATCTGGAAGTTGCCGCGGTGCTCCGGGCGACGCGAGTTGTCGGGCTTGACCTCGGTCCACTTCGTGCCGTCCCACACCCACGTGTCGCGCAGGTAGTTATCGGTCTCGAAGCCGCCGAACAGCACCGTCTTCTTCAGGTTCTCGTCGTAAACCATGTTAGCGAAGCGGCGCGCGTCGGGGTTCTCCTTCACGTTGTCGAAGAACTTCCACGTCGTGCCGTCCCACTCGTACAGGTCCTCGCCGACGCAACTGACGAGCAGCCGCCCGCGATCGGTATCGAACGCGGAATACGGCGCGCCGCAGTTCGCCGGCGTCTTGTCCTGCGACGGCACCGCGAACCAGGAGCCTTTGCGATAGCCCCAGAAGTCCTCCTGGTACGTATCGCCGAACTCGTTGAGGCCGCCGTACAGCCAGATCGTGTTGTTGATCGGATCGGCGCGGAAGACCATCTGCGAGCGAGCGGTCGGTTTGAGCGCGTTGAACTGGAAGCGCCAGTTGGAGTCGAGCGTGTAGGTCGTCGAGCGGATGGTGCTGAAGATCAGCTGTCCGCCGAACATCACCATCTCCTCCCGCACGTTGTCGAAGGCGACGGCCATGCCGGTCGCGCGGGAAATGGTGAGATTGGTGCCGTAGTCGATCCAGTTGGCGCCGTCCCAGATGTAGACGCTCTCGGCCGTCGACTGGTCGGTGGTGCAGAGACCGCCGACGTAGATCAGACCGAGTTTGCGCGGCCAGCTGAAGTAAGCCATCGCCCCCTCGTTGACGCAGGGGGGCAGCTTGGTCGGCGTCCGCTTCTCCCAGACGCGGCTGGTCGAGTTGTACTCGTACATCTGCGTCTCGAGCTTGTCGTTGACGCCCAGCATGTAGGTCGTGTTGCGGGCGATGTCGTAGCCAAGGTTCGGCTTGGCGACCTCCGGCTGCGTGCCGCTGACGCTGATCCAGTTGCTGCCGTCGAACTCCCAGGTGTCGTAGACCGGATCGTCGACGTCGACGTCGGAGGTCGGCTCGTTGCCGCCGAAGAGGATGACCCGGTCGCGGACGCGGTCGTACGTGGCGCCGGCGAAGTAGCGCGGGGTCGGCGCGTTGGCCGTCTCGAGCTTCCGCCAGTCGTTGTTCTCGTAGACCCAGGTGTCGTTCAGGAAGCCGAAGGGGGCGTCGTCCTCGATCGCGAGCTTCTGGGTGCGTCCGCCGAACATCACGATCCGGCCCCGCTTCGAGTCGTAGACCATGACGTGGCCGGAGCGGCCGGGGGGGGAGGTCAGCGGAAAACGCTGTACCCAGCGGGTGCCGGTCCAGGCCCAGGTCTCATTCGCGTCGTAGGTCAGGCCGGTGGCGCGATCGACGTTGCCGTGGCCGCCGAAGAGGATGGCGGTACCGTTGCGCTCGTCGAACGCCATGCGTGCGTGGTTGCGGGGCGAGGGGTTGGCCGCGAACGCGCTCGTCGCGGAGAGAAAGAAAAACATGGCGAGCGCGGTAAAAAGCGCCCGATTGCGGTTCAGAAGGCTCATCCGGTCGGCTGCCTCGTTTCGCTAATAATAGTTGGTAGTGCTCCGCAATTTGTTGACGCGGGCCAGTTTGGCGTCGATTCGAACCGGGCTCTGTCAGGACAAATTCCGCTGCGGATTGAGACGAACGAGGGGCCAAAAAGACACGCGCCGGCGTGAAAGCCGGCGCGTTTCGGAAGGCGGGATCGGGCCCGGGGTTACTCGGCGGGACGGGGATGAACGCCGTACTGCTCGGCGATGCTGACCAGCCGCTGCTCGACATCCTCTCCGCTGCCGTCGCCGATCGACGTGCGGATGTTGTTGATCTCGGCCATGTCCGCATCCTCGAGGGCGAAGCCATGCGACTGCAGCGCCTCCTCGGGACTCTCCATCAACCGGCGGCGGAACTCCGGATGTTCGATCGCCCGTCGGACGACCGCTCCGATCATTTCGTTACGCATCATTGACCTCCGCCGAGAGGAAGAGCAAGAAAGTTGCCGCTGAGGTGAGCCCGTCAGCGACTCAGCTCTTCAGCTGTTCAGGGAAGGCGCCGTGCGCCGCGCGCACCGCCGACGGAACCGCTGAGGAGCTGAACAGCTGAACGGCTCCTCCTCACCCTACCCCACCCGCCACCGCAACGTCACCAGCGTTTCCCGCAGGTTGAGCTTCCTTCGCGAGCCGACGTTGTGTTTCGTGTACTCCATCGTCAGATCGAGGCCGCGCTTCATGCCGATGCGCAGGCCGCCGTCGATCTTGGTCCATTGCCACCAGACGCTCGGGGCGGTGTAGGTAACGGGACCGGTGAAGCGGTTGGTGAAGCCGCTGAGGCGGGCGGCGGGCTGGATGAACTCGAAGGGGCCGAAGCGGAAGGGGATCTCGTAGCCGGTCTCGAGCTCCCATCCTTCGCGCTGCAGGCCAGCCACGTTCTGCTTGGTGAACTGGACCGTGGAGGTCAGCTTGTGCCACTCGGCGTAGAGGCGGGCGCCGTACTCCTCTTTGACGCGGCTGGTGATCGGGAGGCTGCCGACGCCGACCTGGGGGGCGCCGTCGAGCAGGTCGATGTCGCCGCCGTAGAACGTCCCGGTGAGGTCCTCCTCCTGCGCCAGCGTCCTGCGGTAGTGAAAGGCGATCAGGTCGAAGCCGAGGGTCCCGTCCTCGCGCGCCCAGCGATAGCCGAGACCCTGGCCGAGCTGCACGTGATCGCCGTCGTAGAAGAGCTCCTCCGTTTCGGCGTTGTAGAGGATCGGGAAGCCGCTGCCGTATTTGGTGACCGGGTTGCGCTGGAGGAGCTCGGGCGTGCCGTTGTCGCCGGCCAGAGCGTTCGAGTCGCGGAAGAAGAGTGGATTGCCGTTCGCCGCGGCGAAGCGCCAGTAGAGGTTGCGGCCGATCGTGCCGCCGGTCAGGAGCTGCACGTCCTCGAAGCGGTTGAACGACGTCGCGGCGAGGCCGTAGCTTTCGAGGAGACGGGTCGGCTGCCGCTCCATCTTCGGGAACTTGCCGGCCTGCACGAAGAACGACGTCCCTTCCGGACGGTCGAGAAACTCGGGCAGCCGGCCGAAGCGGACGAAGAGCTCGTCGGCGTCGATCTTCCGGTCGCTGGAGGTCGGATTGCGCCGATGCAGCCCCTGAACGTGCACTTTCGCGCGTGCGGCGAACATTTCGCCGTAGCGGAGGTCGAGCTGCACGTCGGCCACGTTCAGCTCGACGTGGCTGCCGGGATCGGGAGTTTCGAGGAAGACGTTGGTGCGCCCCGGCGGAACGGCATCCGGGGGGAACTGCAGGCGAAGCGGATGCTCCTCGTCGGCGCTCCAGCGGTAGTCGCCGCGCAGCTCGAAGCGATGGCGCCACGACCAGGTGTTCTCTGCCGCTGAGTCGGATTGAGCAGCAGCGGGAAGGCAGAGGGCGGTCAGGGTAACGGCGACAGCGAGCGATTTGTGCAGCATGGGCGGAAGTGTAGCGGACAGAACGGCCTGCCGGCAGTGGGCGACGCGCCTACTCCGGCGTGGATCACCGCACCTATTCGGCGCGGCGAACGAGCGTACCGGCCCGATCGACGTCCTGCCGCCGCTCGCGGGGCGAGACGAAGGCCTCCTCGAACAGCACCTGCACGACGACCGCCGCGGGGACGGCGATGATCGCGCCGATGACGCCGAGGAGCGTACCGCCCATCATGAAGGCGACGAAGATCGCGAGCGGTGAGACCTCCACCTTCCGCGACATCACCCGCGGCACGATGAAAAGGTTCTCGACCTTCTGGAGGACCACCGCGAAACCGAGCACGCTCCAGAATTGCCATCGCGAGTGGAGCAGCGCCACCGCGAGTGCCGGCACCGCCCCGATGGTCGGCCCGATGACCGGCACCATCTCCCCGACCGCGGCCAGGAGAGCCAGCGGCAAGGCGTACGGGATGCGCAGCGCGAGGAAGGCGACGTACGACGAGACGCCGATGATCGCCGCGAGCATGAGCTGCCCCGAGAGCCAGGAGCTCATCTTCCGGGCCACCCGGCGGAGCATCACCCGCTTCCCCCCGCGCCGCTCGGGTGGATAGATCAGGAGAAAGAGGTTCCGCAGCCGCTCCGCGTCGATCAGCATGTAGACGATCATGAAAAGGATGGCGATGGCCGAGGCGATGGCGGTCGCCGCGCTGCGTACATAGAGGAACACCCGCGCGCGGGGGACCTCGACGCCGCCGCGCAGCTGCTCGCGGATGGCGCCCATCGGCACGAAGCGCTCGAGCGGCTTGAGGATGTTCTCTTCGATGAGCCGCGGCAGCTCGGCATTGAGCTGCTTGGCCTCCACCACGAACTGCGGCACGATCAGGATCGCCCCGACGACCACCGCCACGACGAACGGCAGGTAGACCACCATCACTGCCCCGCCGCGCGAGATCTTCCGGTGGAACCAGAAGCGCCACATGATCCGCACGCGCCGCACCGCCGGCGCGATACCGGCCGCGAGCACCGCGGCAATGAAGACGACGATCAGCACGTCGCGCACGGCCCAGAAGAGCGCCAGCGCGATCGCGGTGAAGACGATCACCAGCACTTTCTGAAAGAACAGCGCCAGCTCGCCGCGCGAACGCGGCTCATGGCGTGGATCGAAGGTCTTGATGGTGGCCACCGGTCAGGTCCCGAACCGGCGGCCGATCTCCGCCTCGATCTGCGACTTCGGAACGGCGCCGACGACCCGCCCCACTTCCGAGCCGTCGCGCAGGAAAACCAGCAGCGGAATCCCTTGCACGCGGAACCGCGCCGCGGTGTTCGGGTTCTCGTCGACGTTCAGCTTGCCGAAGCGGACCGACGGACGCTCCCCGGCCAGTTCCTCGATCACCGGCCCGATCATCCGGCAGGGGCCGCACCACGCCGCCCAGAAGTCGACCACCCAGTCGCCTTTCCCCACCTGCTGCGCAAAGTCGGCGTCGCGCAGCGTCGCCGGCGTGTTGCCGCCACCGTCCAGCGGCGCCTTGCAGCGCGCGCAGACCACCCTCTTCCCCGCCGCCACAGCAGGGACGCGGTTGGCCTGCCCGCAGGCCGGACAGCGGACGACGGCAGTCATGCGGACGGAGCATTGCGAGCGGGGTGCCGGAGCGCTGAGCTGACTCAGCTCCTCAGCTGTTCAGCTGCTCAGGGCCCGCCGAACAGCTGAACGGCTGAACAGCTGAGCAGCTCTGCCTTAAAACACTTGACACGTAAAACGATTGGACCTATCTTCTCGCCATGGCACGCTCACTCCTCGACGAGATCAAGCAGACCCGCCCGTTCAACAACCCGGGGGCGGAGACGCTGGTGGCGCTGCTTCGGACCGCGCATCTGGTCCGGCGCAAGGGGGAGGAGCTCTTTGCCGAGCAGGGCATCACCATGCAGCAGTACAACGTGCTGCGCATCCTGCGGGGCGCGCGTGCGCCGCTGCCGACGATGGAGATCGCCGAGCGGCTGATCGAGCCGGCACCCGGCATCACCCGTCACGTCAACAACCTGGAGGAGCGCGGGCTTCTCCGGCGCGAGCAGTGGGGCGGCGACCGCCGCTGCACGCTCTGTCAGATCACCCCCGCCGGTCTCCGGCTGCTCGAAACGCTCGACGAGCCGATCGACAACTGGGACAAAGACATCACCCGCGGCCTCTCCGACGAACAGATCGCCATCCTCCTCGAAGCGCTCGGCGTCATCCGGGCCAATCTCGAAACGTAACGCACCCCGATTCCCGATCACCTGCACGACCACGCAATATTTTACATGTCAACGAAAAGGAGAACGAAACCATGACTACCCTGCAGATGCACGATCACGACAGCCTCACCGCCAGCGCCTTCCGCCGTACCGTTGCCACGATCGTCGGCACCGACGCTTCCTGGACCAGCCTCGTCCTTCGCCTGATCCTCGGCATCGTCATCCTTCCCCACGGCCTGCAGAAGACGGTCGGTCTCTTCGGCGGCTACGGCTTCTCCGCCACCCTCGGCTACTTCGAGTCGGTCGGCATTCCGGCGGCCATCGGCGTCCTGGGGATCGCCGCGGAATCGCTCGGCGCGCTCGCGCTCATCTTCGGCTTCGCCACCCGCATCGCCGCCCTCGGCGTCGGCGCGACCATCGGCATCGCCGCCCTGATGATGCATCGCGCGCATTTCTTCATGAACTGGAGCGGAACGCAGGGCGGTGAGGGCTTCGAGTACCACCTGCTGGTCGTCGGGATCGCCACCGCCCTCGTCATCGGCGGCGCCGGCCGCGCCTCCATCGACCGCTTCCTCAGCAACCGCATCTGAACCCGCACGCACGAACGAAAGGAGAGAACCACCATGTCCATCCGTACTTCTGTCGATGACCTCAACCGCCTGATCGCGCAGCGCCAGCTCCTCGAGGGTTTCGATCGCTACTACGCCCCCAACGTAGTGATGCTCGGCAACGGCGAGCCGGCCACGGAAGGGAAAGAGCCGAATCTCGCCCGCGAGGAAGCGTTCGTCGGCGGGCTGACCAAATGGGACGCGAAGCTGATCGCCAGCACCGTCGATGACGAGCGCGGCCTGGCGATGAACGAGTGGGAGCTCGCCTTCACGCACAGCGCCTGGGGCGACGTCAACGTCCGTCAGGTGGCCGTGCAGCAGTGGCGCGCCGGGCAGATCGTCCACGAAGCGTTTTACAAACTGTGAGGCTTCCGATGAAACGCATGGCTCTCGCCTTCTCATTGATGATCGCCCTCGCCCCCGCGGCGTGGGCGACCGACCTCCTGATCCCGGCCGTCTTCCGCGGGGACGGCGCCGAAGGGACGAAATGGCGGACCGGGCTCGTGATTGCGAACACGATGGTCACGGCCGGGCCGACGCCAGTGACGGTGCGGCTCTTCCGGCCGGGTGTGGCGCCGGCGATCAAGACGTTCGACCTCGCGCGGCGGGCCACCTTCACCTCGCATGACGTGCTGCCGGAGCTCTTCGGCGTGAACGATGGCGGCGGCATGCTGATGATCTCTTTCCCGGCAGGCCCCGGACGGGTGACCGCGCGGGCGCGGGTTTACAACGTCTCCGCGGCCGGCGAGTACGGTCAGTCGATCCGCGGCATCGTGGTGGACGATCTCCGGCCGGAGTACGACCTGATCGGCCTGTCGAACGCGAACGGCAACCGCACCAACCTCGGCATCGCCAACCCGTACGCCTTCCCGCTGGTGATCTGGCTGTCGATGAGCGACGGCAGCGGCGGCGAGGTCGGCTTCCTGGCCGTCGAGGTGCCGCCGCTGTCAGTCCGGCAGATCAACGACATCTTCGCGGCGTTCCTCGCCGACGGCACGATCGACGGTGCGCACGTGCATGTCACCTCGCCGGTCGGGGTCTACGCCTACGCCTCGGTCGTGCGCGCCGACACAGGCGACGCGACGTTCGTCGATCCGCAGTAAACGAAGCCGCAGTAGACGACCCCGGAAGCAAGCTCGTACCACGGGCATGAGCCGATTCGCCGCGTGTGCAGTGGCCCTCTTTCTCACCACCGCTGCACACGCCTTGTGGGCTCCGCTCTATCGCCCCAGCTACATTCAGCTGCGCCCCGGCCAGACTGTCACGGTGACAGTCTCCGGGGCGTGGGTGAGCGGCGTCTCGCTCTACCCCTTCCCTCACATGACGTTACGCTCCGACGATCCGACGATCGCTCTCGTCGACGGCGTCCTCCCGACGTCGTCCCCGACGCAGGTCCGGATCACCGCGATCCGGCCGGGCGTCACCGGCGCGCACTGGATCCAATGGGGCTCGGAGTACCGGGCCGTCTCGCCGATGATCGTGGTTGCCGAGGAGGAACTGCCGGTGGCGATTGCGGTGGAGGGAGTGCTGGCGCTCGGGAAAACCGTGACCCTGCGAGCGGTCTCCGACGAGCCCGACGCGACGTTCACCTGGTACAACGGGCGGCTGGACGGCGTCTACAGCAGCGCGATCGGCACCGGCCGCGAGATCACGTTCACCCCTTCGTATCCCACGCGGTACGACTACTGGGTGCGCATCACCTCTCCGCGCGGCGCGGGGGCGAGCGGCATCAGCCTCGAGGTGGTCGAGCCGGCCCCCCGCCGGCGTGCCGTGCGGCACTGAGCAGAACCCACGGATGGGAGACGACGGGAGGCCTCCGGCGGCCGGGCCACAGGCCCGGACCCATTGGTTGGGCTAGCCTCCGCGACACAGCCTCGTATCTGCGACACAGTGTCGCGGAGGCCAGGCCAACCAATGGGGTCCGGGGCCGATGGCCCCGGCCGCCGGAGGCCTCCCGTCGTCTACTCACCCGGAATCCGTTAACGTACGCACGCATGATCCGCACGGCCTCCCGCCACGACCTGACCGCGCTGCGTGAGCTGTTCGCGCGCGCCAACGACGCGCCGTACGACCTGGCGCGCGTGGCGGAGGAGAAATGCTTCGGGGACGGCATCGCCGGAGAGGCGCTCTGCCGCGTTTTCGAGGAGGACGGCCGCATCGCCGGAGCGGCAGTCAGCTGCGGACGATGGGTGCGCATCCTCGCCGTCGCGCCCGAGTCGCGTCACCGCGGCATCGGACGCCGGCTGCTCGCCGATGCCGAAGCGCGCGGGGCCACTCGCATCGCCGCCGAAGCGGGCAACTACTTTACGCCGGGGGTCGTGGAGAGCGACGCCAGCACCCGCGCCTTCCTGACCTCCCTCGGCTACATGCCTGGTGCAGAGACCTGGAACCTCGAGGTCCGTCTGGACGGCATCGAAGCCGACGGCCAGGCGCGGCGCACGACCCGCGAGGACGCCCCGCGCGTGCTCGCCTTCATCGAGCGCCAGTTCGGCCGTATCTGGCGGTTCGAAGCGGAGAAGGCGTTCGCGCGCGAGCTCCCTCCCCTCTTTCACACCGAAGACCACGGCGAGATCACCGGCTTCGCCGCGCACGACGTCAACAACGCCGGGCTCGGCTTCTTCGGCCCGACCGGCGTGTCCACCTCGCTGCGCGGACGGGGGCTCGGCAAAACGCTCCTTCTCGCCTCACTGGCCGACCTGCGGCGGCTCGGATACACGAAAGCGGTCATCCCCTGGACGGATGCGCTGGCCTTTTACGAGAAGTCGTGTGGCGCAAAAGCAGCACATCGCTTCATTGCGTTCGAGAGGCCGCGCTCATAGACTCCGCGCCGTGAAGAAGAAGACGACCAAAGAACCGCTCCGCCAGGGCAAACGGCGGCAGCATTTCCTCCCTCTGGCCATCGGCCGCAGCGGCGGAGTCGTGCTGGCCGCGCTCGCCTTCTGGTTCTTTAAAAAGCAGGCGGACCACGTCGTGGAAGGGCACGCCGACATCTACGACGACGCGATCATGGAAACGGTGCATCGCATCGACAATCCGCCCATGCATCACGTCCTGCATACCGCCACGCAGCTCGGCTCGCACGCCGCCATCGGCACCGCCGCCGCCCTGACCGCCGTGATGATGATCCGTCAGGGACGCAAGCACGACGCTTGGACGGTCGTGGTCTCGACCGGCGGAGCGATGGCCATCAACACCATCCTCAAGAACGTCTTCCAGCGGCAGCGTCCGCAGGAGCTCGCGCGGCGGATCAAGCTGCCGAAGTCGCACAGCTTCCCGAGCGGACACTCGCTGCTTTCCGCGGCGACGTACCCGATCGTCATGCATCACCTCGTCGAGCGGCAGTCGCTGCCGATCCAGGCGGTCGCGCACACGATGGCCGGCATGATCATCCTCAGCGTCGGCTTCTCCCGCGTCTACTTCGGGGTGCACTTCCCGTCCGACGTCCTCGGCGGTTTCGCCGCGGGATTCGGATGGCTGGGCATCACCGCCCTGTCGCACACCGTCGCCGAAGCGAGCGAATAGACTACGCGGCGCCCAAAGCGCGCGAGAATCGCCCGCCCTTGACCAACGTTTAGGAAACCAGCATGTCATCTGCCACGCCGTTCGGCGCCAACATCGCATTCATCGAAGAGCTGTACGAAAAGTTCCGCACCGACCCGCAATCGGTCAGCAGCAGCTGGCGCGAGTTCTTCGCCGATTACGACCCCCAGGTCGAAGAGGAAGAAGAAGAGGTCGAAGAGCGCGTCGCCGTCGGCGCCGCACGCAGCGCGCCGGCCCCACAGGCCGTGTCCAGCGCCCCGCAGGCCGCGCCGAAGCCGGCCGCCGCATCAGCGCCCGCTCCGGCAGCACCGCGGCCGACACCTGTTCCCTCGCCTGCCGGCAGCGTCGTGCCGCTCCGCGGTGTGGCCTCGAAGATCGTCCAGAACATGGAGGCGTCGCTCACGGTCCCGACCGCGACCTCCATCCGCACGATCCCGGTCAAAGTGCTGGAGGAGAACCGCCGCGTCCTCAACAACCACCTGGCGCTGGTCGGCCAGCCGAAAGCGTCGTTCACGCACATCATCGCCTGGGCCATCGTCAAGGCGGTGCAGGAACAGCCGCGGATGAACTCCGGCTTCACGATGCAGGAGACGACCCCGGCGCGCCTCGACCGTGAAGACGTCAACATCGGCCTGGCCATCGACGTCGAGAAAAAAGACGGCAGCCGCTCGCTGGTCGTCCCGAACGTCAAGCGCGCGCAGACCCTCGACTTTGCGCAGTTCCTCAAGGCCTACAACGACATCGTGCGCAAGGCGCGCGCGAACACCCTCGAGATCTCCGACTTTGAAGGGACGACGATCTCGCTCACCAATCCGGGCACGATCGGCACCGTCGCCTCCGTCCCGCGGTTGATGGCCTCCCAGGGCACGATCATCGCCACCGGACAGATCGACTACCCGGCCGAGTACTCCGCCACCGACCCGAGCGTCCTGGCCGACCTCGGCATCTCCAAGGTGATGACGATGACGTCGACCTACGACCATCGCATCATCCAGGGGGCCGAATCGGGCGCGTTCCTCAAACGCGTGCACGAGCTGCTGGTCGGCAACGACGACTTCTACGACGACATCTATCGCGACCTGCGCATCCCGTACGAACCGGTGCGCTGGGCGAAAGACCGGCATCGCATGACCCTCGGCTCGACGACCATGGACGAGCTGGTGGCGCGCGAAGCGGCCGCGCTGCAGATGATCAACGCGTATCGCGTGCGCGGCCATCTCATCGCCGACATCGATCCGCTCGAGTACCACGTGCCGCGGCACAACGAGCTCGATCCGCAGTTCTGGGGCTTCACGCTGTGGGACCTCGACCGCGAGTTCGTCTGCGGCGGCCTTTGCGGCAAGCAGACCGGCAAGCTGCGCGACATCCTCGACACGCTGCGCGACACCTACTGCGGCAAGATCGGCCCCGAGTACATGCACATCCAGGAGACGCAGCAGAAAAGCTGGCTCCAGGACCGGATGGAGCCGGCCCGCAACAAACAGCCGCTCGACGGCGCCACCAAACGCCGCATCCTGATGAAGCTCAACGACGCCGAGTCGTTCGAGCGCTTCCTGCACACCAAGTACGTCGGCCACAAGCGCTTCTCGCTCGAGGGCGCCGAGTCGCTGATCCCGATGCTCGACTTCCTCTTCAACGAAGCGGCGCAGGACGGCGTGGTCGAGGCGGTGATCGGGATGGCGCACCGCGGCCGTCTCAACGTGCTGGCCAATACGCTCGGCAAATCGTACGAGCAGATCTTCCGCGAGTTCGAAGGCGACATCGATCCGAACTCCCGCGAGGGCTCCGGCGACGTGAAATATCACCTCGGCGCCGAAGGGGTCCATCAGACGCCGGGCGGGTCGTACATGAAGCTCTCCCTCGCTTCGAATCCGTCGCACCTCGAAGCGGTCGATCCGATCGTCGAAGGGATGGCCCGGGCCAAACAGAAGCTGCTCAACGATCGCAACCGCGCTCTGGTCATCCCGGTGCTGCTGCACGGCGACGCCGCATTCGCCGGACAGGGCGTCGTCGCCGAGACGCTGAACCTCTCGCAGCTCAAGGGGTACAAGACCGGCGGTACGGTGCACGTGGTCATCAACAACCAGATCGGTTTCACCACCGGTCCGGAGTCGGCCCGTTCCTCGGTCTACGCCACCGATGTCGCGAAGATGGTGCAGGCGCCGATCTTCCACGTGAACGGCGACGACCCGGAAGCGTGCATCCGCGCGATGAAACTGGCGTACGACTTCCGCCAGCAGTTCCACAAGGACGTGGTCATCGACCTGGTCTGCTACCGGCGGCACGGCCACAACGAGGGCGACGAGCCGTCGCTCACGCAGCCGAAGATGTACAAGCTGATCAAGGAGCACCGCTCGGTCCGGAAGATCTACACGGAACAGCTGCTCCGCAAAGGCGACATCGATCCGAAGGAAGCGGAGGAGTGGCTCGATCACTACCAGGGCAAGCTCCAGGAAGCGTTCGACCGCACCAAAGAGCAGGAGCATCCGCATTCCGACCGCGATCCGCTCTGGACCGACGAAGAGGAGACCGGCTACCAGAACGTCCCCTCGCCCGACACGTCCATCACACCCGAGGTGCTGGCGCGCGTCGGTGAAGCGATCACCACCACGCCCGAAACGTTCACCGCTCACCCGAAGCTCAAGCCGGTGCTGAACAAGCGCCGGGCCATGGCTGAGGGGAAAGAGCCGATGGACTGGGGGACGGCGGAGCAGCTCGCGTTCGGATCGCTCCTCATCGACGGCTTCCGCGTCCGCCTCTCCGGCCAGGACGTCGGCCGCGGCACGTTCTCGCACCGCCACTCCATGGTCCACGACTTTGCGACCGGCGAACCATATGTGCCGCTCAACACGCTGGCGCAGGCAGCGACGTCGGCTCCGGTCGTCGATCCGGTGGTCGTCGACAACGCCCTCTCCACCGAGACGAACGATCCGGTGGCGGAGGTCAACTTCGCGGTCTACGACTCGCTGCTCTCCGAATACGGCGTGCTCGGCTTCGAGTACGGCTACTCGGTGGCCGATCCCGGCTCGCTGGTGATCTGGGAAGCGCAGTTCGGCGACTTCATGAACGGCGCGCAGATCGTCATCGACCAATTCATCTCCAGCGCTGAAGAAAAGTGGGGACAGCACAGCGGCCTGGTGATGAACCTCCCGCACGGTTACGAAGGGCAGGGCCCCGAGCACTCCTCGGCGCGCCTCGAGCGCTTCCTGACGCTCTGCGCCGAAGGCAACATGCAGGTCATCTATCCGACTACGCCGGCGCAGTACTTCCACGCCCTGCGCCGCCAGATGAAGAACAACCCGCGCAAGCCGCTGGTGATCATGACCCCGAAGTCGCTGCTGCGGCATCCGATGGCCACCTCGCAGATTGGCGAGCTGACCAACGGCCGCTTCGAGCCGGTGCTGCACGACGTCGCCACCAGCGACCAGGTCCAGCGCGTGGTCATCAGCAGCGGCAAGGTCTACTACGATCTCAGGAACGCGCGCGATCAGGCCAACGCCAACGTCGCACTGCTCCGCCTCGAGCAGTTCTATCCATTTCCCCAGCAACTCCTCGTCGACGCCCTGGCCGGCTACCCCAACGCCACCGAGATCATCTGGGTGCAGGAAGAGCCGCGCAACATGGGCGCCTGGCCCTTCGTCCAGGAGCGCCTCGAGTCGGTCCTGCGCGACGGCCAGAAACTCCAGTACGTCGGCCGCCCAAAGTCCGCCGCTCCGGCAACCGGCTCGCATCACCGCCACGACGACCAGCAGAAAGCGCTGGTCCGGCAGGCGCTCGGTATTAGTTCACCAGCGAGGCCCGGCGAACGCCGGGCCCTTTTGTCGTGAGACCATTCGCCCGTGGGCACGACTGAAGTGGATCCGTCCGCGGTCGCGCGGAGTGTGTGGATCGCCACCATCATCATTTCGATCAGCGCCGCCTTCCTGACGCTGCTCGTCCGTCGCATCTACCGTGCGCTCCTCCGCCGGTCGGGCATGCGCCTCGTCAGCGGTGCTCTCGCGGTGATCCTCTCTTCCACCCTCTACCTTGCGGCGCTGTTCTCGTTCGACTGGATCGCCAGCGCACTGTTGAATCCAGCTGCACAGCGCCACGATGAAGCGCAATTGGCGTTAGGATTCGTGCATCGCGGACCGCTCCACTACCTGCTGCCGCTCGCCGCGATCGTGCTGACCTGGCTCGTGCTCTCGCTGCGGGAACGCCGGCGATCGTTGGCCACGGCTGGCTGATTCACGCTCCTGGTCGTGGCCGATCTGGACTGGATGAATTTCGATAAAAACGGCCGAGCGCTTGCGCGCCCGGCCGGTCGAATGGTGGGACTACGAGCTTGACGGTGGGGCCGGAGCCGGCAGCTTCTGCTCCGGCGGTTCGGCGGTCTTCGGGCGCTTGCGGCCGAACTTGGCGGCACGCCGCATGGCTTCGACGTGCGGCAGCAGGTTGGCGTGCTCGCGCTGGCGGACCAGCTGGCGGGTGATCATGTACGTCTGCAGCGCGGCGAGGCCGAGACGGTGACGGCGGGTCAGGTTGGCCGAGGCCACACCTTTGTGCATCGCCTGCAACTCATCCTCGACAGCGCTCCAGCGGCTGACGTCGATCCGCTCATTGCGCAGCGAATCGGCGTCCCGGCCGAGGGCATGGGTAACGTGTGCCGACGCGCCGACCGTGTTGGCGCTCGCCTGAATGAGATCGTCGTGGACGGTTGCGGCGCGCCGCAGTGACGCGGCGTCCGACACCTCCAGCGGTCCGAAGTCGGGGATGTGCTGACGCAGGATGCGCAGTTGCGCGACGATCTCCTCCGGAGTCATCGCCTGAGCTCCAGTCGCTTCAACGGTGGAAGGTTTGGGGGTCGTAATTTTGCTCATCGAAAAAGACCTCGATGGACGCGCACTGTCGTGTGCGGGCCCGGGTTGAACCGGACACACCGATCTCCGACCGATGCATTCGGTTGACCGGGGCGGCCACGCGCCGCCACGGCCGGTTGACGATATCCCGAGCCCGCGAGCCTCAGGAGCCAGAAAGGCACACGCACGCGTCCGCACGTTGCTGAACCGGGGAGGCTGGAGGAGCACCGCTCAACTCCACGGAATGCTGATGGCCATTACACAAGCACGTTCAGCAACCGCTTGCCCGCGCCGACCCTGAACATCCCGCCGACGCGACGCTCGGGAATCGGACGCCATGACTCAAGCGTCGCCTCTGCGTTGAGAAAAGATTGAACCTGCAACAGCAAAATGTCAAGCGATCCGCCTGTGACAATTTAAAGTGTCACAGGAGAGGCCATGCACGACCGTGATCGGCGTCCCTTTCAAAGGACGGTTGTATCGAAAGGATAGGAGACGAGTATCAACAGGATCGCTCGGAGCATTCCTCGCGATGCTCAGAGCATTCCTCGCGACGCTCGGAGCATTCCGATCGATGGTCATGACCATTCCTTTCGACGCTTCGAGCGTTCCTTTCGATACTCACGACCATTCCTCTCGATGCTTCGAGCGTTCCTCTCGATACTGACGACCATTCCTTTCAATGCTTCGAGCGTTCCTCTCGATACCCACGACCATTCCTCTCGATGCTTCGAGCGTTCCTCTCGATACTCACGAGCGTTCCTCTCGAGTCTCCGAGCATTCCTCTCGATACCCGGAGCTTCCGGTGCCACCATAGGATCGAAGATGACGAAGCGCCTGCTGCTCCTTCCCGCTGTCGGTGCGGATCGGAGACTCTTCGATTCTCAGCGGTCCTGCGCCGCGGAGCTGCACGTCATCGAGTGGATCGACCCGGCTGCACCCGATGAGCCGTTAGCCCATTACGCACAGCGTCTCGCTTCATCCGTCGACACATCACGCCCCTTCGTCCTCGGCGGCGCGTCATTCGGCGGCATGGTTGCACTCCAATTAGCACGACACGTTCGACGCCCGCTCCCCGTAACGGCGATCCCGGTCGCCCGTGCAGCCGAAAGAGCGAAGCTCTGACCCCGAGACCACGCGCACACGTACGCTGATGACGCGCGGAACGTCATGACGTTATGATGCCTGCATGCCTGCGCCGAAGCGATCGACCATCTACTTTGATCCCGAGCTTCATCGAGCGCTGCGCCTGAAAGCTGCAGCGATGGACCGATCCATTTCCGACGTCGTGAACGACGCCGTTCGGCAGACCCTGTCCGAGGACGCCGCGGACCTGGAAGTGTTCGAGAAGCGTCGTCGCGAGCCGACGCTCGATTTCGAAGAGGTTGTGCTGAGGCTGAGACGTAGTGGCAAGCTATAGGATCGTCATCAAGAAATCGGCTGCTAAAGAACTCGAGACGATCGCCGGAAAGAAGGATCGCGAGCGGATTGCGCAACGGATCATGGCGTTGGCCGACAATCCGCGGCCTGCGGGTGTCGAGAAACTCTCAGGCACGAATGAGAAATATCGCCTCAGACAAGGCAACTTTCGGATTCTCTACGAAATGCAAGACGACATCTTAGTGGTGTATGTCGTTCGAATCGGCGACCGGAAGGAAATCTACCGGAAGGGCGGCGGCTGATTCGCGGTGCTGATCCCACGACAGCCCGACAACAAAAAAGGCCCGGCTTTCGCCGGGCCCTTTCACTTTGTTGCGGGTGAGGCTCAGTTCGGGAGGCCGAGGGACTTGGCGGCGTTGACGCGGCCGTAGCCGTAGGTGGTGTCGTAGCCGGCGGCGCCCTTGTCGTCGCAACCGTTCTTCAGCTTGGTCTCGACGTCGTTCGCCGTGAGGCTGAGGTTCGACGACCAGATGAGGGCGGCGACGCCCGCGGCGTGCGGGGTGGCCATCGAGGTGCCGTCCATGTGATCCCAGTTCGAGACCTTGTCGACCACGGTGCCGGTGGCCTGGGTGCGGAGGGCCGCGCCAGCGACGTCGGAGACGGAGACGGCCGGGATGTAGTTACCGGCGGCGCCGAGGGTGCCGGTGAACTCGCCGGCGGCGTTGTTGTAGATGATGGCGGCGGTCGCACCGGCGGCCTTCGCGTTGTTGACCTTGGTGACGAAGTCGATCGTGCCGCGCTGAATCAGCGCGATGTTGCCGGCGACGGCGGCCGGGAACTCACCCGCCTGGCCGAGGCCGCAGTACACGAGGTTGCCGCTGACGCCGGCGGTCTTCGGGGCGAACTCCATGCCGAAGGCGCGGTACTGGCTGCCGGCGGTGACGTGGGCTTCCGAACCGCTGTTGGCCGGAACGGCCGACAGGACCATCACGCCCGGGGCGGTGATGTCGATGCCGGTGCCGCGGTTCGAGAAGGTGGCCACGACGTCATTGACGTCGACCGCGCCGACCGCGACGTTGACCGCGTAAGCGGCCGGGTAGGAGATGCGGGTGGCGGCGTCATTGCCGGTGGCGGCGACGACGAGCGCGCCTTTGGTGCGCATCTCTTTGTAGAAGTTCTCTTCGGTGCGCGACTTCATGCCGCCGCCGAGGGAGAGGTTGACGATCTTGCAGCCCTGGTTCTCCACCAGCCAGCGGACGCCGCGCATGATGTCGGAGGTCGAGCCGCCGTTCGGGCCGAGGACGCGAGCGTGCGCGAGCTTGGCGTTGTAGGCGACACCGGCCACGCCGCTGCCGTTGTTCACGGCGAGAATGGTGCCGGCGACGTGCGTCGCATGCGTCTCACCGTCGTTCTGCCAGCCGCTGCCCGAGCAGGGGTTCTTGCCGACGCAGTCGGTGTGGCCGACCAGGTTGCCGGCGATGTCGCTGTGGGCGACGTCGAGCTGCGTGTCCGCAACGCCGACCTTGATGCCGCTGCCGGTGAAGCCGGCGCCATTGGCGACGTTCGACTTGGTGGTCAGAATGCCGTAGAGGCCGTTCGAGAGGCTCGGCGCGAGCTGCGCCGTGCTGAGGTCGAGCTTGTAGCGCATCGGCACTTCTTCGACGTACTCGACGCGCGGGTTGTTGGCGATCCCCTGAACCGCCATCGGGTTCGAGATGCGCACTTCGACCGCACGCGCTTCCGGGAACTCGTCGCGGACCGAGGCGCCCTGCGACTTCAGCATCGCCCGATCGCTCGCCTGCACGCCGTTTTTGAACGCAACGTAGTAGTTGCCTTCGACTTTTTCCGGGCGCGCCGCTGCCGCCGGAATCGCGACTGCAGCCGCGAGAACAACCGAGGTGATGATTCTGGTGTATTTAGCCATTTTCCTGGGGATCTCCTTGAAGAATTTTGTTTCTCTCTGCGCTTCCCCTCTAGCGCAACGATGGCGCCATCTGGTGACCCGTTGGCCACCTCAATGTTTCCAATGCTTTACACGGAAGAGGCAGGCGAAAGGAGGGTCACGGAGTGATCCAGCGGCGCAGACTGTGACCCGCCCATGACACGCAAGAGGGTCAGATCGTGACGCAGCGTCACGCAATTGAAAATGGAGAATTGAGAATTGAGGAAGATGCCCGGACGTGCGCGCGCCCCGTGCTCCATTCACCAATTCTCCATTCTCAACTGCCGAAAAACTCCAGCAGCGCCTGGTTGACGGCGGCCGCGTTCTCGATCACCACGGCGTGGCCGCCGGGGATGACCCGCAGCTCGGCGTTCGGGATCCGCTCGGCGATCAGGCGGCTGTAGGGCAGCGGCTTGAGCGCGTCCCCCTCGGCGGCGAGGACCAGCGTCGGGGCGGTGATCTTTCCGAGGTCATCGGTGACGTCGAGGTGGCGGAAGGCCTCCACCAGCTCAGTAAAGGCGCGGAAGAACTCCGGCGGCAGCTCGGCGATCCGGCTTCTGGCCTGCTCGAGGATCTCCGGCTGCGCCTGGCGGAACTCGGGCGAGTAGTTGTACGGGACAGTGGTGTCGTAGAACTCCTGCGGCGTCGCGTCGCGGGCCGCCCGCGCCCACGTGTCGATCTTCGCCGTCAGCTCGGGGCCGACCTCGCTGACGCTGGCGATGACGGCCAGCTTTCTGACCCGGTGGGGATGCTGCGTGGCGAACATCATCGCGATCTCGCCGCCGTAGGAGGTACCGGCGAAGAGGGCGCGCTCGATGCCGAGGTGATCGAGCAGTGCCTCCAGATCGTCGACGTGGGTCTGCAGCGTGTAAGGGCCGGGAGGTTTCGCGCTGCGCATCTGGCCGCGGAAGTCGTGCATCACCAGCTGGAAGCGGCCGACGAGGGCGCGCTTCTGCAGCACCCACGACTGGGTGGTCATCAGGATTCCGTTGAGCAGCACGAGCGGCTCGCCTTCGCCGGCGAGCTCGTAGAACAACGAGGTCCCGTTCAGCTCGACCGTAGGCATCAGCGGCCGGCAGGCAGCTCGAGCAGCGGCAGCTTCCGTCCGGGCGCGCCCGGCATCGGCGCTTCCACCTCGCCGACCCGTTCCGCGCCGAGCTTCAGATAGAACGGTTCGGCATTCGGGTCGGCCACGATGTGCAGGATGCCGTCGACGCTCCCCTTGGCGTGCTCGACGAGGGCCCGTCCCACCCCGCGGCCATGCGCGGCCGGATCGACCCATACGTGCTCGAGCATGAAGCGGCCGCTGTCGCCCTGCACCTGGCAGACGCCGACCACTTCGTCTTCAACGACCGCCACATAGGTGGGGTGCACTTCGATGTCCTGTTCTTTGATGGCGAGCCCATCGTGCCACCGGGCCAGCCATTCGGCCGGATATCCCCAGTGGGCCTTCGCGCTCCGCGCCACCTCGGTGGCACGCACGGCATCGGAGGGAACTGCGCGCCTGATCGAGATCATGTTCCGAGGGTACCGCCCGGCCTTTGTTACTGCAACCGGTTACATCGGAAACTGCACCGCGAATTTACAGAAGCTGACGGTGCCACGACTCCGATGCAGGCTTTTCCCACGAACCGCTGCGGATATCGTTGAGCGTTTCAGCGGTGGTGTCGAAGACGATGGTCTCTTCGGTGGCCACCTCGCGGAACTGGGCGCGCGGCACGGCGCGGACGCCGGCGCCGTCTTCGCGGAAGAAGACCCGGTTGGCGTCGAGGATCTGGATCTTGTGGCGCTGCTCGAGCTCGCGCAGCGTGCCGAACATCCGGTCGATCGAGCAGCCCGAGCGCTCGGAGCGCGCATCGGCGGCAATGATGAGGAAGCTGCCCTCGCGGAGGTCGCGCGCGCCGACGACCGGCGTGCCGTGCGAGGCCCACTGGCTGAGGAAGCCATCCACCTGGCGGAGGACATCCGCCTGCGCGTCGGCATCGAGCACCGGGGAGATGCCGAAGATCCAGACGTACGCGTCACTGCCGAGCTGATCGAAATTCGTGAGCATGCAGCACCGGAACCGTGACGCGAGCATGGCGAATTTCATACACTCCCCGCCGTGAGCATCGCAAAGATCCTCGATATGTTGACCGGGCGTACTTCGGAGCCGCAGCCGGCCTACCGCCACGATCCGCTCCGGCTGGCCACGGCCGCGGTGCTGCTCGACATCGCCCACGCCGACGGGGAGTTCACGCCTGTCGAAGATGGCGACCTGACCGGCTACCTGGCGAAGGCGTTCCAGCTGAGCGATGACGACACGAAGGAGCTGCTGGAAGCGGCCGACGAGATCCGCCGCAAGACCATCGACCACTTCGCGCTGACGAACTACATCCGCAAGAACATGGCGGCCGAGGAACGGCTGGAGATCGTGAAGACGATGTGGCGGATGGCCTTCAGCGACGGAAAGCTGACCGACTACGAGGGCTACCTGGTGCGGAAGATCGGCGACCTGATGGGGATCGAGCGTCACGTGATCATCGACGCAAAGTCGGCGGTGCTCGATGAGCGGGGGCGAACGTAGTCGCTAGATCAACCTGAGCGAGCGTAGCGAGTCGAAGGGTGGGACAAAAAAAAACGCCGGCCCCCTTGCGAGAGCCGGCGTCGTTCCATCGTTGCGACGAAAATCTCAGTTCGCCGGCGACACGTGCACGTGCATGAACGTGTCCTGCGCGCTGGTGGAGACCACGCGGATCGTCGTGCCGGTCTTCGGGACGATGACGCTCGAGGTCGGGATGCGCGAGTGCCAGTAGCTGTTGCGGTCGTCGAAGACCGAAACGCCCGGCTGCGAAGCGTGAGTCTGGAAGAACTGGATGTACGGCGAGGTCGTGGTCGGGCGGCCGATGAACGGCAGCGTGAGCGCGTCGGTCGCCTGGAGGCCGAAGGTCGCGTCGTGGCTCTGGACGGCCGAGCCCCACGGCGAGGTGAACGGCGCCTGGTCCGGGTACTGAACGTCGCGGAGGAGCGGCTCCGGATGGGAGTCGATCACGAGCGACCGGCCTTCACCCTTGTGGGCGCTGGTGTTGTTGTTCGCTTCGGCCGTGTCCCAGTAGGTGATGAGCAGGCCGTCCTGATAGGCATAGTGGTCGACCCACTTCGGACGGTCGGCGCGGCCGAACGTGTACGGACCGGTCTGCAGGCCCTTGTCGTACGTCCGGTACTGGCGGAACTCGGCGATGTAGTAGTGCGGGGCGTTCGACGCCTCGACACCGCTGGTGGCCTTGAAGCCGTTGAAGGTCCAGCCGGCGTCGCTCTCGGCGCCGTCGACCATCGTGCCGAGGGTGATCTCGTCGACGAGCATGCCGCTGAGGTACGTGAACGGGTCGGTCTTGTAGCGGACGCGGACGAGGACCGTCTGGCCGGCGTAGGCGTTCAGGTTGAACGAGGCCAGGCGCCAGGCGCCGGCGGTCGTGCCGGTGATGCCGTTGCCGAGGTTCTGGCCGTTGGCGTTGGTGTTCGTGGTGAGCGCAACCGCGGCGCCGTTGGTGCCGCCCGGCCAGGTGCCGGCGAGGTTGGTCCAGGTGGCGCCGCCGTTGTTGGAGACGGAGACGTACGCGTAATCCCAGTTCGCCTCGATGGCGTAGTTGAGGCGCATCTGGAGGACGCCGCCCGCGGCCGGAACGGTCATCTCACGGACCATGTGGTTGTCGAGGTTGTCGCCACGGCCGCCCCAGTAGGCGTTGGCGCCGTACGCGAGGCTGCCGGCGGTCGGGTCGTAGAGATGGAAGGTGTTGGCCGACGGCGGGAGGGAGACGACGACGGCCTGGGCAGCCTTGGTAGTCGCTTCCGCCGGTCCGAGCTTATGGGTGGAGAAGGCGCCGTGCTGCGCGATGTCGTAGGTCAGCCAGCCGAGCTGCAGCTTGTCCCACGCGTAGAAGTCGCCCGGGCCCTGGCCGATGTCGGTCTGGCCGTTGCCGAGGTAGGAACCGCTCGACATGACCGTCCAGTAGCCGGTGCCGTTCGAGCCGCCGCCAGAGGTGTCGTAATGATCCGGGAGGCCGAGGTCGTGGCCGTACTCGTGCGCGAAGACACCGAGGCCGCCGTTCTCCGGCTGGACGGTGTAGTCACCGACCCAGATGCCGGTGCGGTTGACCGGGTGGGCGTAAGTCACGGTCGCGGCCGTGGTCGGATTGGCGCTCGAGATCGCAGCGCCGGTGGAACCGGTGGTCGAACCGTTCGGGTTCGCGCCCCAGCCGCCGCCGAACTCGACGCCGCCGTCCTTGTTGAAGGCCGGGCCGTCGACGTTGCCGCGGTTGTACCAGGCCGCCCAGCGGTGCGACCAGATGGCGTTCGCGCCCTGCGCGCCGCCGCCCGTCTCTTCGCCGGCACCCGAGTGGACGATCTGGAAGTGATCGATGTAGCCGTCGGACTCGTCGAAGTTGCCGTCGTGATCGTAGTCGTAGCGATCCCACTGGTCGAAGGTGGCGAGGTACGCCTTCACTTCGTCGAGGGTCTTGCCGGAGGCGAGCTGGTTGTTGGTCCAGACGTTGATCGCGTCGGCGATGAGCGTCCACATGGCGGGGTCGCCGAGGCTGTTGTTGCCGTAGCGCGCGCCGTTGAACGGGACTTTGACCCACTCGGTGACGTCACCATTGAAGGTGTACCGGCCGGACGACTGGACGCGGTAGTACTCCTTCATCCGGTTGAAGTACATGTCGCGATAGTGGTCGCGGTTGTAGTCGGCCTGCCAGATGGTGCTGTTGTCGAGCGCGCGGTTCGGCTCGGCAATGGAGTTATGGAGCGGTCCCTGATAGGTCGGGACGGCCGGGTTCGTGCTGACGTTGTTGCCGAACTCGACGAGGATCACGAAGATCCGGTCGGTGCGCTCGAGCGCGAGCTCGACGAACTGTCCTTTGGCGACTTCGTGGACTTTGCCGTTGCTCGCCTGACCCTTGAGCTTCTGACGGAGGGCTTCCTGCCGGCGCTCGAAGCGCTCGGCGGCCTTGGGAGACTTGAAGTCGTCGCCACCCTGACGAGCGATTCCGTCGTCACCCGCGGGCGCCGCTTCGTCGCGGAGCTGGCCGAGCGTGTCGGCGGTTTCGGGGTTGACGGCGTCGTCGATGTACTGCGCGGCTGCGGGCATCGCCACGATGGCGGCCAGGGTCACTGCCATGATCCAGGTCGTAAATCGCAAGTCGTACTCCTCCAGAAGGTTATCGTTGGACGGCGGACGCACGAATAGCCGGTTTGAGCGCCTCGGGCGTTCGACGGACGGATTGTTATTTGCTGCGGACACAGTGGAACCGGAGGGCGGCAGGTAACATTTCTGGACGGAGCGCCATCAATGATTATTTGTGCCCTTTGACGGCCGGGATCGGCTGCTGACGCTGTTTACGGACGGGTGGTCAGGGCGAAGCCGATCATCTTGTAGAGCAGCCGCGCGCCGACGTTCGCATCCCACTCCGTCTCGCCGGGCGAGACTTCGCAAAGGTCGAGGCCGATGATCCGCTTGCCGCTCTTCTTCAGCGCCCGCAGCAGGGCGATCGCTTCGTTCCACGAGAGCCCGCCAGGGACGGGCGTGCCGGTGCCGGGGCAGAGGGTGGGATCGAGCCCGTCGATGTCCCAGGAGAGGTAGACGTCGTCCGGCAGCGCGGCGACGATCTCATCGGCGATGCGGGCAAACGGAACGCCCTCATCCTTGCGCGCGGCGAGATCGGGATCGAAGAAGGTGACGATGCGCCCTTTCGAGTCGCGGATCATCTCGCTCTCGGCCTGACCGAGATCGCGGACGCCGACCTGCACGAGCTTGCCGACGTCTTCCAGGCGGGTCATCACGTTGTGGAAGATCGAGGCGTGCGACCAGGTGAAGCCCTCGTACGCATCGCGCAGGTCGGCATGCGCGTCGAGGTGGAGGATGCCCATGCCCGGATACTGCTCCGCATAGGCGCGGATGGCGCCGTACGGCACGGCGTGATCGCCGCCGAGGATGACCGGCATCTTCCCTTCCTCGAGCAGCGCGCGGGTGGTCTCGTAGACCCAGCCGTTGACCTGCTCGGAAATGGCGTTGACCTTCTCCGCGGCGGCGCGGGTCTTTCTGTCGACCGGCCCACCTTTTTCGATGACCGCCCGGGCGATCGTCTTTGCCTGGCTGTTCCAGCGGACGATCTTCTTCGGAATGTCGAGCATGGCGATGCCGGCCGCGTACGGCTTGCCGGTCTCGTGGTCGTAGAGATCGACCTGCTTCGACGCTTCGAAAACCGCCGCGGGGCCGCTCGACGTCCCGCCGCCATACGACGTGGTGGCCTCGAACGGCACCGGTACGACCACGACCTTCGAGTCTTCGACCGCAAAAGGCAGTCCGTACATGCCGCTTTCCGCTGGGGCGGCGGCGTCGGGATCGAAGTCGGCGGGAAGGATGCTCTTTTTCTTTTTACTGACGGCCATCGGGTGTCTGGAGTACTTAGTCAAAGTCGAGCGGGTTGACGTATTTTTCGTCCGACTTTTCGGCGCGCTGCAGCGCCTCCTTGAACCGCTCTTCAAGAATCCGGCCGCGATCTTTCTGCGCTTCGAGCTGGCGATCGAACTTTTTCGCCGCTTCAGTCTTCTGCGTCTCGAGGCCCGACACCATCGCCTCCAGCGATCCGCCGCCGCCGCGATGCTCCTTCGCTTTGTGCAGCAACACCTCGCCGGAAATCCGGTCGATCACGATCGTCGCCTCGCAGCAGGGACAGGAGATCTCGAAGTTCTTGGCCATGGTGGAGGAAGTTTATCGCGTGTGGCGGTTCCTCGGGTTCCTCGGTTCCTCGGGTTCCTCGGACCGCCGTCACCCCAGCGCTTGCTGGAGATCGTCGATCAGATCGTCTGCGTGCTCCAGCCCCACCGACACGCGCAGCAGGTTCTGCGGCGTGCGCGTGGTCGCTCCTTCGCTCGAGGCGCGATGCTCGATCAGGCTCTCCACGCCGCCGAGCGAGGTGGCGCGGACGAACAGCTTCGTCCTGGCCGCCACCGCGAGCGCCTCGGCGCGGCCGCCGCGCACGAGGAACGACAGCATCCCGCCGAACCCGCCGCGCATCTGCTGCTTCGCGACGTCGTGCCGCGCGTGCGATGGAAGGCCGGGGTAGTAGACCGCTTCGACCCGCTCGTGACGCGCGAGTGCTTCGGCGATCTGCTGGGCGTTCTCGCAATGCACGCGCATTCTTGCCGACAGCGAACGGATGCCGCGCAGCACCAGCCAGGAGTTGAACGGCGAGGCGATGGCGCCGACGGTCGTCCGGACATGCTGAACGTTCTCGAACAGCGCATCGCGCCGCGCGAAGGCCAGCGATCCGCCGGCCACGTCGCTGTGACCTCCGAGATACTTGGTGGTCGCGTGCAGGACCACGTCCGCGCCCATTTCGAGAGGGCGCTGCAAGGCGGGGGTGGCGAACGTACCGTCGACCACGAACGTGGCTCCGTGCTCCCTGGCGATCGATGCGAGCGCGGCGAGGTCGACCACCTTCATCAGTGGGTTCGACGGAGTCTCCGCCCACAGCAGCGTCGCCTTGCCGCGCATGGCGCCGCGCACCCGGTCGAGATCCTCCATGGCCACGGTCTCCCACGTCAGCCCCCACCGCTCGAAGAGATCGCCGGCCAGAATGCGGAACGTGTAGTAGCTGTCGTCGGGAAAGACCACGTGCGTCGCGCGCGGCAGCGACTGCAGCAGCGCCGCGCCGGCAGCCATCCCTGACGCGAAGGCGAGCGCCGCGGCGCCGGAGTCGATCGCCGCGAGCGCCTCTTCGAGTCGCGTCTGCGTCGGATTGTGCTCGCGGATGTAGCCGTAGCCGTGCGAGTCCTCCCCTTCCACGGTGCGCTCGAAGGTGGTGGAGAGATGAATCGGCGGAGCGACCGCCCCCGTCGCTTCATCGATGTGCATGCCGGCGTGAATGGCTTTGGTTTCGAACTTCATGCGGGCGACGATACCGCTTCTCACTTCACTCTCGACCAGCACCACTGCTCGCCGGCCTCGCCCGCCCCTTCCACACGCGCGCAGAGCTGCTCGCTGTCGCGCCAGTAGATGATCCGCTGCGGGAAGTCGTGCTCGAGGTTCTCGAAGACGATGCGGTTCGCTTCGACCGACTTGAGCGGAAAGGCGGTGGCCGGTTTGCCGCCCGGCATGGCCAGGTAGACCAGCGTCTCCCCCTGCCGCGCGATGCGGATGAATTCGAACGAGGTGCGCTTCGCGGTGATGTCGCGGTGGAGGCCGAGCATCAGGTCGCCGTCGGCGTTCGTCCAGTGCTCCTCCATCCGCACCCCATCGACCTCACCGCGCCAGGTACCGGCCATCCACGTCGGAAGATCGGCGGCGGAAGGCTGGAGCGTGACGACAAAAAGAAGCGCGGCGGTGGCAAAAAGCGTCATCGCATGATTGTAAGTGTGAGCTGCATCACGTGCCCGAATCTGCTTCGGATCAATGTTCCCTTGAGGTTGTCGGAAAACGCTGCAAATGGCGCAGTTATTGAAACAGGCCACGCGACCGCAACACCCACCAAATGACAGCGACAAGCCTCCGCCGGCGTACCGACTACGAGACTCCTGAACCCTCCATGCGAGCGCTGGTGGTCGAGGACGACGACGGCTATCGCTCGTACATCTCCGCCCTCGTCGCCCGCCACGGTTTCTCGGTCTACGAATGCGCGGACGGCGCCGATGCTCTCTCTGCCCTCGGCGAGCGGACGTTCGACCTTTTCGTCGTCGATTGCGAGATGCCCCGCCTCAGCGGCCTGGAGCTGATCACCGGCATCCGCGCGCAGGAGCGGCACGCCGAGTCTTACACGGTCATGCTCACCGGCCGCGACGACATGGAGACGAAACTCTCCGCCCTCCGGCTCGGCTACGACGATTTCCTCAGCAAGCACGCCACCGAGCTCGAGATCGCCGCGAAGCTGGCTGTCGCGCGGCGGATCATCTCGCGGCAGCGCCGCCTCGACGCTGCCGTCCGGGAGCTGTACGGCCTGGCCACCCGCGATGAGCTGACCGGCCTCTTCAACCGCCGCTACTTCTTCGCCGAAGCGGAGCGGATGCTGGCGGAGGGGATCGCCATCAGCCTGGTGCTGTTCGATCTCGACGACTTCAAGATCGTGAACGACACCCTCGGCCACATGGCCGGCGACCGGATCCTGCACGACCTCGGCGCACTCTTCTCGAAGACCACCCGGCAGCAGGATCTCGTGGCTCGCTACGGCGGCGACGAGTTCGTGATGCTGGTCCGCAACGCCGATCCGCGCGAGGTCGAAGCGATCGCCACCCGCATCGCCGCGGCCGTGGCGCAGAGCGGCTGGAGCTTCGAGACGACCGAGTATCACGTCGGCGTGACCACCGGCATCGCCTGCTCGGTGCTCGTCGACATCCCGACGGTCTCGCAGCTCCTCAGCGCCTGCGACCGCGATCTCTACAAGAACAAGTGGATGCGCAAGAACCCGGACCGCGATCCGGGGCTCTACGAGTACGAGACCGGGCGCGACGGCCGCGTCATCGAGCTGATTCGCCGGCCGGAAGACCGCGACGAACAGGACGAGCCCGGAATGAGAGATACTCCGCGCTGACATGCTCCACCTCGGATCGATCCGTGGCACGTCCATCGACGTCGACCTCAGCTTCTTCATCCTCTGCCTCTTTTTCGTCGCGACGAACTACAACGCGCAGAGGGGCGTGCAGTACGCCCTGCTCTGGATCCCGGTGCTCTTCCTCAGCGTGCTGGTTCACGAGCTGGCGCACGCCGGGACGATCGGGATCTTCGGCTACGGGTCGAGCCACGTCGTCCTGGGCGGCATGGGAGGCGTGACCATCAACGAGCGCCGGTCGCGCCCGATCCACGACATGCTGATCAGCCTGGCCGGGCCGTTCTCGAGCTTCGCCCTCGCCTTCGTCCTGTCGATGCTCCAGCCGCGCATCGCGTTCCTCCACACCGACCCGATGATGGTCGCGCTCGTACCGATGCTCATCTGGGCGAATGTAGCGTGGGGCATCCTCAACCTGGTGCCGGTCGCGCCGCTCGACGGCGGAAAGGCGGTCCGCAGCTTCTTCAGCACGTTTCTGAAGGACGGGCAGTCGTTCCTGATCAGCGTCTGGATCGGAATGGTGGTCGGAACGGCGGTGGCGGTCTACGGTCTGATGAACCGCCAATTCTTCCTCGCGGTGATCATCGGCTTCCTCGTTTACCGCAACTTCGTCGCGTGGCAGTACTTCCGCGAGCACGGGGTACCGGGAGACTGAACCGAAACTTCGGTTTCGTTCGTCTAGAATCCGTTCCGTCACGAAATGGCGATCGATCCCCTTCCCGTGCCGGTCCTGCCGGCAGCTTCGCGCTTCGTCCGCGCCTGGCGTGCGCTCGCACGCATGGTGCGCGGCGGCGTGGCCACCCGCCGTGAGGCCCTCCGCACGACCGTGGCGATCCTCCGCGCGCAGCAGGACGCGACCATCGACGGCATCCTGGTGGTCGACAACGCCGGCCACATCCTGACGTACAACCACCGCTTCCTCCACCTCTGGGGCATCCCCGAGAGCGCCGCGACCCACGCCAACGACAACGAGCTCCTCGGCTACGCGGCCGAGCAGGTGGAGGACTGGCCGGCTTTCATCGAACTGGTCAACTACCTCTACGAACATCCGGACGAAGTGCGCACGAACGATCCGGTCCCGCTCCGCGACGGCCGCACGCTCGAGCGCACCACCGTCCCAGTGCGTAGCGGCAACATCATCGAAGGGCGGGCCTGGTACTTCCGTGACGTCACCGAGCAGCGCAAAGCCGAGAAGCTCCAGCAGGCGCTGTTCCGGATTGCGCAACTCAGCCGCGAGTCCGAAACGCTCGACACGTTCTATGGCGCCGTACACGCGGTCGTCGGCGAGCTGATGGACGCGCGCAACTTCTACATCGCCGAGTACGACCGCGAGCGCGACGTCCTGACCTTCCCCTACTTCGTCGACGAGCACGACGTCGTGCCGCACGGGCTGAATCCCGGCCGTGGTCTGACGGCGTACGTCCTCCGCACCGGCAAGCCGCTGCTGGCCACGCCCGAACTATTCGCGCAGCTCGTCGCCGAAGGAGAAGTCGAGCCGGTCGGGGCACCCTCCATCGACTGGCTCGGCGCGCCGCTCAAGACGGGCGATCGCACCTGGGGCGTCATCGGCACGCAGTCGTACAGCGAACAGACCCGCTACGACGAGGCCGACAAGGAACTGCTGCTCTTCGTCGCGCAGCACGTCGCCGCCGCCAGCGAGCACAAACGCCGCGAGGACGCCCTGCGCGACAGCGAGCGCCGCTACCGGCAGATGTTCGAGAACAACCGGGCGGTGCAGATCCTCCTCGATCCCAATACCGGTCAGGTCGTCGACGCGAACCTCGCCGCATGCGACTACTACGGCTACACGCGTGACGAGCTGACCAGCATGCGCATCTGGGACATCAACGTCCTCGGGGAAGAGGGCGTCCGCCGCGAGCTGGAGCTGGCGCGCGACGAGAAGCGCAGCTATTTCCTCTTCCGGCACATGCGCGCGAACGGGGAGATCCGCGACGTCGAAGTCCACTCGGCGCCGGTGCAGGTCGGCAGCCGGACGCTGCTCTACTCGATCATTCACGACGTCAGCGAGCGCAAACGCGCCGAACTGGCGCTGCAGCAATCGGAAGAGAAGTACCGCAACATCTTCGACTTCGCGTCGGTGGGCATCTATCAGTCGACCCGCGACGGACGGATCATCACTGCCAACGCGACGCTCGCGCGGATGCTCGGCTATGACTCGGTCGAGGAACTGCTGACGAAAAACCTCGCGCAGGACATGTACCTCGCCGCCGAGGATCGCGAGTCGCTGATCCGCCGCTTCGAGCCGCAGGGCTACGCCAGCCATCACGAGCTGCAGTGGCGGAAGAAAGACGGCTCGCCGCTGTGGGTGCAGCTCAACGCCCACGGCATCCGCTCCCCGCAGGGGACGATGTACTTCGAGGGCTTTGTCTACGACATCACCGAGCGCAAACGGGCGGAAGAGTCGCTGAGCGCGGCCAACTCGCAGCGCAAGGCGGTGCTCGATGCGGCGACGCGCGTCTCGATCATCGCCACCGATGCCGACGGGACCATCACCGTCTTCAACAGCGGCGCGGAACGGATGCTCGGCTATGCGGCGGAGGAGATGATCGGCACCCGCTCCCTGCTCGACATCCACGTCGAGCACGAGCTCGTGCAGCACGCCAGCGGGCTTTCCGCCGAGCATCGCCGCGACGTCAGCGGCTTCGAAGTGCTGGTGCTCCGCGCCGCGCTCGAAGGCGTCGAAGAGCACGAGTGGACGTACGTGAGGAAGAACGGCGAGACGCTCACCGTCGCCGTTTCGGTCACCGCGTTACGCGCCGAAGACGGCGCGATCACCGGCTTCCTTCACGTCGGCACCGACATCACCGCGCGCCGCCGCGCCGAAGAGACGCTGCGGATGCAGTCCGCCGCCATGACCGCGTCGATGGACGGCATCGGCATCCTCAACGAGCGGCTCGAGTTCATCTACTCGAACGATGCGCTCGCGCGGCTGTACGGCTACACCAGGCCGCTCGACCTGATCGCCAAATCGCTGACCGATCTCTACGAGCCGCACGAGCAGGTTCGCTTCATCACCAGCGTCGTCCCGGTCGTGCATCAGCGCGGACGGTGGCGCGGCGAGGCCACCGGCGTACGGCGCGACGGCGTCAATTTTCCGCAGGAGATCTCGCTCACGGCCATCGACGGCGGCGGCATGGTCTGCGTCGTCCGCGACATCACCGAGCGGACGTATGCCGAGGAGCAGATCAAACACCTCGCCTACCACGACGCGCTGACCAACCTCCCCAATCGCCTGCTGTTCAAGGACCGGCTGACCGTGGCGCTGTCGCACGCGCAGCGGGACGGCTCGCATCTGGCCGTGCTGTTCCTCGATCTCGACCGTTTCAAAGTCATCAACGATTCGCTCGGACACAACATCGGCGATCAGCTGCTGCAGGCGGTCGCGGCGCGCCTGCAGGCCTGCGTCCGCGACAGCGACACGGTGGCGCGCCTGGGCGGCGACGAGTTCACGCTGCTGCTGCCGCGCCTCAATCGCAGCGACGACGCGGTGCCGGTGGCGACGAAGATCGTCGAGGCGATCCGCCATCCATTCCACATCGAAGGGCGCGAGTTCTTCATCACCACTTCCATCGGCATCAGCCTCTTCCCCGAGGATGGAACCGACGCGGAGACGCTGATCAAGAACTCCGACACCGCCATGTATCAGGCCAAAGAGCTCGGGCGCGACAACTACCAGCTCTTCAACGCCATCATCAACGCCAAGGCGCTGCTGCGGATCCAGCTCGAGCACGGGCTGCGGCGCGCGCTCACGAGCGACGAGTTCAAGGTGCACTTCCAGCCGATCTTCGACCTGAGCAACGGCCGGGTGAGCGGTATGGAAGCGCTGCTGCGCTGGACGCATCCGCAGATCGGCGCCGTGCCGCCCGCGACGTTCATTCCGTTGGCGGAGTCCACCGGCGTGATGATCCCGATCGGCATGTGGGCCCTGCGCGAAGCGTGCGTGCAGGCGAAGCGGTGGCACGACAGCGGGTTCGACACGCTGACGCTGGCGGTGAACCTGTCGGTGACGCAGCTCCAGCAGATCGACCTCGTGGCGCGCGTGCACGACGTCCTGGAGGAGACCGGTCTGCCGCCGCGGCTGCTGGAGCTCGAGATCACCGAGTCGAGCGCGATGCAGAGTCCGGAGACCAGCGTGCGCACGCTGTACGAGCTGAAGAAGATCGGCATCCGCATCTCGCTCGACGACTTCGGCACCGGGCACTCATCGCTGAGCTACCTGAAGCGCTTCCCGATCGACACGCTGAAGATCGACCAGTCGTTCATCCACGACATCACCTCCGACCCCGACAGCGCGGCCATCGTAACGGCCATCATCGCCATGGCCCACAGCCTGCGGCTGAAGGTGATCGCGGAGGGGGTGGAGTTCACCGAACAGGCGAACTTCCTCCGCCGGCATTCGTGCGATCAGATGCAGGGCTTCCTGATCAAACCGCCCGTGCCGGCAGAGGAGTTTCTCGATTACCTGAAGTCGACTAGCGGGGCCTGACCGCGCGCCGCTTTCCTTCGATCACGCGCACTGTCACGGTGGAGATGCTCGTTCCGCCCGCCGCATCGGTGACGGTCACGATGGCCGTGTAGGTTCCGGTATGCAGGTAGAGGTGCGAGACCGGCGAGCCGTTGCCGAAGTTGCGATCGCCGAAATCCCACTGGTAGCGATACGGGCCGGTGCCGCCCTGCACCGCCGCGCTGAAGGTGACGGGATCGTAAAGCAGAATGGTGGTCTTGCTGGCCGCGGCCGTCGCACGGATCGGGCAGTGGCTGAGGAGATAGGAGTCGCTCCCCTCGCTGGCCGAGACCGTGAACTCCGCGCTCATGACGTACGAGGCGCCCGTCCAGACGAACGGATCGCTGCCGAGGGCGTTGAACCGCGAACGATCGTTGGAGAAGAGCGTGTCGCTGATCCTGCCGCCGGCGGTGGTGAAGCGATGCAGACGGAACTCGCCGCGGTCGATGTCGAAGCCGAGCGGCGAGTCGACGTACGACAGCGCCCACTCCTCCTCATTGCCACGCAGCGAGACCGGCCCGACGTCGCGGCCGCGCGACTCGAGCAGCTGGCGATCGCCCGTCACCACCGCGCCGGTGTGATCGAGCGCGAGCCAGCGGATCTCGGTGCGGCTTCCGCCGAAAGGGATGCGCCGCACCACGCCGAAGACGTTGTTGCGCGCGTGAACGTCGTACGAAAGCCCCGGCGTCGTGGCCACCGGAATGGCGGCATGCAGCGTCTCGCTGGCGTCGATGCGCAGGAGCGTGAGCTGCTCGGTGATGGCGTGTTTGTAGAAGATTCCGATCGTGCCGTTCTGCGTCACTGCCACGCGCGGATTCGCGCCCGGCCGCGCCGGAAAGAGCTCGATCTGCCGGTCGGCGCGCGTACGGCCATCGCGCTCGATGACCTCCAGCCAGAGACCGCGCTCGCCCCCCTGGGTGATGGTCCGCGCCATCACATACGCGGAGCGGGTCGGGTCCCAGACCACATGGAACTCGTCCTCCGCGAACCCGCCGTGGTTCGGCGTGATCAACGCCCCGCCGACGAGCTCCCCCGCCTGCGAGACCCGCTGCAACCGGATCCGCGAGTCGGCCCCCCGGTAGAACAGCCCGAACTCCAGACCGTTCCAGAGGATCGCCACCGGCCCCTCGGACGAGGCCTCAGCGACCGCCACATCGGCGGTGACGGCGTTGAGATTCTGGTCATAGAGGGCGACGTGGATGGCCTTGGCCGACCCCGTCTCCTGCTTCGCGACCGCCAGCACCGAGCCCGACCAGGCCACCGGCCCGGCCACCCGGTTCGGCAACACCGAGCGCGTCGCAATCAGCTGCGTCTTCGAAATGCACTCGGCCGCGGTCGCGACCGTGGCGGCGACGAGCAGCACGGCCATCACGGCCAACTGCCGAATCATTCTCTTCCCCATTCGCCCCGCGCTCCCTCTTGGTAAAGGTTGAATAACTACGGACCTGTGGGGAGTATAACCGGAGTGGGCCGGCGGCTGACGCGAAGGAGCCGCGTCTGGCGGCCCGCCCATTGCTGTCGTATCCTCGGAGCCAGTGACCATGGATCGCGCGCAGATCGTTCACTCCGACCCGGAAATCCTCGGCGGCACCCCCGTCTTCGTCGGAACGCGCGTCCCCGTCCGCACACTGCTGGTCTACCTCGAGAGCGGTGAACCGCTCGAAGAGTTCCTGGACAACTTTCCCACCGTCACGCGCGAACAGGCGGTGGGTTTTCTTGAAGAAGCGGGGCGGGCGCTGCTCGAACAGATCGCGTGAAACGGGTGCTGTTCGACGAGAACATGCCGCGGAAACTTCGGCGTGACCTGCCGGAGTTCGGCGTTCGCACGGTTCAGGAAGAGGGTTGGACCGGTTTTACCAACGGCAACCTCCTCCGGCGCGCTGCGACGGCGTTCGACGTCCTGCTCACCGTCGGTCAACGAATGCGTTTCCAGCAGAACGTGGCGCAATTCGACATCGGTATCGTGGCGATCGAAACGGTCGACACCACGCTCTCGAACCTGCGTCGACTGCTACCGCGGATTCGTGAGGCTGTCGAGAAGGTCGAACCGGGAGCGATGATCATCGTCAGATCGACCTGACGGTTTCGGACTGCGGCAGCAGAGCTGCCGCTTTTGGTTAAGTCCAAAACGAGCAACGCGCTGCCGCCGCCCACCACCCCGCCTAAAACACGTACCGCGCCGTCGCCGAAACCTCTTGCAGCGCCTGCTTGAGCTGCGGGCCCGGCTGGACGCGAAAGTGGTGATTCACGCGCAGCCGCAGCTCCCCCTTCCCGGCGGTCGCGGCAATCGTCTCCGGGAGCTCGATGATGGTCACGGTCAGTGGGATCTCGCCGGCGTGCTCTTCGACGATCTCGCGGATCTTCCTGACTGTCTCATCGCTCATCCGCGGGTAGGCCACTTCGAGCGAGATCTCGCGCACTTTTTTGTCGCGGATGCCGTCGAGCTGGACGATCTCGAGCGCGGAGAGCTCGGGAGTGATCGGCGATTCGTGGAACGCGGCGGCGTGCGCGGCAAAGTTCGTCGCGGCCTCGACCGGCGCGTCGGCAATCTCGAGGACGGCGCTGTTGAACGCGTCCTCCTCCGACAGCGGCACCACCTCTTCGCCGCCGCCCTCTCCGCCCCCGCCGAACAACGCGAAGTTGTTCGTCCGGTCGCCGTATTTCTCGCGCTCGACCTCTTTCGGATCGCGATCCTCTTCCGCGTCCTCGAGCCGCAACTCGTACGCGGAGATGCGCGCGCCGCGCGATTCCGGATGCCCGCCGTATTCGTCGTCGATGGTCTGCGCCGACTGCTCGGCTGATTGCAGCGAGGCGCTGCGTCCGGCCACCTGACCGCCGGTGTCTTTCACCATCGCCGTCACGAGGACGGCCACGCCGTTGTCGAGCCAGCGCATGTACTTGGCGTAGAGATCGGAGAAGACCACCACTTCGACCGAGCCGTACTGGTCGTCGAGGAAGAACTTCGCCATCAGCTTCCCCTCGTTCGGCCCCTTCTTGATCTTCGACTTTTTGATCTGCGAGACGATGCCGCCGATGTTCACCTGCTGGTCGACGAAGCGGTAGAGCGTGTCGGTGTTCACGCCGGGGGCGAAGATCGCCAGATCCTCCGAGTACTTGTTCAGCGGATGCCCGGTGATGTAGAAGCCGAGGGTCTCCTTCTCGTAGCGCAGCTTCTCGTCGTCGGGCCACTCGGCCCCTTTGAGCAGCACCGCCGGCGCGGAGGACTTCGGCGTCGCGGCCGCGGTGAACGCCCCGAAGAGGGAGTTCTGCCCCTTCTCCTTTTCGTCCTTCGAGCGCTGCGCCGAATCGGCGGTGGTGTCGAGCTGGTCGAAGAGGATCTTGCGCGTCGAGCCGAGGAAGTCGAACGATCCCGATTTGATCAGCGCTTCCAGCACCTTCTTGTTGCAGGCCCGGAGGTCGACCTCTTCGCAGAACTCCAGCAGCGAGGTGAAGCGCCCCAGTTTCTGCCGCGCGATGAGCACCGACTCGATCGCGCTCTCGCCGACCCCTTTCACCGCCCCGAGGCCGAAACGGATGTTCGGGCCGACCACGGTGAAGTACATGTTCGACTCGTTCACGTCCGGCGGCAGGACTTCGATCCCCATCGACTTCGCCTCGGTGATGAACTTCACCACGGCGTCGGTCTTGTCCATTTCGGAGCTCATCAGAGCGGCCATGAAATGGCGCGGATAGTGGACCTTCAGCCACGCGGTCTGGTACGCCACCAGCGCGTACGCCACCGAGTGCGATTTGTTGAAGCCGTAGCGCGCGAACGGCTCGATGTAGTCGAAGATCTCGTTCGCTTTCTTCCTGTCGTAGCCGTTCGCGCTCGCACCGTCGACGAACTTGCCGCGCTCGGCCGCCATGACCGCCGCGTCCTTCTTGCCCATCGCCTTGCGGAGCAGGTCCGCCTGGCCGAGCGAGTAGGCCGCGACGCGCTGCGCGATCTGCATGACCTGCTCCTGGTAGACGATGATGCCGTACGTCTCCTCGAGCAGCTCCTTCATCACCGGCACGAGATACTTCGGCTTCTGCGTGCCGCTCTTGCACTTGACGTAGACGTCGACCATGCCGGCGTCGAGCGCGCCGGGGCGATAGAGCGCGTTCAGCGCGGCGAGATCCTCGAACTGCGTCGGGCGCGCCTTGCGCAGCAGGTCGACCATGCCGCCTGATTCGAACTGGAAGACGCCCTTGGTACGTCCCTCCTGGAAGAGGCGGAACACCTCCGGATCGTCGAGCGGAATCGCATCGATGTCGATGTCCTTCCCCTCCACCAGCTTCACCGACTTGATGGCGTCGTCGATGACCGTCAGCGTGCGCAGGCCGAGGAAGTCCATCTTGACGAGGCCCATCTTCTCGACCACGCGCATGTCGAACTGCGTCACGATTTCATCGCGGTTCGTGCGGTAGAGCGGCACGTAGTTCGTGACCGGCTCGGGCGTGATCACGACGCCGGCGGCGTGCATGCCGGCGTGGCGCGAGAGCCCTTCCAGCTTCTCGCCGATCTCGATGATCTTCCGCACCTCGTCATCGTTGCGGATCGCCTCCGCCAGCTGCGGCGAGTCCTTCTTCGCGTCGGTGAGGGTGACGCCGGGGCCGCCCGGGATCATCTTCGAGATCTTGTCGACGAAGCCGTACGGATGCCCCATCACGCGGCCGACATCGCGGACCACCGACTTGGCGGCCATCGTCCCGAAGGTGATGATCTGGGCGACGTTCTCCTCGCCGTATTTCTTGCGGACGTACTCGATGACCTCACCGCGGCGATTCATGCAGAAGTCGAGGTCGATGTCGGGCATCGAGATGCGCTCGGGATTGAGGAAGCGCTCGAAGAGGAGGTCGTACTCGAGCGGATCGACGTTCGTGATGCCGAGGGCCCACGCCACCACTGAACCTGCCGCCGAGCCGCGGCCCGGTCCGACCGGGATGCCGTGGTCGCGCGCGTACTTGATGAAGTCCCAGACCACGAGAAAGTAGCCGGGAAACTGCATGTTCTGGATGATCTCGATCTCGCGCTCGAGCCGGTCCCAGTACTCGCGGACCTCGTGCTTGGTGGCCTTCGCCGCGAAGAGGTGCGCCTTCGCGTTCAGGCGCCGCTCGAGACCGGCGCGAGCCACCTTCGCGAAGTGGTCGGCCAGCGACGAGCCGTCCGGCACCGGGAAGTTCGGGAGGTAGTGCCCCTTCACGTCGAGCGACAGGTTGATCCGCTCGGCGATGCGCAGGGTGTTCTCGACCGCTTCCGGATAGTCGGTGAAGACGCGCCGCATCTCGTCCGGCCCCTTGACGTAGAAGTCGTCGGAGTAGAACTTCATCCGCTTCTCGTCATTGAGGGTCTTGCCGGTGCCGATGCAGAGGAGAACCTCGTGCGCGAAGGCGTCGCTCTTGTCGAGGTAATGCGAGTCGTTCGTCGCCACCATCCGCAGCCCGACCTCGTCGCCCAGCTTCGCCATCATCGGGACGATCTTCTGCTGGTCCGGAATGCCGTGATCCTGGATCTCGAGGAAGAAGTTGTCCGGCCCGAGGATCTCGCGGTAGGCGAGCGCGGCGTCTTTGGCTTTCTGCCAGTTGCCGGCCGCCAGCGCCTGCGAGACTTCGCCCTTGAGGCACGACGAGAGGACGATCAGCCCTTCGCTGTGCGCGCGCAGCAGTTCTTTGTCGATACGCGGCTTGTAGTAGAAGCCCTCGGTGTAGCCGGCGGAGACGAGCTTGACGAGGTTCCGGTAGCCGGCGTCGTTCTGCGCGAGGACGATCAGGTGGTTGTTCGCGCCGGCGTCGGCCTGGCCGTCTTCGACGCCTGCTTTGTCGAAGCGGGAGCCGTACGCGACGTACATCTCGCAGCCGATGATCGGCTTGACCCCCTCCTTCTTCATGGCGTTGTAGAACTCGACCGCGCCGAACATGTTGCCGTGGTCGGTGATGGCGCACGCGGGCATGCCCTGCTTGGCAACCCGCTTCGCGAGCTCTTCGGGGCGCGAGGCGCCGTCGAGCAGGGAGTATTCGGTATGGAGATGGAGGTGAACGAAGGACATGAGGTCTGTCCCTCATTCTACCGAACGCATCACCGCTTCCCCGCCTCCATCTGGATCACGAGCTCCGCGTCGTGCTCCGGACTGACAACGCGAGGACAACAATCAGTTTTCGCATGGGTGAATGCGACGATTCTACGGCGCGTAGAGTTCCGATCGCCGTCAGCGCCGGATGGTCTGATTCCGCACCAGCCACTTGCCGTCGAAGGTCATCGGCAGCGCTTTGCCTTCGCGGATGGCGTAGATGTGCAGGTGCGGCTCGCTCGAGCTGCCGGAGCTCCCGACGCGTCCGAGGGGCGTGCCGCGCGGGACGTTCATCCCCGCCTTCACGCTCACGCTGCCGCGCTGCAGGTGCTCGAGATGGACCTCGGCGTCGCCGCAGCGGAGCACGACCTGGTTGCCGGAGGCGTTTTTCTCGTCGGGTACCGAGGAGATCTTGTCGGGCAGTCCGTCCGCGGCCGCCACGACCACGCCGTCGCACGGGCTGATTACCGGGGTGCCGAAGATCGCATAGCTCGTCAGCTCGTCCGGCTGGAAGCCGCGGGCGCGCGCGCCGATGGCGTTGAGTTTCACAAAGTCGACCGCGAAGCCCTGCGTGGCGTGACCGGCGTAGACGTTCGCGGCCGGAGCGCTGCCGCCGTGCGCGATCAGGAACGTACCGCCACGAATCGGGACGCCGAGGTCGAGGACGCGCGCCGGCTGCGTCCGCGCGCTGATGGCCCCCATGGCCACGGAGCCGAAAAACAGGCCGATCAGGATCTTGCCCATCATCCGCAGAGGGCTCTCCCCCCGATTTATCGGAGTACCGTCGTCACTCAGCTCTTCCTCCGGCCGCCGCCGGAACGAAACCACTACCGCCAGCGCGAACAACAGCGCCAGCAGCCACCGCAGCGGCACCCCGAACCAGCCCCAGGGCGCGGCGAAGAAGCTGAAGCCGACCAGACCTCCGGAAAGGATGAGCGTCGCCATCCAGCTCCCGCGCGGAATGCCGCTCTTGCGCGCCAGCAGCGCGATGCCGATCAGCGGCAGCAGAAGCGTCGAGAAGAAGAGGTTCCAGATGGCCATCGGAAAGCCGGCGCATTGTAAGTGTGCGGCTCACTTTGTGCTACAAAGTCCATCATGTGGATTCGAGTTGCGCTCACCGCTCTCGCTCTCGGCGTCGCCGGGGACCTCCTCCTTCGCCGTATCCCGTGGGGCTTCGGCGCCTTCCTCTGGACGACGCTCTTCGTCCTCGCGGCAGTGGTGCTGGTCGGCCGCTACCGGCCCGAGGCGCGGCGTGAGGCGATCTTCCCCGCCATTGCCGCGATCCTGGCGGCCGGCGGGATGGTCTGGCGCGACTCGAACGTCCTCTTCGCGCTCGACGCGCTGCTGCTGGTGATGTTCCTCCCCCTCCTGGCCCTCGGCGCCCGCGGGATGCGCGCGCACGCGGCGGGGCTGATGCAGCTGTTCGTCGCGCACGTGATCACGCTGGTCCAGAGCATCGCCGGCTTTTTCGAGCTCTTCTTCAGCGACATCGAGTGGAGCGCGATGCCGCGCGGCGCGACCAGCCGCGTGTTCGGCGTCGCCCTGCGCGGGACGCTCATCGCCGCGCCGGCGCTGATCCTCTTCGGAATCCTTCTCAGCAACGCCGACCCCGCCTTCGCGAGGGTCCTCACCGACATCCTGGCCTTCGATCTTCAGGCGTGGATTCTTCACCTCCTGACGATCGTTGCCGTCGCCGCCGTGTGCGCCGGTTTCTTCCGGAGCCTCATCGGCAGCGGCGCGGTCGACTGGCACGAGCGCCCCTCCTCCCTCCGCCTTCCCGCGGCCGAGACGAACGTGGCCCTCGCCCTGATCGATCTGCTCTTCCTGCTGTTCGTGATCGTCCAGTTCCGCTACTTCTTCGGCGGCGCGAGCCTCGTGCAGATCGACCGGAACCTCAATTACTCCGAGTACGCGCGGCGCGGTTTCTTCGAGATGGTGTGGGTGGTCGCGCTGGCGCTGCCGATGCTGCTGATCGCGGAGTGGCTGGTCGACAAGACCTCGATCCGTCTGACTCGGACGCTGATCGGCGCGCAGATCGCGCTGATCCTGGTCATCGCCGTCTCCGCGTGGCGCCGGATGGAGCTCTATCGCGCCGAGTTCGGCCTCACCGAGCTGCGCTTCTACACGACCGCGTTCATGATCTGGGTGGCCATCCTCCTGCTCTGGTTCAGCGTCACGGTGCTGACCGGACATCGCGAGCGGTTCGCCATCGGCGCGCTGGTCAGCGCCGTGGCGCTGGTGGTCGTGCTGCACGCGATCAACCCCGACGCGTACATCGTCGAGACCAATCTGGCCCGCCGCGGACAGCGCCCGTTCGACGCGAACTACGCCCTGCAGCTCAGCGCCGACGCGACGCCGCTCATCGTCCGCAACCTCGCGCTCCTCGAGCCATGCTCCGAGAGGCGGTGGGACCGGCGGCAGGGCATCAGCTGGCGCACGTGGAACTACGGACGCGCCTCGGCCATCGAAGCGCTGCAGGGGAAACGGGCGGAGATCGACGCGATGGCCAGACGCTGTTCGGAGGAGCGGCGCCGCGGCAGGCGCTACGAATCGAACGCCACACCGCCGATGCGGTGACGGCCGGTCGGGTCGACGCGCGGATCGAGCAGCTCGCGGAGGTTGGTCATCTCGAGGAAGAGATGCCGGTGCCGGATGCAGTGCACCGCGATCGAGAGGAACAGCAGCGCCAGCACGCCGAACCAGACCTGCGTGGCCGGGGTCGACGCGGGGAGCGGCGCGGGCGAGGCCTTCATGAACATCTCCTGCGCCAGCAGCAGCACGAAGAGCGGCAGCGGGAAGAAGACCAGCGCGGAGAGGAAGCGGCTCGCCTGGATATTAAAGTACGGCCGCAGCGAAAGAAGACTCAGCGAGACGAAGAACCCGAGGGCCATCACCCCGGCGAAATGAACCTCGCCCAGCAGCGCGGTGGTCACGGTACTGATGCGCATCTGCACGAGCAGCACGCCGGCCAGCATCATCAGCGAGCCGGTCACCGAGACGACCGCCACGAGCGCCGCAAAGAGATTGCGCGCCGCGAGCAGCGCCGCCATCCGGAGAAACAACGCCGCGATCGACAGCCCGACCATCAACGCGGTAGCGATCGCCCACGATGACGCCGCCGAGGCCGGCAAGGCCACGAACGCCAGCGTCCCGTCGTTCAACTGCCGCACCGCCTCCGCCGCGCTCGTGAGCGCGAGAAAGAGGCAGAAGGCTGTGCCGGCGTAGAAGAGGATCTTGGGCATGGGGTCTTCGGCTGTTCAGCTGTTCAGCCACTCAGCTCGTCAGGCGGAGGCACGATCGGGTAACGCCTGAGCAACTGAGTCGCTGAACAGCTGAACAGCTGCCTTACATCCTACTCCTTCACCGAAATAATGTGATCGAGTCGGATCTCCAGCGGGCCGGAGTCCGAGGCGAAGCGGATGAACTCTGCGCCGTCGGTGGTGTAGACATCCTCGATCTTGCCGCGCTGTTTCTGCGCGACGCCTTCGAGATCGAACTCCAGTTCGACTTCCGATTTGTGCATGGCCGCGGCTTCGAGCTGATCGTGGTAGTCGCACGAAACGGGCTCATAACGCTCTTCCGTCATCGATACCTCCGGGCACGTTCTTTACACGATCGGTGCCGGGAGCTACTCTTCGTTCCGGTCCGATGGAAACCCTTTCAACTGCGTTCCGCCTGGAGTCGTTCGCGTCCGCGATGCCGCTCCTTTCCGCCCTGCTCCTGCTGATCATCCTGGTGATCTCGTTCCGCTCGCGGGCGGTCGTCTTCTGCCAGTACCTGGAGACGATGACCGGCATCGGCCTGAAACCCTCCGACGTCCGCCGCGTCTACCGCGAGCGCGGTCAGGAAGGGGTCCGCGAGCTCTTCCTCGACCTGATCATCCGCGAAGACCTCAAGGAAGGGCCGATCGAGATTCCGGACGAGAATGCGAACGTGGGGTAGCTGCTCAGCCATTCAGCTGTTCAGGCCGAGTGCAACGCGTACCGCCTGAACAGCTGAGTAGCTGAACAGCTGAACAACTGAGTAGCTGAATCCCGAGCAGCTGAGCACCCGAGCTCGCGGTTCATCCCATCCCCGTCCGCTTCGTCCCCAACCGGTGAACCTCCCCTCTCCTCAGCCGTAATTTGTTGTGAAAACGGGCTGTTTCGGCCGTGAGCGGGGAGCTAAGATGCGCCCCGTTTGAGAACCCAACCCACACAACAGCAAGGAGAGTTATGTACCGTTCACGAATTCTGGCGGCTCTCTGCGCCATGGTGCTGTCGGTGACAGCAATGGCCCAGCAGAGCGCAACGACGACGGGTGACATCCTCCCGTTCAAGGCCACCGAGAAGACTCTCGCCAACGGCCTCAAGGTCATCGTCGTCCCGACCGGCTTCCCCAACATCGTGTCGCTGCAGATCCCGATGCAGACCGGCTCGCGCAACGAAGTCGAGCCCGGCAAGTCCGGCTTCGCCCACTTCTTCGAGCACATGATGTTCCGCGGCACGAAGGCCTACCCGCCCGACGAGTACAACGCGATCATCACCAAGGCGGGGGCCCGTCAGAACGCCTACACCTCGGACGACCTGACGAACTACCACATCACCTTCGCCAAGGACGACCTCGAGAAGATCCTGGAGATCGAAGCCGACCGCTTCATGAACCTCTCCTACGGGGAAGAGGCCTTTAAGACCGAGGCGCGCGCGGTGCTCGGCGAGTACAACAAAAACTCGCAGAGCCCGGTCCGCAAGCTCATCGAGGTCCAGCGCGACGCCGCCTACACCACCCACACCTACAAACACACCACGATGGGCTTCATCAAAGACATCGAGGACATGCCCAACCAGTTCGAGTACGCCAAGACCTTCTTCAGCCGCTGGTACCGGCCCGAGAAGGCCACCATCATCGTGGCGGGCGACGTCGATCCGAACCGCGTCATCCCGATGATCGAAAAGTACTGGGGCAAGTGGGAGCGCGGCAGCTTCTCGGCCGACATCCCGCAGGAGCCCGAGCACAAAGGCCCGGTCTACGCGCACGTCCCCTGGACCTCCCCCACCCTTCCGTGGGTCACGGTCGGCTTCCACGGTCCGTCGGCCTTCCAGATGACCGATCAGGCGTCGATGGACATCATGTTCGACCTCGCCTTCGGCCAGACCTCCGACATCTACAAGCGCCTCGTCGAGCAGGAGCAGAAAGTCGATCAGCTCTTCGCCTTCGGCGGCCCGAACGTCGACCCGACCATCTTCACCGTCTTCGCGCGTGTGAAGAACCCGGCCGACGCGGTCTACGTCCGTGACGAAATCCTCAAGACCTTCGCCGGCCTGCGCTCGAAGAAGCTCGACGCGCAGCGCGTCGCCGACGCCAAGTCGAACTCGCGCTACGGCTTCGTCCGCGCGCTCGACAACACCGACGCCATCGCCTCGACCATCGCCTCGTTCGCCCACTTCGAGCGCTCGTACGACACGATCAACAAGTACTACCGCGCCCTCGCGGAGATCACCCCCGACACGATCCAGCAGGTCGCCAACAAGTACTACACCGACAAGAACCTGGTCGTGACCACGCTCTCGCAGCAGCCGCTGGCGGACGCGATCAAGACCCCGCCCGCCCTCGGCACGCTCGCGTCGTCCACCACCACCGGCGGACAGAAGACCAACATCCGCTTCATCGAACAAAAGTCGGTGCTCCCGAACGTGATGATGAAGTTCCTCTTCACCGTCGGCTCGGCCGCCGATCCGAAGGGGAAAGAAGGGCTGGCGCAGCTCGCCGCCCTCATGGTCACCGACGCCGGCTCGCAGTCGATGCGGATCGACGAGATCAACAAAGCGCTCTACCCGATGGCCGGCTCGTTCGGCAATCAGGTCGACAAAGAGATGACCACCTTCACCGGCGTCGTCCACCGCGACAACGTCGACCGCTTCCTCGACATCGTGCTGCCGCAGCTCCTGACCCCCGGCTTCCGTGAGGAAGACTTCCAGCGTCTCAAGGACCAGCAGCTCAACTCGCTCAAGCAGGACCTCCGCAACAACAACGAAGAGGAGCTCGGCAAAGAGCAGCTCTGGAACGTGGTCTTCGACGGCACGCCGTACGGCCACACCAACCTCGGCACCGTCGCCGGGATCGAGTCGATCACCCTCGCCGACGTGAAGAAGTTCGTCGCCGACCACTACAACGCTACGAATGTCGTGGTCGGCCTCTCCGGCAGCTTCCCCGACACGCTCGCGGCCCGTCTCAGCGACGAGCTGGGCGCCCTCGGGCCGGGCAGCGAGGAGCAGTCGATCGCGCAGCTGCCGGCCATCAACGGCAAGCAGCCGAAGGGCCTCGACGTCGTACTGGTGAAGAAGGAGACCCGCGCTACCGCGATCTCCCTCGGGCATCCGATCAGCGTGACCCGCGAAGATCCCGATTTCGCCGCGCTCAACGTGGCCCGGGTCTGGCTCGGCGAGCATCGCGCGTCGTCCGGCCGTCTCTACGACCGCATCCGCGAGGTGCGCGGCCTGAACTACGGCGACTACGCGTACATCGAGTTCTTCAATCGCCCGGGCAGCCAGTTCTTCCCGAGCCCGAACATCGGCCGCCGCTCGCAGCTGTTCGAGGTGTGGGTCCGTCCGGTCGTCCCGGAGAACGCGCACATGGCCCTCCGCCTGGCGCTCTACGAGACGCAGCAGATGATCGACAACGGTCTGTCGCAGGAAGACTTCGACGAGACCCGCGACTATCTGATGAAGAACGTCTACCTGCTGACCTCGAACCAGAACCAGCGCCTCGGCTACGCGATCGATTCGTGGTGGTTCGGCATCGGCGACTACGCGGAGCACATGCGCGCGCAGTACAGCAAGCTGACCCGCGAGCAGGTCAACGCCGCGATCAAAAAGCACCTCTCGACGAAGAACATGCAGGTGGTGATCGTTACCAAGGACGCCGAGGGGCTGCGCAGCGCGCTGCTGGCCGACACCCCGACGTCCATCAAATACGACGCCCCGAAGCCGGAGCTCGCCGAAGAGGACAAGATCATCGGCAACTACAAGCTGGGGATCAAGCCGGAAAACGTGCGGATCGTCAGCGTGGACGACGTCTTCGCCAAGTAACGACAACCACAGAGTTTTTACGAGGGCGGTCCGCACGAGCGGCCGCCCTTTTTTAGGTTCTTGGGCTGTTTAGTTAGCTGTTGAGCTATTGAGCTATTGAGCTATTGAGCGAGGAGTGTGTTGTGATCGAAAAAAGCACTTCTCGCTCAATAGCTCAATAACTCAACAGCTAATCCTCACGACCCCGCGCGTCTGATGATTCGAGCGCTCCGGCACCACCCGCCAGCTCCCGTCCCGCGCGATACAGCATCACCACCGCCACCGTCTGGATCACGTGATACAGATCGTTGTGGTTGAAATGCGCGTGCAGCCGCACCCCCGACATCTGCACGAGCGCACCGGCCACCGACACGACGATGCTGCCGAGGATCCACGGCGTGGCGCGGTCGCGGCGGAGGGCGGTGGCGATGCCGATCAGCACGAGCGTCGTTCCGTAATCGGCGATCACCCAGACGAAATCGTCGTGCGCGATCATCCAGCTCGAGTAGACGATCAGCTTCACGACCGCGAACGCCGCAAAGCGGCGACTGTACCCGGCCAGGAGAAAGAAACTGGCCAGGCCGACCGAGAGCACTGTCCCCTTCCAGAGCGGCGCGACCGGCGTGAGACCGTGGTACGTCCCCCCGAAGAACGAGGCGGCGGCGGTGAACGCGAAGGCGAGCGCCCACATCCGGTACGAGCGCCACAGCTTCACCGCGCAGACCATCGCCACGACGCCGAGGAGGTAATCGGTGGCCAGCGTCATCGGCTCGTGGATCATGACGCGAACATCTGCTCGTAATGGCGGTACCAGTCGCTGGTCAGGCGGCGCCGCGGGTCGAGACGCCGTTTCTCCCGCAGAAACTCGGCGAACCTCGGATAGCCGCGTTCCACCTGCTCGCGCTTCGCCCAGCGGTGGTAAGTCAGAAAGTAATTGCCGTCGCGCGCCAGCGCCAGGTCGATGAGGGCGCGGAAGGCCTCGGCGGCGCGCGCCTCTCCGGCCGGGCCATGCTCCACGTGCAGGTTGAAGATGACGCACGCGTACGCCTGCTTCGCCCACGGCAGGACTGTTTCGTTGTCACGCTCGATGAGGCGCACCGTGCCGTAGACCAAGTTCTCGCCGCGCCGCCGCAGCTCCTCCGCCGCCGCGCCCATGAACTCCGCCAGCCGCGGCCGCGGGACGTAAAGCTCCGTGATCATCTCCGTCCCGCGCGCGGTCTTCAGCAGCGGATCGAGCTGGCGGTGGTAGTCGTCGGGGTAGTAACTCAGCTGGTGCTCGTCGGACCAGTAGACCTGCCCCGACGTCGACAGGTAGTAACCGCTGTAGCGCTCGAACGCCTGCCCCTTGTCGGCATGCGCCAGATAGAGGAGGCGCAGCCAGTCGTCGGGATGCAGCTCCGCCTGCGCGGCCGGCATCGGCGTCTCGTCCGCCACGGGACGATAGGACGAGAAGACCCCGCGCCGCAGAAAGTCGGGCGAACGGTCATCGACCGAAAACTGAAAGTCGCCATACAGGAAGCCTTTGGCGATGCGGTCGTCGAAGCCGCGCATGATGCCGTCGATGTCCTGCAGCTCGACGACCCGCTGCACCTTGCGCCGCGGAGAGAGCCGCAGCCGGAGCCGCGTGACGATGCCGAAGAGGCCGTAGCCGCCGATGACGTGCGCGAACAGCTCGCCGTTCTGCGTCCGGCTGCACTCGAGCTCCTCCCCGCGCGGATCGACGAGGGTGAACGACTCGACGTCGCCGACGATCGGCGCCATCGTCAGCCCGCGGCCGTGCGCATTCGCCGCCAGTGCCCCGCCGATCGACAGCCGATCGGCGCCGGTCTGCTTCTGACGGATCCCCCACCGGCTGTTCTTCAGCGCCGCCACCAGTTCCGGCCACTGAATGCCCGCTTCGACGTCGGCGATGCCGGCTGCCTCATCGATCGCCAGCAGGCGGTTCATCGCGCTCATGTCGATCAGCGTCGCGTTGGAGGCGAACTGCTGCCCCCCCATCGCATGCCGCCCCGCTGCAACCGACACCGGGCCGTCGCCAGCCATAGCCCGCCGCAGCTCGGCCACCGAGCCCGGCTTGACGATCCGCGACACCCAGGTCCGGTTGAGCTGCGAGTGGATGTCGTTCACCCACCCGCCGGCCGGATCCCCCTTCGGAAGCGAGACGCACGCCGCCGGGAGGAGTGCGGCGAGCTTGAGGAACTCACGGCGATCGAACATGGATGCCATCGCCACTGATGGTACGCCGGTCTCCCCCGAATGCTTCAAGTCCACCCGAATCAACAGCTTGCGAGTTCCCTTCCGGGGACGGGCGGTGTGGTGTGGGCTTCCAGCCCACCTCCGTCCCAGGAGACCAGGGGTGGGCTGGAAGCTCACACACACCGCGACATCCTCCCCCGAGGAACCCGAGGAACCGAGGAACCCGAGGAACCTCCCCCCTACCGCACACACCATTGTCACCACCGCTCGCGCCCACCGGCTGCTCCGCGGGTGCGCTCCTGTGCTACAACCGCGCGCCATGCGTACGGCACTCTTTCTCCTGCTGACTGCCCTCACCGTAAGCGCGGCCGAGAACGACGCGATCCTGCCGCCGGCCCTTCCATGGAACGGCGCCAGCCGTGCGCTGGTGGTGGCGGCGAGCGATCCGTGGATCACCCGGTCCGAGGCGTCCGGCCTCAAAGCGACGCCGACGTACGACGAGACGATCGCGTACCTGCGCCGGCTCGTGGCCGCCGCGCCGCAGCTGCGGATGATGTCGATCGGCAAGAGCCCGGAAGGGCGCGATCTCTGGCTGGTGATCGCCTCGAAAGAGCGCGCGTTCACCCCGGAGGCACTGCGCCGCACGAACAAGCCCACCCTCTTCGCGCAGGCTGGCATTCACGCGGGCGAGATCGACGGCAAAGACGCGGGGCTGATGCTGCTGCGCGACATGACCGTGCGCGGCACGAAGAAGGAGCTGCTCGATCGCGCGAACTTTCTCTTCGTCCCGATCTACAACGTCGACGGGCACGAACGGATCTCGAAATACAGCCGTATCAATCAGCGCGGCCCCGACCCGAGCGGCTGGCGCACGAACGCGCTCAACCTCAACCTCAACCGCGATTACATGAAGGCCGACTCGCCGGAGACCCGCGCGATGCTGCGCGCCCTCGGCACGTGGCAGCCCGATCTCTACGTCGACCTGCACGTCACCGACGGCGCCGACTACCAGTACGACATCACGTACGGCTGGAACGGCCCGTGGGCGCATTCGCCCGCCATCGCCAACTGGCTCGACAAGACCCTCAAGCCGATCGCCGACCGCGACCTGCGCGCGGCCGGTCACATCCCCGGCCCGCTCATCTTCACCGACGATCCGGCTACCGCCGGCGTCTTCCTGGCCGCCTCCGATCCGCGCCTTTCGCACGGCTACGGCGATGCCCGCCATCTGCCGACCATCCTTGTCGAGAACCATTCGCTCAAGCCGTACGACCAGCGCGTCCTCGGCACGTACGTCCTGCTCGAATCGCTCCTCCGCGCGGTCGGCGCCAACGGCCCGTCGCTGCGCAGCGCCATCGAGAGCGACCGCGCCTCGCGTCCCGCGGTCGTTCCGCTCAGCTGGAAGATGTCGGAAGGACAGAGCGAGACGATGCAGGTGCTCGGCGTCGCCTCCCGCCGCTCGCTCTCCCCCGTCAGCGGCAGCGAAGTGATCGAGTGGCTCGGCCGGCCGATCACCACCACCGCTCCGCTGCGCCGCATCGACGAAGTCAACGCCACCGTCGGCCGCCCCGCCGCGTACTGGGTGCCGTCGACCTGGCCGGAAGTGATCGAGCGCCTCGACGTGCACGGGATCCAGTACGAACGGATCACCGCACCGCGCGAGGTCGAGCTGTCGATGTACCGCTTCGACGAGCCGCAATTCACGCCGCCGCAGTTCGAAGGACACATCCGCGTCACCGCCCCGGCCAGGCTCGAGCGGCGCCGCGAGCGCTTCCCCGCCGGCTCGGTCCGCGTCCCGACCGATCAGCCGCTCGGCACGCTGGCGGTGCTGCTCCTCGAGCCCTCCTCCCCCGACTCCCTCTTCCAATGGGGCTTCTTCCACTCCATCCTCGCCGTCACCGAATACATCGAAGGCTACGTCGCCGAGCCGATGGCCGCGAAGATGCTGGCCGACGACCCGAAGCTCGCCGACGAGTTCCGCGCCAGACTCGCCACCGACGCCGCCTTCCGCGGCGACCCGCGCGCACGCCTGCAGTGGTTCTATCAGCGCACGCCGTGGTACGACGAGCGAGCGCGGTTGTATCCGGTGGGGCGGGAGTAACGCCGGGCGTCTCGCCCGGCGTCTCGCCCGCTCCCCGAACGGCGGTGCGGCGCTCAGCGCACGAGCGCGGTCACGCGCTCGTGCGCGACCTCGACCTCGGTCGCGAGATAGTCGCCTTCCACCCAGAGGATCCGCTGCGTGTCGAGGTCGCGGCGGAGCTGTTCGACGGCGTCGCGCAGTTTCCTGCCGGTGCGGACGTCGACGACGTGGCCCCACACCTTCACCGCCGGGGCCGTGTCGCGCATGACGCTCCAGACGTAGAGCGGGACGCCGAGGCGTTCGAGATAGTTGCGCGCCTGCTCGGGCTTGAGGCGGCTGGCGTCGTCGAGGTGACTGCCGAGGACCAGCACCACCGCGCGCGGACGCTGCGATTGCGCGGCCTGCCATCCGGCCACGGCAATCGCGTCGGCGAAGCGCAGCTCGGTCGCCGGACGACCGAGGGAGACGCGGCCGAGGAGCGCGCCGATGCCGCTCGCGCTCGTGGTGGTGAAAGTGCGCGACGGATAGAAGAGCGATGCGTTTGCACCCGATTTTCCGCTGCGCGAGACCGGCCAGATGAACCGCACGCGATCCTGCGTGGCGAGCGTCGGGTCACCGATGATGCGCGGCGTCGACGAGGGGGCGCGCCCGCCCGGCAGCGACTCGTACGCGATCTGTTTTTTGGCGAGGTGCGCGAACTCCATCGTCAGCGGTTCACGCACGAAGATGACCTCGGCCGGCAGGTCGTCGAGCGCCATCACCCGCACCGGCGCGTCGTTCACTTTGGCCACGACGCCGTCGCGAGTCACCCGGCGTCCCGTCACGCGCACCGGCACGGCGGTGAGCGACGCGGAGGCGCTGTCTTCGAACATGCCGCCGAAGACGAGCTGCGCTTCGGCATCGCCGGCGTCGCTGCGCACGGTGACCTCGAGCAGGTGCACGGTCTCGGCATCGAGTCGCGGCAGCGGGACGGTCAGATCGTCCTTCACGATTACGGGATGATTGTCGATGCGCGCCTCCACCTTGTCGGGCTTGAGCGCGTCGAGGTTCGTCCAGAGAATGCGCGCGACGGCGTCGGCGCCGCGCCGCTCCATCACCAGTTGCAGCTCGCGCACGGAGGCGGGAGCATTGACCTTCTGCTCGGCCGAGGTGATCAGGCGGCCGGTCGCGTCGTAGCCGCGTGCTTCGAGGCGATGCGGCGCGAGCGAGAATCCGAGGTCCACCGGCGCTTTCCACGGCGGCCCCTCGATCGTGGCCACCACCTGGCGGTCAAGCACGAGCTCCACCTTCACCACGTCGCCGGTCACCAGCAGCTCGACCGGCACGCGCCCGATCGCCAGTCCGAGAAACAGCGTGACGAAGACGATCTGGCCCATGCCGTGCCCTCCTAGGAACCGCAGACGCTCGTGTCGATCTCCGTCTGAATGTAGCTCGTTTCGCCGGTGACGTGGTCGAGAATCGCGAGCGAGACGATGTAGCGCGACGGCTGCAGGCCGAACGCGATCGACTCGGTCACGGCCGCGTCGGGCTGCGGCACGATCTTGCGGACCATGTGCTGGATCTTCGACTCGCGCTGTTTGCTGTCCAGCACCATCGCGCGGACGGAGAACTCCGCTTTACCGTCCGGGCCGGCCGTGAGCTTGCCGGCCGGGATGATGATCTGCACCGGAACGCGGCAGCGCCGCGAGTCGGGCCAGGCCGCGCCGAACTGCACGTTCGCTTCGAGCGGATTCACGGCCTCGCGCGAGTAAAGGCGCGCCCGCACCGCCGCGTTGACCGCTTCTTCCTGCAACGCCGAGGAGCGGCGCCGCGACGTCAGCACACGCACGTCTTTGCGGTTGCGCACGCCCACGCGAACAGCGACGTCGCGCTGCTGCGGCGCACGGACAGCCAGGGAGTAGTAGGTGGAGACATGACCCGCCAGGGCATCCATCACCACTTCGAGATCGTTCTCGTCGGCGAAGTAGCGGCCGCCCGTTTCTTCCGCCACCATCTGCATCGCGGAGCGCTGGTTGTGACGGCTGAGCGACGAATCGACGCGCGCCGGTTTCGAGCGTCCTTCGTCCATCAGTCCGGCGTCGTCGAAGCCGCCGGAACCGGCCGGCTCGATGGCGGAGAACATCACCCGGGCGGCCTGCGCGTCCCGCACGAGCTCGACAAAGCGGCTGGTCTGGTCGAAACGCATCGCCTCCGACGCGCGGCCGGAGAAGGTCTTGAGGTATTCGTCCATCGGCTCTTCGGCCGGCTGCTGCAGCCTTCCGTCGCGCATGAGCCGCGACCAGTACTCGATCACTTCGCCGGCCGGCTGCAGCGGCAGCCCTTCGGAGATGTAGAGCAGCACCTTGCGGCCGTCCAGGCCCTTGAGCGTGGAGACGGCTTCGCGCAGTGCCTCGAGGGTGTTCTGCGTCTCGCGCGAGTAGGTCTCGGCGAACGTCATCACCTTCTGGCCGAGGATCTCCGGCCGTTCGCTCTCGTTCTCCACGCCGAACTTGCTGGCCGCGGTCGGAGGACCCTGGCGCGCTGAGGTCATCTTTTCGGCGACGGTGTCGATGGTGCGCAGCATCGCGCGGCGCTCGCCGTCGTAGCGCGTGCCGAGGGGCGGCTCGCGGTCGATCGCTTCGAGCGCACGCAGCAGCACCGCACGGTCGTTCGTGGCCGGCACGCGCACGTTCATCGAGCCGTTCCAGACCACCAGCATCGCAGTCGCCTTCGGATCGAACTTGTCGAGATGCGCGCGCAGCGCATCGATGGCGCGCTTCTTCCCGCGGCGGCGGAGGTGAAGATCGTCGATGAAGATCACCAGACGTGTATCGGCGCCGCCGTGCGCCTGCAGCGCCGCCTCTCCGGCGGGCAGCGGCTTCACGACATAGAAGTTGGCGATTTCGGCCGGCCGGCTGCCGATCTGGACGACGAAATCGTCTTTGGTCAGCCCCTCCACCGGTTTCCCCTGCTTATCGATGACCACCGCCTCGATTTCGAGCACGTGAACGTCGACGGTCTCGGTCACCGGCTGCGCCGTCGCGGAGGCAGCAAGAAGGAACGCCAGAATGAAGCGCATGTCCTTGCAGTATCTGTGCGCCCGGGGGCGGCGGGAGTTGCGGTTTTGAAACGGTCTGAGGGGCCGAAGCCGCACAGCCACACAGCGATTCAGCGGTTCAGGCGGCGAGCGCCCACCTCTGCCTGAGTGGCTGAGCAGCCGAAAGACTGAACAGGTGCGCGAAGCACGAGCAGGCAGAGCTGTTGCACAATGCGCCGCACATGAAGCTTCGTCTCGCCGTGCTCCTCCTCGCCGCCCTTCCCGCCTTTGCGCAGACGGCCTTCCCGACGGACGATGTCGCGCTCGACTCGCTCTTCCTGCTGCGCCACGTCTCCGGCACCACGATGAATCCGGGAACGCGTCTGCCCCACCTCGTCTCGGGCGGGGACACCTGGAGCTTCTTCCACAGCTTCAACGCCCACGTGACCTACGTCAGCGAGAGCGGGCCGGAGGAGCAGCGCAACGAGACGTTCTCGACGAACTGGCTGACCGCCGGCGTGCACGGTCAGCTCGGTGAGCGGATGTCGTTCCTCGTCCGCGGCCGCGTCTCCGCCGAGCCCTACACGATCCCGGAGGAAGGCTACCCGCAGATCCTGCAGTACGTCTCGCCGGAAGGCGGCCAGGTGCTGCTCGACCGGATGCGTCCGCACGACCTCATCGGTGAGGCAGCGGCGGAGATCGCTTTCCGCACAACGCAAACTTCTTTCCTTCATCTCTATGCCGCCGCCATCGGCGATCCCGCCCTCGGCGCTCCCCCCGCCGCGCTGCGGGCCTCCGGAACCGATTTCGCCGAAGCGCCGCTGTCGTGGGACGTGCAGGAGAGCTTTCATCACAAGACCAGCGTGATCACCCTCGGCTACTCCTCGAAGGTGCTGAACCTCGAATACAGCGTCTTCCACGACGCCATCAGCACACCCGATTACACGGAGATCGAAACCGACGGCGACATCGATTCGAGCTCGATGCGCCTCACGCTGATGCCGACCCGCAACATGGCCATCCAGGTCTCCCGCGGCGAGCTCGGTGAAGACGACCTGACGAAGCGCGAGATCACCTCCGCCTCGATCGGCTACGTGACGGACGCCGTCGCCACGACCGCGCTCTGGACGCGCCGTGAGACCGAGACCGGTCCGGCCTCGACCGCGTACGGCCTCGAGCTGACCTTGCGCGCTGCACGCAGCACGATCATGGGCCGCGCCGAATGGGTCGATCGCCCCACCGATCTCTTCCTCACCCGCGATCCGTTCGTCCCCACCGTCGAACAGACCGCGCATTTCACGGTCGGCTATCTCTACGACGTCCTGGCCGGCTCGCGCTACCGGGCCGGCATCGGCGTCAACATCGACTATCACCAGAACACGCACGAGCTCGAAGAGCTGGCGGAAGAGCGCTACGGCCACAAGCCGCAGAGCATTTACGCGTTCGTGCGCTTCCGGACGCGATAGCTATTCGCCCAGCTTCGCCTTCAGATCGGCCAGCGCCGCATTCAGCGCGGCGACCTGTTCTTCGAGCCGTCCCACGCGCACGGAGAGCGGCTCGCCGCGCGACGGCTCTTCGGAGCTCGACGAGGCGCTGACCGGCTCTTCGACGATTGCGCCGCCGGCGGTGTGCGCCCAGCGCTCTTCCTTCTGACCGGGACGGCGCGGCAGCTGGCGGACGAGCGGCTCGCTGTGCGAGGCCATGTCGCGCAGCAGCTCTTCGACTTCCTGCACGGTGTCGAATTGATGGAGGCGATCGCTGCGCCCGCGCAGCTCGCCCGCGGTCTGCGGCCCGCGCAGAAAGAGGAGCGTCATCAGCGCCTTCTCGCTCCGGTTGAGGTTCCAGACTTTGTCGAGGTTGTGATCGAAACGGGTGGCCCGGCCGCCGAGGACGCGCCAGACCAGCTTCTCATCCTGCAGACGGTCGAGCGCGCGGCTCAGCTCCGCTTCCGACAGCTCCATCACCGGCTCGCGATTCGACTTTTGATTCGTGGCCGCGGAGAGGGCGTTCAGCGTGAGCGGGTAATACTCCGGCGTCGAGAGCTGCTTCTCCATTAGCGCGCCAAGGATGCGCACCTCGACCGGATCGAGCGTGCGCGGAATGCGCGGACGCGACTTGCCTTCGGTGTTGAGCGTCGGGATGAAGGTCATAGCGGGCGAAGTGTAGTCGGTAGAAGGGTCAAGGGCCGAGGGCCGAGGGCCGAGGGTCAAGGGCCGAGGGTCAAGGGCCGAGGGCCGAGGGTCAAGGGCCGAGGGAGGGAACGTTCTCTCCCCTTGGCCCTCGGCCCTCGGCCCTTCTTCACCTGCACCCGCCCGCGTCGACCTCCGTCTGCAAATAGCTCGTCTCCTGCGAGACGCCGTCGGTCACCGCGACGGAGAGCACGTACCTGCGGCCGGCCTGCACGCCGAACGATACGGTCTCGCGCACGATCTCTTTCGGCAGCGGCCAGACTTCCTTGACCGTCGACTGCACGTTCGACTCGCCGTCGGCGTTGTCGAGGATCGCGTAGCGCACGGCCAGCTCGCCTTTCGAGGCCTCGCCGGTCGGGATCAGCGTCAGCTCGGAGGCGGGGACGCCGATCTGGAAGGTCAGCACGCAGCGATCCTGCTGTTTGCGCGGCGGCACGAGCGCGACCATCACCTTCAGCGGGTTCTCCTGCTCGCGCGAGTAGAGTCGCGAGCGGACGCTGCTCGCCAGGCGCTCCTCGGCCGACGGCACGCCGCGTTTGCCGGCCGTGACGACGCGCAGCTCGGGGCGATTGCGCAGCTTCACGACCACGTCGACCGCGTTCCCCGCCGAGGGCGCACGCACGCCGAGGGAGTAATACGTCGACGCTTCCTCGGTGATCGCATCGAGGGCGCGGCCGAGATCGTTCTGATTGCGCACCAGCTTCCCACCGGTCTCCCGGGCAAAGTACTGCAGCGCGTCGGTGGCGTTCGAGCGTTCCTCGTGGCCGACCGTCGGATCGAGCGCCGAGATCATCACCCCCGCTTTCTGCGCGCTGGCGATCAGCCCGTCGAGTGCCACCCGCCGCGCCACCGGAAGACCCTGTCCGATGAAGAGCACCGTGCGCCGGCCGGTCAGTCCGGCCATGCTCTGCACGATCTCGGTCAGCCCTTCCATCGTGTGCGACGACTGCACGCTGAGCATGCGCATGTAGTCGGGGAAGGCGTTCACGTCCTGCACCTCGGCGATGAGGGTGAGGAACTCGATGTCGTGCTCGAGGTCGGCCAGGCGCCCCGGATCTTTCGACATTTCTTTGACGCCGGCCAGCAGCTTCGCCTTGTCGCGCGTCGGCGGCACGATCATCTTCAACGATCCGCTCCAGCGCACGAGAGCGGTGGTGGCATTCGGGTCGAGCTTGTTCTCGATGTACTGCCGCAGCGCCTTCATCGCGTTCGCCTTCGCGACCGGATGGAGATGCATGTCGTCGACGAAGATGGAGATCCGCGAGGGGATCACCCGCTCCGGTGTGGAGGGATCGTTGTCATCGACCACGCCGCGCCGTACGGCGAAAAAGTTCGTGATCTCCGCCGGTTTGCCCGCCACCTCCACCGCGAAATCCGCCTGCGTCAGATCGCTGACGGTCTTGCCGTTGCGATCGACCACCGTCGCCTCCACTTCCAGGACGTGCACTTCCACCGATTCCGAAATCTGGGCGTGCAGCGGAACAGCGAGCAGTGCCAGCACCGCGACCACGAGTCTCATCAGCGAATTATGACGCGGCGGCCAGTGTCGAAACGGCAAACACCGGCTCCCGCGCCTCGCGCGTCGCGCCGAAATGGTTATCGACGCGCAGCGCCACTTTGCGCGCAAGCGAGAGGAAGGTGGTGAGCTTTCCGCCGAAGACGTTGATCACGTTGCCATTGCGCACGACGCGCGAGTCGCGGCCGATCGCGCTCGGGTTCGTGGCCCGTCCCACCAGCGGCCGCACCCCGGCGAAAGTCGAGGCGACGTCCTCGCGCGAGATCGGCTGACGGAAGTAGCGGTTGAAGCGGCTGAGCAGGTAGTCGATCTCGGCCTCGCTGGCCTGCACCGCATCGAGCGGCTCCCGCTGCACGACTTCCGTCGTCCCGACCAGGGTGGTCCCCTTCCACGGCAGGACGAAGAAGACGCGCCGATCCGTGGTCGACTGCAGGAGGAGCCCCGGCTCACAGACGCGCTCCTTCAGCACGACATGCGAGCCGCGCACGAGCGAGAGGACGTAGCGCGCGGAGATGCCGTTCGCGCGGAGCAGCTCGTTCATCCACGGTCCGGCCGCGTTGATGATCATCTTGAAGCGCGACTCCTCGCCGCTGGCGGCCCGTACGATCCAGCCGTCGCCGTCGCGGCGGAGGCGATCGACGCGGGTCTGCTCGCGGATCACCGCGCCGTCGCGCTCGGCCGAAGCGACCACGGTGCGGACCAGCGCGAAGTCGTCGACCTGGGCGTCAAAGTACGAAAAGCCGCCGCGCAGCCCTTCCGGCTTCAGCGGAGCCCGCCCGGCCAGCCGTTGCGCCGGGTGAAATGCATGGTGCGCAATGTTCCTGCGCCCCGCAAAGAGGTCGTAGAGCACGAGGCCGAGCCGGACGGTCGACTTCCTGCGGGGACTGTCGGCGTAGAGCGGCAGGAGGATCTCCAGCGGCCGGACCAGCTCCGGCAGATGCTCGAGCAGCCACGCGCGCTCGCGTAAGGCTTCGCGCACGAGGGCGAACTGGAACGTCTCCAGGTAACGCAGCCCGCCGTGCACCATTTTGGTGGTGGCCGAGGAGGTCTGAGCGCCGCAGATCCCCTTCTCGAAGAGGGTCACGTCGTAGTCGCGGCGGGCCAGCTCCCACGCGATCCCGGCGCCGTTGATGCCGCCGCCGACGACGGCCACACGATGGCGTTCCATGCCGCCCACGAAGAGCATGGATGCTGCCATCCTGCTGAGTTTGCGTGTGACGCAAATCACAGTCACCGGGCTGCCCTCGCATTTTGGCAACACCGATGCAATAGGACTCAACCGTTATGACGGCCGCGCCGATTCTCGAGCCCCTGATGCGCGATGAGCAGCAGAGCGAAATCGCGGTGATGCTCACCGGGGGCGGCGCTCGTGCGGCCTACCAGGTGGGCCTTCTCCGTGGGATCGCCCGCCACTTCCCGCGCCTGAAGATTCAGATCATCACCGGCGTCTCGGCCGGCGCCATCAACGCCGTCTATCTGGCCGCGCAGCGCGGCACGTTGTCCGAAAAAGCCGAACGCCTCGGCGAGATGTGGTGCGACCTCACCTGCGACCACATCTTCGACATGGACTGGAAGGCGTTCCTCCCCTTCCGCTCCGCAATGGCCTCGGTCTTCCCGAAAAAGAAATGGACGCGCGCCCGCCAGCGCGCCCTGGTCGACACCACCCCGCTGCGCAATCTGCTCTGCCGCGTCCTCGGCGTCCCACCCGGATGTCCGGTGCCGGCCATCGCTGACAACATCCGTTCCGGCGACCTCTCCGCGCTCGCGCTGATGACCCTCGATTACTCGACCGGCCAGAGCGTCCGCTGGGTCCAGGGACGTCACTTCGACGCGTTCGAGAATCCGAACGGCCGCACCGCCGTCACCGACATCACGGTGGAGCACGTCCTCGCCTCGGCCGCATTGCCGTTCGTCTTCCCGGCCGTGCGCATCGGCGACCAGTGGCATGGGGACGGTGGGATCCGCCTCGCCGCGCCGCTCTCCCCCGCCGTGCATCTCGGCGCCACGCGCATCATCGCCATGTCCACCGGCTATCAGCGCACGCCGCAGGAAGCCTCGACGCCGGTCGTCTCCGGCTATCCGCCGGCTGCACAGATCCTGGGGCAGCTCGTGAACTCGATCTTTCTCGACGCCATCGACGAAGACGTCGTGCGCATGGAGCGGATGAACGAGCTGCTGCGCAAGCTCGAGCCGCGCGACCGCGACGGGCTCAAACCGATCGACCTGCTCGTCCTGCGGCCGTCCATCGACCTCGGCAAACTGGCCGGTGACTACGAAAAGTACCTCCCCTCCGAGCTCAAGCTCTTCCTCCGCGCTCTCGGCGTGAAAGAGACCGACTCGCCCGACTTTGTCTCGCTGCTGCTCTTCGAGCCGAGCTACACGAAGCGCCTCATCGACATCGGCGAACAGGACGTCGAAGGCCGCCTTCCGGAGCTCCGCGCCTTCCTCTGCGACCTCACCGAAACCGCGGTCGCACCGGCACACGCGGTGGCGTATTACTAACCACCCATCCAGTGATCGTTTTCGGCGATAATCCGCCCGCCAAGATGACGCTGCTTCATCTCGAACTGCTCGGTGATTTTCGGATGCGGACGGAAAGCGGCGCATTGTTCGCCATTTCCGCCAAAAAGTCGCAGGCCATGCTGGCCTATCTCGGCTCGAAGCCGGCGCAACTCGTCTCGCGCGACAAGATGGCCACCCTCCTCTGGAGCAGCACGGCGCCGGAACAGGCGCGCCAGAGCCTCCGCCAGACGCTCTCCACGATGCGGCGCGAGCTCGGGCAGCTGTCGGACAAAAAGCTGCTCGTCGAAGACGGCGACTTTCTCGCGCTCGACGCATCGCTGGTGCGCGTCGACGTGGCCGAGTTCGAGGCGCTCGTCGCCACCGGCACGGTCGATTCGCTGAAGAATGCCATCGAGCTGTACGCGGGCGACTTCCTCGACGGCTTCCAGATCGATGAAGAGAAGTTCGATCAGTGGGCACTGGCCGAGCGCGATCGCCTGCATCGCATGGCCCTCCGCGCCCACACCAACCTCGTCGAGCAACTCACCCGTGCCGGCGCGTTCGATGACGCCATCGCCACCGCGCAACGCTCGCTGCGCATCGATCCGCTGCAGGAGACGATGCATCGCACGCTGATGCGCCTCTACATGCAGAGCGGCGATCTCGTGCAGGCCCTGCAGCAGTTCGACACCTGCGCGAAGGTCCTTCGCCGCGAGCTTTCGGTCGAGCCGGAGGCGGACACGAAAGCGCTGCAGCAGGACATCGTCGCACTGCGGAAGAAACGAACGACGCAGCCGGCCTCCCCGGCGGAGAGCGACAACGGCCGGAAGCACGTGCTGGTGGTCGAAGACAACGTGCTCAATCGCGAGCTGACCAACGCCCTCCTCAAGACGGCCGGCTACGAAGTGCTGCTCGCGAAAGACGGCGCCGACGCGCTGATGCTGATCGGCCGGGAGCGCGTCGACCTGATGCTCCTCGACGTCGACCTGCCGTTCATCGACGGCCACAAAGTGCTGGAGGCGCTCAACGAAAAGGGCATCGAAGTGCCGACCATCTTCATCTCCGGCCTGCCGGGCGACGAGCCGGAAGTGAAGGCCTTCGAGATCGGCGCGGTCGACTTCATCCGCAAGCCGGTCAAGAACAGCGTGCTCCTGGCCCGGGTCGCCCGGGTGCTCAAGACCGGCGCGTGACCCGCTCCGGCCGGTTCCGGCGCTACGTGCGAGTAGCGCTGGCGCTGGATCGACCCATTCACGCAATGGAATGATGTAGCGCTGGCGCTGGATCGACCCATTCGCGCAATGGAACGGTGTAGCGCTGGCGCTGGATCGGCCCATTCGCGCCATGGAACGGTGTAGCGCTGGCGCTGGATCGACCCATTCACGCAATGGAACGGTGTAGCGCTGGCGCTGGATCGACCCATTCACGCAATGGAACGATGTAGCGCTGGCGCTGGATCGACCCATTCGCGCAATGGCACGATGTAGCGCTCGCGCTGGGTCGGCCCATTCGCGCAATGGAACGATGTAGCGCTCGCGCTGGGCCGGCCCATTCGCGCAATGGAACGATGTAGCGCTCGCGCTGGGCCGGCCGATTCGCGCAATGGAGCGATGTAGCGCTCGCGCTGGGCCGGCCGATTCGCGCAATGGAACGATGTAGCGCTCGCGCTGGGTCGACCGATTCGCGCAATACAACGATGTAGTGCTCGCGCCACATCAATGCAGTGGTTGACGACCACCGTAGATATATGGTGCAATACTCATCCATTGGCAGCGCCGCTCTACCCGGAGCCGGCGATCGCCTGCTGAATGGCAGTGCTTGCCTCGGCATGGCGCGTGCACCTAGAGTGCGATCATGCCCCGCGATGGAAAGATCCTGATCGTCGAAGACAACCCCACCATCCTCCGCACCCTGGAAGAAGCCGGTGAAGGGTTGCGCGTGACCTGCGAGCGCGCCACGGACGGCTGGGACGCGATCGAAAAGCTCGAGATGAGTGACTACGACGCCATCGTCATCGACGCCGACGTCGCCCATCACAGCGGCTACGGCGTGCTGACCTACCTTCGCGAAGAAGTCGGCGAGCACCTCGACAACGTCATCCTCATGACCAGCTCCGACCGCGACGAAGTCCGTCGCCGCGTCGGCGGAGGCCATCTCACCGTCTGCGACAAAGCGGACGCTGTCGCCGAGATCACCCGGGTCATGAGTGTGGGCCGGGCCTAAGCAGAACGCACGCACTTCACCCACGGATGAGGAGACGACGAGGGGCCTCCGGCGGCCGGGCCACGGGCCCGGACCCGCTGGTTGGCCTAGCCTCCGCGACACAACCCTTCGTATCTCGCGACAGAGTGTCGCGGAGGCTAGGCCAACCAGGTGGGGTCCGGGGCCGATGGCCCCGGCCGCCGGAGGCCCCCGGTCGTTCCCTGATCTGTGGGTGAAGTAAGAGCATCCTGCGTAGTGCGGATCACAGATATATGGACTGCGGAGGCCCCGGCTCCGCCC